>CAYOMD010000001.1:0-334834 GCA_964404985.1 uncultured Sphingomonadaceae bacterium
TTCCGCTACTTCCCGGAGAAGATCCAGCCGGCGATCGACCGCTACCAGAACGAGACCAGGCGCCTGTTCGGGGTGCTGGACAGGCATCTGGCCGGGAGCGAGTATCTGGCCGGTGACTATTCGATCGCCGACATCGCCAATTTCTGCTGGGTCCGCATCCACGACTGGTCGGGTGTCGACATTGCGCCGTTCCCGAATCTCAAGCGGTGGCTGGACCAGATCGCCGCGCGTCCGGCGGTCCAGCGCGGCCTCAAGGTGCCGGAAGACACCACACTTGGTGACAAGGACGCCAAGAAGGAAGAGCTGATCAAGGCCGCACGCAAGCTGCTGTCCTAGTGCGGCAATAACTATACAAGAACCCGTTCGCCCCGAGCCAGGTCGAGGGGCGGCTCCAGCATCGTCTGGACGTGTCTCGACGGAGTTTATCCTGAGCGTCGCTCGCCAAGCGGCGTCGAAGGGCTCGACACGAACGGTGAGGGTCTTGATTCTGCGTACAGTCAGCGAACTCCAGAGTGTTCGCAAAGGAGAACAGTAATGCCAATTATCCTTCATGAATATCCACCCTCGGGTAACTGCTACAAACTGCGCCTGCTGATGGCCCATCTGGGTCTCACTTATGAGCGTCGTGGCTACGATATTCTCAAAGGTGAGACGCGAACCCCGGAGTTTATGGCGCACGTCAACGCCAATGGCCGCATCCCGGTGCTTGAGATCGACGGCGTTATGCTGCCAGAGTCGAACGCGGCGCTGTATTACCTCGCCCAGGGCTCGCAGTACTGGCCTCAGGACAAGCTCTTGCAAGCGCAAGTGCTTCAGTGGCTTTTCTTCGAGCAGTACAATCACGAACCCAATGTGGCGACTGTTCGCTTCTGGGTTGCCTATGTTGGGGAGGATAACCTCGACGAGTGGCAAAAGTCGACCTTGCCGCGCAAGATAGCTGCCGGCCACTCGGCCCTGCAGCTCATGGAAGACCATTTGGCACAGACCCCGTTTTTTGTCGGTGGTGCTTTCAGTATCGCCGATATCGCGCTTTATGCGTACACCCATGTTGCGCCAGAGGGCGGGTTTGATCTTTCAGCCTATCCTGCGCTCAAGACTTGGATGGCGCGTATCGCCGCTCAGCCTCACCACGTTTCAATCGAGGTGTGAGTCCGGTCTGCGTTTTGCCTGAAATCAGGTCTAACTGCGACCACCTGGCTTGATGTCGTGCTCGGCCAGAACCTCGGCCGGGCTGACATTGGGTGCGATGGCGCGCATGGTCGCCAGTTGCGCCTTGAAGTTTGCCAGGTCCTTGCCGGCGAGCCAGCGTCCGGTCGGCAGCCTGCTGTCAGAGGGGTTTACTGCCCCGCCCTTCAGATAGACTTCATAATGCAGGTGCGGGCCGGTCGAGAGGCCGGTGCTGCCGACATAGCCGATCACCTGACCCTGTTCCACACGGCTGCCGGTCCGCACATTGCGGGCAAAGCCGTGCAGGTGTGCATAACGGGTCTGGAAGCCCTGACCATGGTTCAGCACGATCACGTTGCCGTAGCCTCTGTTGAAGGCCGCAGATGCAACGGTGCCGGCACCAGACGCCAGCACCGGCGTGCCGGTCGGGGCTGCAAAGTCGATCCCCTTGTGCATGCGACTGTACCCAAGGATCGGGTGGCGGCGCATGCCAAAGCCGGATGTCTGGCGGAACCCGCCATCGATCGGTGTTTTCATCAGCAGGCGCTTCACCGAGACGCCGTCGGCATGGAAAAACTCCACAGAGCCGCCAGAAGGAGAAAAACCTGTCAACTCAATGGTTTTTTTCAGTTTCTTCAGGTCAAGTGCGGCATACAGCAGCTTGCCGGTACGCACTTCCCCGGTTTCTGCCACCCGTCGCTCGAAGACGAGGGAAAAGTGGTCGCTGGCCACGACGTCGCGCTCGAAGTCGACCCCGAAGGACAACAGCTTGACATACTGGTTGACCAGGCCCGCAGGGACCCCGGCGCGGCGCGCCGCAACATACAGGCTGGACCCGACCGCACCCTCGACCCGCGCAGGCGCATCGACAACCTGCAGCGGGATTGTCTTCGCCAAAAGCTGGCCGCCCAGGCGCTGGGCTTCCACCACCGTGTCGAACGCGGCGCGGAAGCGCAAGGTGTCGAGCGGGCGCGGCGTATCGGCGGACATCCGGCGGCCGAGCGTGACATGCAGGGCCGAGCCGCTTTCAAACGTGAGGCCGCCCAGTTGTGCTTCCAGGGTTTTTTCCGCATCCTTGGCAATGCTGCGTGCAGCACCGGCGCGCATCAAAGCTCCTGTCAGGCGCTCACCCCGCCGTATGCGCAGCGTGGTGTTGACCATCGCCGGCTCAAGTGGTGCGGCGAGTGCGCGCATCCGGCGCGTCATGCCGACTGCACCACCCGTCTGTGCGCCGTCCGCCAGCGGGCCGATCATCAGAGGCAGCAGTAAATCCCGCTGCTGTTCGGACAGGGGCTCCGGGAACCGGGAAGGCGGAGCCGGGCTTTCGATCGACTGCATCGCCAGCAGCGCGCAGGACAACATGGCGGCAAGCGTTGCAAAACCGCGCCACCACTCGGGCGAGCCGATCCGGTACCCCAGGTCGACCGCCCAGGGAGTCTGCTGCGACGCAGGGCGCACGGAAAGGGCAAGACCAACAGGAGCGAAGGCGAGCGCAGTGTCCGCGTTCATTGCGAGCCTGAATCAGTAGCCGGGTTCATGTCTGTGCGGTACCTGCCTGCGCAAAGACTGTGAGTCGCGGATTTCCCGACTGACTCAACGATTCACCACTCCTGCCGTTGCATTTTGTCCAAGTCAAATCGAAATCTCTCACCTGGTAATTTTCCGATTCCAGAATCTGTGAGGCAGCGCCAAAGCGGTTCGCCAAAGCGCAAACCATGCCCGATGTCACGGGGTTGTCCCGATCCTGGACAAAAGAAAGAAAATTTCCATACGAACTGTAGCGTATTCTTCACAATTCCCTACTATGGATAGATGAAATCGACTTGATCTTCGCTGCTTGTGAGGTCACGATACATATATGGGTTACCACCGGACGCCGCCAGTCACTGCAGTCCTCGGGCCGACGAACACCGGCAAGACCCATCTCGCTGTCGAAAGAATGCTGGGCCACTCCTCAGGCATGATCGGCTTCCCGCTACGCCTTCTTGCCCGCGAAGTTTATGACCGCGTGGTCGCAGCCAAGGGCGCCGGTCAGGTCGCGCTGATCACCGGCGAGGAAAAAATCATCCCAGAGGGCGCGCGTTATTTCCTCTGCACCGCTGAGTCCATGCCGCTGGAGCGCGATGTCGCGTTTCTGGCGCTGGATGAGGCACAGATGGGGGCCGATGAAGAGCGCGGGCATATCTTCACCGACCGCCTCCTGCGCGCACGAGGCCGGGACGAGACCATGGTGCTTGGCTCTGCGAGCATCGCCCCGCTGATCCGGGCGCTGTTGCCGGATGCCGATATCATCAGCCGCCCGCGGTTCTCGACCCTGACCGGGGTCGGGGCGTGCAAGCTCTCCCGCCTGCCCAAGCGCTCCGCGATCGTCGCCTTCTCGACCGAGCAGGTCTACGCGCTTGGCGAGATGTTGCGCCGTCAGCGCGGCGGGGTTGCGGTGGTCATGGGGTCGCTCAGTCCGCGCACGCGCAACGCGCAAGTGGCCATGTATCAGGCGGGCGAGGTCGATTATCTGGTGGCGACCGATGCCATCGGCATGGGCCTCAATATGGACATTGGCCATGTGGCATTTGCCGCTGTTCACAAGTTCGATGGCCGGCGGTTCCGCCGTCTGAAACTCTCCGAGATCGGACAGATCGCCGGCCGCGCGGGTCGCCACCGCAAGGACGGCAGTTTCGGATCGGTCGCCTTGAGCAGCGACCCCGATGCCGGGCTTACGGCTGAGGAGATGCTGGCCGTCGAAGGCCATGTGGTGCCAGCGCTGACAGAATTGAAATGGCGCAACGCCGTGCTCGATTTCCAGTCGGTTAAGTCCTTGATCGCCTCGCTTGACGTGCGACCGCAGCGACCGGAGCTGATGCGCCCCGCCGACGCTGTCGATCTGGCGGTGCTGCGCGTGCTGGCGCAGGAGCCGGAGGTGATGCAGCGCACGCGCGGCGACAAGGCGGTTCGCAAGCTGTGGGCTGCCTGTCAGTTGCCGGACTATCGCAAGATTTCACCCGACAACCATGCACGCATGGTGCAGCGGCTTTACCGGCACCTGACCGAGGGCAACGGGACCATCCCCAACGAGTGGATCGGTGCGGAGGTTGCCCGCCTCGATAATGTCAACGGGGACATCGATACCCTGGCTGGCCGCATCGACGGTGTGCGCACCTGGGCCTACATCGCACACCAGGCCAGCTGGCTGGATGACCCGACCCACTGGGCCGGGCGGACCAAGGAACTGGAGGAAAAACTCTCCGACGCTCTGCACGAGCGGTTGACCCAACGCTTCGTCGACCGGCGCACCGCCGTGCTGCTGCGTGAGCTGCGCGACGCCAGTGCCGTCGAGGTGGGGGTTGCCGAAGACGGTGCCGTGGAGGTGGACGGCACCGCGATCGGCATGCTCACCGGCTTTACCTTCTCGGTCGACCCCCTGAGCAGCCACACGGACAAACGGCGGGTGATGGCAGCTGCCGAGCGCGCGCTGGAAGGTGAGATGGGCCGGCGCGCCCGTGCACTGGCCGGCAGCGAGGCGACAGAGTTCCGCCTGTGCCCGGAGGTGAGCGCGCCGCGTGTTGGGGTGTGCTGGCGCGGTGCGCTGGTGGCGACGCTGGAGACCGGCCAGGACATGCTGCGCCCGCGCATTCGCCTGGCAGCCGGGGCCATGACCCTGCCGCCCCAGGACCGCGCGCGCGTCCTGGAGCGGCTGGAACGCTGGTTGACCGCACAAGTCGACAAGGAACTGGCCCCGCTCGCCCTGCTGCGCGAGGCGCTGGCGATTGCAAACCCGGATCGGCTGGAGGGGGCAGCGCGCGGCCTGGCGGTGCAGTTGCTCGATCAGCTCGGGGTGGTGCGCCGTGATGCCGCGGCAAGCATCGTCTCGGCCCTGTCCAAGACCCAGCGCCGGCGGCTGGCAGCCTGCGGCGTGCGCATCGGTGCCTATCATATCTACCTGCCGCGCCTGCTGAAGCCGGAGCCGACCCGCTGGCGTGCCGCACTCTGGTCGGTGCGGCATGGCGCGCACCAGCCGCTGCCGGACCCCAGTGCCGTCTCGATCGATCGGATGCCCGGTGTCCCCGACGCATTTTACACCATGGCGGGCTATTGGCCGGTGGGGCCGAAGCTGGTGCGGGTCGATATTGTCGAGCGGATCGCCAGCGCCCTGCGCAGCACCGGCAGTGCGCTGATTGTGCCGCCGGATCAGCTCATCTGCTCGGCAGGGCTCAACCGCGTCGATTTCGCGCACCTGCTGGCGACCCTTGGCTACCGCCGCCGGTTGGTCCTGCCGGAGGAGGAGACACAGACCGTCAAAACCATCGCCTTTCAATGGAAGGGCCTGCGCCCGCCGGCAAATCGCGCCGTGCCGCCTGCGCCTGCAGAACATTCGCCCTTTGCCATCCTGGCGCACCTGCGCCGCTGAACCAGAAAGAACCCCGCAACAGGAGACCGATCGCCTATGCCAAAGCAGCGCCCGTACGATCCGCACGTCACCCAGCCCGACCATGCCGCACACGGCCCCGGGCAAAGGCTTGATAAATGGTTGTGGTTCGTCAGGCTGTTCCGGTCCAGGGCAGAGGCCGCCGATATGTGCGCCAGCCGCCACCTGCGGCTCGATGGCCGGGTGATCGACAAATCCCATGCAACCGTTCGCCCCGGTTCCATTGTGAGCTTCCCCAAAGGCGGGCGGGTTATTGTGGTCAAGGTGCTGGCACTGGCCGAGCATCGCGGGCCGTTCGTTGTCGCCCGGGAGCTCTATGAGGATCTGAGCCCGCAGCCCGCTGCACAGTTTGTGCGTACAGGTGCCGGGCACCACGCCGCTTGCCCGGCGTGACCGCTTGACGGGGTGGGAAGGCCCGCGCTAGCAAGCACATCATCTGCCCCGCGCAGCCGCACATCACCCGACCGGAGGAACACGCCATGACCTACGTGGTCACCGAAGCCTGCATCAAATGCAAATACATGGATTGCGTGGAAGTCTGTCCGGTTGACTGTTTCTACGAAGGCGAGAACATGCTCGTCATCAACCCCAATGAGTGCATCGACTGCGGCGTGTGTGAGCCGGAGTGCCCGGCGGAGGCTATCCTGCCGGATACCGAGCCTGGCCTGGAAAAGTGGCAGGAACTGAACGCGCAATACGCGGCACTCTGGCCAAACATCACCGAGAAGGGACCGACCCCGGCGGATGCTGATGAGTTCAAGGGCGTTGACGGCAAGTTCGACACCTTCTTCTCGGCTGAGCCGGGCAAGCGCTGAACGTAAGGTCGCACTTAAGTCGCGATGCTTTAGCCACAGATTACGATGAATGGTTAATTCTGGCGCCAGCCGATTGTAAAAAAACTGGTAACGGCTGGCCTTTTGTGTTACACAATAGAGACAGTGAAGGTCTCTCTCTCGACATGTTAACTTGAATTTCCAACGGTCTCAAACGCATAGGCTGAGCCAGCCTGTCCCCCGTCCGTACTGAGGATCTGGCTGCCGGTCATGGCAGAGGGCATGGGTGATGTTTGACGGTTGGAATGCGGCACATAAGCCGCTGCGATGTCCTGGGACGCTACGCACCACTGCAAAGTACAGGCGGGGAAACCCGCTCATTTGAAGTAGCCTGAGAAGAAACAAAAGGAATTGCGATGGTCGCGAAAACGCTGAAATTCGATGTCGGTGATTACGTTGTCTATCCCAAGCACGGCGTCGGGCGTGTGACAGAAATCGAAACGCAGGAACTCGCCGGTCTGAAGCTGCAGCTTTATGTTGTGCGCTTCGAGAAGGAGCGCATGACACTGCGCGTGCCGATCAACAAGGCAGACTCGTCTGGGATGCGCAAGCTGTCCAGCCAGGCGACCCTTCAGGAAGCCCTGACGACACTGACCGGCAAGCCGCGGATCAAGCGCACCATGTGGTCGCGCCGTGCGCAGGAATATGAAGCCAAGATCAATTCGGGCGATCTGGTGTCGATTGCCGAGGTCGTGCGCGACCTGCACCGCGCGGATGACCAGCCTGAGCAGTCTTATTCCGAGCGTCAGATCTACGAGGCGGCGGTGAGCCGTCTGGCGCGCGAACTGGCGGCAATGGAAGATATCGACGAGGCCGCAGCACAAGACAAAATCGCCAAGGTTCTCAAGGCCGCCTGAGCCATTGACAGCGCATAGATAGAACCCGCCGGGGAATGTCTCTCCGGCGGGTTTTTTGCTGTCCAGCGCGAATGCGTTGCCAATGTGCAAACACAGAAATGGCGATGCGGGCGCTGTGCAGGGTGCAACAATCTGTTAAGTTAACGCATGTGAACGGGCACCTGACCCTCATCAGGCGCATTTTGGGAGAATGACATGACCATCTCAGTAAAGCGCAGTCTGCAACGCGCCTTTATCGCCCTTGCTCTTTCCACGACCGCTGCCCCTGCAGTGCTGGCCCAGGCGATTGATGCCCCGTCTGGCGTCTATGCGCTCGATCCGACCCATGCCAGCGTGACCTGGAAGGTGATGCACTTCGGTCTGGCAAAGTACACGGCACGGTTTGCAAAAATTGACGCCGAGCTGACACTGGATTCGGCTGACCCCACCAAGAGCAAGGTCTTCGTCTCGATCGACCCGCAATCGGTACGCACGGATTTCCCGAACCCTGAGAAAGAAGATTTCGACAAGAAACTGGCGACCGGCAGCGACTGGTTCAACGGCGTCAAGTTCCCACAGATCGTCTTTCACTCCCGCTCACTGGAACGTCTGACCCCGACCACCGGCAAGATGACCGGTGATATGACCTTCCTGGGCGTTACCAAGCCGATGACCTTCGATGTCACCCTGAACGCTGCGATGAAGGCGCACCCGTTCACCAAGAAAGCCGCACTCGGCTTCTCGGCTGTTGCCAAGATCAAGCGCTCCGACTGGGGCTTCTCAACCTACGTGCCCAATATCGGCGATGAGGTCGAGATTCTGGTCGAGGCGGAATTCCAGGCCAAGTGATGTCCGGGGATGGGACGAGGGGGCAGCAGGCACGCTACACCCAGGTCGCGATCATCCTGCACTGGCTGATCGCGTTCGGTGTCATCGGGCTGATCGCGGCCGGCAAGTGGATGACCGGGGCGATCAAACAGCCGGAGACGCAAGCGCTCGCGTACGACGTCTACCAGTTGCACAAGTCCATGGGCATAACGGTGCTTTTGCTCACGGTGCTGCGCATAGCCTGGCGTCTCGGCCACCGGCCGCCGCCCATGCCGGACACTATGCCGGGCTGGCAGAAGACGGCCGCCGCCGGTGCGCACTGGGTGTTTTACCTGCTGCTCATCGGCATTCCGCTCAGCGGTTGGGCTTTGGTGTCGGCCAGTCCGCTTGGCCTGCCCACCTTGCTGTTCGGACTGGTCGAATGGCCGCACATCCCGGCGCTGACCCAGGTTGTCAACCGCGAGGAGACGGCGCACCAGCTTGAGGAGGTTCACGAGTGGCTGGGCCATGCGATGCTGCTGCTGGTGGTTATCCATGTGGCGGCGGCGATAAAGCATCAGGTCCTGGACCGCGACAATCTGCTTGCACGCATGCTGCCGTTCCTGGCGCGTGACTGACTGAGGTATTCCATGATGAGAGTGTTGATACTGATCCCCATCTTGCTGGGGGTGGCACCTGCATACGCGAGCGAGTGGGCCATTGACGCCAAGGCAAGTGAAATCCGCTTCAGCGGCAAGCACGCCGGTCGTGATTTCGCCGGCACCTTTACCCAGTGGAGCGGCGGCATTCGCTTCGACCCGGCTAAACTGGAGCAGGCGCGTGCCGTCATCGATGTAAAGCTCGGCTCGGCCAGGACCGGTGATGCGACCTACGACAAGACCCTGCCCGGTGCGGACTGGCTCAATGCCGAGGCGTTCCCGAGCGCGCGCTTCACGACCACGTCGATTAAGGCTGCAGGTCCCGGCAAGTATATCGCGCAAGGTGTGCTCTCGATGCGCGGCATCAACGCGCCGGTCACCCTGCCGTTTACACTGGCCATCAAAGGCGATCAGGCCACCATGAGCGGCACGACGACCCTCAAGCGCATCGCCTGGGGCATCGGCAAAGGACCGGACGCCAGCGGCGCCTGGGTCTCGCTCGATATTCCGGTCTCGATCACGGTCTCCGCCCGGCGGGCGCCGGGGAAGTAACAGTGTGTGATTCTGCCAAACTTGATTTAGTCAAGTAATTAGACTAAGTTGAGGACATGGCGACGGTGACGGTCCATGAAGCCAAGACGCATCTCTCGCGCCTAATCAACAGAGTGCTCGCAGGGGAGGAGATTATCGTCTCTCGCGGCAAGGAAGAGGTCATCCGGCTGGTTCCTGTCCATCCCGTCTCGAAGCCGCGACGGGTCGGAGGATGGCTGGCGCATGCCCTGCCACCCGGAAAAGACCCACTGGACGATGGCTTCTGGGATCCTTTGCCGGATGAGCATCTGGGCCAGCCTCAGCCGATGACTGAGCGCTACCTGCTCGACACCCATGCGCTGGTCTGGTGGGCATTCGGGTCGGATCGCTTGCCGCCTCTCTCTCGCGAGTGCATTGAAAACCCTGAAAATATAATATTCTTCAGCCCGGTCTCTGCGATGGAGATCGCAACAAAGGTCAGGATCGGCAAGATGACGGATAGGTATCTATCCATGAGAGTTGGTTCATGCCCGGCTGTGGTTTTGTGCCATGTCTGGCGGAGAAAATAGGCGCCTGCACACACACGCGGCAACGGATTGTCGGGCGGCTTGGATTGGGCTAAGACCTCTCTGAGGACGCGCGCCATCCGGGCGCAGACGACCGTTCGTTTCAGCCAGCGCGCTGGCACCAGTCATGGAAATCAAAAAATGTCCCGCCGCCGTCAAATCTACGAAGGCAAGGCCAAAATCCTTTACGAAGGCCCGGAGCCCGGCACCCTGATCCAGTACTTCAAGGATGATGCCACGGCCTTTAACGCCCAGAAAAAAGGCATTATTTCCGGGAAGGGCGTGTTGAATAACCGCATTTCCGAACATGTGTTCCAGTTGCTCGGCACCATGGGGATCCCGACGCATTTCATCCGTCGCCTGAACATGCGCGAGCAACTGATCCGCCAGGTCGAGATCGTGCCGATCGAGGTGGTGGTGCGCAATGTGGTGGCCGGCTCGCTGGCCAAGCGTCTCGGGATCGAGGAAGGCATGCCGCTGCCGCGCACGATCGTCGAATATTACTACAAGAATGACGAGCTTGGCGATCCGATGGTGACCGAAGAGCATGTCGCAGCGTTCGGCTGGGCCAGCCAGGACGAACTGCACGACATGCAGGACCTCGCCATCCGCATCAACGATTTCCTGTCCGGCCTGTTCGCGGGGGTCGGCATCAAGCTGGTCGACTTCAAGCTGGAATTCGGCCGCTTGTGGGAAGGTGACTACAGCCGGATCATCCTCGCGGACGAGATCAGCCCGGACGGCTGCCGTCTCTGGGACATGTCGACCGGGGAGAAGCTGGACAAGGACCGGTTCCGCCGCGACATGGGTGGCGAAGTGGAGGCCTATCAGGAAGTCGCACGGCGGCTGGGCCTGCTGCCGGACGGGGTTGACTCGACGGTCCTGGACCTTGATAGCGCGCGCAAGGCTCGCGACGGCAAATAGTCCGTACTATCGGTTCACAGGTGCGTGGTGATGGCACAGTCCCCGGCTTCCTTCACGCGCGCCCTGCAGGCCATGCAAGCAGGTGATATGGCTGCTGCCAACCGGCTGGCGGCAGAAGCAGCGCAGGCCGCGCCTAGCCATTTCGACAGCTGGCATCTGCTCGGGTATACGTGTGCCGCACTGGGAAAACTCCCGGATGCGCTGGCGGCCTATGAACGCGCTGCGGCCCTCAAGGTCGACCACGCGGATTTCCACAACAACCACGGCAATGCGCTGCGCATGCTTGGTCGTGACGAAGAGGCCGTAGCCGCCTACAGCTGCGCGCTCGCCCTGGCCCCGAACATGGCCACGGCTTATTATAATCGCGGCATGGCGCAGACGACCCTCGGGCAGCTTGAGCTGGCATTCCACGATTTCCAGACGGCGACGCGGCTGGACCCCCGGCTGGCTCCGGCGCATTACGAGTGCGGTCGAGTGCTGGGGGTGTTCAACCGCAATGTGGAGGCACTGGCCGCCTTCGATGCGGCGCTGGCGCTGCGCCCGGACTGGCCGGAGGCACTGAGCGGACGTGGTGAAACGCTGCTGGCGCTGAACCGCCTCGCCGAGTCGCGCAGTGCCTTAGAGCAGGCGCTGGCGCTCAACCCGGATATGCCGATCACCTGGGGCTTGCTCGGGCTGGTGATGACCGGTTCCAGGGATTTCCCGGCGGCGGTCATTTGCTTTGAGCGTTCGCTGGCACTGAACCCGGACGATCCGATTGTACTCAGCAATTTCAGCAATGTCCTGCTGGCTCTGGGCCGTCACGACGAGGCCATTCACACGTGCAAAAAGGCGCTGGCGCTTGCCCCCGGCTTTGCCGATGCGCACAACAATCTCGGCAATGCGCTGCTGGCGGGTGAGCACTACGATGCAGCACTGGCCTGCTTTAACAAGGCCCTCGAATATAGTCGGCAGTCGCCGGAAGCGTGGAATAACCGGGGCACAGCCTGCCAGGAACTGGGCCGGCTCGATGACGCACTGGAGAGCTTCCGACACGCATCAGACACCGCCAGCGCCTATGTTCAGCCGGTCTACAACGCGTGCCTGCTGCTGCTGTTGCAGGGGCGCTGGGATGAAGCCTGGTCGCTTTATGAACAGCGGCGGCGCATGCCTAACTGGGTTGGCACGCCAGAGGGCGCGGAACTGGAACATCTGGAAGATGCCGCCGGGCGTCACGTGCTGCTCTATGCTGAGCAGGGCCTGGGCGATACCCTGCAGTTCTGCCGCTATGCGCAGCTGCTTGCCGCACACGCAGGCAGCGTGACCCTTGAGGTCCAGAAGCCGCTGGTTCCGCTGCTGCGCCAGAGCCTGCCGGACCTCGCAATCATTTCCCAGGGCGAGGCGCGTCCCTCGTATGATCTGCATCTGCCGCTGATGAGCCTGATGAAGGTGATGGGCACGACTGTGGAGAGCATTCCGGCACCTGTGCCCACCCTGAAGGCTGATCCGGCACGGGTAGCGAGATGGAACGGGCGGTTGGGCAGCGATGGGTTCAAGGTCGGGATTGCCTGGCAGGGCAGGAAAGGCGGCGCTGTCGATCGTGGACGCTCCTACCCGCTGGCGGCGGCGGCACCACTGGCCGCAATTCCGGGTTTACGCCTGATCTCGCTCCAGAAGAACGACGGTGTCGAGCAACTGGCCAGCCTGCCGCCGGGCATGGCGGTCGAAACTTTGGACGACGATTTCGACACCGGGCCGGGGGCATTCCTCGACACCGCTGCGGTGATGGCCTCGCTTGACCTCGTGGTGACCAGCGATACTGCGGTCGCGCACGTTGCCGGCGCGTTAGGGGTCCAGACCTGGGTCGCGCTCAAATCGACGCCGGATTGGCGGTGGCTGCTGGATCGCGAGGATACGCCCTGGTATCCGACCCTGCGCCTGTTCCGGCAAGCCAGCCCCGGCGATTGGCCCGGCGTTTTCACGGCTATGGCCGCCGCATTGGCAGGGCTTGCGCGATGAGCAGCACCTCCATAGCCCAGAACACTGCTCAGGCCTTGCAACTGAGTGCGCAAGCGGCGGCGCTGGCACAGGCCGGCGACTTCGAGCGGGCGGGGACATGCATCAACCAGGCCCTGCAGCTGGACCCCCAGTGTGCCGGGGCCTGGCAGGCACAGGCGCTCGTGCTGCTGGGCATGCAGCAGCCCCGGGATGCGGCACTGGCGCTCAATCGTGCCCTGGCAATCCAGCCGCGGCTGGCTGAGGCGCATTTTCTCTACGGGGTCGCCCTGGAGATGCTGGCCATGCCGGAGCGGGCCGTCCTGGCGTACCGCGAGGCGCTGGCCTGCGCGCCGGACCATCTGAACGCCAATATCTCTCTGGCGCAGTTGGCATCAGCCAGTGAGGACTATGAGACCTCCATTGCCTGCTGGCGCACCGCACTTGCCAGTGAGCCCACCGATGTAGCGCTGATGAACGATCTGGGCACGGACCTCAGCGAGATCGGCGATCACGGGCAAGCAATTGCAATCTGGGAGCAAGCACTGGCACTCCAGCCGGACCATGCCGAGGTGGCACATAACCGGGCGCGCAGCCTGCTGGTGCTGGGCTTCACGCCGGATGCGCTTGCGGCCTACGAAGTGCGGCGTCGCTTGCCGACCTGGCCAGGCTCGCCGCCCGGGCCGGAACTGGAAAGCCTCGATCAGGCCGCCGGGCGCCGTATACTGCTGTTCGCTGAGCAAGGCCTGGGTGATGCCATTCAATTCTGCCGTTACGCAAAAGTGCTGCTGGATCGCGGGGCGGACGTGATTGTCCGGGTGCGCCAGCCGCTGGTCGGTCTGCTCCGCAGTATGACTGATGTCGCTGTGGTGTCGGATACTGCCCCGCTGCCCGCCTACGACCTGCAGGCCCCGATGATGAGCATGCTACGGTTGTGCATGGGGGAGCCGCTGGGCAAGGCTGTACCTTATCTGCGCGCGCAGCCTGAGCGGGTGGCGGCATGGCGCGCCCGGATTGGCGCGCACGGCCTCAAGGTCGGCATCGCCTGGCAGGGCTCGACGGGCGCGATCGACAAAGGCCGCTCGTTCCCGCTTGTGCGGTTCGCGCCGCTCTGCGCCATCCCCGGCGTGCGGCTGATTGCGCTGCAGAAGAATGAGGGCCTGGAGCAGCGCAATACCCTGCCGTCCGGTATGATTGTTGAGTCACTGGGTGACGACTTCGATGCCGGTGAGGACGCTTTTCTCGATACGGCGGCCGTCATGGAAAGCCTCGATCTGGTCATATCCAGCGATACCGCGGTTGCCCATCTCGCCGGTGCGCTCGGGCGGCCGGTCTGGCTGGCGCTCAAGGTCTCACCGGACTGGCGGTGGCTGCTGGAACGCGCGGATACCCCCTGGTATCCGACCATGCGCCTGTTCCGGCAGGACAGGCATGGCGACTGGAACGGCGTCTTCACACGCCTCGCGGCTGCCCTTCAGGAGTTGGCCAGATGAAACCAAAGGGCGCTGCCAGTCTCGAGAAGGCACGCGCGGCGCTGGACGCCGGGGATGCGCCTGAGGCCGCGCGTCTGGCGCGGGTTGCCCTCAAGATGAATGATCGCAATGCGGTGGCCTGGCCTGGCCTGTGCTGGCGCTTGCAACTGCGAACATGCGCGATTTCGATGCGGCGATTCCGGCGTTCGAGACGGCGGTCAAGCTGGCCCCCGGCGATGCGGTGCTGGTGAGCGACTATGCCGGTGTTCTGGTTGAGGTCGGGCTGTTCGAGGCCGCGCTGGCGTGCGCCAACCATGCGCTGACTCTCAAGCCGGACCTGGCCCGTGCCTGGGCGCACTGTGGCCGGGCGCATCACGCCATGAAGCAGCCGCGGGAGGCCATACAGGCGCTCAACCGTGCGCTCGCGCTGGAGCCCGGTCTGGCGGACGCGCACTTCACCTACGGGCAGGTGCTGGACGCGCTGGGCGAGCCGACGCGGGCCTTGCAGGCCTATGTGGAAGCCTTGCGACATGCCCCTGGCCACCGCGCGGCCCTGCTGGCGTGCGGGCACCTGGCGCTGAAGCTGGATGATTTCTCGCAAGCGGCAGACTGCTTCAGCCAAGCGCTGGCACAATCCCCGCACGATGCCGGCATCATGAACAATCTCGCAATGGTCTGGCAGAATCTGGGCCGTTTCGAGGACTCGCTGGCACTGTGCGAGCAGGCTCTGGCGCTTGCGCCTGATCTTCATGAAGCGCGGCTGAACCGGGGACGCGCCTTGCAGGGGCTGGCGCGTCTCGACGAGGCACTCGCCGATATGACCGCTGCAGCTCAGGCGATGCCGGACCATACGATCATCCAGTTCAATCTGGGTGTCCTGCAGCTCCTGCGCGGTGATTTCGCCAATGGGCTGGAACGCTATGAGTACCGGCGCGTGCTGGACAATTGGCAAGCGCCACAGCATGAAGGGCTTGAACTACCGAGCTTTGAGGCTGCTGCCGGAAAACGCGTCCTCGTCTGTTATGAACAGGGCCTCGGAGACACCTTTCAGTTCAGCCGTTACGCCGCGATGCTGGCAGAAATCGCCGCACAGGTGACACTGGAGGTGCAGCCGCAGCTTGCGCGTATCATGCGCTCGCTCGCCGGCGTGCAGGTGATCGCGCAGGGGGAGCCGGTTCCCCCGTATGACTTTCATGTGCCGCTGATGAGCCTGCCGCGTCTCTTCGGTGTGCGTCTATTGTCCATGCCGGTGGTCACGCCGTATCTGTCGGCAGAGCCTGCGCGAGTAACCCAGTGGGCCAGCCATATTGGCGCTGAGGGCTTGAAGGTCGGCATCCATTGGCAGGGCCGCATGAAGGGCGGGGATATCCAGCGCTCCTTCCCGGTTGCCCTGCTGGAGCCGGTTGCGCAGTTGCCTAGCATTCGTTTGATATCATTGCAGAAATTCGGTGGACTCGACCAACTGGATGCGCTGCCGGCCGGCATGACGGTCGAGACCCTGGGCGAGGATTTCGACAGCGGCCCGGATGCCTTTGTCGATACCGCTGCTGTGATGCAGGTCTGTGACCTGATCATCAGTTGCGACACGTCGCTGGTGCACCTGGCCGGGGCTATGGACCGGCCGCTCTGGCTGCCGCTGACCCACCTTGCGGAGTGGCGCTGGCAGATGGGACGTACAGATACCCCCTGGTATCCCTCCGTGCGGCTATTCCGCCAGCCCACGCGCGGGGACTGGGCAAGCGTTTTTCAGGAAATGGCGGCCGCGCTGCCGGAGATCATGCAAAGAAAGGCGAACCCATGACGCAACAGCCCGCAGGGACAGTCCTGGTCCCGGTGTCGCTCGGAGAATTGATCGACAAGATCACCATCCTCGAAATCAAGACGGAACGCATGCAGGACCCGGCCAAGATTGCCAATGTCACGGTCGAGCTGGACCTGTTGCTGGCGGAGCTGAACCGCGTGCCGGAAGGTGCGGCACATTATGCCGATCTGCGTGCCGACCTGAAGACCATCAACGAAAAACTCTGGGTGGTGGAGGACGATATCCGCGACTGCGAGCGCGCCAGGGATTTCAGCACGACCTTCATCGCGCTCGCCCGCGCTGTCTATGTGATCAATGACGAACGGGCAGCGATCAAGCGCGCGATCAATACCCGCGCCGGGTCAACAATCGTCGAGGAAAAATCCTACCAGCCTTACGCCTGAGACGGCGTGCTGCGGCTGGCGCGGGCGTGCGCAGCCAGGCCGGCCAGTGTCAGTGCCGAGAGGATCGCCATGTTGTACCAGGCGGTCGGGGCACCGGTACGATTGGCGAGCTGGACCGCCGTGTAGGCCGCAACCGCAAACGGCACCAGATAGACGAGCGTGAGGGCCGTGGCGGCACCGGCCACGCCTTTGCGCACCGGACCATAGAGGACATAGAGGCCGAGTAAGCCAAGCGCGAACGACGATCCGCCGATCAGGTGCATGAGCGCGAAATA
The DNA here is from genome assembly GCA_964404985.1 of uncultured Sphingomonadaceae bacterium. Classification (GTDB taxonomy): domain Bacteria; phylum Pseudomonadota; class Alphaproteobacteria; order Sphingomonadales; family Sphingomonadaceae; genus Hankyongella. The sequence continues at coordinate 16,673 of CAYOMD010000001.1, forward strand.
CAGCGGCTTGACCTGCGGGCGGATCGCCTCCGGCACTGCGGCGGCATGGAACCACAGCATATCGGTAACGGTTGCGTAGAGCGCCCCAAACCAGAGCAGAAACAGGCTCACAAGTGTGAACAGCACGAAGCTTGTGCGACGCCAGATCATGCGACTACCCCCCGAACCAGGTTGGGCGCAGCCTGCACGAGACTGCGCCCTCGAAGTTAAAACTGACAGCAGCGGATCAGACCTTGCCGCCAGTCGCACCGGTCACGTTTTCCCGCAGGATATCGAGTGGGACCGCGCCTGACTTGAGGATGGCATCGTGGAAAGCACGAATGTCGAACGTGTCGCCCTGCCGCGCCTTGGCTTCGCTGCGCAGTTTCATGATCTCCAGCTTGCCGACCAGATAGGCGGTTGCCTGTCCGGGATAGACCACATAGCGTTCGATCGCCTTCACGATGTCGCCCTCGGGGTTCGGTGTGTTGTCCCTGAGGTACTGGATCGCCTGCTCGCGGGTCCAGCGCTTGTCATGCAGGCCGCTGTCAACCACGAGGCGGCAGGCGCGCCACAGCTCCATCTGCAGGCGCCCGAAGTCGGAATAGGGATCCTGGTAGAACCCCATGTCCTTGCCCAGTTCCTCGGTGTAGAGGCCCCAGCCTTCCGAATAGGCGGTGAAGCCGCCAAACTTGCGGAACTTCGGTACGTCCTTGAGTTCGGTTGCGATTGCCAGCTGCAGATGGTGCCCGGGCAGGCCCTCATGGTAGGCGAGTGCTTCCAGCTCAGCCTTTGACATATCTTTCATGTTATAGAGGTTGACATAGTAGACGCCCGGACGTGAGCCATCCGGTGCCGGGCGCTGGTAGAAGGCCTTGCCCGCCGATTTCTCGCGGAACGCTTCCACCTGCTTCACCTCCAGCGGTGCATTCGGCAGGGTCCCGAAGAAATCCGGAAGCCGGGACCGCATGGTGCCGATCAGCCGGTTGGCTTCTGCCAGATACTCTGTCCGGCCTTGATCCGTGTTCGGATAGTAGAAGCGCGGGTCGTCACGCATGAACACGAAGAACTCCTGCAGCGAGCCCTTGTAGCCCACCTTGGCCATGATCTTGCGCATTTCCCCGTGGATACGCGCGACTTCACTGAGGCCGAGATCGTGGATTTGCTTGGCCGTGAGGTCGGTGGTGGTGTGGAATTTCAGCCGCTCGTTGTAGAAGGCCTGGCCGTTCGGGAACTTCCACGCACCATCGTCGTTCGTGGCCCGCGCTTCCTGCTCGGTCATCAGCGCGATGACCTTGTCATAGGCCGGCTTGACCGAGGCCAGCAGCGCAGCACTGGCATCCGCCACCAGCTTGTCCTTGTCAGGCTGCGGCAAATCGAGCTTGGCGACCTTGGCCTTGAAGTCCTCCAGCAGGGTCGAGTCCTTGCCCGAGGTATCGAACGGCGCGCCGGCCAGCAGGTTCTTCGCGTCCGAGACGATGTAGGGATACACCCACTTGGGCGGCAGGATGCCGAGCTTTTCGCGCTCGCGCGCCTCGGTGATGTGCTGGTCCATGAGTGCAGCAACACCCTGCAGGCGCTTCACATAGGCCTCAGCGTCCGATTTCGAAGTGACGCGGTGAATGTTGATCAGGAAGGCAGGAATGCTGCTTTGCTCGCCGTTCATCTGGTCAAAGATGTAGCCGTAGCGGCGGTATTGGAACGCCGCCGTGCGGCGCGCCATCATGCTCTCGAAGATGCGGTAGGAGAGCAGGGCATCGGCATCGAGTTTGCTCTTGTCGAATGTGCGCAACTCCGCCAGGTCCTTCTGGGCGAGTTCGAACTCCTTGATCGCATTGGCATCCGACTCGTCGTCCCACTTGTCGTAGTCGGTCTTGATGCCAAGATAGCTCTGCGAGACCGGGGACCGCTTGATGTTTTCCTGGTACACGCGCTCGAAGAAGGCGTTCAGGCGCTGGCTCTCGGTCTGTTCGGCGGCGATGGCGCTGGTGGCAGGCATCAGCACGGCAATTGGAGCGGCAGCCGCAAGCAGGGCGGCGGCGAGGCTTCTGGTCAGCATGGGTGTCTCCCGATCAGTATGATTATTTTCTGGCACGGCAACATTAGCCGCTTACGCGCGCTTGCGAAGGGGGCTTGCCGCACTTTAGGAACGGCTCACCATGATCTACAAACTTCTGACCACTGAGCAGTGGGCCACCCTGATGCAGGACGGTGTTTTCGCCGGCTCCCCTGATGACGCCCGGGACGGCTTCATCCATTTCTCGGCGGTGGACCAGGTGGCAGGCACGCTCGCGAAATACTTCTCTGACGTTGACGGTGTGGTGCTGACCGAGGTTGACCCCGCCGGGTGCGGGGAGGCCCTGCGCTGGGAGGCATCACGCGGTGGGGCATTGTTTCCGCACCTCTATGCACCACTCGCGAAGGCGCAGGTTGTGCGGCATTGGGCGCTCGTGCGCGGGGCGGATGGTGCTTACGGCCTTCCGGACGATCTATGCGCCTGATCGCCAGCCTGTACCCGCTGCTGCGGCCATTACTGTTCGCGCTCGACCCCGAGACGGCGCACAGCCTCACCATCCGCGCGCTTACCCTGCTGCCGCATGGCCAGCCGGACGATGACGATCCCCGACTGGCGATCACTGTTTTTGGCCAGAGTTTCCCCAACCCGCTGGGGTTGGCGGCCGGGTTCGACAAGAACGCGCAAGTCCCGGATGCCATGCTGGGTTTGGGCTTTGGCTTTGTGGAATGCGGCACGGTCACGCCGCAGCCGCAGGCGGGCAACCCGAAGCCCCGCATGTTCCGGCTGTTGGATGATCAAGGGGTCATCAACCGGCTCGGCTTCAACAACGCGGGTCTGGCTGTTGTGGAGACGCGGCTGAAGGCGCGGGCACGCACAGGCATCGTGGGCGGCAATGTTGGCGCCAACAAGGACAGTGCCGACCGCACGGCAGACTATGCCGCCGGTGTTGGCGCTCTTGCCCCCCATGTCGACTATCTGACGATCAACATCTCCTCGCCGAACACGCCGGGGCTGCGCGCGCTACAGTCCCGCGATGCCCTGGCTGAGCTCGTGTCCCGGTGTCGGGCTGCGCGTGGTGACCAGCAGACACCGCTGCTGGTCAAGGTCGCGCCCGACCTCACGCAGGCCGACGTCGAGGATATCGCCCAGATCGCCCTGGAGGGGAATATTGACGGCCTGATTGTTGCCAATACGACGATCACCCGGCCGGAGGGCTTGCGTGCAGGTGACGGCTCGCAGTCCGGGGGACTGTCCGGCGCGCCGTTGAAGCCGCTGGCGCTGGAGATGCTGAGGCGGTTCGCGCGGGCAACGGACCGGCGGGTGCCACTGATCGGTGCAGGCGGTATCGCCTGCGGCGCGGACGTCTATCAGCGGATGCGTGCCGGTGCCTCACTGGTGCAGCTCTATTCGGCGCTGGTCTATGAAGGACCGGGGCTTGCCCGGCAGATCAAGCGCGACCTTCTGGCCTTGCTGGAGCGGGACGGCGTCACCCGGCTGCAGGAGATCGTCGGCGCGGACCTTTAGGTCCCAGGCTCCCCCTTCGTCAGGCTCAGGGTGAGCGGATTTTCAAACTGCCTGGCACCGGGGTTGCTGGACGTGCCGGGTCGGCTACAGTAGCGCACCACCCAATCGACAGGACATCCGCGTGGCCCGCCCCAAAATCCCCACCATACTCATAGCCTGTGCCTTGCTCGCAGGTGCCCCTGCGCAGGCGCAGGTCGAGCCGACTGAAGCCAAGTCCAGCCGGGCACTCACACTGGCGCAGGCCAAGAGTTACATGGCGGCGGCGGCGCATCCGCTGGCGGCAGAGGCCGGGCGCGCGATTTTGGCCAAGGGCGGGTCCGCGGCGGACGCTGCGATCGCCATGCAATTGGTGCTGTCTCTGGTCGAGCCGCAATCCTCAGGCGTCAGCGGTGGCGGGTTCGCAGTGGTCTATGACGCGGCAACCGGCAAGACCAGCAGCATCGACGGCCGCGAGACTGCACCGGCCGCCGCAACCCCGACGCTGTTTCTCAACCCGGACGGGACGACGGCTCCCATCCGCGAGGCGATCCAGGGCGGCCGGGCGGTCGGGACCCCGGGCATGTTCCGCCTGATGGAACTGCTGCACCGCAAATACGGCACGCTGCCTTGGGCCAGGCTGTTCGCGCCGGCGATCCGGCATGCGGAACAAGGGTTTTCCGTTACACCGCGTTTCAACCTGATGACAAACCAGGCCAAGGGCCTGCTTGCCCGCTATCCAGAGGCGCGTGCCTACTTTCTTGATGCCAATGGCGAGCCCTGGCCGGTCGGTCATGTGTTGAAAAACCCGGATTACGCAAAGCTGCTGCGCCGGGTCGCGAGGCATGGGGCAGAGGCCTATTACACCGGCGAGACTGCGCGCAAGATTGCCAATGCCGTACAGTCCAGCCTGCACTTTCCCGGTGGGCTGAGTGTTGCGGACCTGAAGGCCTACCGCGCGATCGAACGACCGGCACTGTGTGGTCAGTACCGCCAGTATAAGGTCTGCAGCATGGCACCGCCCTCGTCCGGCGCGACCACCTTGCTTGCGACCCTCGCACTGCTGGAGCCTTATGATTTGCAGGCGCTTGGGCCACAATCGCCCAAGGCCATCCACCTGATCGCGCGCGCGCAGGCCGTTTCGTTTACAGACCGGGAGGCCTATGTCGCCGACCCGGCGTTTATCGATGTGCCGACCAGCGGCCTGATCGATCGGGGGTATCTGGCGACCCGCGCGGGGCTCATCGACCCCGAGCGCGCAACGCCACTGCCCACAGCGGGGACACCGACGGGCGTGGGCAAGAGCGCCTGGGTACAAGATCCCGGCCATTTGCTCCCTTCCACCAGCCACTTCGTCGCACTGGATGCCAAGGGCAATGTGGTGAGCGTCACCGGCACGGTACAGGCCCCGTTTGGTTCGTTCCTGCTGGTCGACGGTGCGATCCTGAATAATGAAATGACCGATTTTGCCTTTCAGCCGGTGGCGAACGGCAAGCCAGTCGCCAACCGGGTGGAGCCGGGCAAGCGCCCCCGCAGCTCGATGTCGCCGACCCTGGTGTTCAACCCGGATGGCAGCCTGAAACTGGCGCTCGGGTCAGCCGGCGGCAGCCGGATCATCAGCCATGTGCTGAAAACTCTGGTAGCGAGACTCGATTGGGGCTTGGATATCCAGCGTGCAATCGATTATCCTAATTTCTTCCTCGGTCCCCAGGGTCTGGAGATCGAGGGTGGCAGTGCGCTGGACGCGATGAAACCAGCCCTGACCGCCTTGGGGTATACGGTCGTCGAACGGCAGAGCGTTTCCGGGCTGCAGGGCCTGGAGCTTGTCCGGCACGATGGCACAACCCATATCGAAGGGGGGGCTGACCCCCGACGCGAAGGAGTAGCTGTTGGCGACTAGGCTCGCAGTCGTCCGATCGGACGAAAACCCGGACATCCAGCCGCATGACCGCTGGAATACAGTGGTGGAGATGTTCTTCGACCAGGCAGCCCGTTACGGCGAGCGGCCGTTTCTGAGCGCCAAGCAGGATGAGGCCTGGACCCCGATCACTTGGGCGGCAGCAGCCAGAATGGTCGCAAAGCTGGCGGGCGCGCTGCGCGCCATCGGCCTCAAGCCCGGCGACCGGGTCATGCTGGTCAGCGAGAACCGGCCGGAATGGTGCCTGACCGACCTTGCCATCATGGCGGCCGGCGGCATCACGACACCGGCCTACATAACCAATACAGTTGGCGACCACCAGCATATCCTCAGCAATTCCGGTGCCTGTTTTGCGGTCGTGTCGTCGCCCAAGCTGGCGCAGACCCTGCTGCCGGCGGCCTATCAGTCCGCCACCTGCCGGACTGTGATCGGCATCGAGCCCCTGAAGCGTGCGCAGGCCAGCGTCGTCGACATTCTCGACTGGCAGACGCTCATCGACGACAGCACAACCACGGTCGAGGACGTTCTGAGCTGGCAGACTGCCGGACGGGATGACACCGCCTGCCTGATCTATACCTCCGGCACGGGCGGCGCATCGCGCGGCGTCATGCATCATCATGGCGCACTGCTCCACAATGTGCGCGGCGGGATCGATGTGATCCGGAACGAGTTTCCCCAGGTGCCGGATACGTTCCTGTCATTCCTGCCGCTCAGCCACGCTTATGAGCACACCATGGGCCAGTTCTTTGCGATCGGTCTGGGTGCGCAGACCTGCTATGCCGAGAGCCTGGACAAGCTGATGACCAACATCGGCGACGTGAAGCCGACCGTGGTGATCGTGGTGCCGCGCCTGTTCGAGGTGATGCGCCAGAAGATCGAACGGCAGGTCGAGAAGGCACCGTGGCTGCGCCGCCAGCTCTTCGCGCTGACCCTCTATCTCGGGCGCGAGCGCCGGGCACGCCAACTTGGCTGGATTGAGGGCTATCTGGACCGCCTGATGGAAAAGCTGGTGCGCGCCAAGATGCGGGACCGGTTCGGCGGGCGGCTGAAGGCGCTGGTGTCCGGCGGCGCGCCGCTCAACCCGGAAGTCGGCCAGTTCTTCGACTCACTCGGGCTGACACTGATGCAGGGCTACGGCATGACCGAGGCGGCACCCCTGGTTGCGGTCAACCGGCCATCGCGGGGGCTGCGCATGAACTCGGTCGGCCCGGCGGTCAAGGACACGCAGGTGAAAATCGCCGAAGATGGGGAAATCCTGGTGCGCGGCGCACTGGTGACGCACGGCTACTGGAATAACCCGGAAGAGACCGCGCGGGTGATCCGCGACGGCTGGCTGCACACGGGCGACATCGGCCGGATTGACCCGGATGGGCATATCGTCATCACGGATCGCAAGAAGGATCTGATCGTCAACGACAAGGGCGACAATGTCTCGCCGCAGCGGGTCGAGGGCATGCTGACCCTGGAGCCGGAAATCCTGCAGGCCATGGTCTATGGCGACAGGAGGCCCTATCTCGTCGGGCTGGTGGTGCCGAACCCGGACTGGACGCAGGAGTGGACGGCCGCGCGCGGCCTCGCCAACGATGCGCGCACGCTGGTGCAGAACCCGGAGTTCCACAAAGCGCTGCAGGCAGCGGTTGACCGTGTCAATGGGCGCCTGAGCGTGATCGAGCGGGTCCGTCGGATCGCGATTGCCGATTCTGCGTTTTCGGTCGAGAACAGCCAGATGACGCCGACGCTGAAAGTACGCCGGCACATCCTGCGTCAAACCTATGGTGACCGGCTGGAAAAGCTTTACGGGGGCTAGTCTCCGGGGACTTCAGTCCAAAGCATATTGATCGTGACTCATGCCGTCATTCCGGCGAAAGCCGGAATCCAGGAACACAACCATTTCATAATACTGGGAGAACGCAGTGTTCGTGGACCCCGGCTTTCGCCGGGGTGACGATGTTTATATGAGTTTCCATCAATGCACCTTTGTATCAGTCCTTGATGTAGAAATCGACCGTCGTGACGACGCGCAGGCGCTGCTCCGGCGCGCGCTCGGCGGACCCTTGGTCGCCACTGCGCGGCAGAATTTCGAAATAGCCCTGGGTCGCGCGGCGAATCCCGCCGATGCGGCTGTTGGAGTCGGTGGCGAATTGCGTGGCGGCCTCCCGGGCGTTGCGCGTCGCCGCGCCGATCATCGCCGGTTTTTCCGCATTCAGTGCCGTGTAGGTGAAGCGGGCGTCATTGTCACCGGCTTGCAGCACGACCCCGCGCCGGACCAGTTCAGCCTTGGCGGCGATTGCCTTGCGCAGGGCATCCACCTTGTCGGTCCGCACCTCCAGCGTCTGGTTGATGTTGAACCGGGTGCCGCTTTGGCCCATGCGATCATCGCCCCACGTCGCCCGGTCCTCGACCCGAACATCGGCTATCGTGACAGCGCTTGCCGGAAAGCCCTGCTCGGTCAAAAATGTGCGGATCGTGCTGGTATCCTGGGATATGCGGGCTTGCGCGTCTGCCAGCGTGGGGCCGACCGCCAGATGTCGGATGGTCCAGCCGCCGACATTGGCCGTGATGTCTTTCTCGGCCAGCCCGCGCACGGTTACGAAGCGGTCTCCGGCCCGAGCTGCCAGCAGACCTTGCCCGATGAACCAGCCGCAGACGCCGAACCCGAGCGCCATCAATGCGGCAGCGACAAGCGTACGATCTGACATGATTTTCCCCGATGATGCATGGAATCGGTCCGGGTTTGATCCAGAGCAATTCGACACAGACAAACTGCGATACTCTTAATAGCATCATGCGGGAGGAGACGCACATGTTCAAGGATATCCAAGTCTTTATAGACAGCAGGGGTGTCGAGGATCCGGCGCTGTCCGCAGCGATCAGCCTTGCGGCCGGCCACCTGACCATCAAGGCGCTTGGGGCGGTGCCCTTCTATGAGGAATATTTCCTCGGCGCGATGATGCACGAGGCCTATAAGGATCAGCACAAGGTCACGCAAGCCAATGCTAGCGCACGTGCGGACGCCGCCAGTGCCCTGGCACGGCGCGAGTGCAGCTCAGTGGAAGCCGCCCCCCTTGTGGCGGATATCGACCTGCTGCCCATGGATGTGGCAGTCCACGGACGCTACACCGATCTCAACGTCATCAGCGCCCGCAGCAGTTTTTCTGATCCAAGGCTCTGGGACCGGCTGATGACGACCCTGGTGTTCGATACCGGCCGCCCTGTGCTGGTGGCACCGGCCAGGGTCACTCTGCCGCCCAAGCGCGTTGCGATCGGCTGGAATGCGTCTGCCCAGGCGATACGGGCCGTCCACGACGCGATGCCATTACTGGCGGGGGCCGAGCAGGTTGATGTGGTGCTGGTGGACCCGGAGCCGACAGATCAGGGCCACGGGGCCGAGCCGGGCGTAGATATTGCCCGGCACCTGGCCCGGCAGGGCTTGGCGAATATCGTGGTCCAGCGGGTGGCGTCTGGCGGCCATTCGGTGGCACAGACCCTGCTGCGCACGGCGGTTGACCAGTCTGCAGACTTGATCGTCATGGGCGCGTACGGCCATTCCCGCGTCTGGGAGGTCATCCTCGGCGGTGCCACCAGAGACATGCTCGCCGATCCGAAAATCCCGATCTTCTTGGCGCATTAGATTTAGGGCCTGATCGGCCGCGTGTTGAACATCTGATCGTTGTGCTCAGCGCGGCACAAGTTCGACCCGGCGGTTCTTGGCGCGGCCGGCGTCCGTCGTGTTGGGCATGGCAGGGGCGGCCATGCCGGCACCAAACGGCGTCAGCCGGTTGGCTGCCACACCGTACTTTTGCGTCAACTGGCTGACGACCGCTGCCGCCCGCGCCTGGCTCAGGGCGACATTGGCAGCAAACTGGCCGACATTATCGGTGTGGCCGACCACGATGAGCGCGAGCTTGGGTTGCTGGCGCATCAGGGTGGCGACGGCCTGCAAAGTCGGCTCCGACTCCGGTTTCACGGTGGCGGCATTGGTGTCGAAGTAGACCCCGTAAAGCGCGATCCGGCCCTCGGCATTGAACGCGTCGGTCATGGCTTTGGGGGTGGGGACGGTGATCTGGTCCGTCTTCAGGGCCGCCTGATCCACCACCAGCAAAGCGTAGCGCGGGGCGTCACCGGTGATTCCGGCTTCCCCAATGACCAGGGCGACGGTCGAGCGCGCGCCGCCGCCGGCCTTTTCCATCATGAGGTAGCGCGGATTGCGCCCATAGCCGCCCCGGTAGCCCCAGCTTTTCCAGGCTCCATCACCAAAGGTGAAGCGCACCACGCGGTTGATCGGCCCGAAATTGGGGCAGGCCGCACTGGCGCAGGCATAGAGCGTCTTGTAGCCGAGGGTTTCCAGCCGGGTGCGGTAATTGACGGCGATTTCCAGCGAGCTGGCCGTCTTGGGGGCATCATAGACCAGGGTAGTGACCATGCCGCTGCGGGTGATGGAATTGGCTGGCCCGAGAGCGTTGTCATTGTCGCCGAGCTTGCCGCTCTGGATGGCCCGCTCATCGAAGTTGCGGGTTTCGCCAAGCACAATCACCGAGCCGGCAAAGCGACCGATGGTTGCGTGATCCTTCGTGCCGCCAGCGTCGGACTGTGCCAGTGCCGGTGTTGCAAGCAAAGCCAGCGCTGCAAGCGCACCTGCGATGGCGCGCATGAACCCCCATTGTGCCATGATACTCCCCCCTGATGCTGTTGTGGTGGTGTCTTGGTCTGTTTTGTAACGCGATGTGGCGCGAGTTCAGAGTCAAAACATGCAGCTTTGCCTCAGCGGGGCAGGCGCAGATTATAAGGCGAAATATTTAATCGTGCAGAGTTTTGCATGGCCTGCTCTGTGTCGAGCATGCGCTGGAATGGCTCCCCGGGCAGGATTCGAACCTGCGACCATCCGATTAACAGTCGGATGCTCTACCGCTGAGCTACCGAGGAATGATCCATTCCGTGCCCGTTCGGGCAACCCTGAACACAGGGCAGGGCGCGCTATATCAGCCCCGATACCCGCTGCCAACTGAATAGTTGGTGAACTTCCAAGCAAAAAAGTGCTGCCTCAGCCACCTCTGCCCTGGCCACCCTGCGCCTCCGGGCTGGCCCCGAAGCGGCCGATGCTGCCGACCAGCTGCTCCCAGAAGCCGAATTCGCGCCCGCGCGTGGGTGTCGCGCCGCCGGCCGGATTGACCGAGACCAGCTGGTCTTTGCCGAGGCGACCGATCGCCGTGACATTGCCCTTGTCATCAAAGTCGACCTTGATGACGTCATGCTTGGTCGGCTTCGGCCAGAGGAAGGCGAGCTGGGATGTCTTGTCCGAGACATAATACCAGGTATTGCCGTTGAAATCGGACTGGACAGACGGATTGCCCAGGGTCTTGGCGACCGACTGCTTGTTGTCGACGCCGGGTTTGATCTCCTGCGTCAGCTCGTTATCGATCACATAGCCCTTGACGTCCTTGATGCGGGTGCAGCCGGCGGTCGCCAGCAGCAGGATCGAGAGGGCCAGGGTCGCAGTCTTCGATGTCACGTCTTCAATCCTGTGGGCTGTTCGTGTCGTATATGATCTGGGTGATTGCTATGCGGAGGATCGGTCACGCAAGCACCCTGAGAAATCACGACACTAGTCGCTGCGCGCGACGCGCGTTATGGAACTTGTCTATGAATGACTATCGCGGTCCCGCCGAGCCTGCAAGCCAAGTCTCGCCCACCCGACCATCCGGACGCGGCTGGTTGAGCCACCTGCTGGCCCGGTTCAGGACACCGCCTGCGCCGCTGCGCCCGGCGGAACGTCTTTACAATGCCTGTGTTGCCATCGCACGGGACCCGGCGCTGTTCCGGGACGGTGGCGTGCCGGACACCCTGGACGGGCGCTTCGATGCGCTGGCGCTCACCGTGTCGCTGGCCATGCTGCGGATCGAGGCGGCGGATGACCTGGCCCCGGCGTTGCGCGGTGCCGTGCAGACCGCGCTGGTCGAGCGGTTGATCGACGACATGGACCGTACCCTGCGCGAAATCGGTGTCGGTGACATGAATGTCGGCAAGCAGGTCCGTGCCATGGCTGCGGCCTGCTCCGGGCGGCACCTGGCCTATCGCGATGCCATTGCAGCCGGCGATGAGGGTGCGCTGTCTGAGGCGCTGGTGCGCAATCTCTATCGCGGGGACGACCCAGGTGCCCGGCCGTTGGCGTTTGTTGCCGGCTGGATCACGGCGCGACGGGCGCAACTTGCCTCGTCTGACATGCAGGACCTGATGGAGGGGAGATTATGATGCGCGGGCTGATGACAACCCTGAAGCTCGATGAGCTCTCGTCGGCGGGCCTCTCGCTCACCCTGGTGCCAACCCCAGAGGAACTGGCGGCATTGGCCAAGCGCTTTGGTCTGCTGGAGCCGCCGGTGCTGCAAGCCGAGCTTCTGGTGCGCCTGGAGGGGGAGGATGTGCGCGTCACCGGGCGCCTGCACGCCCATGCGGTACAGGCTTGCGTGCTCTCCGGCGCGCCGGTGCCGGAGGAGGCAAGTGAGGAGATCGACACGCTGTATCGTCGGCCTGCCGCCATCGATCCCCATGCCGAGATCGAACTGAACGAGGTCGACCTGGATATCGAACCGCTGACCGGCGGGCAGATCGACATCGGGGAACTGGTCGCGCAGTCCTTCGGGGTTGCGTTGAATCCGTACCCGCATGCCGAGGGCGAGGCGGTCGCGCAGGCACGGCGCTTTGTGACCGACGAGGACGCAGAGGTACAGCGCCGGAACCCGTTTGCCGCACTCAAGGGGGCGCTCTCCCACAAGGAATAGGGTGCACACAGCAGCAGAAATCACGCAAATCTTACACCAGACTTGAATTGAGGGCGCGAATCGCTATTGTCCCGCGCTTGTTCAAAGGTCCCGCCCTTTTTTGGGTCGGTAACGATCGAGACTCCAATGGCTGTTCCTAAAAGAAAAACGTCCCCGTCGCGCCGGAATATGCGCCGTAGTCACCATGCCTTGAAGCCGACCGGCTTTCAGGAATGCTCCAACTGTGGCGAACTGAAGCTTCCGCACCATGTGTGCAGCGCCTGCGGCCACTACGACGGGCGTGAAGTCATCGACGTCGGCGCCGCCTAAGCGCGCGCCACGGCATCCCTCAATGGCTGACCCCATCATACTTGCGCTCGACGCCATGGGGGGAGATTTCGGGCCGGCAGTGACTATTGCCGGGGCTGAGATTGCACGCGTGCGTGCCCCCCAGGCCAGTTTTCGGCTCTACGGTCAGGAGGCGCTGATCGACGAGGCGCTTAACCCCTACCCGAAGCTGCGGGCGATCAGCACGATCATCCATACGGACGCAGTGGTTGGCAGCGGCGACAAGCCGAGCCAGGCGTTGCGGCGCGGTCGCACGTCCTCCATGGGCATGGCGATCGATGCCGTGAAGAACGGTGAGGCCTCGGCGGCGGTCTCAGCCGGTAACACCGGCGCTTTGATGGCGATGGCGAAGGTTCGCCTTGGCACCCGCGAGGGTATTGACCGCCCGGCACTGGTCGCGGTGATCCCGACGGCGCGCTCGGAGTCGGTGATGCTCGACCTCGGCGCCAACACCGAGTGCGATACCGAGAATCTTGTGCAGTTTGCCATCATGGGGGCAGCCTTTGCCCGCACGGTGCTGGGCCTGAAGCGTCCGCGCGTGGCGCTGCTCAACATCGGCGTCGAGGAGATGAAGGGCACCGAGAGCCTGCGTGAGGCGGCGGTTCGGCTGCGTGGTGCGGATTTGCCCATGGCGTTCGAGGGCTTCATCGAAGGCGACAAGATTGGTGCCGGTGATGTCGATGTGATTGTGACCGACGGTTTTACCGGCAATGTCGCGCTCAAGACCGCCGAGGGGACCGCCCGGCTGGTCTCCGGGCTGCTGCGCAAGGCGTTGACACAGTCGATCTGGACCCGCGCCGGTTATTTTCTGGCACGCGGCGGCCTGCGCGCGCTGCGGTCACACCTCGACCCCAACAATCACAACGGCGCGGTGTTCCTCGGCTTGAACGGCATTGTCGTCAAAAGCCACGGCAGCGCAAATGCCGCCGGCATGGCGGCCGCGATCGGCCTTGCGATAGAATTGCTGGCGGACGACATCACCCGCCGCATCGAGGCAGACCTGAATGCACTCGGAGAGGCTGGCGCACGGCCGGATGTTTCTGTAGCAGGCTGATATGACCCTCCGCAGCATCATCATCGGTACCGGCAGCTACCTGCCTGCAAAGCTGCTCCTGAACGATGAACTGGCGCATACCGTTGATACCACGGATGAATGGATCGTTGAGCGTACCGGCATCCGCCAGCGTCATATCGCGGCCGAGGGCGAATGGACCTCGCATCTGGGCACCAGGGCTGCAGAGGCAGCCCTTGCGTCAGCTGGAGTCGCGGCAAACGATGTCGATCTGATCATCGTGGCGACGGCGACTCCGGACCAGACTTTCCCTTCGACAGCCACGCGCATTCAGGCCAGCCTCGGCATCACGCAGGGGGCCGCGTTTGACGTCCAGGCGGTGTGCTCCGGCTTTGTGTATGCGCTTGCGGTTGCGGACAGCATGATCCGTGTCGGCCAGGCGCGCATGGCCCTGGTGATCGGTGCGGAGACTTTCTCGCGCATCCTGGACTGGGAAGACCGGGCAACCTGCGTCCTGTTCGGGGACGGTGCCGGCGCGGTTGTGGTGCGCGCCGCGACTCCGGACGATGCCCCGGATCGGGGCATCCTGGCGTGCCGCCTGCGCTCGGATGGCCGCTACAACGACCTGCTCTACGTTGATGGCGGCCCGTCCTCCTCCTGCACGACCGGCCATCTGCGTATGTCCGGCCGGGAGGTGTTTCGGCATGCGGTCGAAAATCTGTCCACCATCATGGCCGAGACGGTGGCCGCTGCCGGCCTGGCGTCCCGCGATGTCGACTGGGTGGTGCCGCACCAGGCCAACAAGCGCATTCTGGATGCGACCGCCCGCAAGCTGGAGATTGATCCGGCGCGTGTGGTGGTGACGGTTGACCGCCACGCGAATACGTCTGCGGCGTCCATTCCGCTCGCGCTCGACGTCGCGGTGAGTGATGGCCGCGTGCAACAGGGGCACGTTGTCCTGCTCGAAGCGATGGGTGGCGGCTTTACTTGGGGCGCGATTGCTTTACGTTGGTAATGGCCACGACCACAGACAGTTAGCACCTTTGTGCGCGCCGTCATGGATGAGGAGGATGGCCATGGGGAAGACAGTAACACGCGCAGACCTGAGTGAGGCCGTATATCAGCAAGTCGGCCTCTCGCACGCCGAGTCCGCCCTGCTTGTTGAAGCGGTGCTGGACATGATCAGCCAGGCGCTGGTCACCGGCGAGAATGTCAAGATATCGTCGTTCGGGACCTTCGTGGTCCGTCAGAAGGGCGGGCGTATCGGTCGCAATCCCAAGACCGGGGAAGAAGTGCCGATCGACCCGCGCAAGACGCTGACCTTCCGCGCCAGCCAGGTCCTGCGTGATCGCATCATTGCCGCGGGATGATGATGCGCATCCTGCGTAGGACAGCGTTTTTCACGCGCCCGCCTCTTGGGCATCGCCTGGTGAGGACGCGATGAAGTCACCGGATGCCTACAAGACCATCTCCGAGGTGTCAGAGCTCACCGGTGTGCCCCAGCATGTTTTGCGGTTCTGGGAAACCAAGTTTGCCGGTATCCGCCCGCTCAAGCGCGGCGGCAACCGGCGCTATTACCGGCCAGAAGACTTGCGCCTGCTGCGGATCATCAACCACCTGCTCTACACCGAAGGCTATACGATCCGCGGTGTGCAGAAACTGCTGCGCGAAAAGGGAGCCAGTGCCATTCTCGGCGGGCTCGATGCGGCACTCTCAGCAGGGGAGGCCGGCGAGTCGCCGGGCCCTGCGGATACTCTAGACAGCGCGGATACTCCGCACCCCGTTGCTGTGCTGCACCCTGCGCCCGACGATGCCGCCACAGATGTCACGCCGCTGATGCTCGATGCCCAAGCCGTCGCCCGGCTGCGCGCCTTGCGCCAGGAACTGGCCCGCGTCCTCGCGGCCTGATACCGGCTTGCCAGAATACCTGCTCTATTCCTGAAACTCCTGCAGGTCGGGGATGCGGGTGAACGCGATCCGGGTGCCGGAGAAACGCTGCCCATGGCGGGGCAGCATGCCGACCAGCACCGTGTCGCGGCCGAAACGCTGATTGAGCTGATCCATGGCGCGGGAAATCCGCTCGGATTTGAGCCGCGTGTTGCGCCCGCTGTCACACGGCTGGTCGAACAGGTCCAGGAGCACGCGGTCCGCCGGTTGCAGGTCATAGAGCGTCACGGCAACCTTCTTGATCGGCAGGGCGGGGCGCGGCCCGATGCAGCGCGCCCACATCCCGTCCAGCAGGTCGAGGAAGGTGCGGCTGTCCTGCGCGCGCCAGCAGGTGGCGTGCGCATCGACGCGCAGGCCGCATTCCAGGCGGGCGGAGAAGGCCATGGCACCCGCGTAATAGTCCATGCGGCGCAACCGGCTGGCGGCCTTGAGCGTCAGCCGGCGGGCGATGTGGATTGCCTGCTCCGGCGGGCGGAACTCCGGTGCCATGACGTGGCTGTGGCCGACGGTACGCCGTGCGGTCTCGATTTCCGGCAGGTCCACGCCGCGTAGCAACTGCCACATGCGCTCACCGCAGACGCCGCCCCAGATCTCGCGCATGCGCCGCATATCCAGGGCCAGCAGTGCGGCCATATCGGGGATACCGGAGCGCAGCAGCCGCTTTTCCATGTTGGCACCGATTCCCGGCAGGTCACGTAGCGCCAGCCCAAGCAGCCGGTGCGGCAGGTCGCAGGGGTGAAGCACGGTCAGGCCATCCGGTTTCTGCATGTCGGTCGCGACTTTGGCGAGGTAGCGGTTGGGCGCAATGCCGATCGAGCAGCGCACATAAGCACCGACGTTTGCGGCCAGGCCCTGCTTGATGGATCGGGCAATGCGGATCGCAACCTCGGTCGGGGCTTCGTTATCCATCAGAGAACAGGCCGCCTCATCGATCGAGCAGACGGCGGCCACCGGGATGTGGCGGTTGATCTCATCAAGCGCCCGGTGATGATAGGCAACATAGAGGTCATGACGTGCCGGCACGCAGATCAAGCCGGGACACATGCGTTTGGCATCCCGGATCATGGTGCCGGTGCGCACGCCGTACGCCTTGGCCTCGTAGCTGGCGGCGATGGCGCTGGTGAAATCCGTGTCCACCGGCACGACCGCCACCGGCCGGCCACGCAGGCGCGGCTGGTCCTGCTGCTCCACGCTGGCGAAGTAGCTGTTGAAATCGACGTAGAGCCAGCGCAGGCCGGACGGCGGCGGAGTCATGGTACCCCCGGAATTCGGGCGAAACGACTCAGGTCGTACTATATTTGTTCTTGTTTGGGAATGCTGGCACGTGTTCAATGTCGGCAGTACGGATAGAAAGGTGTTTATCTCGCTTGCAAAGCTATTGAACACTTTACGCGTCATCCCGGCGAAAACCGGGATCCAGAATCGGGTAATCCGCGCTCTTGCGGCCCTGGATTCCGGCTGCAGTTTATCCTGAGCGCCGCTCACCAAGCGGCGTCGAAGGGCCGAAATGACGGCACATACGGATGCGAACGGCAGCGGCGGACAAAAAAGCCCGGCCACAAGGGCCGGGCTATTGGGGGAAAGACAAAATAGGTAGTCAGTAAAAACGGGCAAACCACACGAGGTGAGCTTAACGCTGTGCAATGCCTGTCTGTTAGCTGATGTTTGTTACGTCTTGACGACAGTTTCGCGAAGAGCGTGTGACATTTGTGCGCTGCAAAAGAGCGTACGCCGCGAAGGCGCATCCGCAATATCCGCGCCGTTGCATTTATGCCTTGGTTCCGCTATGCCCTCGCGCTTCGCTGCGCAGCACATCCCTGGAGGTTCGCGCAGTTGTAACTTTTTTGGAGATAAAGATGAGCGAGATGCTGTCGCTAGACGCACAGCCGCGCGACCGGGCAGGCAAGGGAGCCTCTCGTGGCGTGCGGCGTACCGGGTGGGTGCCGGCCGTGATTTACGGCGCAAAGCAGGCCCCGGTGATGATTGCCGTGGAAGAAAAAGTCCTCGTGAAGATGCTCCACAAGGGCCACTTCATGAACTCGGTCGTCGAACTGGCGCTGGATGGCGGTGCCAAGGAACGCACCCTGCCGCGCGACGTTCAGTTTCACCCGGTGACCGACCGACCGATCCACGTCGATTTCCTGCGTCTGGCTGCGGACAGCCAGGTCACGGTGATGGTCCCGGTGCGCTTTGTTGATGAAAGCGACAGCCCGGCGTTGAAGGCTGGCGGTGTGCTCAACATCGTGCGTCACGAAGTCGAGCTGCTGGCCCCCAGCGACGCGATCCCGGACGAACTGGTCATCTCGTGCAAGGGCCTGGTGATTGGCGACTCGGTGCACATCTCGGCCGTTACCCTGCCCGCCGGCTGCGAGCCGACCATCAAGGACCGCGATTTCACCATCGCAACCGTGGTGGCACCGTCCGGCATGCGCTCGGATGCGGACGCTGCGGCGGCGGACGACAAGAAGTAAGGCGCTCGCGCCCCTGCCGGGCCGGCCGGGGCGCTGCCTGCCATGCTCATCTGGGTCGGCCTTGGCAATCCCGGCGCACAATACGCCGGCCACCGTCATAACATCGGGTTCATGGCGCTTGAGCGCATAGCGGATCGCCACGGATTTTCGCCGTGGCGCACCCGCTTTCAGGGTGTGGCCTGCGAGGGTCACATCGACGGCGCAAAACTAGTGCTGCTGAAGCCGCAAACCTACATGAACGAAAGTGGTCGCTCGGTGGGGGAGGGCTTGCGCTTTTACAAGGCGGGTGTTGACCAGCTCAGCGTGTTCCATGACGAGCTGGACCTGGCGGCCGGCAAGCTCAAGCTGAAGGTGGGCGGGGGTGCTGCCGGTCATAACGGCCTGCGCTCAATCGATGCGCACTGCGGCCAGAATTACCGGCGGGTGCGGCTCGGTATCGGCCATCCCGGCCACAAGGACAAAGTGACCGGCCATGTGCTCGGCAACTTCAGCAAAGCGGATGCCGACTGGCTGGACCCGCTGCTGGACGCGCTTGCCGCAGAAGCCGGCTGGCTCGCCAAGGGGGATGATGCCCGCTTTGCCACTGCAGTGGCGCTCAGGCTGACTCCGCCAGCCAGCGCTCCAGCCACTTGATCGAATAGTCGCCGGCCCGAAACTCCGGGCTCTCCAGCAGCGCCTGGTGCAGCGGGATCGTTGTGGTGACGCCGCCGATCACCATTTCATCCAGTGCGCGCTTCAGGCGCATCAGGCAGGTCTTGCGGTCGGCCGCATGGACGATGAGTTTGGCGACCATGCTGTCGTAGTTGGGCGGGATGCGGTAGCCGGCATAGAGGGCCGAGTCGATGCGCACACCCGGACCGCCGGGCATGTGGAAGGTCGAGACGGTGCCCGGTGCCGGCGCGAAGGTGCGGGGGTCCTCGGCGTTGATCCGGCATTCGATGGCGTGCCCGGTGAAGGTCACGTCGTCCTGTGTCACCGAGAGCTTTTCGCCACATGCAACCAAGATCTGCTCGCGCACCAGGTCCAGGCCGGTGATCATCTCGGTCACCGGATGCTCGACTTGCAGGCGGGTGTTCATCTCGATGAAATAGAACTCGCCGTTTTCATACAGGAACTCCATGGTCCCGGCACCGACATAGCCCATACCGGCGACAGCGGCGCGCACCCGCTCACCCATGCGGGCGCGCTGGTCCGGGGTCAGGGCTGGCGAGAGCGCTTCCTCCAGTACTTTCTGGTGGCGGCGCTGGAGAGAGCAGTCGCGCTCGCCCAAATGAACGGCGTTGCCATGCCGGTCCCCAAAGACCTGGAACTCGATATGGCGCGGCTCACTCAGATATTTCTCAAGGTAGACGGTGCCATCCCCGAACGCGGCTTTGGCCTCTGAGCGCGCCTGGGCGATCAGACCCTCCAGCGCGTCCTCGTCCGGGACGACCTTCATGCCGCGTCCGCCGCCGCCGGATGCAGCCTTCACCAGAACCGGGTAGCCGATGCTGGCGGCAACGGCATGCGCCTCCTCGATGGTCTCAATCGGGCCATCCGAGCCGGGAACCAGCGGCAGGCCGAGCTTGGCGGCGGTGCGCTTGGCCTCGACCTTGTCGCCCATGGTGCGGATATGCTCCGGGTTCGGGCCGATCCAGGTGATGCCGTGCTCGATCACGATCTCGGCGAACTTGGCATTTTCCGACAGGAAGCCGTAGCCGGGGTGGATCGCATCCGCGTGGCTGATCTCGGCAGCCGCCATGATGGAGGGGATATTCAGATAGGACTGCGCCGCCGACGGCGGCCCGATACAAATGGCGGTATCCGCCATACGCACGTGCATGGCGTCCGCGTCTGCCGTCGAGTGAACAGCGACGGTCTGGATGCCCATTTCCCGGGCTGCGCGCTGGATTCTGAGCGCGATCTCGCCGCGATTGGCGATGAGCAGCTTCTTGATCATTTACTCGATCACCAGCAGGGGCTCGCCGAATTCCACCGGCTGTTCGTTGGTGACCAGAAAGCGGGTGACTGTGCCACTGCGCGGTGCGGCAATCGGGTTCATCACCTTCATGGCCTCGATAATCAGCAGGGTATCGCCTTCCTTGACCGAACTGCCGACGGCGACAAAGGCGGGCTTGCCCGGCTCGCTCGAGGTATAGACCGTGCCGACCATGGGTGATTTCACAAGGCCGGGGTGGCTGCCGATATCGACCACAGTGTCTTTCACGGTGTCTCTGGCCGGTGCAGTCGCCTCGGCTTGGGCCGCGGGCGTCGGCGCATAGGCCGGTGCCATGACCGTCATCTGGCGGGCGAGTCGAATACGCCGTTCACCATCGGCGATTTCGATCTCGGTGAGATCAGTCTCCTTCAGCAGTTCGGCCAGCTCGCGCAGCTGCGCGGTATCGACCGAAAGCGCCCGGGAGGGGGATTTTGATGCCATGTCAGTCCCTTGTGCTCAAAACTTTGCGGCAGCGTGCAGCGCCAGCAGATATCCGTCCGCGCCGAACCCGGCGATGACCCCGCGCGCGACGGCTGAAATAAACGAATGATGCCGAAACGGCTCCCGCGCATGCGGATTGCTGATGTGCACCTCGATGACCGGCGTTTCAATCGCCTTGACCGCATCATGTAGCGCGACAGAGGTGTGTGTCCAGCCGCCGGGGTTCAGGATGACGGCATGGGTGTCGTGGCGCGCCGCGTGCAGCCAGTCGATCATCTGGCCTTCATGGTTGGTCTGCCGCAGGTCGGTCCGCAGGCCGAGAGCGGGGGCCGCTGCGTCCAGCATGGCGGCGATGTCTGCAAGCGTCGTCGATCCGTAAACCGAAGGCTCACGCTGACCTAGAAGGTTGAGGTTCGGCCCGTTCAAGACGAGAACACGCCGGATAGCCGCAGTGCTCATATTCGGGGCAGCCCTGCGCCAGAAATCATGCTCAGAGTCATTGTCCTGTTGTGTACGCGCAAAGACATGGTCTTGCGATTAACGATGAGCGTTATAGATAGGGATTGGACGCATGGCTAGAGCCTGCTGGATTTATAAACTTAATCAAGGCCTTGAACATGATCACCATTCGCCTGAACGGAGACAAGCGCACCTTTGGCGCACCGATGACGGTTGCAGCACTTGTCACGGAGATCGGGCTGGACCCCACCCGGGTGGCCATCGAGCGCAACCTCGAGATCGTCCCGAAATCGCAGTATGCCACGACGCTGGTGGCTGATGGCGACGCTATGGAAATCGTGCACTTCGTCGGTGGCGGTGATGCCACGGCGGAGGATCGCTGGACGGTGGCCGGGCGGCACTTCAGTTCCCGCTTGATTGTCGGCACCGGCAAGTACAAGAGCTTTGAGCAGAACCGGGCAGCGCTTGAGGCGAGCGGTGCCGAGATCGTCACCGTCGCGGTGCGTCGGGTCAACGTCATGGACCCAAAACAGCCGATGCTGACCGATTTCATAGACCCCAAGCACTATACCTATCTGCCCAATACCGCCGGCTGCTACACGGCTGAGGATGCAATTCGCACCCTGCGGCTGGCGCGGGAGGCTGGCGGCTGGTCTCTGGTCAAGCTTGAGGTCCTGGGCGAGCAGAAAACGCTGTACCCGGACATGATCGAGACCCTGCGGGCGACAGAGGTGTTAGTGAAGGACGGCTTTGACGTCATGGTCTATTGCTCGGACGACCCGATCATGGCCAAGCGTCTGGAGGATGCCGGGGCCTGCGCGATCATGCCGCTCGGGGCACCGATTGGCTCAGGACTAGGATTACAGAACCCGGTCATGATCCGCCTGATCGTCGAGCAGACGAAGGTGCCGGTGCTGGTCGATGCCGGGGTTGGCACGGCGTCCGATGCGGCGGTGGCCATGGAACTGGGCTGCGACGGCGTGCTGATGAACACGGCAATCGCCGAGGCCAAGGACCCGGTCGCCATGGCGCGCGCCATGAAGCTCAGCGTCGAGGCCGGAAGGCTGGCCTATCTGGCCGGACGCATGCCCAAGCGCCGCTATGCTGACCCGTCCAGCCCGCTTGCCGGGTTGATTTAGAGCGGTTTATAACTTTCGATTGAACCGTTCGCCCCGAGCTCGGTCGAGGGGCGGCTCCAGCAGATTCTGGACGTGTCTCGACCAGGCTCGACACGAACGGTATGGGTTTTGAACCAACGTAAAGTCATCACGTTCTGGACCAAAAGCAGGGCGCCCCGCACGATGACGGAGCGCCCTATGCCTTGGCGTTATTTCCGGCGGCGGGCGATGCCCCCGATAGCCACCAGGCCCAGCAGGCTGAGCGTGAGCGTGCCCGGTTCAGGCACCCGGGTCAGGGTATTGCTAAAGAGTTGGCGCGCGATGGACTCCCCGATCGCCTGCCCGTTCACATCGTCGAAGCTGTAGTGGATGCCGCCATAGATTCGGCTGCGACCGGCCTCATCTGCCGCTTGTGCGAACGAATCCCAGCAGCGCAAAACGTCAGCGTCGATTTCATCGCCCGAACAGAAGTTGAAATCCGCATCGAAAAACAGGTCCAGGATCTGGGCACCAGCGCCCGAGAAGGTGCTATGGCCGGACACGTAGGATGGATGGTTCGGGGTTGCGATCAACGGGGTCCAGAGTGCATCGAGGGTCGTACCGTCATTGCCATCCTGGTCGGCGTTGCGGATTGCATCGATCGGCCGCCAGAACTCATAGGTGTACTTGGTGTCCCATGCCGCGATCCCGGCATCGGCAACAGACAGGGAGGTGAGGGCAAGCAGGCGGCTGGCCTCCAGCGTATCGAGGCCTTGCTGCTGCGCGACATCGTTGGCGATAATCAGCCAGTGGCCCGGCGGCGTGGCGGTCCCGGCATTGTCGATCCAGAAGTTGGCAATGGCGGTCTGGTCGGCGGTGCGGGTAGCGCTGTTGATCGACCCCAGTTCCTTCACTTCGTTCAGTGCTGCGGCATAGTCCGCGCTATCCAGCGACGGCGGTGCCGGTGCGCGGAACTGGTCCCCCGAGCTCATGGTGAACGGCGTGACATAAGGCCATTGCGGCAGGGCGGCGGGTGCGAAGCCCGGCGGCGTCGGCTTCCATTCGCCGATTCCGGTGCCCGGCGTGTAAGGCACGACGGCGCTGGCACCATCGTTGGCACGGGCGGCGAGGATCACGCCGGCGGTCTGTGTCCCGAGCGCCTGGCCTGCGGCGCGGGCGGCGGGGTCTGACTCAAGGGCCAGGCTCTGTACGAGTGCGGCATCGAAGGTAGCAGCTTGAGTCGGGAACAACTGGCTCAGCACGGTGTGCGCAGCGGTGGCTGCCGCCGTGCGGGTCGAGGCGGGGATGCCACCCGCAAATGAACTGCCGTAGCCGTAATATTGACCACCGGTCGACGCGTTCACGGCATCAAATACCGCAGTGTTGACCATGGCCAGCGCGCGTGCCGCGACCGGCGGCGGCGTCGACGTAGTGCGAATGGCTTCTATCAGGACCTGGTTCCAGTAGAGCGCCGGGTCGCCGGCGACAGTCACAGGAGCGGCGATGGCGTTCGCGCTGATGACGCCCATGGCGCCAGCCAATAGTAAAGCGATAGTTTTCATGAATATTTTGCCCTTCGTTTGTGGGCGTGCTCTCCGCCCGTAACCAAACGAGGCAAATTTGATGCCAAAAGCTAATTTTTGAGGTGAGGCGTTAATTGCCGTCCAAGGCGGAAAAGAATGAACAGCGTGAATGTAAGCCATTCCGACAGGTGCCCGCAAACTGGCCGCGACCTGTTCCCAAAATGGGGCGATCGCTCAGCGGCGGTTGAGGCGGGCACGCTCGATGTTGACAGCCTGGCTCAGGCCTTCGACTCCTACCCCACCGGCGAAAATCTGGTTGCCGATAATGAATGTCGGGGTGCCGGTGACGCCGATATTCTGGGCCAGCGCAATATTGGCCTCAAGTGCCTGCTTCAGCGCCGGGTCTTCCATGTCGCGGGCGAGCTTGGTTTCATCCAGCCCGGCCTGACGGATGGCCTGCACCAGCCGTTCCTGCGAGGGTCGGCCCGGCAGATCGAACAGGGCCTTGCGCAGCGCGAGATATTTGCCCTGGCGCGCCGCTGCCAGCGCCGCCAGCGCCGAGCGCATGGAGAGCGGCTCGCCGCCCCGGTCCAGCACTGGCAGATCCCGGAACACATAACGGACCTTGGGGTCATTGCTGACGAGGATTTCCGCGTCGTTGTGGCTGGTCTTGCAATAGGGGCACTGGAAATCGAAAAACTCGACGACGGTCACGTCGCCTTTCGGATTGCCAATCTCGGCACCGGGGAACGGCGTCTCAATCTGTGAACGGTTGCTCTCCAGCGTACGGGTGACTTCGCGCTCCTGCAGGCGGGCCATGGCCTCCGGAATGATCTCGGGGTTGGCCAGAAGATAATCGCGGATCATGGCCTCCATGCGCGCGCGCTCGGTGGCGTCACCGGCCTTGGTGGCAGAAGTCGTGGTCTGCGCATGTGTCGAGACAGCGGGCTGCGTGAGGAAGACCAGCCCCAGCGGCAACACCAGCAGCACGGCCAACAGGGGGGCAAAACGCATCATCAATCTTCAGTCCTTATCCGCGTCGCCGCTTCTGCCGTTTCAAGCGATCTTCTGCAAACACAATGATGTCCTGGGATCGTAGCCAGTCCGGCGATCCGCGCGGCAGGCCCCTAGCGGCATCGACTGCATTGCGCAGCGCCAGGGCGGGCGCGCCGATCAAACCGTAATGCTCCGCAGACGCCAGCTTCGCGCGCGCCTCATCGCCGCCGCGATAATAGGCAATGCCAAGCTGATACCAGGCAAAGGGATTTTCTGCATCTGCGGCGACTGCTTCCTTGAGGATTGTTCGTGCTTCATCGGTGTAGGCATTATCGTCCGTCGCCAGCAGCGCGTGGCCGAGCAGGCTGCCGATCAGCGGCTGGCGCGGCAGCAGGCTGTAGGCGGTGCGCAGCGGCGGGATCGCCTCTTTGACTCGCCCGGACTCAAGAAGAACCTGGCCCTTCAGCTCCATGAAGTAGGGATTGTTCGGCTCATCCTGCAGCAACGCCTCCACCTCGGCGGCGGCCTTGTCGGTGAACGCCAGCTTGTGCCAGGCATAGGCACGGGCGTAGCGCGCGGGGTCAGAGGTGTCGGCCTCGGGATAGGTCTGGAGCGTGCGGTTGGGCTCGTAGCTGAAGCCGTAGAGCTTTGCCTTCAGGAGCAGGAATTGCCGCTGCAGCTCCGGGTCGGTGGGTTTGTCCCAGGCGGCGGATTTCTGCATGCGCTCGGTGAGCGCCTGTATGCGGTCACCGCTGAACGGGTGCGTGCCGGCATAGGTGACTGTGCGCCCTGTGGTGCGCTGCAGTTCCAGGCCTTGCAGATACTCGAAGAACTCCAGCAGCCCGCGCCCGGAAATCCCGGCTTTATCGAGGTAATAGGCGGCCGCCTGGTCGGACGCGGACTCCTGCGCCCGCGAGTAGGCGAGGTAGCTGCCGAGTGCGGCCTGCTGGCCACCGCCGAGGATGCCGATGCCGGCCTCGGCAGAGCCGGCAGCGATTGCGGCCGCGGCCAGCAACAGCGACAGGATGGATATGCGCGATGCCGCCCGTGTGCCATCTTCGGTGCGGAAAACGTGGCCACCGGCGACGTGGCCGGTTTCGTGGGCCATCACGCCGATGACCTGATCAACGTTTGTGGCGTTGAGGATCAAGCCGGAATGGAGGTAGATCACCAGCCCGGTCGATGCAAAGGCGTTCGGCGAGGTGTCGCCGATCAGCACATATTCGAACTTGTCGGGGTCGATGTTGGCCGCCTTGAGGATCGGCGCGGTGATCTTCTTGAGGAACGCTTCCGTCTCAGCGTCCCGCAATATGCTCTGGGCATGCGCAGCAGGCGTTATGGCCAGCCAGCACAGCATCGCCAACATCAGGGCACCGGTGCGCAGCCAGGCCCTAAGTCTTCGTGTGTGCACTGAAATCTGGGGCGATTGAGTCATGGGCCCTATCAAGCATTTCGAGCGGGATGCCGCGTGTCTGACATGTGTCGGGCCCTCACCATGGCAGTGTATGAGCATATCAGAGGTTCGTATGCGGCTGCCCGTCGGTCAAGCCCAATTGGCCCAACCGACGGGCTACACCGGTCAAAAGAGCGGTTCCTGCGCCAGGGTGACTATATCCAGCAGCCTGTTATCCCCCGAAGGTGCGTTGCCACCAGCCTTTGCGCGGCGGACCCGGGGGCGGTTCCTCGGCAACCGGCATGGCGTCCGTGTTCGCGGCGACGTCCGCCACAACAGTGTCTGCTGCCGGGTGCTCGACCGCTGCGAGGAGGACTTCGGCTGCGGCAGGTCCCGCCGGCATGGATTCGGCCGCCGGTCCTTCAGTCGCCTCGCTGCTCGCCTCTGTGGCGGCATCGGCAGCTTTGGCTGTCTTGCGCCGGGGTGCCGCGCGGCGCTTGGGCTTGGCCGTTGTGTCCTCAACAGGCGCAGGTTCTGCGTCGACTTCGGGCGAAGATACGGCTGCAGTGGTGTCAACCGCGGTATCTGCGCCAGCGTCCTGGTCGAGCGTGTCCGGCGCAGCATCCTCTGCCTTCTTGCGGCGCGGCGCGGCGCGGCGGCGCTTGGGCTTCTCGTCTGCCGGTTGCTCGGCCGCCTCGGCCAGCGGCACACTTTGCGTATCCGTATCCGCCCCCGCGTCCGCCAGGGCAGCGGTTGGCGCTATTTCTGCATCCAATCCCTCCGGTGCCGGGTCTCCGGTTTGTTGAACAGCGACTGCTGGCAGATCGCCACGTTCCCGGCGACCGCTGCGCCGCCGCCGCCGCCGCCGCCGCCGTTCGCCGCGCTCATCGGCTTCAGCCTGAGCATCGGCGGCGTCGATATCAGCAGGGTCGTGTTCGGCTGGCTCATCCTGCTCCTCACGGGCCTGAACCTGCACGTCGTCGCGAGTCCGCCGCCGCCGCCGCCGCCGTCGCCGTGTCCGGTCGCCACGATCCTCAGTTGACGCTGCGGCGCGCGCAGGTCGTTGTTCGTCGCGGTTTTCGTCCTCGTCGCCCTCTTCGCGTTCTTCCTCGTCCTCGTATTCTTCCTCTTCTTCTTCGACCAGATCGTCGTCCTCGTCGTCGTCGAGGGCAGGCAGCATTGCCTGTATCGGCATTGCGACTGGCGGCGGTCCTGCGCGGTCGATTTCATAGCGCGGCATCAACAGGCCGTTTGCCGGCTCGATAGTGATCGAGACGCCGTAGCTCTGCTCAATGAAGGTGAGTTCACCGCGCTTATGGTTGAGCAGGTAGATCGCGACATCGGTCGCGACCCGCACGGTGAGGATGCTGGCCTTGCCGCTCGCCGCTTCGTCCTCAAGGCCGCGCAGCACGTGTAGGGCTGCCGAGGATATAGTGCGGATGAAGCCCGCGCCCTCGCAGTGCGGGCACACTTCGGTCGAGGCTTCCAGCACCCCGGTGCGCAGCCTCTGGCGTGACATCTCCATGAGGCCGAATGAGGAGATGCGCCCGACCTGAATGCGGGCCCGGTCGGACTTCAGGGCTTCCTTCAGGCGACGCTCGACCGCACGGACATTGTTGCGGTCTTCCATATCGATGAAGTCGATCACCACCAGACCGGCCAGATCGCGCAGCCGCAACTGGCGGGCAATTTCCTGGGCGGCCTCAAGATTGGTCTTGAGCGCGGTTTCCTCGATGTTGTGCTCGCGCGTCGCCCGACCAGAGTTGATATCGATCGAGATCAGTGCCTCGGTCGGGTTGATGACGATATAACCACCCGATTTCAGCTGCACGACCGGGGAATACATGCTCTCCAGTTGCGCCTCGACATGCGCCATGGCGAACAGGGGCATGGGGTCGCGGTAGATTTGCACTTTCCTGGCATGACTCGGCATCAACAGCCGCATGAAGTCCTTTGCAGCGCGGTAGCCCTGCTCGCCCTCGACGATGATCTCGTCGATCTCGCGGGAGTAGATGTCGCGGATCGCGCGCTTGATGAGACTTGAGTCCTCATAGATCATCGACGGCGCGCTCGAGCTGAGCGTCAGATCGCGGATATCGTCCCAGAGCCGGGTCAGATAATCGAAATCGCGCTTGATTTCCGTCTTCGTGCGCTTGAGGCCTGCCGTGCGGATGATGCAGGCCATGCCGCCGGGCAGCTTCAGGTCCGCCATTATGGTCTTCAGCCGCCGCCGGTCAGTGGCGCTGGATATCTTCCGGCTGATCCCGCCGCCGTTGGTCGTGTTCGGCATCAGGACGCAGTAACGGCCGGCCAGCGACAAATAGGTGGTGAGGGCGGCCCCTTTGCCGCCACGCTCTTCCTTCACCACCTGAACCAGCATGATCTGCCGCCGCTTGATCACTTCCTGGATCTTGTAGCGCCGGCGCATGTCCATGCGCTTCTTGCGCATGCTTTCGGCGGTGAAGTCATCGTTTTCGCCGACCTGGGTGACCGCGTCTTCGGACTCCTCGTCGTCAGCGTGGTCGTCGTGGTCGTGGTCGTGCAGACTTTGCTCTTCGCGCAGCAGCGCTTCGCGGTCCTGCAGCGGTACCTGATAATAGTCAGGGTGGATTTCGCTGAAGGCGAGGAAGCCGTGGCGGTTGCCGCCGTAGTCGACGAAAGCGGCTTGCAGCGACGGCTCGACCCGTGTCACCTTGGCGAGGTAAATATTTCCCTTGAGTTGCTTGCGATCCGCAGCCTCGAAGTCGAAATCTTCAATCCGATTGCCCTTGACGACCGCGACCCGGGTTTCCTCCGGGTGGCGCGCATCGATCAACATGCGAGTTGTCATTCTTGTATCTCCTGGTCAGCGCGCGCATCCGGATCGATACACTCCGGCGGGCATGCGCACTGAAAACGCTGTTATTGAATGTCGCAGATGGCGGAGCCAGATCATGGCGTGCCGGCGTCATCGTCAGCCCAGCGCGCTTTAACCACGCAGGCATGGACACAGCGCAAGCCGAAGCGCGGCTTTCGCCTTGCGCTTTCATGCTTTCGCTCAACCCTGACATCACTCAAAACCCTTTTTGCGCCTCCGTCAGCAGCGTAATCGCTGGACCGGAATGCGCGTGGGCAGTGTCTGATTGTGGGCTTTAGCTCAACAGGAGCAGCGGTACGCCAACCCACAACAGGACAAAACATCTGCTAAATCGACTGCTAGCATCAAAAAAACCGCTTAACAACCCGCTGTGTGCATCGGGTGCCGGTTTCTCGAATCGTGGAAATTTCTTTGGTTAAGTGTTTGTCAAGGCGTTAATGATTGAGTAATGCCTGTAAACGCATATGGTGAATGCTGGAAACTTGAGGGCGATCAGGCCATGATCGGGCAAATGTCGTGCAAAAGGAATGGCGGCGCGTTATCGCGCACGGGCATTTTGTGCGTGGCCGTTCTGTGCGCCGCGATACTGTCGACGCTTTGTGCAGGTGCGCCTGCCATGGCCGCAGACCTTGCAGGCATCGCCGTGCAAACCCACGACGAGAAGACCCAGGTCATCCTCGCGTTCAAGGATGCAGATACAGCGCTGACGGCCAGCCAGTTCTTCATGGCGGACCCGGGCCGCATCGTCATGGACTTCAAGGGCACGACCTTGCGCGCCGGCCCTGCGGAAGGCGCAAGCGTGCTCGTCAGTGGTGTGCGCGCCAGCCAGTTCTCCCCTAACGCCAGCCGGGTGGTGGTCGATCTTGCGCAGACGGCTGCAATTGAAAGTGCGGCCTGGACTGCCGATGGTCAGCTTGTCATCACGTTGGCGCAGACAGGCGAGAAAGCTTTTGCGGCAGCCGTGCGTGCTGGTCGCAAGCCGATCGCACGCCTTGAGCCACAGACAGCCAGCCAAACCCCGGATACCGCCAGACCTGTCGAGGTGGCAGGGCTGCCTGATACCAAGTCGCCGGGTGCCGAACCTGATGACGCAAAGCCTGGAGACCTCAAGCAGGCGGATGCAAAGACAATGGCCACCAAGCCGGATGAGGCCAGGCCCCAGAAGGCTAAAGTGGCAAAGGCAACGCCGCAGCCGCGCGTCAGTCGTATCGCCGGGCGCAAGCCGGTCGTCGTGATTGATGCCGGACATGGTGGCGCCGACCCTGGCGCGCCGAGCGTACTGGAGGGCAAGACGGAAAAGACCGTCACCCTGGAAATTGCAAAAGCGATCAAGGCAGAGCTGGAACGCAGCGGGCAAATCAAAGCCGTTCTGACCCGCGACAAGGATGTCTTCATTCCGCTTCAGGAGCGGGTGGCCGTCGCGCGCAAGCTGAAGGCGGACCTGTTCATCTCAGTTCACGCGGACTCGATTGCCAACCCCGATATCCGCGGGGCGACGGTCTACACCTTGTCCGAGAAGGCGTCCGACCGCGAGGCCGAGCGCCTGGCCGCCAAGGAGAACCGTGCCGACATGATCGCCGGCATCAGTTTTGACACCCGCACACCGGACGTGGCCGATATTCTGCTGTCCCTGATGCAGCGCGAGACCATGAATTATTCGGCCGAGTTTGCGGCCACCGCCGTCGATACCATGGCGGATGACATTTTCTTTCGCACCAATCATCACCGCTTCGCAGGCTTCATGGTACTGAAAGCCCCGGACATCCCTTCGGTCCTGCTGGAAACCGGATACATGTCCAATCTTGAGGACTCGAAATTCCTGTTCTCGCCGGACGGGCAGAAGAAGATCGCACGCGGCGTGCGCGCGGCAGTCGAGCGCTATTTTGCGCGCCGCACAGGTAAGGCAACCGCCAGCGTCAGGTGAGGCGTGCCCTATCCGGGGTAGTGTCTCAATATGATAATCGCCCGCTCATCCTGAGCTGGAGGAGGGGATGAGCGGCTCGTGGTTCGTCCAAGCTCACACGAGCGGATTTTCAAGCTGACCCGCTACCCTATGCGGTGAAGTCTTGCCGTAGGTCGGCTTGATCGCGTAAGCGGGTCGCCAAGCGGCCGACGCAAATGGCCGGTTCGGGAGCCTGGAATTGAACGAAAACCGGAAAGCCCCGCGCGCCGGGCGGCGCGGATGGCCTTGGGTCGCCCTGAGAGTGCTTGCGATTTTCGGCATCGGCATCGGTGCCATGGTTGCCCTGCTGGCCCTGGTCTACTGGCAGTTGGGCCGCGATCTGCCGGATGCCAAGACACTTGCCGAGTACCGGCCGCCGCTGCCGACCACCATCGTCAGCAAGGACGGCGAGATCCTCACGCTGTTCGCCCGTCAGCGCCGCATCTACACCAGCATCGAGGACGTACCCCCGCAGGTCATCCAGGCGTTTATTTCGGCGGAAGACAAGACATTCTTCGAGCATTCGGGCCTCGATTACCCCGGCATCGCCAAGGCGGCGTTCAATCTGGCGCGCATCAAACTGACCGGCAGCAGCAAGCGACCGGCAGGGGCCTCCACCATCACCCAGCAGGTAGCGCAGGGCATCCTGCTTGGGCGCAAGTTCAGCTACACCCGCAAGATCCGTGACATGATTTTGGCGCGGCGCATCGAGCAGGCACTGCCCAAGCAGCGTATTCTCGAGCTGTATCTCAATCAGATCTTCATGGGCCGGAACAGCTACGGGGTCACCGCCGCCTCGTTTGCCTATTTCAACCGTCCGCTCAATGAGTTGACCCTGCCGGAGGTGGCGTTTCTGGCGGCGCTCCCCAAGGGACCGAGCCTCTATAATCCGGTCAGGCGCAAGGCGCTCACCATCGAGCGCCGCAACTATGTCCTCGATCAGATGGCGGCCAACGGCCATATCAGCGCGCGTGAGCGCGATGCCGCAAAAGCCAGCGATCTGGTGGTCAGCATCCCGCGCCTGCAACGGGTCAACCGGCTCGATACCTATTATCTAGAGGATATCCGCCGCCGCCTGATCGACCAGTTCGGTGAGGAGCGGGTCTATAACGGTGGCCTTTGGGTCTACACCACCATCGATTTCGGCCTGCAGCGCGCCGCAGAGCGCGCCATGCGCCGGGCGCTCCTGAGTTTTGATCGCGGCAAGGACTGGAACGGACCGGAGGCGCAGATCGATCCGGGTGAGGGCTGGCAGCGACGGCTGACCACGCTGGACCAGGACGCCGCACAGCAACTGAAGACACCGAAATCGGCCGGGACGCCGCGCGATCTGCCATACTGGCCGCTGGCGATGGTGACATCGAACGCGCGCGGCATCCTACGCATCGGCTTCTCCAACGGGTTGACCGGCGTCATCCAGCCGGGCAGTGCGCTGCGCCGCCTGAACGGCGAGACGGCGCTCAGGCTACTCAAGCCGGGTGATGTCGTACCGGTCGAGCCGGTCAATCTGGCGGCAGGGCAATATGTGCTGCGCCAGATCCCGAAGATTTCCGGCGGCTTTGTCGCGCAGGACCCGCAGACCGGGCATATCCTCGCGCTGGTGGGCGGGTTTGATGCGCGCCGATCCGCCTTCAACCGTGCGACCCAGGCGATGCGGCAACCGGGGTCCGCCTTCAAGCCGTTCGTCTATGCCGTCGGGCTGGATAACGGCTACACCCCGGCGTCGCTGATCGTCGACGGGCCGTTCTGCGTGAACCAGGGCGTCAAGCTCGGCACCAAATGCTTCCGCAACTTCGATGGCCGCATTTCCGGCGCCCGGACCCTGCGCGATGCACTGGAGAAGTCCCGTAACCTGGTAACTGTGCGTCTGGCGCATACGGTCGGCATGCAGAAAGTCGCTGATTACGCCAAGAATCTTGGCATCGTCGATGGCATGCGCCCGCTGCTCGCCAATGCGCTGGGTGCGGGTGAAACCACGGTCGAGCGGCTGGTCAACGCCTATGCAACGCTCGGCAATGGCGGCGTGCGCCTGCAGCCGACCACGATCGACCGGGTCGAGGATGCCTCGGGCGCTGTCATCTACCGCTCCGATGATCGCACCTGCGGTCAGTGCAATGCGCGGGACTGGAGCGGCGAACCGATGCCGACGCCGACCGAGACGCGCCCGCAGGTGGCCGACCCGCGCACCGCCTACCAGATCGTGCATATGCTGGAAGGCGTGGTCGAGCGCGGCACCGCGACCCGCCTGCGCTATCTGGACCGGCCCCTTGCCGGCAAGACCGGCACCACGAACGAGGCAACCAACGTCTGGTATGTCGGCATGACGCCCTATCTGGTCGCCGGGCTCTACCTTGGGTACGATACGCCGACGCCGCTCGGTGGCTGGGCGCAGGGTGGTACGGTCGCGGCCCCGGTCTGGGGGGAGTTCGCCGATGTGGCGTTGAAGAACGAACCGAAGACGCCTTTCCGGTCCGCACCGGGTGTGCGCATGGTGCGTGTCGAGCGTCGCAGCGGTCGCATTGTGCAATACGATGGTCCGGGTGTCATCTGGGAAGCTTTCAAACCCGGCAATGAGCCGCGCACCGATTTGCAGCCGACCAAGCCGCTTTATGTCCAATCGGATGCGGACTTCGCGAACGAGACCGGCGGCGTTTACTAAATTGGTGGGGAGGCAGGAATGAAGAGACTCATGGCGATGGCCTGTGCGGCTGTATTGGTCGCCTGCTCGGGGGAGGGAACTCCGCAATCGGCGATTCCGGGTGCCTGCGACCTGCTGCGTGAAATCGACACCGCGAAAATTGTGGGCCAGCCGCTCAAGTTCATCAGCAACGTGGCGCGCGAGGACGAGAACGTTCAGCTCTCAGATTGCAGCAGCCTGACCGCTGACAGCACGACTCCGGTGCATATCCTTGTACGCGTGCAGCGGAACGATAAATTCCTGAAGCCTGCCACCGAGCAGCGGGACCTCCAGATCGCCAGCCTGAAGTCGCTGTATCAGGAGGCGCTGACAACCGAGCCGATCGAAATTGCCGACGCCGGCCTCTGGGTTCCGTCCTTGCGCCAGTTGATGGTCTGGCATCAGGGCGGACGTGTCATGACCATTGTCACGGCCACAAGCGACGATCCGCGCGCGCTGACCGAGAAAACTGCCCGGGCCATCGTCGCCCGTTACCCGTAAACTGAATGCTGTCCTGATCCGGAGATAACCGCATGCGTGCCGAAGCCGAACATCACGTCGCCCAGATCCGCGATGCCCTCTCGCTGCTGCGGAGGTTTCTTTGACTGGGACAAGGCACTGAAACGCCTGGCAGAACTGGATGCCAAGGCGGAAGACCCGACACTGTGGGATAACCCACGGCAGGCACAGGAGCTGATGCGCGAGCGCCGCAGGCTGGACGAGGCGGTTTCTGCCACCCGCGCGATCGAGCGCGAACTGCTGGATACTGTCGAGTTGATCGGACTTGCCGAGGCGGAAGGCGACGAGGACCTGGCGACGGAAGGGGTTGCGAGCCTGGAAGGGCTGGCAAAGCGGGCAGAGCGCGACAAGGTGGCCGCACTGCTCTCGGGCGAGGCGGACGCGAACGATACCTACATCGAAATCAACGCCGGGGCTGGCGGTACGGAAAGCCAGGACTGGGCGGAAATCCTCGAGCGCATGTACATCCGCTGGGGCGAACGGCGGCGCTACAAGGTCGAGATCATCGACAGCCACGCCGGAGAACAGGCGGGTATCAAGTCTGCGACCCTGCTGCTGAAAGGCGAGAATGCTTACGGCTGGGCGAAGACCGAGTCCGGTGTGCACCGGCTGGTGCGCATCTCGCCGTTCGACTCGAACGCGCGCCGCCACACCAGTTTCGCCAGTGTCTGGGTCTATCCTGTGGTTGACGACGAGATCAACATCGAGGTTCTTGAGAAAGACCTCAAGATCGATACCTACCGTGCATCCGGTGCCGGCGGCCAGCACGTCAATACCACTGATTCGGCGGTGCGGATCACCCACATGCCGACTGGAATCGTCGTCGCCTGCCAGAATGAACGCTCCCAGCACAAAAATCGTGCAACCGCGATGAAGATGCTCAAGGCCCGGCTGTACGAGCAGGAACTGCAAAAGCGCGAGGCGGAAGCCAGCGCGGTCAACGCCACCAAGACCGACATCGGCTGGGGGCACCAGATCCGCTCCTATGTGATGCAACCCTATCAGTTGGTGAAGGATTTGCGCACCGGCGTGACCTCGACCCAGCCGAGCGACGTGATCGACGGCGACCTGGATGCCTTCATGGCGGCGGCATTATCGCAGCGCGTGACCGGGGAGCGCGTCGACGTGGAGGACGTCGATTAACGGTTCAGTAAGCCGGTTTCCGCCGCATTAATCCTGCGGCTTAAAGCTCGGTTTAGCATTCCTCCCATACTCTGCAGCCATGCCGGATCAGCCGAAACAGGCGGGCGGCCAGACCAACACTGGCGGGTGTAGCAGAGATGAGCGACGTAAACCGGCGCGCGCTGTCGCGCGTGATTTTTCTGGCCCTGGCCTCAACGGCGCTTGCAGCATGCGGCGGCGGGTCCTCGGGTGGCGAGACGCCGAGCCTGGCACCTTCGGCACCCAGGTCGCCGGAACCAGTCCAGCCGCAACCGCAGCCACAGCCGCAGCCTGCTGCTCCTCCGGCACCCATCACCAACTATAACACCGCCGAGTATCAGCGCACGTCGTCACTGGCGCGCATCCAGGCGCTGCCGGCGTATGACAACGGCGCCACCGGCGCCGGGGTGACCATTGGCGTCATCGACTCCGGCATCGATAACAGCAGCGGGGAGTTTTCCGGTCGCATCCATCCGTTGAGCCGGGACGTTGCGGGCAGCCGCTCGCTCAACGATCCGCAAGGTCACGGGACGCTGGTATCGGCTGTAGCGGCTGGCGGCCGCAATGATGCGGCCACGTTCGGGGTCGCCTTCGACGCCACACTGCTTGTGGCACGCGCCGACAACGCCGACAGCTGCACGACGTCCGGTTGCACCTATCTCGATGATGACATCGCCAGCGGTGTTGATCTGGCTGTCAGCGCCGGGGCCCGCGTCGTGAATATTTCGCTCGGTGGCTCGCCCGCCTCCGGTCGGCTGCTGAACGCCGTGCAGCGCGCGACTTCGGCCGGTGTCATCATCGTGGTCTCCGCCGGTAACGGTGGGACCTCGCAACCCGATGCACTGGCGCGCAGCCTGCTGTCGAGCAATGTCGCCAACGGCCTGGTGCTTGTTGCGGGTGCCTTGGCCCCAGACAACAGCCTGGCCAGTTTTTCCAATGCTGCCGGGGCTAATGCGGATCGCTTTATCAGCGCGCCGGGCGAGCAGGTGGTGACCACCGGGCTGAATGGCCGTCAGCTCTCCGTCAACGGGACCTCCTTTGCCGCACCGCACGTGGCCGGGGCACTGGCGGTGCTGGCCGACGCCTACCCGACGCTGACGTCGGCGCAACTGGTTGACCTTTTGCTCAGTGCAGCGGTCGATATCGGCGCGACGGGATCGGACAGTATTTTCGGCCGGGGCGCGCTCAACATCGCCAATGCCTTCAGGCCGCAGGGTTCCACACGTCTGGCGACCGGCCAGCCGGTCTCGATCACCGGGCCGGAGGTCTTGCTTGGCGGCGCTATGGGTAACGGTGTCCAACTCGGGTCCGCGCTAAAGGATGTGGTGATCCTGGATCGCTTCGACCGCCCTTTCATGGTCGATCTCGGGCCGAATGTGCGCGCTGTGACTGCGCGGCTTGATCTTGCCCAGCGCCTGCATAGCCGTGCAAGCACCGAGCAGCATGCGCTCTCCGACCGGGCGCGCCTGGCGCTGACACTGGCGGAGGCACAGGAAGCGCGCATCTGGCGTCGCCTTGGCCTGTCTGATGTTACCGGCCCGCACAAGAGGGCGCTGGGTGGTCAGGCCTCGCTGGCGCTCAATGATCGCGCCTCGGTTGCTGCTGGCGTCGGGGTTTCGCCCTACGGCCTGGTGGAGGGCACGCGTGCGCCGTCTCAGGGGGTGAACTTCATCGCTGACGCAGATCGCGATCCCTTCACGCCGTCCGGTGCCAACGGCTCGTTGTCTTTCGCGGCAACCAGCCTGTTCGGCGGCAAGACCAATGCTTTCCGGGTCTCTGTATCTGCAAGTTCGGGTGCCGCCAACCGGCAGGACCAGCCTTACGAATGGTCGCGCCGTCAGGCGACGCCCAAAGTTTCCAGAGCGACCGTGCGCGTCGCCAGCACGCTGCCATGGGTCGAGACCGGCTTGTCCATCGGTGGGGGCCGGGAGACGGGGAGCCTGCTGGGTGCCACCACTGCGGCGAGTTTTGCGCTGCCGAACCACTCGATGAACGGCACCGCCGGTCTGGACGCCACTGTGCGCCTGGGCGATGGCTGGCGGCTGGCACTGGCAGGCGAGCTTGGCGTGGTGAGCCCGGGTGCCGCCAGTGACCTGTCGATCATTACAGGCACCACGCGCCTCACCACCAGCCGGTTCAGTGTCGGACTGCTCGGCGGCAGCGTCCTGAAGCCGGGGGATCGCTTTGGCCTGCGAGTCTCTCAGCCCCTGCTGGTCGAGACCGGCGGGGTAGCCTTGACTGTGCCCGTCGGCTATGACGCGGCACGCGGCATCGCCGTGCTGGAGGATCGCCGCGCCAGCCTGACACCGACAGGGCGCGAAATCGCCGTGGAAGCAGCGTACATGCGCCCGCTTGGCCGCTACGGCGTCCTGGAGACCAGCGTGTTCCGCCGCCAGGACCCCGGACATATCGCCGGCAGCGCGGCGGATACCGGGGCGATCGTCGCCTGGTCGACCTCGTTCTGAGTTCCTACAGAAGCAGGTCTGCGGCAAAAAAGGCAAAGAAGCCACCAACCAGCGTACACAGGACCGCTGCCCAGAGGATGATCCCGCCAGTCCGGCGCAGTCGCAAGCAAGCGCGTGCTTGCGCGGGATCAAGCGGGCAGGGGGCATTGCGTCCGCGCCAGCGCAAATAAGCGGCAAGCGTAAGCAGGAGTCCGGCGACAGCGAATGCCCCCTCCTTATGCGCGGACAACCAGACCAGCGCCGGCACGGTGCTGGCCAATCCAGCCATGAGTGCGCCTGCGCCGAGCGTTATCAGCAAGGCCGGCAATGCGCAGCACAGAAGGGTGGAGACGCTGGCGAATAACGCCAGCGTCGGTGCGAGGGTGTGTTGGGCAGCCTGCTTCATAGGCCACCGCCTGAGCGATGGACTGCGGAAAGCTTGTAGCCGGACTTGGTGACAAGCTCGCTGATCTGCGCGTCGCTCATTGATCGGCCGGGTTTGAATGCCAGAGTCAGGGTTTTGGCGTCGAGATCGACATGGGCGGCGGCCACCTCCGCACGGCGCTCAAAATTCTTGGTGAGCGCGGTGGCGCAGAAATCGCAGACCACGCCGAGAACGTCGACGGTCGCGATCTGACCGCCGGGGGCAGGCGGCGTGGACTTGGCCGGGACGTCTGCAGCACGGTGATCGTGCGGCGTACTGTCATGTGCGTGCTGTGCCGAGGCCATGGCTGGCACGAGCGACACGGTTACAGCGATGAGGATGCGGGTGATGATCATGGTATACTCCTGTTGCCTGTTTCAGAAACGATAGGTGAAATTCACGAGCGGGCGGTTGTCGGTAATGCTCCACCCCGTCTCAAGGAGCGCTGGCCCCTTGAAGAAGCGGATCAACGGTGTGATCCCCAGGGTGTCGGCAAGGTCAGGTCTCTGGTCGATCTCAACCATGAACCAGGTGTGCAGGGCACCGGTGTTGGCGACATAGGGCGCGATGCCCAAGCGCCCCGATTGCATGACGCTTTCGGACAGATCGCCGGACTTCATCCAGCGCGCCTGGTAAGAGACGAAAAATCGTCGCGTTTCCCAATCAGCCATGCCGCCGACCCAGCCCGCGGGCACCGGTCCCCGGCCACTGTCGTCTAGGGCAGTCGTCGCGCCAAGACCGCCAAAGGCATAGAGATTAGCTTGGTAGTCCCTGCCGAACCAGCGGTGAACAAGGCCGGTGGCCTGTGCGCCAGTGGTGAACAGAGTCTCGCGGCGGTCCCACTCGTTGCGGACCCCGACAGACACACGGCTGGTCGGGGAGTAATGCACCAGCAGTGACGTGTTCTGCCGGTCGGTTTCTTCAATAACTGTCCAGCCACCCTGATAGGAGACCGGTCGCGCCTCTGCGCGCACCGCTCCCAGCAGCAGGGCAGCCACAGCCCATGCGCGATGCGCCATGGCTCAGCCTTTCCTGAATATCTGGAAAATTTCCGGCGATGCCGGAGGATCAGGCTATGGACAGCTGTCGCGGTGGCGGCGGTTCATGCGCAAGGCCAGTGCTCGCAAGGCGCCGCGCAAAGGCGTGCGCATGGCGGGCATGGGCGCGGTCAAGCACCGCAGACGATGCCAACGGCATGATCATCTGCACAGTCAGACAGCCGCTGCAGCGCGGGCAGGTCCCGCATTCCTTGCTGCAATCGGTGCAGCCATTTCCCCCCGCATCGTGGGCGGCATTGCCATGAGCGTCTGTTTTGCCATGAACATCACTGTCACCATCAGACTGGTGTGCAGCGTGCGTGTCTTGAAGGGTGTGATGGCACGGGGTGAGCGCGACAGCAGACTCCAACCCGGACAACAGGCTGAAAACCAGTGCGACCAACACCAGAAGTATGCGAGCGGCCATGTTCATCACGCATATAATAGCATCAACCGCATGCAAACAAAAGCGGATGCTGCGCAGCCCCGCCCTACTGGGCTGATAGCGCGTCCTTCAGCACGACAATCCGGCCGCCGGGGATGTCGACAGTCGGCACAACGGCTTCCCGGAACGGCACCATGATGGCGGCACCATCCTCAAGGAGGATATCCAGGATGTCGCCGGCGCCATAATTCTCGATGGCGCGCACCTGGCCGACACCGTCTCCGGTTTCGGTCTCGACGCGCAGGCCGATGATATCCGCATGGTAATATTCACCGGGCTGCTCGATGGCGGGCAGCAGCGCGCGTGGTACGCCGAGTGCGGTGCCCCGCAGCGCCTCGGCGGCAGTGCGATCTGTGATTTCTGCAAAGCGCGCGACAAAGCCGTTGCCCTGTTCGCGCGCGCTCACCAGCGTCAATGTTCGGCCACCGGCCTCGAACGTCTTGTGGCGTTGCAGATTTTCAAGGCTGTCGGTCAACAGCTTGAGGCGCACATCACCGCGCACGCCATGCGCGCCGATAATCGCAGCCAGCACGATCGTCTCAGGCATGGCAGACATCCGGGCTGGATCGCAGAATATTACACGTTCGCGCCCTCTCCCCTTGCGGGAGGGGGAAGCGGCGCAGCCGCTGGGTAAGGGGTCGTTGCGGAGAATGCGATCCCCTCTCCCTGTCGTGCGCGCAACGCACGACGCCCCTCTCCCGCAAGGGGAGAGGGGTTTCCCTGAAACGCTCAGTTCGCCGTTTCATCCGCAGCGGCTGCTTCTGCCGGTGCTTCTTCAGCAGGAGCGGCTTCAACAGGTGCTGCTTCAGCAGAAGTCTCCTCAGCAGGCGCTTCTTCAGCAGGCGCTTCTTCAGCCGGGGCGTTGGCAGCGGCCTCTGCAGCGGCAGCAGCTTCAGCGGCGGCAGCCTCTGCGGCAGCAGCAGCTTCAGCGGCAGCCGCCGCTTGCGCTTCTGCAGCGTCGCGCGCGGCCTGCTCAGCCTCCAGGCGCTTCTGTTCCTTTTCCTCGGCCCGCTCACGCGCCTTCTGGCCCGGCAGCGCCTTCTTCGGATTGTTGCGCGCCGGGCGGGTCAGAACGCCAGCCGCATCGAGGAAGCGCTCGACCCGGTCGGTCGGCTGCGCGCCCTTGGAGAGCCACTCCTTGGCTTTCTCCGCGTCGAGCACCACGCGCTCGGCATGGTCCTTGGGCAGTACCGGATTATAGGTGCCGAGCTTTTCGATGTAGCGGCCGTCGCGCGGGGCACGGCTGTCGGCCACCACGATACGGTAGAACGGGCGCTTCTTGGCGCCGCCGCGGGAGAGCCGGATGCTGAGGGACATAGTCTTCCTTTCTCGATGCTAATTCTGGTGTGCACTATTTTCGGCCGAACTTGTTGAAACCGGGGGGCAGGCCACCGCCACCCAGGCCGGGTAGACCGGGACCGCCAGGACCGGGCATGCCGCCCAGACCCGGCATGCCGCCGCCGGCCATCATCTTTCCGAGCGCGCCAAGCCCGCCCATCTTTTTGATCTTCTTCATCGCCGTGGACATTTCCTGGTGCATTTTCAGCACCTTGTTGACGTCCTGCACGGTCGTGCCGCTGCCCTTGGCGATCCGGATGCGCCGACGTGCGGTAATGATATCCGGGTTGGTGCGCTCCTTGGGGGTCATGGACAGGATCACCGCCTCCAGCCGGTCGAGGCTGCGGTCGTTGACGCCGGATGCCTCGATCTGCTTTTGCGCCTTGGCGATACCGGGCATCATGCCCATCACGCCTTTCAGGCCGCCGATGCGCTTGACCTGCGAGAGTTGCTGGCGCAGGTCGTTCAGGTCGAACTTGCCGGCCATCATCTTCTTGGCCAGCGCTTCCGCCTCGTCCTGCTTGATCGTCTCGGCGGCCTTTTCAACCAGGCTCACCACATCCCCCATACCGAGGATGCGCCCGGCGATCCGGCCCGGGTGGAATTCCTCCAGCGCGTCGAGTTTTTCCCCGACACCGACGAACTTGATCGGCTGCTTGGTGACCGCACGCATGGAGAGCGCCGCCCCGCCCCGGCCGTCGCCGTCCATGCGGGTCAGCACCACGCCGGTGAGGCCGATCTGCTCCGAGAACTGGCTGGCGACGTTGACGGCGTCCTGCCCGGTCAGGCTGTCGACCACCAGCAGCACGTCCTGCGGCGTGGCAGTCGCCTTGACTGCGGCCAGCTCCGCCATCAGCGCCGTGTCCACATGCAGGCGCCCGGCGGTATCGAGCATCAGCACATCAAAGCCCTGAAGTCTGGCTGCCTGCAGCGCGCGCCGCGCGATGTCCACCGGTTGCTGGCCGGCGATGATCGGCAGCGTCGCGACCTCGACTTGCTCGCCGAGCACCCGCAACTGCTCCTGCGCCGCCGGGCGCTGAACATCCAGCGAGGCCATCAGGACCTTTTTGCCGTCACGGGTTTTCAGCCGGCGGGCGACCTTGGCGGTCGTGGTGGTCTTGCCCGAGCCCTGCAGCCCGACCATCATGATAATCGCAGGCGGCGTCACGGCCAGATTCAGCGTCGCGTCCGCATCGTCGCCGCCGAGCATCTCGACCAGCGTGTCGTGGACGATCTTGATGACCATCTGGCCCGGCGTCACCGACTTGATGACCGCCTCGCCAACGGCCTTCTCGGTCGCCTTCGCCACGAAGTCCTTGACCACCGGCAAGGCGACATCCGCCTCGAGCAGCGCGATGCGTACCTCGCGCATGGCCTCGCGCACGTCCGCTTCCTTGAGTGCGCCACGCCCTTTCAGGCGGTCGAACACCCCGGTCAGCTTGTCGCTCAATGCCTCGAACATGCGGGTCCTGGTCTCATGCTACGCTCCGGACAAACGCCAACGACGCCGGTGGGCGAAACCTCGCTGACCGGCGGACATCCCCACCCTCAAGGGGATGGTGGACGCAATATGACGCACATCTGGTGCTAATTGAGCAGCGCGCTTAGCCGTGCCGGCGGCAAAAGTCAATCTGTGGCGTCAGGCTGCAGGCTGGCCGCGAACACTGCAAGCTGAGCCGCGTACGCGCGCCTGAATGCCACGCGGTTCTCGCCGCGCGCGACATAGGCAGCAAGGTTCGGGAACGCCGCCAGCAGCGTCGATCCGTTCATGCGGCGCAGTACGCTCACCATCAGCAGGTCTCCGGCGGAAAATGCGCCGTCCAGCCATTCGGCGTCGCTCAGCCTTTCGGAAAGGTCGCCCAGCCGCTTGCCGATTGTGTCATCGAGCGCCAGCAGACGCTGCTCGTACCAGG
Organism: uncultured Sphingomonadaceae bacterium; assembly: GCA_964404985.1. GTDB lineage: Bacteria > Pseudomonadota > Alphaproteobacteria > Sphingomonadales > Sphingomonadaceae > Hankyongella. The sequence continues at coordinate 59,264 of CAYOMD010000001.1, forward strand.
GCTTGTCACGCTCCAGGAAACTCGCAAGACTGCGCTCGAAGATCGGTGGCTCGACGGTGTTGAGTGCAGCGAACATCCATGAAATCGCCCGCGCCCGGGCAGACGCATCGTCTGGCAAAAGGCCGGCATGCTGTTCGGCGACATGCAGTACGATGGCGCCGGATTCGAACAGGGTGAGCGGGCCGTCCTCGTAGGTCGGTATCTGGCCGAAGGGTTGAATGGCGCGGTGGGGCGGTTCCTTCATCTGCGCGAATGTCACCAGCCGAACCGCATAGGGCTGGCCGACTTCCTCCAGCGCCCAGCGCACGGGGAAGCCACGCGCCAAGCCCTGCCCTTGGTCGGGTGATTGCGCGAAGGCCGTGATCGTCGGCGTCATCGCTACGACCGGTAGTCGGGGTTGAGGCGGTCCATGCGCCGTTGCAAGGCAGCCCAGGAGAGGGCGGAGGCTGGCGAGAAGCTGTTCCGGGCCTGCGTCTGCACCAGGGCGTGCACGGCGGGATCGGTCGCGTAGAGGTCTGCGCCGCCGGACTGTGCGGCGATCTGGATGGCGCAGGCTCGCTCCAGCACGAAATGCACCAGGAAGCACTCGGCGATATCCTTGCCGGTCGAGAGGATGCCGTGGTTGCGCAGGATCATGACCTTGTTGTCGCCTAGGTCGCGCACCAGGCGCGGCTGCTCGTCTTCCTCGAGCGCAATGCCCTCGTAGTCATGGTAGCCGATAGACATATAAAGCTGCAGCGCGGTCTGGGAGATCGGCAGCAGGCCGCCCGCCTGCGCCGACACCGCGATACCGGCCGTCGAATGGGTGTGGAACACCGCGCCGACATCATGTCGGGCCTTGTGAACGCAGGAATGGATGACGAAGCCTGCCGGGTTCACCAGCCAGGGCGAGGGGCTGATCTTGTTGCCATCGATGTCGACCTTGACCAGGCTGGAGGCGGTAATCTCGTCGAACATCAGGCCGAACGGATTGATGAGGAAATGCTCGTCCGGCCCCGGCACGCGGGCAGACAAGTGGGTGAAGATCAGGTCGTCCCAGCCGAAATGCGCAATCAGGCGGTAGGCGCAGGCAAGATCGACCCGCGTGCGCCATTCCTCGGGCGTTACAGTGTCCTTCAGCGAGGGTATATCCATGGCGTGCTCCCCGAGATTGTTTGCCCTACACGAGCAGAGACGCGGCGTGCGTGCAAGCTGTCATGTCAACGTCACGCGCTGTGGCCCGGCGCTCAGAAATCGTAAACGATGGTTGCCCGCAGGGTTGAGTCGACCTGTTCCCGGTTGTTGGGCGGGTTGGACTCCCGCTGCCAGAACCACCCCAGCCGGCTCGAGAGCGGGCCGACGATTGAGACTGTGAGCGCCGCCGTGTTGGTGACCGTCGTATTCTGCGACCCGGCGAATACGGAGGAATTGTTGCTGAATTCCAGGCGCGAAAGTGGCTTCCAGTTGAAAGCGGAGGTGCCTCGGCCGATCGCCTGCACATCGTCGCTGCCGTCGGTGAAGCGGATTTGCTGGGAGCCTGGGCCGGCCTCCAGATCCCAGACGACCCCGTTACCGTTGAGGACGCGGTAGCCAAGGCTCAGGGTTTGCGTGAAGCGGCGGGCGAAGCCGCTCAGGCGATCCTGATCCCATTGTACGAGGGTGGTCAGGTACAGGCGCTCGCCGAACTTGTAGTCGAACTTGTATCCGGCCTGATAGCGCTCACGGCTGACGTTGCCCCGGTCGGTCTGGTAATCAGCGAGTCCATCGATGGCTTGGCGGGTGGTCAGTCCCTCTTTCTTGAACGCGAGCGTGCCGAATAAACGTGTCGTACGTGAGTTGCCGCGCGCCAGCGATGCGCCTGCTTCCACACGTCCTTTCCAGCCTTCGAAATAGCTTTGCGCCGCAAGCGAGGAAAGCCTCTCAGCCTCTCGATTCTCATAGAAGCTTTTAACGAGTGCATCGATTTCCGCGATGCTCTGCGGATTGGTCTGGCGGGCGACAGCTGCCACGGTCTCCAGCTTGCTGCTGTCGCCGCTGCCCGAGGCTGCCCGTATCATGGCAGCGACCGGCTCCGGCAATGCAGTCGTGTTCGCCGCCACTGGACTGCTCAACAGGCATAAGGCAAGGGCTAGACGGTCGCGCAAGTACCCCTCCATTGGAAGAGCGGCCCTTGCCATCATCCACAAGCGGCAGGCAAGTACAACTCAACCATTCAGGGCGTAAACACACCGTCGCAACAGGTCAGCATCTCCTGCAACACGCGACTGGATAAGCGCTCCCTCGAGCGCTGCGACCACCAGAACCGGGTCAGGTGCGTCCGGATGGCCGGCCAGCGCGACCGCCAACCAATCGCGAAGCCCGTCAAAATAGCCCCGAACTTCAATGGCCACCGATGGCGGGAGTACGTCGCGCTCTGCACCAAGAATGCCACAGAGGCACATTCGGTCCTCGATCTCGTTTGCGCGAAGGAAAATCTCCGCTGCCTTGCGCACAGCGGATCGCCAATCCAGCCCCTCAGCTGGGCCAAGAGCGTTCAGGGTCGCTTTGGTGTAGCGCCGGGCCAGTGCCGCGCCGAGATCCGCCTTGGTGGGAAAATGATAGTGTACGCTGGCACTCTTGATACCAACGTCCGCAGCAATCTCACGGAAACTGAACCCGTTATACCCTCCCCGGCGCGCGCGCTGCTCAGCCGCGACCAGAATGCGCTCTGCCATATCGTCCATATAGTCTCCTATCGACCGATAGGTATTGCTTGACAGCACTACGAGCAAGGCATAATGTGCATCTATCAATCGGTAGATAGAAAGAGTTGTCCATGACTATAAACACCCTCAGTGTCGTAATCGGCGGATCCAGCGGTATTGGTCGCGCCACGGCGGAACTCCTGGCGTCGGAGGGCCGCACCGTGCTGCTGCTTGCCCGCGATGTAGGCCGGCTGGAAGCAGCCAGAACCGAGATCGAAGCAAAAACTTCAGGGAAAATTGAAATCCTCCCGGTCGACCTTTCAGACGATACGGCAGTGAAAACGGCGATTGCGAGAGTCGATGCAGAAACCCGCCACATCGACAAACTCGTCAACGCTGCTGGCGTATTCCTACCCAAAACGTTCCTGGATCACGGGTACGCCGATTATGACATGTACCATGCTCTCAACCGCGCGACATTTTTTCTGAGCCAGGCGGTTGCGCGCAACATGGCAAATCACGGCGGCGGCGCGATCGTCAATGTCGGCTCTATGTGGGCCCGGCAGGCGATCAAGGCGACGCCGTCCTCGGCCTACTCGATGGCAAAGGCGGGTCTGCATGCGCTAACCCAGCACCTGGCCATGGAACTTGCGGATCATGACATTCGTGTAAACGCTGTCTCGCCGGCAGTCGTGGTAACCCCGATCTACGGCGCATTCATCGAGCCAGCGAAGATCGAGGAAACGTTGACGGATGGCTTCAACAGCTTTCACCCGATTGGACGAGTCGGACGCGCCGGCGACGTTGCACAGCATATTGTATTCCTACTGTCAGAAAAGGCAGGGTGGACGACAGGAGCGATCCATGATGTCGATGGCGGTGTCATGGCCGGCCGTAACTGAGCTTCGGAGACACTAAATGTACGACATGAACAACATCAAGAAGCTGGCGGAACTTGGCAAACTGAGCCCGCAAGCCTGGCAGGCATTCGTCGCATTTGATCAGGCGGCACTGGCAGATGGTGCTATACCCAAGAAATACAAGGAGTTGATTGCGCTTGGTATCGCTTTGACCACCCAGTGTCCCTACTGCCTGGAAATCCATAAAGGTGCCGCGCAGAAGGCGGGTGCGACCGAGGAGGAAATGGCGGAGGTGACCCTGATCGCAGCGGCCCTGCGCGCTGGCGCCGCCGTCACTCATGGCACCCATCTGGTCGGATGATCGAGAAGGCGGCGGCAGGATGTCTGCCGCCGCACCGCCTCTCGCTTTTTAAATCCCGCCCGGCTAGGGTCTGGCCATGTCCACGACCTATACCCTCGATACCGCCACCAGCCGGGCACACCCGACACCCGCCCCGGTCCGCCGCCAGACCGTGCCCGGCATCGCCGCCCGCAAGGGCGGGGAGCCGGTGGTGATGCTGACCGCCTATACGGCACGCTATGCCCAGTTGCTCGATCCGCACTGCGATATGCTGCTGGTCGGCGACAGCCTGGGTCAGGTGATCTACGGCCTGCCATCCACCCTTGCAGTAACGCTCGACATGATGATCGCCCATGGTGCGGCGGTCGTGCGCGGGTCGTACCGCTCGGTGGTTGTCGTAGACATGCCGTTCGGCAGTTACGAGCAGTCGCCGGAGCAGGCCTTCGCCAACGCCGCGCGGGTGCTGAAGGAGACCGGATGTGCAGCCGTCAAGCTGGAGGGCGGTGCGGCCATGGCTGAGACCATTGCGTTCCTGGTCGCGCGCGGCATTCCGGTGGTCGGGCACATCGGCCTCACGCCCCAGGCTGTCAACGCGCTTGGCGGCTATGGCGCGCGCGGGCGATCCGAGGCGGAGCGGAACAAAATCCTCGATGACGCAAGGGCCGTCTGTTCTGCTGGCGCGTTTGCATTTGTTGTGGAGGGTGTGGTCGAGAGCCTGGCAGTCGAGGTCAATGCCAGCGTCAAATGCATCACAATCGGCATCGGGGCATCGGCGGCCTGCGACGGGCAGGTGCTGGTGACGGAGGATATGCTCGGCCTGTTCGAGCGCACGCCGCGTTTTGTCGAACGCTTTCACGATATCGCTGTCCAGATCGACGAGGCGGCGCGCCGTTACGCCGAGGCCGTTCGTGCTCGCAGTTTCCCCGGACCGTCCAATCTCTACGCCGGATGACCGCAACCGCACCACCCGGCGTGCAAAAGCGCTGTACAGGATCGATGCGCTCGCACTAATGTCCGCCCCCACAAGATTATTACGGTCAACAGAAAGTTCCAGACGTGGCCAAAGCCCCCACGCCGACACAAGATGCCTCGCTGACGGATTCCTTTATCCGTGAGGTGGATGACGATTATCGCCGCGACCAGCTGGCAACGCTGTGGCAGCGCTACGGGCGCGGCCTGCTGATTGTTGCGGGCCTGTTCATGGTGGCGCTCGCCGGTTATCTCTACTGGCGTGACGTGCAGCAGAAGGAACTGGCCAGCCAGTCGGTGAACTACGCGACGGCGCTGAAGCAGCTTGAGAGCGGGGACGCAACGGGGGCAACCAAGACCCTAGAGACTCTGGCCGCAAGCGGCTCGCCTGGCTATCAGGCGCTGAGCCGCCTCGCGCTGGCGGGTGCTGCCATCCGCAAGGGCGACAAGGCCCAGGCCGGCAAGATCTATGACGCGCTGGCGGCAGACACCAAGGTGGCGGAGCCGTTTCGCGATTTGGCGCGCCTGCGGGCCATTCAGCTGCGTTTCGATGACACGGCTGCCGAGGCCCTGATCAAGCAACTGCAACCACTGGCGCAGGACGGCGGCCCATGGTTTGGCCCGGCCGGCGAATTGCTGGCCATCGCCTACCTCGACGCCAAACAGCCGGATGCGGCCCGGGCGCTGCTGGACTCGATTGCCAAGAGCACAGCCGTCACCCCGAGCATCCGTGCCCGCGCCGGCCAGATGGTCGCGATGCTGCCGGCAGCACCTGAACCGCCGGCTGCCGCTGCTGCACCTGTGCCGTCCAAACCCGCGCCTGCCGATGTCGCGTCGCCCAAGGAGACGAAATGAGGCATTCCCGCCTGCTGCGCGCAAGCCTGCTTTGTCTGGTTGTGACACTTGCCGCGTGCTCATCGACCAAAAAGAAGGACGACGAGTTCGAGCGTGAACGCATTCCGGTGCTGCTCTATGAGCAGCAGATCGAGGCTGATCCGTCACTCGCCGACATTCGCGTGACCCTGCCTGAGCCTTACGCCAACAGCAACTGGTCGCAGGCTGGCGGTGCGCCGGCCAAGGCGATGCATCATCTGGCGCTCGAAGACGGGCTAAAGGTTCGCTGGCGCCGGTCCATCGGGTCGGGTGATGATATCCGCTCCCGGCTGATCGCGCCGCCGGTCGTCGCCGATAACCGGGTGTTCGCTATTGATACGCGCGGACGCATCACGGCGCTGGCACTGAAGACCGGCGAACGCCTCTGGAGTGTCCCGCTCAAAGTGCGCAAGGAGAGCAAGGCGCTGGCGTTCGGCGGCGGCGTTGCGGTCGAGGGCGGGCGGCTGTTCGCAACCTCCGGCTATGGCTTTGCGGCCGCGTTCGACACTGCCACCGGCAACAAGGTCTGGCAGGTGGAACTGGGCGTGCCGCTTCGTGGCCCGCCTGCGGTGCGCGATGGTCGTGTGTTCGTCATGACCATCGACAACCAGCTCTATGCCCTGTCTGCGGAGAAGGGCGAGCAGCTCTGGGATGCCACCGGTCTGGTCGAGAGCGCCGGGCTGTTGGGGATCGGTGCCCCGGCGGTGACGGCTGAGTCCATCGTCGTTGGCTACTCCTCAGGGGAGCTCAATGCGCTGCGTGTCGAGAACGGCCGCACCACCTGGCAGGACTCGCTCTCGCGCACCACGCGCCTGACGGCACTGGCGGACCTGACCGACATCGACGGCTCGCCGGTGATTGATCGCGGTCGCGTGTTTGCCGCCGGCCATGCCGGGCGGATGGCCGCCATCGACCTGGCGACCGGCCAGCGGGTGTGGGAGCAGAACATCGGCAGCACCAGCACCCCCTGGGTCGCCGGCGACTATGTCTATGTGGTCAGCAACGAAGGCCAAGTTTATTGCCTCACCCGCAGCGATGGCAAGGTGCGCTGGGTCACCCAGTTGCAGCGTTACCGGGATGTCGAGGACCGCAAGGGCGTCGTGCGCTGGCAGGGTCCGGTGCTGGGCGGCAACCGGCTGGTACTGATTTCGTCCAACGGGTATCTGGCCTCTGTCTCTCCCTACACGGGCAAGATTCTCTCGGTCGACCGGCTGAAGCCCGGCAGCTACCTGCCGCCGATCATTGCAGAAGGTGCGTTGCTGGCGATGTCTACAGACGCCAAGATCACGTTGTTACGCTAAGATATGACATCGGCCCGCCGTGCGGCGCGCATTGAAACCCCCAACGCCAAGGTCGTGATTATCGGCCGGCCGAATGTTGGCAAGTCGACCCTGTTCAACCGGCTGGTTGGCAAGCGGCTGGCGCTGGTTGACGACACGCCGGGTGTGACCCGCGACCGTCGCGAGGGGCTCGGTCGCCTGTTCGACCTGTCGTTTACTGTGATCGATACCGCCGGACTGGAAGATGCAGAGGTCGAGTCGCTGGCAGGACGGATGCGCGCGCAGACCGATGCTGCGCTGGGCATCGCCGATGTCGCGCTGATGGTCATCGATGCGCGTGCCGGCCTCACCACGCTCGACCGTCACTTTGCGGACTGGATTCGCGCGCAGAAAACGCCGGTGATTCTGGTCGCCAACAAGACCGAGAGTGGCGTCGCCGAGTCCGGGGTCTACGAGGCCTTCGAACTGGGTCTGGGCGACCCGGTGCCGATCGCCGCCGAGCACGGACTCGGCATGGCCGATCTCTACGATGCGCTGCGGCCGTTCGTAGATGCCGCCGACGGGCGCGACGATTCAATCGACGCAGATGAGGCACCTGAGCAGGAGATGGCCGCCACGGACGCGCTGCTGACGGACGCTGAGCCATCAGACGACACAGAAGGCACACCAGCGGCACCGCAGGAGCCCAATGAGGAGCCTTTGGGGCCGCTCAAGCTCGCAATCGTCGGGCGGCCGAACGCCGGCAAGTCCACGCTCATCAACACGCTGCTCGGCGAACAGCGGCTGGTGACCGGCCCGGAAGCCGGGATCACCCGGGACTCGATTGCCGTTGAATGGAATTGGCGGGACAAGCCGGTGCGCCTCATTGATACCGCAGGCCTGCGCAAGCGTGCCAAGGTGGTCAGTAAGCTGGAGCGCCTGTCTGCAGCGGACACCCAGCGCGCGGTCGATTTCGCAGAGGTGGTGGTGCTGCTGCTTGATGCGACCCTCGGGCTGGAGGGGCAGGACCTGCGCATCGCGGACCGGGTGCTGCAGGAAGGCCGGGCGCTGGTCATAGCGCTCAACAAGTGGGATGCGCTGCCAGACCAGAAAACCCAAGGCTCGGTCTATCGCGGTGTGACGGCAGCCCTTGCCGACGGTCTGTCGCAGGTCAAGGATGTGCCGCTGTTGCCGGTGTCCGGCCTGACGGGACGCGGGCTCGACACCCTGATGGAGGCCTGTTTTACCAGCCGCGACCAATGGGACCGTCGCCTGCCGACAGCCGCTCTCAACCGCTGGTTCGAGGCAACGATCGAGCGCAATCCGCCGCCAGCACCGGGCGGCAAGCGCATCAAGCTGCGCTACATGACCCAGGCGCGCAACCGGCCGCCGACCTTCGCGATCTTCGGCACGCGTACGACCCTGCTCCCGGAGTCCTACCGGCGCTATCTCATCAATGCCCTGCGCGCGGATTTCGGCTTTGAAGGTGTGCCGCTGCGCCTGAACTTTCGCGGTGGCGAGAACCCGTTCAGCGGTACTGCTGCCAGCAACCGACCACCCAAGGCCAAGCGCTGATGTTGCGGCGCTTTGCGCTTAGCCAGAACGGCGTTGCGCCCTGCGAGGACAATGCGCAGGCGATCTGGTTCGACCTGCATAACCCGACGCTGGAGGAAGACCGCGAGGTCGAGGCGACGCTGGGCATCAGCGTGCCGACCCGCGAGGATATGGACGAAATCCAGATTTCCAACCGGCTGTTCCATGAAGAGGGCGTCACCTACGCGACGGCCTCCATCGTCGTCGGCATCAGCAGCGGGACCCCGGCGCTTGAGCCCTTCACCCTGATCATCGCAAAGGGGCGCCTGGTCACGGTGCGCTACACCGAGCCGAAACCCATCACGCAGTTCCTCGAGCGGGCATGCAAGCCCGGCAACGGCATGATGGGCGCAACCGGCATTCTGACCGAAATGATGGAAGGGCTGGTCAACCGCGCGTCTGACTTGCTGGGGGATGCGGTTGCCGATCTCGACCGCATGACCCGCGACGTGTTCGACCCGCGCCAGAAGGTCGGCGCGATCTCCCCGCTGCGCATGAAGGTGATGCTCAAGCGTCTGGGGCATATCGGCGATCTGCTGTCGAAACTACGCGACAGCCTGGTCAGCCTGCGCCGGCTGTTCAACTTTCTTGCAGCTGACTACTCCGCGCAGGAGGTAGCTATGGTGCGCATCCAGCTCCAGACCCTGGCGCTCGATGCCGAGGCCTTGATCGACCATGCGACCTTCACCAGCCAGCGGATCAACCTGCTGGTCGATGCGATGCTGGGCCTGATCGGGGTCGAGCAGAATGCGATCATCAAGATTTTCTCGGTGGCGTCGGTCGTGTTTCTGCCGCCAACCCTGATCGCCAGCATCTATGGCATGAACTTTGATGTTTTGCCGGAACTGCACTGGACGTTTGGGTATCCGGCGGCGCTCTGCGGCATGGTGGCCTCAGCGGTCCTGCCGTACCTGTTCTTCAAGCACAAAGGCTGGCTGTAAGGCCGGGCTTCAGGCGGTCGGCACGCGCCCGCTGGCGACCAGCTGGGCCAGCCCTTCTGCCCCGTGTTCGATCCGGGCGGTCACGCCAAACACAGCCGCCAGGATTTCCGGGGACAGCACATCATCGGGGCTTCCGGCTCTCACCAGCCGCCCCTCGTGCAGCACGGCGACCGTATCGGCGATGCGCGCCGCATAGGTCAGGTCGTGCAGAATGACCACGACACCGGCACCGCGCCTAGCCGCTGATCGCAGCAGCGCCAGCACGTCGAACTGGTATGCAAGGTCGAGGCTCGCCAGCGGCTCATCGACCAGCAGCCATGCAGGCGACCCGGCGAGCACACGGGCAAACAATGCGCGTGCCAGTTCACCGCCTGAAAGGCTATGCGCCGGGCGGTCCCGCAATGCCTCCAGCCCGGTCTGGGTGATTGCGGTATCGATCGCCTCCCGGTCCGCTGCGTCCGGCGCGCTGAAGCCCGTGCGATGCGGCAGGCGGCCCAGCGCCACCAGCTCATCGACGCGCAGGTTCCAGTGCACGGCACCAGCCTGCGGCAGATAGCCGATGCGACGCGCGCGCAGGCGCGGCGGCAACGCGGCGAGCGGCACGCCGTCCAGCAGGACCTGGCCGCGGCTCGGCGGCAGCAGGCCAGCCAGACACTGCAGCAGCGTTGATTTGCCGGCCCCGTTCGGGCCGACGATTGCAGTCACGCGGCCAGGCTCAATCGCAAGGTCGACTCCGCGCAGGGCCTGGACACCGGCGCGGGTGACCTCCAGGGACTGGACGGTGAGGGCACTCATGCCAGTTCCCGCCGCAGTTTGCGCAACAGCCAGAGGAAGAACGGCGCGCCGATCAGCGCCATGGCGACGCCGACCCGCAACTCGCTGGCACCGGGTGCCAGCCGCACCAGCGTATCCGCGACCAGCAGCAGCGCCGCCCCCCCGAGCGCGGACGGCAACAGCAGGGCAGAGGGCTGCTCCCGGACCAGCGGGCGCAGCAGATGCGGCACGATCAGCCCGACAAAGCCGATCACGCCGGAGACCGCGACGGCACCGCCGACGATCAGCCCGACACCCAGCACCAGCCGCCAGCGCAAGCCCTGAAGGTCCACACCCAGAGACTGCGCTGCCGCCTCGCCCAGGCTAAGGGCATCGAGTGCTGGCCCGATGCTCAGCAGGGCAATGCCGCCGAGCACCACAAGCGGCAGCGCCAGCCAGACGTCGTCAACGCTGCGGTCGGTCAGCGCCCCGATCAGCCAGGTGACGATCTCGCTGGTGGCAAACGGATTGGGGGCAAGGCTGATCAGCAGGGTCGTCAGCGCACCGGTCAGGCTGGAGAGCATCACCCCGGTCAGCACGAGCAGGGTCGGCGAGCCACCGCGCCCGACCATCAGGCTCAGCAGCACCGTCGCAACCGCCGCACCAGCCAGCGCGAACCCCGGCAGCACCCAGGCGATACCGCCCAATCCGGCAAAGATCGAGAAGACCGCGCCGAGGGCAGCACTTGAGGAAATGCCGAGCACGCTCGGGTCCGCCAGCGGGTTGCGCAGATAGCCCTGGAGTGCGGCACCGCACAGGCCGAGCCCACCGCCGATCAGCAGCGCCAGCAGCGCGCGCGGCAGGCGCAGATCGAGGATGATCCACCACAGCGGACCATCGGTCCCCCACGCCGCAAACGGCACCCAGACCTTGCCCGCCAGCAGGGAGAGTGCTGTCAGTGGCACCATCAGCACAGCCAACAACAGGGAGAGGCGGAGCGAGCGGCTCACAGGCTGGCGCGGATTTCGTGCAGGCGTGCGAGCGCCGGGATGATGGTCGGGCCGCCGCAACGCAGCAGCCGGTCCGGGTAATCGTGGACCGCACTGTGCGCCGCCAGTCGCCGCAGTACCGGGTGACGGCTGGCGCGCGGGTTGCTCTGGACATCGACCAGAAGGGCGGCCGGCGGCCGGGCGACCAGATATTCCAGCGGCAGGATGTCCCAAGTAGACAGGCCATAGTCAGCACTGGCGTTGCGCAGCCCCGCGGTGCGCATCAGTTCGTCGGCCAGTGTGCCCTTGCCGGGCACCAGCCCTGAGAGCTGACGCAGCAAGGCCTGAGCAGGCGGTTTGCTTGTGCGTGCGGCGTCAGCGGCCGCATCGATCCGGGCGTTCAGGCGGCGGGCTGCCGCATCGGCGCTGATGGCCGCGCCGATCTGCCTGATCTGCTGCTGCGACTCCGCGATGCTGCCCGGCACCCCCAGCAGCAGCATGGGTACGCCCAGGCGCTCAAGGGCAAGGCGGGTCGCCCGCGCGGTATGGATGCTGGTGATGATGAGATCGGGCCTCAACGCCACCACGGCCTCAGCGGTATCGCCGATGACCGGATAACGCTTCGCCCAGGCGAGCGGGACAGAGGTCGCCGACGGGTCCTGCGAATAGTGGCTGATCCCGGCGATGGTGGCGTGTGGTGCGATTGCATGCAGGATCGCATCGACGCAGGGATTCATCGAGACGATCCGTCTCGGCGCAGCATGGGCGGTTTGTGCCAGGCTGGCGATCATCAAGGCGAGCAGTGCGCGGATCATCCAGTACGCCTATCGCTATGGTCGGGGTCCGCGCAAGCGGCAACCGTCCGGGTTGACTTGGGCGCGCGGGAACAGCATCTCCACGCCATGAGCAAGCCGACCAACGCAGCCGACGAGTTTCGCCAGGTTCTGGCCGCGACGGCGCGTGCGGTGGGCCACGACGACAGCTTTGATGTCGTCTACACCACCGACCGGCCGGGTGCATTCGGCCCACAGGTGCGGGTGCCGCAGCCGTTGCGGGCGCTCCCTGCCACTCAGGCTGCCGAACTGCGCGGCTGGTGCGATGCCGCGGCCCTGCGCCGCCGCCACCACGATCCGCAGACGCACGCGCGCGGTCTGCCCCAGTCCCCGGAGGGGCGCGAGATTTACGAGGCCGCCGAGCAGGCCCGTGTCGAGGCGCTGGGTGCCCGCGATATGGCGGGTGCTGCCATCAACCTCACCGCCATGGTCGACTCGCGCTGCAAGCTGGACCCGATCGCCCGGGCGCGCACGGCCCCGGAAGTGCCGCTTGGCACAGCGCTCAGCCTCATCATCCGCGAGCGCCTGCAGAGCGCTGCGACACCCGACGTGGCGCGGAACGGCCTCGCGCTGGTGCGGGAGGATATCGAGGGCAAGGCAGCCCTCAGCCTGGATGCACTCGCCAGTGTCATCGACGATCAGGCCGCGTTTGCCAGCCGCCTGCGTTCCGTGATCGAGGACCTGGGCTACGGCGATCCGAAACCGCCGGAGGCCGACCAGGACGATACCAGCGAGCAGGAGGAGGCAGACCAGGACGACGCGCCGAACGATGAGCCGGGCGACGACGACGCCGAAGGGTCGGATGCCAGCCGCAACCAGGATTCCGATGCGTCTGCCCCGCCGGATGACGCGACGATCAGCGAGGTCGCCGAAATGGAGACCGACATGGTCTCGGACCCGGAAGCTGGAGACGACGGCATTGAAGGCATGACCCCCTGGCGTCCGAATACGCCGCCCGGCGACTACAAGCGTGGCGAGGACTACAAGCCGTATACGACCCGGCATGACGAGATCGTCCATGCCGACGAGCTGTGCGATATCGATGAGCTGGAGCGGCTGCGCGCCTATCTCGACCAGCAGCTTCTGCATCTTCAGGGGGTAGTCACCAAGCTCGCCAACCGGCTGCAGCGCCGTCTGATGGCGCAGCAGAACCGGTCCTGGGAATTCGACCTGGAGGAGGGCATTCTCGATACCGCCCGCCTCAGCCGGATTGTCGCCAACCCGCTGCATCCGCTGTCGTTCAAGCACGAGCGCGAGACCGATTTCCGCGACACGGTCGTCACCCTGCTTATCGACAATAGCGGCTCGATGCGCGGCCGGCCGATTTCGATTGCAGCGATCTGTGCGGACGTGCTGGCGCGCACGCTGGAGCGCTGCAGCGTGAAGGTCGAAATCCTGGGCTTCACGACCCGCGCCTGGAAAGGCGGCAAGTCCCGCGAGGCATGGCTTGAGAATGGCCGCCCGGCGCATCCCGGTCGTCTCAATGACCTGCGCCACATCATCTACAAGGCTGCCGATGCCCCATGGCGGCGTGCGCGGCGCAACCTGGGCCTTATGATGCGTGAAGGGCTGCTGAAGGAGAACATCGACGGCGAGGCGCTGATGTGGGCGCACGGGCGGCTGATGGCGCGGCAGGAAGACCGCCGTATCCTCATGGTGATCTCGGATGGCGCACCGGTCGACGACTCAACGCTGTCGGTCAACAGCGGCAACTATCTGGAGCGGCATCTGCGCCAGGTCATCGACTGGATCGAGACGAAGTCGCCGGTCGAGCTGATCGCCATCGGCATCGGTCACGACGTCACCCGCTATTACAGCCGCGCCGTCACCATCATGGATGCCGAGCAACTGGGGGGCGCGATGACGGACCAGCTGGCGACCCTGTTCGAGACAGATCGGCGCGCCGGCCCGCGTGGCCGCAGGCGATGAGGCGGCGCTGGCGTCTCGCGGTGTCCCTGGCGCTAGTGTTGGCGGCTGGATCGGTACGCTCCAGCGTGCCGCCAGTTGACCCGGACTTGCCGGCGGGCGTCAAGCGGCTGGTTGTGACCGCCGTCCCGCTCGAGGAGCCACCCGGCAAGCGCGGCGCGCTCGACTATCTGGGCGGCTATGTCCTGAGCGCTGACAGCCCGGATTTCGGCGGCCTGTCCGGTTTGCAGGTTCTGCCGGATGGCGCGCTGCTGATGGTCAGCGATGTCGCGCATTGGGTCTGGCTGAAGACGCTCCGCGCCGCAGACGGTCGCATCACCGGGTTTCGCGAGGGACTGATTGCGCCGATCCTTGATGGGCAGGGGCAAAAACTCTCCAAGAAGACCGGCGATGCCGAGGCGCTCAGCCTGGCTCAGGGCGCTGCCTGGGTCGCCTACGAGGGGGACACCCGGATCGAGCGCTTCGACGCGCCGTTCGCGACAGACCCCGCGCGGGCGATGGCCGCCCGGCCGCTTGAGCGGGTATCGCTGGCGGCACTCGGCCCGGTGCCGGAGAACGGCGGCCCGGAGGCGATGACGCACCTGCCCGGTGGCGGGATGCTCGTGATCTCGGAGGAGGGGAAGGGACCGGGCGGTGGCGCTGCGGCACTCCTGCGGGTGCAGGGCCAGCCGGACCTGCGGTTCGGGGTACTCACCAGCCAGGACTTCAAACCGACGGACATCGCTGTGCTGAGCGCGGGCCGCCTGCTGCTGCTCACCCGCCGCTATGTTCCGCTGGTTGGCGTCTCGGTCGAGATCAGCCGGCTTGATCTCGCTGAAATCCGCGCCGATGCGAGCGTCCGTCCCGTCGTACTGGCACGGCTGGAGACGCCGTTTCCGGTCGACAACATGGAGGCGATCAGTACCGAGCAGACCGGCGGTCGCACCGTTATCACCCTGGTGGCAGACGACAACTTCAATCCGCTGCAAAGAACCCTGCTGATGCAATTTGCTATCAAATGAAACGGGTTTTTTGTTTGATTTATTCGTATACGCGTTGAACCGTGCGCCGATGTGGCGCTATGTCGCGCGGTTGCCACAGTCCAAGGATGGATGCCCATGACTCTCGCCCAGCCGACTGCCATTGTTCTGTTCGGCGCGACCGGCGACCTGGCCCAGCGCATGTTGTTCCCCTCGCTCTATCACCTGTGCCGGGAGGATCTGGTCACCGCCGGACTGATGATCGTCGGTGCTGCGCGCAGTGCCTTGAGCGAGGACGCGTTCCGCGAGCAGGTCGGCCAGTCGCTGAAAAGCTACATCCCGGCGGAGCATTACCACGAGGATGCAGCCCAGCGGTTCCTGCGCCGCCTGCGCTATCAGGCGGTCGATGCGGACAACCCTCAGAGTTTCAAGGATCTTGCCGGGTTGCTCGCGCTCGGGCCGGACGCGGCGGCCTCCTATTACATCTCGACCTCGCCCAAGCTCTACGCCGCAATTGTCGAGAACCTGCGCGCCGCCGGGCTGGTCGGTTCGGCATCGCGCGTCGTACTGGAAAAGCCGATCGGCCAAAGTCTGGTGTCCAGCCGCGCGATCAATGATGCAGTCGGGGCCGTGTTTGCAGAAGAACAGATTTTCCGCATCGACCACTATCTCGGCAAGGAGACGGTGCAGAACCTGCTGGCGCTGCGGTTCGGCAATTCCCTGTTCGAGCCGCTGTGGAACGCCGGCGGCATCGAGCAGGTGCAGATCACGGTGTCGGAGACGGTCGGGCTGGAAGGCCGCGCTGCCTATTACGACGGGGTCGGTGCACTGCGCGACATGGTGCAGAACCACATGCTGCAACTGCTGGCGCTGGTCGCAATGGAGCCGCCATCCAGCCTCAACCCGCAGGCGGTTCGCAACGAGAAGATCAAGGTGCTGAGCTCGCTCCGGCCGATCACGCCGCAGATGGTCGAGCAACTGACGGTCAGCGGCCAGTATCTGGAAGGTGCCATCGGCGGCAAGCCGGTCAAGGGCTATCTGGAGGAGCTTGGTGCACCCTCCGACACCGAGACCTTCGTGGCGCTGCGTGCGGACATCGACAACTGGCGCTGGGCCGGTGTTCCCTTTTACCTGCGCACCGGCAAGCGGATGCCGACCCGCTATTCCGAGATCATCATCCAGTTCCGCAGTGTGCCGCACTCGATCTTCAAGTCGCAGGGCGGCGTGCTGTCCTCGAACAAGCTGATCATCCGCCTGCAGCCGGAGGAGAACATCCGCCTGCTGGTCATGGCCAAGGAACCGGGCCTGGAGCGGGACGGCCTGCGCCTGCGGCAAGTGCCGCTCGACCTGAGCCTCACCACGGCTTTTGCCGGTTTGCGGCGCCGTATCGCCTACGAGCGGCTGATGCTGGATATCTTGAGCGGCAGCCAGACCCTGTTCGTGCGCCGCGACGAGGTGGAGGCAGCCTGGAGCTGGATCGACAGCATCCTGAGCGGCTGGCGCGCCATCGGCATGCAGCCGCGCAGCTATGCCGCCGGCACCTGGGGGCCGAGTGCTGCCGTCGCGCTGACCGAGCGTCATGGGCATAGTTGGCATGAATAGCGCGCCCGCTTGGCACATCGCCCCCAGCCGCGAGCAGCTGGTGGTTGCCGTCGCAGATGTGGTTGCGCAGGCAATAACGGATGCGGTCACGGCGCGTGGTGTGGCCAGCATTGCCATCCCCGGCGGCTCGACGCCCGGGGGCGTTTTTGCAGAGCTCTCGGGTCGTGCGCTGCCCTGGGCAAAGACCCGGCTAGTATTGGGGGATGACCGCTGGGTTGCCGCCGACCATCCGGCCAGCAACCTCGGCATGATCCGCAGCATCCTGCTCGATGGTTCGGCCGGGGTGGCGCAGCTTGTCCCGATGGTCGAGACGCCGACTACTCTCAGCGCCGATGCCGATGCCGCTGATGCGCGCCTGCGTGCCCTCGACTGGCCGCTCGATCTCGTGTGGCTCGGGGTCGGGGCCGATGGGCACACGGCGTCCCTGTTTCCTGGCGCGGACTATGCCGCTGCCATAGACCCGGCCAATCCCCGCCGCGCTATGGCGGTGACGCCGGCAGAGCTGCCGCCAGAGGCACCATTCCCCCGCCTGACCATGCCGCTTTCCGCCCTGACTGCGAGCCGTGCGTTGATCCTGGTGGCAACCGGCGCTGACAAGCGCACAGTGCTGGAGGAGGCCCTGCGTGACGGCACCTATCCCGTGGGGCAGCTTGTGGCGGCTGCACGATGCCCGGTCGCGATCCACTGGGCGGCCTGAGCTGGAAGGCCTGACAAGGAGACGGAGATGACCCTGCACCCGAAGGTAGCTGAAGTGACGGAACGCCTGGTCCAGCGCAGCCGGGCCAGCCGCACCGCCTATCTCGAACGCATGAACCGGCAACGCGAGGGCGGCATTAACCGTGCGACCATGTCCTGCGGCAATCTCGCTCACGGCTTTGCCGCCATGGAAGGCGACAAGGATGCCATCAAGCATAGCCGCGGGCCGAATATCGGCATCGTGACGGCCTATAACGATATGCTGTCCGCGCATCAGCCGTTCGCGCGCTACCCGGAAGTAATCAAAGTCGCGCTGCGCGAAGTGGGCGCGACCGGCCAGGTGGCCGGCGGCGTGCCGGCGATGTGCGACGGCGTGACCCAGGGGCAGGCGGGTATGGAACTCTCCCTGTTCAGCCGGGACGTGATCGCCATGAGCACCGCGATTGCGCTCAGCCACGCGATGTTCGACGGGGTGCTGTGCCTTGGCGTTTGTGACAAGATCGTGCCCGGCCTGCTGATCGGAGCGCTGTCCTTCGGCCACCTGCCGGTCGTGTTCGTGCCGGCCGGGCCAATGCCCTCGGGCCTCGCCAACAAGGAGAAGGCGCGGGTGCGCCAGCTCTATGCCGAGGGCAAGGCAACACGGGACGACCTGCTGGAGGCGGAGAGTCACTCCTACCACAGCCCCGGCACCTGCACCTTCTACGGCACCGCCAACACCAACCAGATGATGATGGAGATGATGGGCCTGCATGTGCCGGGCAGTGCGTTCGTCAACCCGAACACACCGCTGCGCGACCAGTTGACCCGCCATGCCGCGCAGCAGGTGACGCGGATCACGTCCAGAACCGACACCTACAGGCCGCTGGCACGGACCATCGATGAAAAGGCGATCGTCAACGCCGTGGTCGGCCTGCTGGCGACCGGCGGCTCGACCAACCATGTGCTACACCTGCCGGCCATTGCCCGCGCAGCCGGCATCCTGTTGAACTGGGACGACATGGATGCGCTGTCCGATGTTGTGCCGCTCCTCTGCCACATCTACCCGAACGGCCAGGCGGACGTGAACCACTTCCATGCCGCAGGCGGTCTTGGCTTCGTGGTGCGCGAGCTGCTGGGAGCCGGGCTGCTGCACCCGGATATCGCGACCGTGAACGGCACGGACCTTGGGGCGTATGCGGCTGAACCCGGACTGAAGGCCGGTGCGCTGGGCTGGACGGATGCGCCTGCCGCAAGCCTGGACGAGAGTATCGTGCGTCCGGTTGCCAGCCCGTTCCGGGCCGACGGCGGCATGCGGCTGGTCCAGGGCAATCTGGGGCGTGGCACCATCAAGACCTCCGCAGTGGAGGAAAGTCGCTGGACCATCGAGGCGCCAGCGCGGATTTTCCACACGCAGGAAGCTGTGCAGGCGGCGTTCAAGGCCGGCGAGCTTGACCGCGACGTGGTGGTGGTGGTGCGCTTTCAGGGCCCACGTGCCACTGGCATGCCCGAGCTGCACAAGCTGACGCCTGCGCTCGGTGTGTTGCAGGATCGCGGGTTCAGGGTGGCGCTGGTCACGGATGGGCGCATGTCCGGCGCGTCCGGCAAGGTGCCGGCGGCGATCCACGTCTCCCCGGAAGCGCTGGGCGGTGGCCCATTGGCAAAACTGCGTGACGGCGACATCGTCCGCGTGTGTGCCCGTACCGGCGCGCTGGAGGCGCTGGTGGCTGCTGACGAATGGGCAAGCCGGGCAGCCGCGACAGCCGAGCTTGGCGGGTATCACGAAGGCATGGGGCGCGAATTATTCGCCATGATGCGGGTTCATGCCGGCCCGGCTGAGGCCGGGGGGTCCGCCATGCTGGAGGCGATGGAGTCAGAATGAAACAGGCAATCGTCGGCGATATCGGCGGAACACACGCACGTTTTGCACGGGCAACATGCGATGCGGGCGGGGCACTGACCCTGCATCACGTCGCCAAGCTCAAGACGGCGGATCACACGACGCTGGAGGCGGCCTACCGGGAGTATGTCGGCACCCTGCCGGAGGCGGCCCCGGACAGGGCCGTAATCGCGGTGGCAACTGCTGTCGGGCAGGATGAAATCCGCTTCACCAACAATCCCTGGACCTTCCGCCGGTCGCAGATCGCGCAGAATCTGGGGCTGGACAGGGTCGATATTCTCAACGATTTCGGCGCCATCGCGCGCAGCATTCCCTATGTCGGGGCTGAGCATCTGGTGCCGGTGCGCGATGGTGGCCCGGCCCTGCCGGCCCAGGGGGTCATCAGCGTTGTCGGGCCGGGCACGGGCCTCGGTGTGGCGATGCTGGTGCGCCAGCCGGACCGGGATATCGTGATCGAGACCGAAGGCGGCCACGTCGGCTTCGCCCCGTTTGACCGCGTGGAGCAGGAAATCGCCCGGCGGCTGATCGGCCGGTTCCTGCGCGTCTCGGTCGAGCGGCTGATCTCCGGCCCCGGCCTGCTGATGGTCTATGAAGGGCTTGCCGCGATTGAGGGGCACGCCATCGTCCCCGTCGATGACCGGACGCTCTGGTCCAAGGCGATCGACGGCAGCGATCCGTTTGCGCGCACAGCGCTGGAGCGGTTCAGTGCCATGCTGGGCTCGGCACTGGGGGACTATGCGCTGGCACACGGCGCGCAGGCCGTGGTGATAGCCGGCGGGCTGGTGCCGCGCTTTACCGACGTGCTGAAGTCATCGTCGTTTCTGTCCCGCTTCCAGGCCAAGGGGCGGTTCGAGACCATGATGCAGACCATACCGATTTTCGTGTGCACCCACCCGGACCCGGGCCTTCTGGGTGCCGCGACCTGCCTGCTGGAAGGATTGGACCATGCTTGATCTCGCCCAACTGCTGACCCGTGCCCATGTGCTGCCGGTCCTCACGATTGACCGGGTGGACGATGCGCTGCCGCTCACCCGCGCGCTGATCGATGGCGGGCTGACGGCGATCGAAGTCACTTTGCGCACACCGGCGGCACTGGGTGCGATCCGCGCAATTCGCACCGCCGACCTGCCGATCACGGTCGGGGCCGGCACAGTCCTCACGGGTGCGGACCTGCAGGCAGCCGCAGATGCGGGGGCCACCTTCGCTGTCAGCCCTGGTGCGACGCCCGAGCTCCTGGCGGCTGGGCGCGCTGCCGGGACCATCCCGCTGATCCCCGGTGTTGCAACCGCATCTGACGTCATGGCGGCCAAGCTGGCAGGCTATTCGGTCCTGAAATTCTTTCCCGCAGAGGCCATGGGCGGCATCGCGACCCTCAAGGGCTTTGCCGGCCCGTTCGGGGACATCCGCTTCTGCCCGACCGGCGGCATCGATGCGGCCAAGGCCCCGAGCTACCGGGCGCTGCCGAACGTGCTGTGCGTCGGCGGCTCCTGGATGGTCCCGGGCGATGCGATTGCCGCGGGCAACTGGGCGCGCATCACTGACCTGACTCGCGCGGCGCTTGCGTGAACTCGGATACAGCACCGTACGCTGAGCATCCGGACGGGCTGCTGCCGGTCCTGAATATTCTGCCATACCCGTGCGCCATCGATGAAGGTCTGGCGCTCGACAGGCGACTGCTGAACGAGGTGGCAGCAGCGGGGGGGCGGCGCGCCGGCTTGTGGTCCAGCGAGCCGGCACTCGTCGTCAGCACCCGGGACACTCGCCTGCCGGGCTATGCTGAGGCCGCGGCCTGGGTCGTGCGGACTTACGACATGCCTGTGGCCGTGCGCGCGACCGGCGGCACGGCAGTCGTGCAAGGGCCGGACGTGCTGACGCTGTCGCTGGCGTTCGAACCCGAGGGGCAGGACCTTAACGCAGCCTATGACAGTTTGCGCGCGGTCATCGCGGCAGCACTCTCGACGTTTACGGTTGAACCGGTGCTGGCGGCCGTTGACGACGCCTACTGCGACGGGGCGCACAACATCGTGGTGGATGGGCGCAAGCTCGCGGGCACGGCCCAGCGGCGCAGGCGTGGCACGCGGCCGGCAGTACTCGTGCATGCGGCCCTGTCACTCTTCGATGATCTGGTTCGCACCAACGATATCATCAACGGGTTCTACGCTGCAGCCGGTGCACCGACCGCCTACCGCGCCGACGTCTGCACCAACCTGCAGAGCGCCACCTACGCGCGCGGGCAGGTGATCGACAGCCAGAGCCTCACCGTGCAGGTGCGCCAGAGTTTTGCACTCGCCGCGCTCGACTGGATTTGGGACGCGCCAGTTTCAGGCGAGTTGGGCTGAGCGCTGGAACAGGTCCGCCGGGGTCAGTTCCAGCTGCTCGATCCGGCGCAGCAACTCGGGCCACTCATCGCGCAGGAACGCCTCACGCTCTGCGGCCAGCAGGCGCGGTCGCGCATCATCCGCCACAAACATGCCCAGTCCGCGTCGTGCCTCGACAAATCCGTCCGCCTGCAGATCCTGATACGCCTTGGAGACCGTCAGCGGGTTGACCTGAAGGGCGGCGGCCAGAGCGCGCACGGAGGGGAGCGGCCTGTCTCCCGCCACCACATCATCGAGGATCATGGTCACGATGTAGCTGCGGATCTGCCGGTAGATCGGTTGGTGCTCGCGCCAGACTGGACTCATGAAACCCTCATTGCCTGTTGCGGCCAGAACGGATGTCGGCTTTGATGCGGTATCCGACAGCACATACTGCTATGCTGCGATAGAGACGTAATACATCATGGTCAGATGGCAAGTGTTGCGCGACAATCTGCGCCGCCTAGCTGTTAAAAGGTTCAGGAATGCTCAAAAACAACATTCTCCTTGCGGTAATTTGTTCGAATCTTGTCATTGGTTGGGCCGTCGCTCAGCCCGCGGACAAGGACTCGTCCCTTCAGGCCTGTGTGCGCATCGCCTCGGACAAGGACCGTCTGCGCTGCTACGACAGTGCCATGGGCCGGACGCAGGAGATCGCCTCCACACCGGATTTGCCGGAGCAGAAGCCGACTGTCACGCCGGAAGAGGCGTTTGGATCGGAAGCGATCCGCAAGCCCGATGAAGTCCGCAACGCGCAGCGTGCCGAGACACTGGAAGCGAAAGTTCAGGAGATGCTGTCATCGCGCTCGGGTGGCCTGGTATTCATCCTGGATAACGAGCAGATCTGGCGCCAACTGGAGAGTCAATCGCTCCCGCCGATCCGTGTCGGCGATCCGGTTGTTATCAAGCGCGGTGCCCTGGGCAGTTACCGGATGACCCTCAGGAAGCAGAGCCGCACAATCACGGTGCGCCGCATCAAGTAGCGCTCCAGCGCGATACCACGGTTGCCAGGTCCGGTCGCGGGCGTTCCTCAAGCGTCTTGTCGCAGGAGCCGAAAAACAGGAACCCGGCGACACGGGCCGGCGGTGCTGCGCCCAGCAGTTCAAGCACAGACGGCGAATAGGCGGGCCATCCAGTCAGCCAGTTGCCCAGAAAACCGTGCGCATGGCCGGCCAGCAGCAGGTTCTGGCACAGTGCGCCGACCGAGAGTTCCTGCTCCCACAGCGGGATATGGCTCTCGTGCTTCGGCGTGCTGAGCACGATCAGCAGCGTCGGGGCCTGCAGGGCGAAATCACGCATGGCCTGCACTTCCAGGCGTCCGGCCTCGGGCTTTTCGGCGCTGTAGGCCGCGACGAGTCCGGTTGCGAAGGCCTCGCGTTGTTCCTGCGGGACGATGATAATCCGCCAGGGTGTCAGCTTGCCGTGGTCGGGCACACGCGTGCCCATCCGTATCAGGGTGTCCAGCTGTTCGGCGTCCGGACCCGGTGCCGCAAGGTCGCGGGCCTTGCCGGACCGGCGCGAGGCCAGCAGTTCGAGCGGTGTTGTCACGCGGTTGAAGGGTTCGGCGGCAAGATTGGGCATAGCGGTCTCCTGTGCGCTTCAGGTAACGATCGATACGAAGCGGTCAAGTTGCATCGGCTGCTGTCGTTATGGGGCTTCACATGCGCAGCTTTGGCGTTAGTCTGAATGAATATGGCGCGCGCGGGCAACTTCTGTCTGCGCTATGCCTTGCAAGACAATAAGCCCGGGCACAGCGGGCAGGGAGTGCGTGTATGTCGGAAGTTCAGGCTGCGTCAGGCGCGGCCAAGCCCAACCACTATGGGGACAAGCTGTGGTTCGGGCATCCGCCGCAATTGGCGTGGCTGTTCTCGACAGAGCTGTGGGAGCGCTTCGGCTATTACGGCATGCGGGCGCTGCTGGCGATTTATTTGACCAGCTGGTTCTATTTTGACGATGCGACCGTCGGCGGCCTCTACGGGGCCTTCGCGAGCCTGGTGTATTTGACGCCGCTGTTCGGCGGCATGATCGCGGACCGGGTGCTGGGCTCCAAGTCCTCGGTCAAGATCGGTGCGATCCTGATGGCACTGGGCTACGCTGGGCTGGCACTTGGCGGGCCACAGGCCAAGCCAACGTTCGAATATGCCGGCCAGACTTACGCGGTGCAGGTTGTCGATGCGGGCAAAGACAAGCTTCAGCAGGTCATCGCGCCCGGTGGCGCCTACACGATCCGCGGCAACGAGGATGGCAGCCTGACGCTGGACGGTGCGACCGGGGCTGACTTGCCCGGAACGCTCGCCAAGGGCAGCTACAAATTCGGTGCCGAGCGAGACCCCACCTGGGTTGCTCTGCTGCTGTTGTCCCTGTCGCTGGTCATCGTCGGCAACGGCCTGTTCAAGCCGAACATCTCGACCATGGTGGGCAGCCTCTATGCCGAGGGGGATCGTCGGCGCGACTCCGGTTTCACCATCTTCTATCTTGGTATCAATCTCGGCTCGGTCATCAGCCAGGCTCTCGCGCCTGTCCTTGCTGTGGCGTTTGGCTGGTGGGCCGGCTTCGGCCTGGTCGCCGTCGGCATGGTTATCTCGTGGCTGATGATGCAGTTCGACGGCGGGCGGCTGAACGGCTTCGGCGAGGCCCCCCCCGAGAGCGCCAGCAAGACCAAGCTGATCATTTACGGGGCGGTTCTGCTGGCCATCCCGGTTGCCTGGCTGCTGCTGAACAATACAGTGCTGACTGCCGCTGCCGCGCAGGCGGCTGCCAAGGCCGGCGACGGGGCCTTCGGCTATCTGGCCAGTCTGCCGATCCTCGGAAAAGCGATGATCTTCGCCTTTGTGGTCTCGATCATCGGTATACCGCTCTGGGCGCTGCGCACCGGCAACCGGGACCAGTTCGAGAAGATGCTGGCCGCCATCATTCTCGTCGTCTTCTCGGTGGTGTTCTGGACCCTGTTCGAAATGGCCGGATCGGCACTGACCCTGTTTGCCGAGCGCTCGACCGACCGCCATCTGATCGGCGGCTACGAAATGCCCGGCGGCCAGGTGCAGATCTTCAACCCGATCTTCATTGTGATGCTGGCCCCGGTGTTTGCCGCACTCTGGCTCAAACTCGGGGCCAAGGGGCGCGAACCGTCCATCCCGGTCAAGTTCGCGATCGGCCTGATCCTTGTCGGCGCGGGCTATCTGGTGGTTGTGCTGGGCAGCCAGTTTGCCGACAGTCAGTTCAAGGTTGCGTTGGTCTGGGTGGCGCTGCTGTATCTGCTGCACTCGGTAGGTGAACTCTGTCTGTCGCCGGTCGGCCTGTCGATGATCACCAAGCTGTCGATGGCAAAAGTCGTCGGCCTGATGATGGGGACCTGGTTCCTCGGCATTTCCATGGCCCAGTATGTCGGCGGCATCATCACCCAGTTTGCCAGTGTCGAGACAGTCGGCGGTGCCGTCACCAACCCCAAAGTGGCGCTGGAGACCTACGTCGGCGTCTTCCAGACCATCGGCTCGACGGCGGTCATCATCGGCGTGGTATTGCTGCTGGTCTCGCCCCTGCTCAAGCGTATCATGCACGGCGTTCAATAATGAGGAGAATCAGGATGACGGCCAAGAGCGCGCTGTTCCGCGCGGCAGGACTATGGGCAGTGACGGCCATGCTGGCTGCCTGCGCCGGGGCAGAGGCCCCGAAGACCGCAGGGGCGGCACCGGACAAGCCGGCGGCAACCCCCCTCAACCGGGATCCCTATCCCTCGACCTACAAGCCCTACCCAGGCCAGCCAACGCTGGTGCGCGGCGTGCGCGTCTATGACGGCAAGGGTGGTGAGTTCGCCGGCACCGACGTCCTGTTCGCGGACGGTAAGATCGTGGGCATCGGCAAAGGTTTGCAGGCCCCGGCCAATGCAGTGGTGATCGACGGGACCGGAAAATGGTTCACTCCCGGCGTGATCGACGTGCACAGCCACATGGGCGATTATGCGGCCCCCAGCGTGAACGCCCACTCCGACGGCAATGAAGTCACCGGCCCTGTCCGCTCCGAGGTTCATGCCGAGCATGGCGTGTGGCCGCAGGACCCGCAGTTCCGCCGGGCGCTGGCCTATGGGGTGACGACAGCGCACATTCTGCCGGGCTCAGCCAATCTGTTCGGTGGGCGCGGCGTCACGCTGAAAAACGTGCCCGCGCGGACCATGCAGCAGATGAAGTTCCCCGGTGCACCCTACAGCCTCAAGATGGCTTGCGGCGAGAACCCCAAGCGCGTCTACGGCAGCCGCAACCAGCCGCCGGGCAGCCGCATGGGCAACCTGGCAGTGAACCGCCAGACCTGGGCCAAGGCGGTCGAGTACAAGCGCAAGTGGGATGCCCATGACGCCAAGGTAAAATCCGGCAAGGCCGGTGATAATGATGCGCCGGTGCGCGACCTGCAGCTGGAGACGCTGAAGGAAGTGCTGGAGGGCAATATCCTGGTACAGAACCACTGCTACCGGGCCGATGAAATGGCGGTCGTCCTCGATATGGCGAAGGAGTTCGGCTACAAGGTCACCGCCTTTCACCATGCGGTCGAGAGCTACAAGATCGCCGATTTGCTGGCCAAGGCTGACGTCTGCTCGGCGATGTGGGCGGACTGGTGGGGCTTCAAGATGGAAGCCTATGACGGCATCCGCGAGAATATTCCCTTTGTGCATAAGGCCGGGGCTTGTGCGATTGTGCACTCGGACGACCCGAGCGGCGTGCAGCGCCTGAACCAGGAGGCGGCCAAGGCCCTGTCTGACGGCAACCGTGTCGGCCTGAACATCAGCAAGGGTGCCGCCTGGAGCTGGCTGGGGCAAAACCCGGCCAAGGCGCTCGGCATCGCCGACAGGGTGGGCACGCTGGAGGCCGGCAAGCAGGCCGATGTTGTGCTCTGGAATGCTGATCCGCTGAGCGTCTATGCGCGGCCCGAGAAGGTCTGGGTCGATGGCGCACTGCTGTTCGATGTCAACGATCCGTCACGCCAGCCGGTCAGCGATTTCGACCTTGGCCAACCGGGCACGGGAGATGTGAAATGAAGCACACGGTACTGAACATGACCACCCGGCGCGGCCGGATGAGAGCACTGCTGGCGGCTGCGCTGCTGATGGGCGCTTCCGCCCCGGCGCTGGCCGAGACGATCGCGATTACCAATGCCAAGGTGTATACTGTCGCCCAGCCGGGTGCCGTTGATGGCACAGTGCTGATCCGGGATGGCCGGATTGCCGCTGTCGGGGCGAATGTTGCCGTGCCTGCGGACGCCCGGGTGATCGATGCGGGCGGCAAGCCGGTGACACCGGGCATCTTCGCGCCGTTTGCCCGCATCGGCATCGTCGAGGTCGATGCCGTGGACCAGACCAATGATGTCGGTGCCCAGGAATCACCGGTGCAGGCGGCCATCTCGGTGGCGGACGGGTTCAACCCGACGGCGACCAACATACCCGTTGCGCGGATAGAGGGCGTGACCCGCGCGGTGATCGCGCCTGAGTCCACCAAGGATGTGTTCGGCGGCCAGGGTGCAATCGTCAGCCTGGGCGACGGCTTCAATCTGATCATGCGCCGGGATGCGTTCCAGTTCGCCGTGCTGGGCGAGGAAGGGGCAGAGATTGCCGGCGGCTCGCGGGGTGCGGCCTATCGCATTCTAACCAATTCCCTGAAGGAAGCGCAGGTCTATGCCGAGAACCGCGCGCGGTATCGCACCAATGGCGGCGACCGCGAGGGCCTGACCAACCATGTGGATGCCGATGCGCTCGGACCGGTGGTCCGCGGCGAAATGCCCTTGATGGTCAGGGCCAACGCCGCGCAGGACCTCCTGCAGTTGATCCGCCTGAAGCAGGAATTCCCCAAGCTGCGCCTGATCGCGCTCGGCGCTGCCGAGGGCTGGCGGGTCGCCGACCAGCTGGCGGCCGCGAAAATCCCGGTCATCCTCTATGCGCTCGACAACCTGCCGACCCAGTTTGAGACTATGGCTGCGACCTTCAGCAACGCCGGTCGCCTGCAGAAAGCCGGTGTGGTGGTGACGCTCGGCATGCTGGATCGCGCCGCGCACCAGCCCCGCCTGCTGCTGCAGCATGCGGGCAATCTGGTTGGTGTCGGGCGGACACCGGGCGGCGTCGGCCTGAGCTGGGATGAAGCGCTCGCCAGCATCACGCTCAACCCGGCCAAGGTGTTCGGCATGGACAAGGAACTGGGTTCACTGGAAGTCGGCAAGCGCGCGGACGTGGTGGTCTGGGACGGTGACCCGCTGGAACTTATGTCGGCACCAACCGCCGTCTTCATCGACGGCACCGCCATCCCGCTGGTCTCGCGTCAGACTATGCTTCGCGACCGCTATCTGAACCTGGACGAGAGCACCCTGCCGGTCGGCTACCGACGGTAGAGTACCGGAGCGCGACATGTACTCTGACTTATTTCTGTCATTCCGGCGAAAGCCGGAATCCAGGAATACAAGCGTCACATGATTGCGAGAAAACGCATAGTTCGTAGACCCCGGCTTTCGCCGGGGTGACGATACTCACATGAGTTTCCTTTGTGCGGTCGGGTATCACTTCCCGGCCATGCGAGCCAGATAGCTGCGGATCTCCTGCCGCAGATCGCCGGAAAGCAGATACAGCCCGATGATGTTGGGCACCGCCATGAGGAAAAACAGGCTGTCCACCAGGTCCACCACCTTGCCGAGGTCGAGCACGGCCCCAAGCGGCAGGATCGCGCAGTAGAACACCTTGTAGAAGCCGATGGAAAAGCGGGAGCGCCCGAACAGATAGCCCCACGCCTGTGTGCCGTAATAGCCCCAGGACACCAGGGTCGAATAGGCGAACAAATACACCGCGATGGCCAGCACGATGGGGAAACCGGGCGATACGGTCTCGAACGCGGCCGAGATGACACCGACGCCGGTGATCCCCGGCTGCAGGTAACTGCCGGCAACCACAATGGTCAGGGCGGTGATGGTACAGACGATCACGGTGTCGATGAACGGCTCCAGCAGGGCCACCAGCCCTTCGGAGGCGGGTTCAGAGGTCCGGGCGGCACTGTGCGCCATGACAGCGGAGCCGATACCGGCCTCGCTGGAGTAGACGGCGCGGCGCATGCCGATCACGAAGGCCCCGATGGCACCGCCGGCAACCGCCGTCGGGTTGAAGGCCTGGGTGACGATCTCCACCAGCGCACCCGGGATGGCCCCGGCGTTGGTGACCAGGACCAGCAGGCAGCCGCCGAGATAAACCACACACATGCCGGGGACGAGCCGTGCGGTTGTTGCCCCCAGCCAGCGAGCGCTGCCGACCACTACCGCGGCCACTGTGATCGCCATGATGATCCCGTAGAGCAGCCCGTTGTCGAAGCCGGTGACCGCGCTCACCTGCGCGAACGACTGGTTGACCTGCAGCAGCGGAATGGCACCGCCGAGCGCAAAAATGGCATACATCACGCCGAGAAACTTGCCAGATCGCGGCAGTCCCAGACGCTTCAGCCCGTTTTCCAGCGTGTACATCGGCCCGCCGGAGATTGTGCCGTCCGCGTTGGTCACCCGGTACTTCACGCCCAGGGTCACCTCGGCGCATTTGAGGCTCATGGCAAACCAGCCAATGACGAACATCCAGAAAGCCGCACCCGGCCCGCCGGTGGTGATGGCGACACCGACACCGGCGATGTTGCCGAGCCCCACTGTCCCGCTGAGCGCGGTCGAAAGCGCCTGAAACTGGCTGACCTCACCCGGCGCGGTCTTGTCGCGGAAATCGCCGCGCACAATGCGCATCGCCAGCGGCAATTTGGTGAGATTGATGAAGCCGAGCCAGACGGTAAAGAACAGCATGGGCACGGCCAGCCAGAGCACGATACCTTCGACTTCAACGCCGAACAGGGCGACCTTGGCGAAAACATTGGCGGAAAGGGCATCGATTCCATGCCCGAGTGTATTAATGACGCCGTCCATTCGGGATTGTTCATCCTGTGTGCAGGGTGCAAAGAGTAAGGCAGCTGCTTAGATGCATTTCGCTGGCCTTGGCTAGTGGTCCAATTCCAGACCGCTAGAGGCCGCGATGAAAGGCCGGGAGAACACAGACTATGGGTCGTCGCTATTTCGGAACGGACGGCATCCGCGGGCTGACCAACAAGAGCCCGATGACAGCAGAAATGGCCATGAAGGTTGGCATGGCGGCGGGCGTCAAATTCCTGCGCGGCAACCATAAGCACCGGGTCGTGATCGGTAAGGATACCCGTCTGTCCGGCTATATGATGGAGACGGCGCTGACTGCCGGTTTTACCTCTGTGGGCATGGATGTCGTGCTGGTCGGGCCGATGCCGACTCCGGCGGTGGCGATGCTCACCCGCTCCATGCGTGCCGACCTCGGCGTCATGATCTCGGCGTCGCATAACGCGTTCCATGATAACGGCATCAAGCTGTTCGGGCCGGACGGCTACAAGCTGTCGGATGACGATGAGCTGGAGATCGAGGGTCTGCTCGACCAGGATTTGCAGGACCGGCTCGCCGCCCCAAGGGATATCGGCCGGGCCCGCAAGATCGAGGATGCGCGCGGGCGCTATATCCACTTCGCCAAATCGACCTTCCCGGAACATCTCCGCCTGGATGGCCTGAAGATCGTCGTCGATTGCGCCCATGGTGCCGCCTACAACGTCGCGCCCACCGCGCTTTGGGAACTGGGGGCGGATGTCGAGGCCATGGGGGTGACACCCAACGGCTTCAACATCAACGACAAGGTCGGCTCGACCTATCCCCAGACGCTGGCCGCCAAGGTTCTCGAGACCGGCGCGCACATGGGGCTGGCGCTGGATGGTGACGCTGACCGGCTGATCATCGTCGATGAACTGGGCCGGATCGTGGACGGGGACCAGCTGATGGCGCTGATCACCCGCTGCTGGCAGAGCCAGAACAGCCTGCGCGGCGGTGCGCTGGTCTCGACCGTCATGTCCAACCTTGGTCTGGAACGCTTTGTCGCGGGGCTGGGCTTGCGGCTGGAACGCACCAAGGTCGGCGACCGCTATGTGCTGGAGGCGATGCGTGCGCTCGGCTGCAACGTCGGCGGCGAGCAATCCGGCCACATTATTCTCAGCGACTATGCAACGACCGGGGACGGCCTGGTGGCAGCACTCCAGATTCTCGCGGCCGTCGTCAGCGAGGGGCGGCCGGTCTCCGAAGTCACCCGGCTGTTCGACCCTCTGCCCCAGCTCCTGAAGAATGTGCGCTTTAGCGGCGGGCAGCCGCTGGAGGACCCTGCGGTGAAGGCCGTGATTGCAGACGTCGAGCGGCGGCTCGGCAATCATGGCCGGGTCGTGATCCGCAAGTCCGGCACCGAGCCGCTGATCCGCGTCATGGCGGAGGCCGAGGATGAGGCGACTGTCACCCAGGCGGTCGAGGAAATCTGTGCGGCGGTGCTGAAGGCTGCGTGAGCGTCCCGCGTATCTTGATCGTCGCCGGGTCAGACTCCGGCGGCGGTGCCGGCATCCAGGCTGACATCAAGACCGTCACTCTGCTCGGCGGCTTTGCCATGACCGCCATCACTGCGCTGACCGCCCAGAACAGTCTGGGCGTACACGGCGTGCGCCCGGTGCCGCCGGATTTCGTGCGTGCGCAGATGGCCGCAGTGCTGGATGATTTCGGTGCGGAC
This sequence comes from uncultured Sphingomonadaceae bacterium, assembly GCA_964404985.1. GTDB lineage: Bacteria > Pseudomonadota > Alphaproteobacteria > Sphingomonadales > Sphingomonadaceae > Hankyongella. Next base: position 90,366 of record CAYOMD010000001.1, read on the forward strand.
GCCGTGAAGCTCGGCATGCTCGGCGATGCGGCGGTCATTGCGGCGGTGGCGGCGGAACTCGAGGCCAGGGCATCCAGCGTGCCTTTGGTCCTCGATCCGGTGATGGTCGCCAAGGGTGGCGCGCCGCTTCTGGCGACAGACGCCATCGCGGTGCTGAAGGATCGTCTGGTCCCCCGTGCGGCATTGGTCACGCCGAACCTGCCCGAGGCGGAAGCTTTGACAGGGACGCGCGATCCGCAGGCAGCGGCACAGGCCCTGCTGGCGATGGGGGCGCAAGCGGTGCTGGTGAAGGGCGGGCATGGTACAGGCGAGATGCTGGAGGACTGGCTGGTGACCGGCACTAGTGCACAGCTCTTCCGCAACCCGCGCATGGAGACCCGGCACAGCCATGGCACCGGCTGTACCCTCGCATCCGCCATTGCCTGCGGGTTAGGGGCCGGCATGACCCTGCCGCTGGCGGTTGCACGCGGCATCGCGTTCGTTCAGGCCGCACTGCGCTCCGCACCCGGCTTTGGTGCCGGGCACGGCCCGCTGGGGTTTAGAACAGATATGTCTCTGGGTTCGCAATCGGCTGGCGCTTCTGGGCATTGACCAGAGACAGCACCAGCCGGACCAGAAACCAGATGCCCACGCCGCCCAGCAGCAAAAACCCGATGCCGATCAGCATGGTCAACAGGCCCACTACGATCGCGGCCAGGCCGATCCAGAAGCTGCGAATCAGATAAGTATAATGGGTCGCCTCCCACGGCTCGTGGGGTTCTCCCTTCCAGACATAGGCCAGGACCAGCCCGATCAGACCGCTGACCCCGGTCAGGTAGCTGCCAGCATACAGCAGCCCGACAATGGTTGGTCGGTTGAACTCGAAGTTGCCGGTCGGTGTTGCGGCCGGACGATGGTCACTCTCGGTCATGCCCCTTCTCCTCCGGCGCTATGCAGCACGATTTTGCCTGTGCTGCAAATGGTCAGCGGCAATAGCGCTGTGCGGCCATGTCGAGGTGGAAATGGTCCTGGTGAAAGCTGTCCGACTCGGGGCCTAGTGTGGTGCCGAAAATCCGGCAGGCACCGCGGTGGACGTCGCGCAGGAACGCTGCCTTGGCACCATCACCGCCACGCCAGTCGCTTTTGACCGAGATGGTGCGCCCATCCTTCAGGACGAAGCCGGGGATGTCGATGGCGTTGGCGCGTGCATGCTCGGACAATCTTGCTCCCGGCTGGTTGTTCACCGACCGGCAGGCGTAGGTTCCCCAGCTGGTGATGGCGCGCAATTCCGTGCCGAAATGCCGACGTGCGGCGGGGGCCACGACATCGCGCGCCCAGAGGTGCAACCCGGCAATCATCGGGCAGGTGAGCGGCTTGTCCCCGGTGTTGATCTGGACCACTGTGACATCGATTTTCCCGGCGTTGGTGATAGCGCAGGCACCGGGCCCACGGCGGTCCGGCACAGGCGTAACCTTGAGGTCTGTTGCACCGCGTAACAGGGCTTTGCAGCGTTCGGGTGCCTGCAACAGCGCCTGCAGTTGCGCATGCGTCGCGGGAGAGACGGGGGCGGCCAGGCTCTCCATCGGTGCTGGCGGGGCAGGGCGCGATGGGCGGGCCGGTGGCGTGCTGCCGCACGCCGACAGTGCACCGATTGCGCCCACCGCTAGGATGCGGGATAAGAGCAGCAGCGGGTTCGGGAGGGGTATGATGCGCACGTTCAGGCTATTCCTAGCGGTTCTCTCGGTGGCATGCGCCCAGCCTGCCGCAGCCTTGCCGCGACCCGAGGCGTTTCCAACCGATCCGAAGGGTGAAGTGGTGGCGATCACCTTTGCTCCCGGCAACAAACCCATCCGATACAACTTCGACACCGAGAATGAGAAGAGCCGACGCGGCGTCTTTACGCGCTATGGCGTGAAGAGCGTCGATGAACTGCGGTTTACGCCGGCAGAGGCCGGGAGTGGCTATAGCGTCGAGTGGCGCAATGTCGGGTATAGCATCGAGGCACCGGCACCGCTGAACCTGATGCTGGAGTCGACCTACAAGGTGTTGGCGAGCGTGCCCTTGACCTACAAGACTGGACCGGATGGTGTGCCGGCGGACGCTCAGGACCTGCCAGCCATGCGCGCGGCGATTGCGGCGGCGTACAAGGCGCTGAGGTCATCAATCCTGAAGCCGGAATATTTCATCGCATCCGGCAATGCCAAGCCGGGCAAGGCGGACATCGAAGCCTTCGGCAAGGTATTCGATGGCGCGATGGCACCGTTTCTGACCGTGGAGGATGGCGTGCTGACCCAGCAGCTTCTGGAGACTCCGAACATGATGTTCGGGGTGGGCGGTGCTAAACTGGTTCTGCGTCAGCCGATTGCGGTGTCCGGGGAAATCAATGCTCCCTGGGGAACGCCGATCAAGGTGACGGGCACCGTGGAGGCGACCTATTTCGACCGGCCGAAAAATCATCTGACTGTCATCACGCAGACCAATCTGGACCCGGATGACCTGAAAGCGAGCGCAGAGCAGTATTTCGAATCGCTGAAAGACAAGCTGCCAGCAGACGTGGCCGAGAAAGCAAAAGAGCAGATGGACCAGTTTCTCAAACTGTCCATCACCGAGCGGGCAGAACTGGTACTGGACGTCACAACCGGTTTGCCGGAGCGGCTGTCCTATGAAAAAAGCTCGCAGATCAACGGCGAAACCCAGATCGAACGCCGGATGTTACGCCGACAATAATCTTCATTCTAAATATCCAGCACGTTGCCCGGACGGTAGAATACAGACGTATTCCATCCTTTGCGGACAATCGGCCCCATGCCCCAGAAATCGATCCGTTTGAAGCCGCGCGCGGTCAGATGGTCGAAGCCTGGCTGATAACGGTCACGGTCGCTATTATCCCAGACAATCACGCCGCCATCAGTCAGTCGCTCGCACCCGACTTCGGCACAGCGATTGCGGTCCCGGCCATCGACCACCACAATATCATAGCGATCTTCCGTTTCTTCGATGGCCTTGGCATACGCATCATTCTCTCGCATGCGCAGCATGACCTCGGCGTTGGCAGGCAGGTCCGCGGCGACGATATCGCGCCACGCCGGTTCGTGTTCGACCGCCCGGACTTGGCCGGCATGCCGTGCCCACCAGCGTGTCGAGTTGCCGGAACCATATTCAAATACCCGGAAGGTCTCGCGGATGCGCGGCCCCAGAAAAGCAATCGATGGATAGGTGTACCAGGGCAGGGGAAGCCCGTTGCGATCAGCAGGCTGCCGGTTGCGGAACGAACGCACAAAGCCGATTTCCTGCAGGTAGCCGTCCTTGGAAAGCAGGGCGGCGCAGGCACCGATGGCAGCGGTCGCAGGTGTGAGGCGGGAGATATTGGCGATCAACCGGGGCATGTCGTATCCTAAAGAACAGCATAGCGGGCTTGGCCTGCCGGCGGAGTGCCCGGACTTCCCAATGTATCGAAGTCGGCCCCCCATAGACTCACCGGACCGAGAACTCAAGGAACATACATGGTTACGCGCAGTCATGCTGCACTGCCGAAGAAACACATTGACTTTTCACTCGAATTCGAGTTCTTCGCCCGCGGGCCACGCTGTCCCAACGCAGCGCGCGCTCTCTGTGAGGAGAGAAGACATGACGACGACCACCGCTGCACACGCGGCGACTCCGGCTGCTGAGCCGACCACCACCCCGAACAACCCCTGTTTTTCCTCCGGCCCGTGCGCCAAGCGCCCCGGCTGGTCGCTGGATGCGCTGCGAGACTCGCCCAATGGCCGTTCGCACCGCGCCAAGGTCGGCAAGACCAAGCTGAAAGCAGCAATCGATAAGACCCGCGCCATCCTTGGCGTGCCGGCTGATTACCGGATCGGCATCGTCCCAGCGTCCGACACCGGTGCGGTCGAGATGGCGATGTGGTCCCTGCTTGGGGCCCGTCCGGTCACCATGGTCGCCTGGGAAAGCTTCGGCGAAGGCTGGGTAACCGATGCTATCAAACAACTCAAACTCACCGACGCGACCGTGGTGACCGCACCCTACGGCGTGCTGCCGGACATGGCGGCGATCGACACCGACCAGGATGTCGTGTTCACCTGGAACGGCACCACGTCCGGCGTGCGGGTGCCGAACGGTGACTGGATCAAGGCGGACCGTCAGGGTCTCACGATCTGCGATGCGACATCGGCGGCGTTTGCCGTTGATCTGCCGTGGGACAAGCTCGATGTTGTCACCTACTCCTGGCAGAAGGTGCTGGGCGGCGAGGCGGCACATGGCATGCTGATCCTCAGCCCGCGCGCGGTTGAGCGGCTGGAGAGCTACAAGCCGGCCTGGCCGCTGCCGAAGATCTTCCGCCTCACCAAGGGCGGCAAGTTGATCGAGGGCATCTTTGAGGGCGAGACGATCAACACGCCGTCGATGCTTTGTGTCGAGGATTATCTCGATGCGCTGGACTGGTCGGCGTCCCTTGGGGGCTTGCCGGCGCTCATCAAGCGTTCCGAGGCCAACGCCGCAGCACTGCAGGCATGGGTCGACAGCCGGGACTGGATTGCCAACCTGGCCGATGTGCCGGAGACCCGCTCCAACACCAGCGTCTGCCTGAAAATCGTGGATCCCTGGTTTGCAGCTCTCGCGGCCGACCAGCAGGCCGACGTGCCGAAGAAAATGGCGGCCCTGCTGGACAAGCGCGGCATCGCCTTCGACATCAACGGCTACCGCGATGCCCCGCCGGGCCTGCGCATCTGGTGTGGCGCGACGGTCGAGACCGCTGATGTCGTGGCCCTCACCGGCTGGCTCGATTGGGTCTATGCTCAGGTGAAGGCGGCGGGTTGATGACCCCAAACTTTTTATTCCCCTAGCCGTCATCCCCGCGAAAGCGGGGATCCAGGGCCTCTTAACCACTTGTTTAATGTGCGCAGAGCGGTCCGTGATCCCCGCTTTCGCGGGGATGACGAAAACAAACAGCGAAGAAGGTAACCCCCATGGCTAAAGTTCTGATTTCCGACAAAATGTCCCCGCTGGCCGCCCAGACGTTCAAGGAGCGCGGCATCGAGGTCATTGAGAATTACGACATCCACAAGGACAAGGATGCCTTCATCGCCCTGCTGCGCGAGGTGGACGGCGTCGCGATCCGCTCGGCCACCAAGATTACCAAGCCGATCCTCGAGGCGATGGTCGGCGGTAACCTCAAGGTCATCGGCCGCGCCGGCATCGGCGTCGATAATGTCGATATTCCGGCTGCCACGGCCCAGGGTATCGTGGTGATGAACACCCCGTTCGGCAACTCGATCACCACCGCCGAACATGCAATCGCCCTGATGTTCGCGCTGGCTCGCGAACTGCCGGCCGCCGATACCTCGACCCGCGCCGGCAAGTGGGAGAAGAACCGCTTCATGGGTGTCGAGATGACCGGCAAGACCCTGGGTGTCATCGGCTGTGGCAACATCGGCTCCATCGTTGCCGAGCGGGCGCACGGGCTGAAAATGCGGGTGGTTGCGTTCGATCCGTTCCTGACGCCAGAGCGCGCCAAGGAGCTGGGCGTCGAGAAGGTGACGCTTGATGAGCTGCTGCCACGTGCGGATTTCATCAGCCTGCACACACCGCTGACCGAGTCGACCCGCAACATCCTCTCGGCGGAAAATCTCGCGAAGACCAAGAAGGGCGTGCGCATTGTCAACTGCGCGCGCGGCGGCCTGATTGATGAGGCCGCCCTCTATGATCAACTGAAGAGCGGGCATGTCGGGGGCGCGGCGCTGGACGTGTTCGTCGAGGAACCGGCAACCGCCAGCCCGCTGTTCGAATTGCCGAACTTCATCTGCACGCCGCATCTGGGTGCCTCAACCACGGAAGCGCAGGTAAATGTGGCGCTGCAGATCGCAGACCAGATCGCCGAGTATCTGACCACCGGCGGCGTCTCGAACGCGCTCAACCTGCCGTCGCTGACGCCGGAGGAAGCGCCCAAGCTGAAGCCCTATATGGCGCTGGCCGAAAAGCTCGGCCTGCTTGCAGGGCAACTCGCGGGAGACGGCATCCAGAGCGTGACAGTCGAGTATGAAGGCGCAATCGCCGAGCTCAACACCAAGCCGGTGACGGCAGGGGTGCTGGCCGGGCTGTTCAAGCCGCACTCGGACACGGTCAACATGGTGAACGCACCGGCGATCGCCAAGGACCGCAACATCGACGTGTCGGACGTGCGCCACGAGCGCGACTCGGACTATCACACACTGGTGCGCCTGACCGTCAAGACACCCTCCGGCGACAAGACCCTGGCCGGCACGCTATTCGGCAACCGTGAGCCGCGCCTGATCGACATGGAGGGCATCAAGGTCGAGGCGGACCTCGACGGGCACATGCTCTACGTGGTCAACGACGACAAGCCGGGCTTCATCGGTCGCCTGGGCACCGCACTCGGCGAGGCCAATGTGAACATCGGCACCTTCCACCTCGGCCGCCGGTCGGAAGGCGGGATGGCTGTGCTGCTGCTTTCGCTGGACAGCGCCATGCCGGAATGGCTGATTGCGCAGATCGCCGAACTGCCCCATGTGCGTCAGGCAAAAGCCTTGTCGTTCTAGAGGGATGACGTACAAGAACGCTTGTCCTTTTCCGTTCGTGTCGAGCGCAGTCGAGACACCTCTGACTGTCGCGACGACTGCCCCTCGACCGGGCTCGGGGCGAACGGGAGGATGTGAAGTCGGAAGGGACCGCCCATGACCAGCCGTCTGGCACCCGGCCTGTTGCCTGAAGGCCTGCGGGATACCTTGCCCCCGCAGGCGCATGGCCAGATGCGCCTGATGCGCGCCATCCTCGATACGCTGGCAAGCCATGGCTATGAACGGGTTGACCCGCCACTGGTGGAGTTTGCCGAGTCACTCACCAGCCCGATCGTATCGGGTGCCCGTACGGACCTGTTCCGCTTCATGGATCCGAAGTCGCAGCATATGCTTGCTGTGCGCGCCGACATCACGGGGCAAGTAGCGCGCATCGCCAGCACCCGCATGGGCAGTCAGGCGCGGCCGTTGCGGCTCTCCTACATGGGGCCGGTGCTGCGGCTGGCGGGCACCGCCCTTGATGCGGATCGCCAGTTTCTGCAGGTCGGTGGTGAGCTGATCGGCACGGACAGCCCGGCCGCCTGCGCCGAGACGATTACCGTCGCGGTCCAGGCCTTGCGGGCTGCCGGGCTGGACAACCTGAGCCTTGATCTCGCCATCCCCGATCTCGCCCCGACCATCCTGCGCGCGCACGGCGGTGCCGATCCGACGACGGCTCTGGAGGCACTGGACGCCAAGGATGCCGGCGCGCTGGCCGGTCATCCGCTGCAAGGGCTGCTGGTCGGCCTGCTGGAGGCGGCCGGGCCAGCGGAGGCCGGGCTGGAGCGGCTGCGCGCACTCGCCCTGCCGGATGCGGCACGCGCCCTGGTGGCGGACGCGACTGCCACGCTGGATATGCTGGCACTGCCAGACGTCGCGATCAGCCTCGACCCGGCGGACCGGCGCGGCTTTGCCTACCAGACCCGTATCGGCTTTTCGCTGTTTGCACCCGGTGTGCGTGAGGCGGCGGTGCGCGGCGGGGCCTATGTCATCCGCTCGGCGCAACAGCCGGAACCTGCTGTCGGCTTCACCCTCTACTTCGACCGCATCCTGGAGGTCGTCGCGGCACCGCAAGCCCCTTCGCGCCTCTATCTCCCGTGGGGGACGACACAGGAGACGGCGGCACGTCTGCGCGCAGACGGCTGGGTGACGGTTGCCGCCCTGGACGTTGATCCGGACCCGCGCATGGCCGCCCAGCGCCAGCGCTGCAGTCATATCCTTGAGGACACTTCGCCCGTCGCCCTTTAGAGCGATTTCCAATCGAATGGAACCATTCGATGGTTAAGAAATCGCGGCAAACCAAAGAGATAGAGCGGCGATCTGGTTCAATCAGATCGAAAGCCGCTCTAGAGTCTTATGACTTTGCAGTGTTCCGTTCGTCATCGCGAGAGGTGCGGCCCCGCGGCGATCCAGGATAACGCGTAGGCTGGATTGCTTCGCAGCCCAGAGGCCCGCTCGAAATGACGGATAAGTTTCTGTCAATGAGTGTTGGTATCACAGGTTCTTCTCGAAGAAGGTGAGAACATCCTTTGAGACCGGGTCGCCCGGCATGCCAAACTCGCGGTTGATCCGCAGGTGATTGCTGTTGGCAACCTCCTTCACGGAGACTGTGGTGTCCGCGCCGGCTAGCGCGCGAGCCAGCAGGTCAGCCTGCGTAACCGCCGCCGCCCGACCGGCATCGTAGTGCAGGATGAAGGCTGCAGCGTTCGGGGCACCGGCATATGTGGCCGGCGAGAGCGCCGTCTGCACGGCGGGGTCAGTCGTGAAGACCTTGGTGTAGACCTTGGCTCCTGAACTGCCGCTATCCCGGACTTGCCGGGGCACATCGTATGCGGCGCCATCGAGCAGCGAGACCGCGCGGATGACCGAGAGCGGGACTCCGGCAGCCTCCAGATATTTCGGGTCGGTCCCCACCAGCGCAGCCAGGTGCGCGCCTGCCGAGTGCCCGACGAGGGCAATGCGATCCGGGTCTATGCCCAGCGCGCCAGCATCCTTGCGAAGGTCGGCAATCGCTGCGGCGACGTCTGCAGCTTGTGTCGCAACGTCAACACGCGGGGCCAGGCGGTAATTGATCGAGGCATACCGATAGCCATGGCTGGTGAAGAAGGCTGCCTTTGCCCCCGAGCCGCTGCGCTTGTCCCCGATTGCCCAGCCGCCACCATGGATGAAGATCACCAGTGGGCGGGCACCCTCTGCCTCACCCCTTACGTAATCCAGGGATTGCAGCGGGTCGGTGCCATACCGGCGCTCGGTGGCATCTGCCGGGAGGGTGTCCGGGCTGGCACCGGCCCGCTTGCCGACAGAAGCACGGCAGGCGGGCGACAGCTCGGTCAGATTCTGCAGCAGGCAGTTTGTCAAAGCCTCCCGATTGAGGCCGACCCCCGGACACAGGCGGCGCAGATCGGCAAGGCAAGGGCGGGATTGCGGCTGGGCGAGCGCGGCAGGGGCTGTCATCAGCACCGCGAGCAGGGCGAGGGAACGGAACAGCACGGCGTTGGATCCTTCTGTCGGGTCGGCTACTTTCAGCAAACGCTCGAAAGGGCTGGAATCTTCCGGCGCAATGCGCTTTGTGCGCTGGTTTGTAGCTGCCTGCGGGCGGCGGGTCAGGAGACAGGCATGGCGAATGTGGTAGTGGTCGGTGCGCAGTGGGGCGACGAGGGCAAGGGCAAGATCGTCGACTGGTTGTCCGAGCGTGCGGACATGGTGGTGCGCTTCCAGGGCGGGCACAATGCGGGCCACACGCTGGTGATCGGCGACCAGACCTACAAGCTCTCGCTGCTGCCGTCGGGCATTGTGCGCGGCGCACTCTCGGTCATCGGCAACGGCGTGGTGCTCGACCCCTGGGCACTGCGCGACGAGATCGCCAAGCTGCGCGGGCAGGGTGTGGCCATATCCCCGGAGAATTTCCAGGTGTCGGACCGCTGCACCCTCATCCTGCCGTTCCACCGCGACCTCGATGCTCTGCGCGAGGATGCAGTTGGTGATGCCAAAATCGGTACCACCCGGCGCGGCATTGGCCCGGCCTATGAGGACAAGGTCGGCCGCCGGGCACTGCGCGTGTGCGACCTTGCCGACCTTGACGGCGCATCCGGCCAGATCGACCGGCTGCTTGCGCATCACAACGCCCTGCGCGCCGGCTTCGGCCAGCCGCCGGTCGACCGCGCGGCGTTGATCCGCGACCTGACCGAGATTGCGCCGTTCGTGCTGCCGTTCGCATCCCCGGTATGGCCGACACTCAAGGACGCGCGCCGCGCGGGCAAGCGCATCCTGTTCGAAGGCGCGCAGGGTATCCTGCTCGATGTCGATATGGGGACCTATCCGTTCGTCACCTCGTCCCAGACCATCGGCGGGCAGGCGGCTGGCGGGTCCGGCACCGGGCCGGGTGCGCTCGATTATGTGCTGGGCATCTGCAAGGCGTATACGACACGGGTCGGGGCCGGGCCGTTCCCGAGCGAATTGCACGACGCGACCGGCGAGCGGATCGGCGAGCGCGGCCGCGAGTTCGGCACGGTGACCGGCCGCAAGCGCCGCTGCGGCTGGTTCGATGCGGTGCTGGTGCGCCAGGCGATTGCCGTCGGCGGCATCCAGGGCATTGCGTTGACCAAGCTCGACGTGCTGGATGGCTTCGAGATGCTGCACATCTGCACCGGCTACCGACTGGATGGCCAGACCATCGACCTGCTGCCGGCGCGGGCGGCAGATCAGGCGCGGGTCGAGCCGATCTATGAAGCGTTTGAAGGCTGGAGCCAGTCGACCGCCGGCGCGCGCTCCTGGGCCGATCTGCCGGCGCAAGCGATCAAGTACATCCGCCGGCTGGAAGAGCTGATCGAGTGTCCGGTAGCGCTGGTCTCGACCTCCCCCGAGCGCGAGGACACCATCCTGGTGCGGGATCCGTTTGCCGCATGAGATGACAGGACGGGCACGTTGCGCTAGACTGTGCCCATGACATCTGATCCCGCGTTTGCCTTGCTGACAGCCGAGGAGTTCCTCGCCATCGATTTCGGCCCGGACCGCAAGGCCGAGCTGGACCACGGCGTCATCCGCATGATGACCGGCGGCTCGGTCGCCCATGGCCGGGTGCAGGCCAATATTCTGAGCTATCTCCACGGACGCCTGCGCGGGAGCGGCTGCCGGCCCTACGGTTCGGATACCGGCGTCTGGATCAACGACACGACCGTGCGCTACCCGGATGTGAGTGTCCATTGCGGGGCGGCCAACGCACCGGAGAGCGACGGCCTGAAAGCCCTGTCTGAGCCGCGCGCGGTGATCGAGGTCTTGTCGCCCACCACCAATGCCTACGACCAGGGGGCCAAGCTCGCTGATTACCAGAAGCTGGCCAGCATCGAGACCATCGCCTTTGTCGATCCGGAAAACGAGGTGGTCCGCACGGTGCAGCGGTTGGGGCCGGGCTCCTGGCGCGATGATCGCTTCTCCGGCCCGCACGATCTGGAACTGCCGGGCCTCAAGGTCGTCATCCCCCACACCGAGCTGTTCGCCCGGGATTAGGGCATGATGGCATCAAGCTGGCTCACTTCTCCCCTCCCTTGGCGAGGGAGGGGTGGCCGATAGGCCGGGGTGGGTGCCTAACCCCTTGCCCACCCCGGTGCTCCGCACCACCCCTCCCGCAAACGGGAGGGGAGATGCGTTACCGAGCCAGTTCTCGCCCCACCGGGTAGAGCCGGTAGCGCGCATCATAATAGGGCGTGCGCTGGTAGAACCATTCCAGCCGCGCATCGGGGCTTTTGGCGAATTCTGGGTCTGCGGCCAGCCGGGCCTCGAATTCCGCCTTCAGGGCCGGGTCCTGCGCCAGCATTTTGTCAGCCAGTGGCGCGATGGCGTAGCCTTCAATGTATTCCGTACGCTGGTATATTTCCGGGAAATAGCCCCAGGCGAGCAGCGATTCCGGGCTGCCCGGCTCCAGCAGATGGGCCGCAACCAGCGCCAGCGGCTGGTCGGACGGCACCCGCACCGAGCCGGCGGGATACGTCTCCTTGTGGCGCTCTGGCACGCCTGCTTGCGCGCCGATCTCGACATGCCCTTCGTTGATGGTGCCAGGTTTTGGCTCGGGCAAGCGCAGCATCTCGACCGTCACCGTGCGCGGGGCGGAAATCGTCTCGACCTGCAGGCCCTGCCGGCGCAGGCGGGCGATCACCTCCGGCTTCGTTGCCGGCACCCACCAGGCGACCGGCAGGGTGGTGGCGGACGCGGGCGCATCGCCGAACACATCGAGCGTCTGGTGCACGGGCTTGCCGAGCCAGCGCACCTCCGGCCCGCCGGATGCTTCAGACAGATAGGTCTCGTGGGCAACGCCCAGGAAGTCCCGCCTCGTAACAGGTGTCTTGAGCGGCGCCCAGGTGAGCGGGATGCTGGCCGGTCGCGCGGCCCGATCCCCCGCGATCGCCTGCTGCAGTGCTGCGGCGTCCGCCCCGGCGATCTTCAGGGCCGCCTCCAGCAGCACGTAGGTGCCGAGCACGCGCTGGCGATAGGGCTTGAGCGAGTGGTTCTCGACCAGAATAGTGGGAATGCGCGCCAGATCGCCCCAGCCGTTGGAGAAGCGCGCCGGGGTATAGGTGTCGAGCAGGCCGTCGTCCGGCTTGCGGTCGTTGGCGGCGAACACCAGCCCGCCCGGAATGTGCCCGGCCTTGGCGAGCGCGCTCATGAGCGCCGGGCGCAGGACGCTGTCCATCCAGCGGCCGATGGCGGGGGACTGGGCATAGCGGCCATCCCAGCCGTTGTAGCCGAAGGTGATGTCATACTGATAATCGGTGCCGTCGGTGACATGCAGGTCGAAGTACAGCGCAGGGGTGTAGCGCTGGATCAGCCCGAGCATCGCCGCCATCTCCGGCGTGTCGGCCTTCAGATAATCGCGGTTGAGGTTCAGGTTCTGCGCGGTGGTGCGCCAGCCCTGGTTCTCCGGCCCGCGCTGGTTCGGCCGGTTGAACGCCCCGGCGCGCTCATGCCCGTCTGCGTTGAAGACCGGCACGAACAGCAGGTCGGCCTGGTCCAGCAGGTGCGCCTTGCCGCGCAGCGCGATGTCGCGCAGCAGCATCAGCCCGGCATCCTTGCCGTCAATCTCGCCCGAGTGGATGCCCGCCTGCGCCAGCACCACCGGTTTTGCAGACGCGCCGGGCTTGGGCGTACTGGCGGGTTTGGCGGCACGGATGGCAATCAGGTCGCGCCCCTGCGCGCTCTGGCCGAAGACCTCCAGCGTCAGCACGCCGCCGGACGCTGCGACCAGCCGCTCAAGGTACGCGCGCGTCTCGGCATAGCCCGGTGTCTGGCGGAAGCCGCTGGCCTCAGTGGGGGTGATCCACGGGTCGCCGGGCCTGGCGACCAGCGCCTCGCTCGCACCTTTCCAGGGCAGCACCGGCGGCAGGGGAGCCGGTTCAGCCGCAACCGCAGCCGAGGCAACAAACAGGGCAATCAGGGGAACAATCGTGCGCATGTGGGCAGCCTAAAGGGCATGCTCTACCTCTGCAAGCACCCTTCAGGACGTCCTGCGCGGGCGGAGGTGGCCGGTCTGCAGGAAGCGGCGCACGCTGGTGATGGCCTGTGCGTCGGAGATCAGGGCGCTGTGGCTGAGCGGCAGGATCAGGTGATCGTCCATGTTCACTGCGCGGGTCTCGCTGATTTTCACCACGCCGTCGTCGTCGCCGGCCAGCAGCGGATTGAGGCCGAGTGCGGTGCCCTGGCCGCCGGCGATCACCCCGAAGCGGATGGACGCCGGCACCGGGCCGACCTGGCGCGCGCGCTCGGGCGTCAGGTCGTTGGCGGATGCGGTGACCGCCGCGCGGGCAAGCGGCCCGAGCAGGCCGGCAAGCGTCGCCCCCTGGTTGGGCGTGCCAAGCATCACCACATGGCTGACCTTGACCGGATAGCGCGCAAAGGTGGGGCGGGCGAGTGCTGCCCGGGTGAGCAGGCCGCCCAGGCTATGGGCGACAATCACCACGCTGTCATAGTCCAGCGGGTCGAGCGCCAGCAGGCTCTGCTCCAGCCCGTTGGCGCTGACATACAGGCTCTGCTCGGTCGAGGGGTAGGTGTAGGTCGTCACCTCGTAGCCGTCGAACTCCAGAGCCTTGCGCATCGGTGCCCAGATCGCGGGGCTTGACGCCAGCCCATGCACCAGGATCGCCAGCCGCCGGGATGTTGGCCGCACCGCCTCTTTCCACTTAAGGTAGGCTAGGGCCGCCACGCATTCTGCGCGCGTGCCCTCGGCGCGAATCAGGCCGTCACGATCCACCAGGCGGGACTGCCCGGCATAGAAGTGCGACTGGATGCGCCAGCCGGCATAGAGCAGGGAGTCGGACCAGAGCGAGGCCTGCTCGGTCACGGCGGGCCGGGGCGGGATGGTGAGGCTCTTGGGCGGGGTCGGCGGCGGCGGCGCTTTGGGCGGCAGCGGCAGGACGGTCGGGCCGCTGGGTCTGGCCGGCGGGCTGACGGTTTTGCCGCAAGCGGCGAGCCCGGCGCAGACGGTCAGCAGCGCCGCGCGTCTGGTAAACATTAGTGCAGGCGGGTTTCGACGTCGCCGATGGCCTGCGCGGTCAGACGCTCCTGGTCGGTCGTCGGGCCGGACAGCACCGATTTCACAGCACTGACCGCAACATCCACCACCCGGGCGCGGACTTCAGCCTCGGCCGCGCGCTCGGCAGCAGCAATACGGCCTTCGGCGGCGGCGGTCTTGCGGGCAACCAGCGTGTCCAGGTCCGCCTGCGCGGTGGCCAGCAGGCCGGCGGCTTCCGCCTGAGCATGGGCCACGATGCGGTCGGCCTGTTCACGGGCGTCGGCGGCGCGGGTTTCCATCTCCAGCTTCAGCAGTTCGGCCTCGCGGCGCAGGCGCTCGGCATCGTCCAGGTTGGCGCGGATGCGGGCAATCTTGCCGTCGAGTGCCTTGCCGATGGCGGCGGGCACCTTCTGCCAGAGCATGACCCCGATGAGGATCACCATCCCCAGCGAGACCCAGCCGGCAGCATCCAGCCCCAGGAAGGCCGGGTGCGCGTCGTGCGGGGCTTGTGTGTGTGCGGTTGTCTCGGCCATGGGTTACGCCTTGCTGTGGGCAGCGGCGACCGCTGCGTCGATGGCGCTGTCGTCCAGCCCGGTCTGGCCGAGCCGGGCGATGATGGCGCTTGCGGTCTCTCTTGCGGCAGTCCTCAAGCCGTCCAAAGCTTCGGTGCGGGCCGTGGCAATGCGGGCATCGGCTTCGTCAAGCCTGGCCTCGATCGCGGCGTCGAGGGCCTTGATCTGCGCGGCGGTGATGCTTGCCGCTTTGGATTTCTCCTCCGCCAGCAGGGATTGCGCCATGCGGCGGGCCTCGGTCAGGCGCTCGCTTTCCGCGGTCGTGGCTGCCGCAGCGGCCGCGCGTGCGGACTCGGCAGCGCCCAGGTCGGCGGCGATCCTGGCCGCGCGGTCATCCACCAGCTTGCCCACCTTCGGCAGGATCGCGCGGGCGATGCCGAAATAGAGCAAGCCGAAGGTGATCGTCATCCAGAAGAACTGGGAGACGTAGGTCGCGAGGAACTGGTCGAGCTGAGGCATGATACGCGGTCCCAAAGGTTCAAACGGGCGCTGCGACGGCCTCGCCGCAGCGCGACGCGCGGAAGCTTACAGGACCAGCAGGATCGCGATCACGAAGGCCAGCAGGCCGAGCAGTTCGGCGGCGGCAAAGCCGATCATGAGGCGCGGGAACTGGCTGTCAGCAGCAGCCGGGTTACGCAGCGCACCGCTAAGGAAGGCGGCGAACACGTTGCCCACGCCGAGTGCGGCCAAACCTGCGCCGATGGCGGCAAAACCAGCGCCCAGCAACTTTGCGGCTTCAGCTTCCATTGTCTTCTCCTTGAGGTCTTACGCTAATGATGTTGATGGTGGTCGTTGTTGTCCGTTTGCCGTCTTGTCAACTGCAAACAGGGGAAAGAATGCGCGTTAGTGCAGGTTTACGGCGTCGTTGAGGTAAACCGACGTCAGCAGGGCGAATACATAGGCCTGGATGGCGCAGACCAGCATCTCCAGCGCAGAGATGCCGACCAGCAAGGCCAGCGGCAGGATGCCGCCTGCGGCCAGCAACGCATTGCCGGACGAGCCCATGTCCACAACAAAGCCACCCAGCACCTTCACCAGGATGTGCCCGGCGGTCATGGCAACGAACAGCCGCAGCGCCAGCGAGAACGGGCGGATCATGAAGGAGACCATTTCCACCGGCACGATCAGCGGCATCATCCACCAGGGCACACCGTGCGGCACGAACAGGCTGAAGAAATGCAGGCCGTGGCGGGCAAAGCCGACCACCAGCACAGTCCCGAAGGCAATGATGGCCAGGAAGGCGGTGACGGAGAGGTGGCTGGTCACTGTGAAGGCGTGGCCACCGGGGATAAGCCCCAGCGGCAGCAGGCCGATCATGTTGGCGACCAGAATGAACATGAACAGCGAGAAGATCAGTGGCACAAACTTCTTGCCCTCGGTCCCGACCGTCTGATGCAAGGTGCCGAGGATGAACTCGTAGACGGACTCAACCGCCGCCTGCCAGCGGCCAGGCACCAGCTTGGCACCGGACATGCCGCCGATCATGAAAATCCAGATGCTGACCAGCGTCAGCACCATGAACAGGGTCGAATTGGTGAATGACACATCGAACCCGCCCAGGTTCAGGGCCAGGATCGGTTCAATCTCGAACTGCTGCAGCGGACTGGCCACCGGTCAACTCCACATTTGTATCAGCATCGGGTTGCCGCGCCTTAGCAGCGCTCTCGCCCGGATGTCATTCTTCTTTCGTCGCGTCCGCCGTTTTCGCCGTTCGACCGGCGTTTTTCAGCATCGACCAAAATGCCCCTGCCACACCCAGAGCGAGCATGACAAGCATGAGTACCGGCGCCGTGCCGAACCATTGGTCCAGCAGCCATCCGATCAGCGCACCGCCCACAACACCGGCCAGCAGCTCGGTGACGACACGCATGCCCTGGCCATAGGAGGCACCAGCGTCGGGCCTGGGCGGCGGTGCTATTCTGGCTCTGGCTGCCTCCAACTGGTCGGAGAGCGCCTTCAGCCGCGCTGCATCATCCTCTTGCCCCGCCATTGCCAGCTTCTCCCGCCTTTGCCGCCGACTCTGAACTTAAAAGCCAGTGTAATGTCGACTTCTCATGCGAAAACAAGCCCGCCAAAGCTGGCGCATCCTCTAGAAGGCCTCTGCCGACCCGTCAAGCAACGCGTTGCACTGCAACAGGTCATTTTGAAATCACGCTTGTGGTGAGCTTGGACAGATCCACGAGCCGCTCCCCCCTTCGTCAAGCTCAGGGTGAGCGGTTGGCCTTCAAAACGGCAGATTAGTGCTGCACTGCGGCAGAGCTACTCGGCAGCCAACAGCATTTCCGCCCGGCGCAGGCTGACGGAGACGAGCTGACTGACGCCGTGCTCCGCCATCGTCACCCCATAGAGGCGATCCATGCGGCTCATGGTCACGGCATTGTGGGTGACGACCAGGAAGCGGGTGCCGGTGCGCCCGGCGATGTCGCGCAGCAGGTCGCAGTAGCGATCGACATTGGCATCATCGAGCGGCGCATCGACCTCGTCGAGCACGCACACCGGTGTCGGGTTGGTGAGGAACACCGCGAAGATGAGGGCGCAGGCGGTCAGCGCCTGCTCGCCGCCGGACAGCAGTGACAGCGACTGCAGCTTCTTGCCGGGCGGGGACGCCATGATTTCAAGGCCGGCGTTCAGGGGATCGTCCGAATCGATAAGACTGAGGTGCGCAACACCACCGCCGAACAGCCGGGTGAACAGGGCGGTAAAGTGCCCGTTGACCGCTGTGAAGGCCTCCAGCAGGCGCTGCCGACCCTCGCGGTTGAGCGCGCCGATCGAGCCGCGCAGCTTGGCGATCGCGGTCTCCAGCTCGGCGATTTCAGTGCGCATGGTCTCCAGTGTGGCCGTCTGTTCCTGCAGTTCAATTTCCGCACGCAGATTGACGCCGCCCAGCCGTTCGCGGTCCGCTTTTTGTCGCTCAAGCTTCGATTCCAGCGCGGGCAGGTCCGGTGCCAATGCCGAGTCTGCTGCGAAGCCTGCTTGCTCCGGCAGGCGCGGGCCCGGGCAGCGATAGGTCTCGCCGATGGCGCGGTTGATCTCGGACAGCCGGGCTTGTGCTGCGTCCACGGCGGCCTCCGCACGCGCCCGGTTTTCGCGGGCCTGTGCCTGGACTTCGGTTGCCGCGCGCGCCTCGGCGTCCGCGCTGCGCAGGCTCACCTCTGCATCGACCAGGGTAGTCGCCGCCTGGCTGCGCTGCTGCTCGGCCTCGTGAATCTGTCCAGTCAGGGCCGCCTGCTGCTGGGCAATTTCGGCAGGGCGCGCAGACAGCGATGCGTGCTCCTCGGCAAGGGCCGTGTCCCGGCTTTGGAGGTCGGCGATCTGGCGGGCGGAGTCACGCGCCCGCTCTGCCCAGGAAGCTGACTCGCGGCCGATTGCCTCGCGCCGCGCGGCGTCGATGGCGATCTGGCGCGCCAGTGCATCAAGGGTTGCCCGGCTGGCAGAGAGTTCCTGGCGCCGCCGCTCGACAAGCCGTCGCTGGTCAGCCAGCTGCTGGGCCAGTTGCTCGGTATCGGCAAGGCTTGCGCGCTCCTGCTGCGCCGATGCGAGTTCGGCCTCGGCGCGGGCACAGTCGGCGCGCATCTGGTCGAGGGTCGCGGTAAAACTGTCATGGCGGGACTGGCGTTGCTGGGCGGTGACCCGCGCTGAGTCAAGCGCGCGGCGCAGCCGCTCGGCAGTCGACTCGGCGTCACGGCGTTCCTGCCGGGCTATACGCTCCGTGAGCTGTGCAGCCTCGACCGCACCGTTCGCAGCCTCAAGGCGGCTGCGCGCCTCCACGCTTGCAGCAGAGAGCGCCCGTCCGGCGTCGGACTCCTGCTTGGCAAGCGCCTCTCGCGCACCGGCAACTCGCTGGGACCAGGTGGCTGTAACGGTGGCGCTGTTCTGCCGCGCCGCCTCCAGCGCTGCATCCAGTTCTGTCAGGCGGTTGCGCTGGCGCAGGCGCTCACCGGCATCCGCCTTTGCCGGGCTGTCGGCAATGAAACCGTCCCACCGCCACAGACGCCCGGCGGTGTCCACCAGCCGCTGACCGGGCAGCAGGGCCGGGACCGCCATGCCGTCCGGCAGCAGGCCGGTCATGGCCAGGCGCGCCGCCAGGCCGGGTGGTGCCTGCACGACACTGCTCAGCGGCGTGCATCCCTCCGGCAGAGGCGGCAGAGCCTCAATAGGGGGCGCATCGACAGGCCAGCGTCGCGGCCCATCGCCACCGATTTCGGCATCCAGATCGTCCCCCAGGGCGGCGGCCAGTGCCAGTTCATAGCCGGGTGTGACCGCGATCCGGTCGATGGCCGGATGGGCAGTGACCGCCGCGCGCGCCAGCAGACGGCTGAGGGCAGCATGCTCGGCCTCCAGCGTGGTCAGGGCGCTGGCGGCGTCACGCATGGCGGCTGCCGCGTCCGCGTGGACCTGCTCCAGAGTGCGGGCCAGCGCATCCCGGGCGTCACCGAGCGCACGCCGCATTGCAGTCTCAGTATCCGCGTGGTCGCGGCGCAGGGTCTCACGGGTCGCCTCTGCCGTGCTGCGGGCGTCTTCGGCCTGCATCTGCCGCTCGGCAGCGGTCGCGGCATCCGTGCTGGCCAGGGCCAGATCACGCTCCAGCGCTTGCAGGTCCACATACGGCGTGGCCTCCAGCGCGCTGAACTCCGCCGTGATACGCGCCAGGTCCTTGCGCAGTGCCACCAGCCGCTGCTCGGCACTTGCATGACGCTGGTCGGCTGCACGCTTGCGGGCCTGCGCGTCGGCATTGCGGGCAGTCAGCGTGTCGAAAGCCTGCTCGGCTGCGCGCACGGCGGTTTCGGCGGCAGTAGCAGCGGCAACATTGGCCTCATGCTGGCGCTCGGTTTGCTGCAGCCTGGCCGCCAGCGCGGCTGTTTCCTCGGCAAGGCGCGCCTGTGCTGCCGCACAGTCGGTGCGCAAGGCGTCCTCCCGCGCGCAGTCGCGGGTCAGTTCGGTGCGCTGGCGCTCAAGGTCGGCCAGCCGGCCAGCCAGCCGCTTGTGCTCATCGTCCAGCAGGTCGGCAGCACGCTGCAGGCGCTGGAGCAGGGCAGCGGCCTCCACTTCCTGCTGGCGCAGCGTCGGCAGGACGGCGGCGGCCTCCGCCTGCCGGGCAGAAGCCTGTGCGGCGGCACGTGCCGTCTCCTGAACCTGTGCCTGTGCGGCATCGAGTGCTGTTTGCATGCCAGCCAGTTGGTCTGCGGCTTCCCGCCAGCGACGAAACGCCAGCATGGCCTCGGTCGCACCGATCTCTGCGGACAGGCTCCGATAGCGCTCGGCCTGCCGGGCTTGCCGGGCGAGTGCGGCGATCTGCTGCTCCATCTGGCCGGTCACATCGGTCAGCCGCGTGAGGTTGGCGTCTGCGGCCTGCAGGCGTTGCTCGGCCTCCTTGCGGCGACCATGAAGCCCGGCGATGCCCGCTGCCTCCTCCAGAATGGCCCGGCGCTCAGCCGGTTTGGCGGTGACGACCGCGCCGATTCGCCCCTGGCTCACCAGTGCTGCAGACTGCGCGCCGGAGGCAGCATCGGCAAACAGCAACTGCACGTCCTTCTGCCGGACTTCCTTGCCGTTGATGCGGTAGCTGGAGCCGAAGTCGCGCTCGATCCGGCGGCTCACCTCCAGTTCGTCACTGCCGTTGAACGCGGCCGGAGCCTGGCGGCTGCGATTGTCGATCAGCAGGGCGACATCGGCAAAGGCGCGCGCCCGCCGCACCGCAGTGCCGGCGAAAATCACATCCTCCATGCCGGCCCCGCGCAGGGAACGAGCGCTGGACTCGCCCATCACCCAGCGCAAGGCCTCCAGCAGGTTGGACTTTCCGCACCCATTGGGGCCGACCACGCCAGTCAGCCCCGGCTCGATCAGAAGCTCCGCCGGATCGACGAAGGATTTGAAGCCCGTCAGTCGCAGCCGCGTAAAGTGCACGCTCATCCCCTCCGCAGGCTGCGACGTGCCTGGGTCACTTCGTCAGATCGAGCAGGCGCGCCTTCACGGCCGGCCAGGTTGGCTGGCCGTCGAACGGCGTGCCGTTGATCAGGAATGACGGGGTCCCGCTGATCTTGTGAGTCTCGAAGGCAACCCTGCGGATCTCGTTCAGGGTGTTGAGATCATCTTGCTTGGCCAGACACTGGTCGATGCGGGACTTGGGAATGCCGACCGGTTTCAGCCAGGTGTCCAGTCCGCCAAACCGGGCGAGGGTGGCCAGTTGCTGGTTCTGCGGGGTGGTCTCCAGCTCTTTCTGCTGGGCAGCGCTGACCGACTGGAAGCCCTTGATCCAGTCCGCCTGCCGGGTGAACACGATGTCGCTGACCGGGAAAAAGCGCTTCGGGCCTTCGCAGCGCACAATGAGAGCCATCGCGGCATCCGGGCCGTTCAGGACGATATTGCGCAGCTCGAAGCTCACCTTGCCGCTGGCGACAAACTGGGACTTGAGTTCAGCCGATGATGTCTTGTGGAAATCCGCGCAGTGCGAGCAGGTGAAGGACGCATATTCCACCAGCTTGACCTTGGCGTTGGGATTACCGACCAGGAAGCCGCCGTCCGGCGTTTTCGTCACGGTCTCCAGCCAGGCTGAACCCTTGGTTGTCGCGGCGGCACCGGTCGCAGTGCCGCTTGCCGCAACAGTGGCGGGTGCTGCCGTGTTAGCGGCTTCCGACTCCTGACCGCAGCCGGTGACCAGCAATGCGGCGGCAACGGCTGTAAGACCCGTGCGGAGATGCTGTGCAGATATTGATGAAACTTTCAACATATAGAAGCCTCTGGGCTATACCCATCTACGGGTAGTGGTTGAGTGTGTCACGCCTTGGCGCCTGTGCCAAGTGTCGCGGGGGAAATATCCCCAATTTCTTGCGGGCCGTCAGATAGCACGGCTTGTCCGAGCCGCGCCATCGCTGCGCGCAGCCCGGCATTGTCGATGCCGGACAGGGCGTGCTGCAGACGCGCTGCTGCGTGGCTGTCAAGCGGCGGCGGTGCAGCAGGCGGTGGTGCGGGGGGCGGGATGTGACCCTGACGGATCGCCAGCCGCTCGACCGCCTTGTAGCCGAAAAAGCCGTTCACACGGGCGATGACCTGCGGCTCGACATGGCGCAGGTGCAGCCCGACCGGGCCATCCACTGTGATGGTCAAGGTCCCGCTGTTGCGTTTGCCGGGCGGGAAGCTGAGCTTGGTCGGCATCGTCGATGGCGCAAAGGTCGGCCCCACAATGTCTGCCCAGCGGTTGACGATCTCGACCTTCAGAAAGCCATACTGCCGCAGCGCCTTGCGTTGCTGTGCCGGCAGCAGTTCGGAGATCGCGCGCACACTGCCGCGCCGCCGGGGGGAGGGCTGGTCGCTCATGGTCTGTCTATGCCATAGCGCTTGCACAATGCCCAATATCTTGCTTGCACCAACCATCGCAGACGACCTGCTGGCCTGGTATGACGGCCATGCGCGCGTGCTGCCCTGGCGGTCCCCGCCGGGACATGCCCTGCCGCCCGATCCCTACCGTGTATGGCTGTCGGAGGTGATGCTGCAACAGACGACGGTGGCAGCGGTGACGCCGCGCTATCTGCGCTTTCTCGCCCGCTGGCCAACCGTTGCCGATCTCGCGTCCGCGCACGAGGCAGACGTGATGCAGGAGTGGGCCGGGCTTGGCTATTACGCCCGTGCGCGCAATCTCCATGCCTGTGCCAAGGCAATTGTTAGCGAACATGGCGGCGCGTTTCCACGCAGCGAGGAGGCACTGCGGGCGCTGCCCGGTGTTGGAGCTTATACCGCTGCCGCAGTGGCAGCGATTGCCTTCGGTGCGCGCGCCGTGGTGGTGGATGGCAATATCGAGCGGGTGATCGCGCGGCTGGCTAAGGTGCCGGACCCGGTCGCGCTGGCTAAGCCGCTGATCCGCGACCTTGCTGACGGCATCACCCCGCAAACCCGCTGCGGCGACTTCGCGCAGGCGATGATGGATCTCGGCGCGACTGTCTGCACTCCGCGCAGTCCGCAATGCCTGTTGTGTCCGCTCCGCTCCGCCTGTGCTGCGCATCGGTCCGGCCAGCCGGAGGCTTATCCGGTCAAACAGGCCAAACGGCTTAAGCCCAGACGTTTTGGCGCAGCCTTCTGGCTGGAGCAGGGGGGCAGCGTGCTGCTGGTCCGCCGTCCGCCGTCCGGGCTTCTCGGTGGCTTGCTGGCGTTTCCTACCACGAATTGGGGGGAGACCCCTTTGATTGACCCAATTTCTGGTGTACCCTGCAAAGCGAACTGGGCGCTCAGCGAGTCGCACGTGCAGCACGCCTTCACGCATTTCCATCTCGAACTGCAGGTGTTGGCCGCTAGGATAAATTTCCGACCGGCGTTTGCGGATGCGGTGTGGTGGCGGCTTGATGACCTCAGGTCGGCAGGGCTGCCAACCGCGATGCGCAAGGTTGCGACGCTTGTGGAACAGATGCGCCCCCTTTGATTCGGGGCGAGCAGAAGGAGTAAAACATGGATCGTCGACACTTTCTGGCGGCGGGTGCCGGCGTTACGGTGCTGGCCCTGGCGGCGCCCGCGCTGGCCATTTCCCAGCGGCAGGTCTCTGAACTTGAGGTCGAGGCGAAAGAGGCCATGGTTCGCGTCAAGACCGTGGAGCCGAACATCGAAAATTACATCGCCTCCGCTTACGCCTATGCCATTTTTCCGTCGATCAAGAAGGGCGGCCTGGTGTTCGGCGGCGCTCGCGGGCGCGGACTGGTCTACCGGCAGGGTCAGTTGGTCGGGACGTCAAAGGCCACCCAGTTGACGGTCGGGGCGCAGATCGGCGGCCAGTCCTTCGGCCAGTTGCTGCTGTTCCGCGACGAACCGGCGTTCGATCTGTTCAAGCTTGGCAAATCATCATTCGCAGCTGCAGCATCGGCCGTCGCCGCCAGCGAGGGCAAGGCGACGACCAGCGATTATGTCCGCGGTGTGCGTGTCATCACGGTGGCGGGCAACGGGCTGATGGCGGAGGCCGCAATCGGTAGCCTGAAATACACGTTCAGCCCGCTGGGCGAACAATAACAGGAGCTTTTCTCATGATTCATATGATTCGCACGGCCTCTGCTGCTGCAGTCCTGCTGGCGATGGCTGCCTGCAACACCGTGCAGGGTGTTGGCGAGGATATCCAGTCCGTCGGCAAGAAGGGCGAGGAAGTCCTGAAGGACGCCCAGAAATAAGCCGGTAACAAGCCCGATTATGCGTGCTGGCGCTCATAGATAGCTGCCCTGAGCGCTGTGCAATTTTGTCGCAGTGCAGCATAAAAATGCGCCCGATACGCTTGTTTGCTTTCCTCATCATGAAATTCCGGTAGCATTGGGGCATGTCGTCGCAATGGATACAGAGCTTTGGGCGGTCTCGTACCGATACCGGCGATGCCGAGAGGCTGGGCCAGCGTGGTGCGGCGCTTTCGGGGCTGGCAAAGGCCGGCCTTCCGGTGCCTCCGGGCTTCATACTGACCACCGGCCTGGCCGAGCAGGCGCTGGACAATGCGCTGCGTCTGCCGCCCGGTTTTGAGGCACAGCTCGATGCAGCGTTGGCGCAGGTTGAGCTGGAGCGCGGCGCACGCCTGAACGATCCGCTAAGGCCGCTCACCCTGGCTGTGCGCCCGAGCCTCACTCATCCCGCGCCGGTCGGTATTTCCGCCATGCTGAACCTCGGGGTGTCGCCGCGTCTGGCGCTGGCCAGCGATGCGCCGGCGACCTGGAAACGTGCCTGTCGCTTTGCAGAGCATTATGCCGAGCGGATCCTCGGTGCGGACCCGCAGCTCCTGCAGGCAGAACGACAGAAGCTCGGGATATCCGCGCTGGATACGGCGGCAGCCGATGCCATACATGCGCTGACCGGGCGCTATGCGGAGGCCATGCAGGAGACCCTGCCTGAGGACCCGCGGGCGCAGTTGCTGGCGGTTGTCCGGGCGATGCTCGCGGCCTGGCGTGCCCCGCGCACCCGGCTCCTGCGGCAGGCCCATGGTGTGCCGGAGAGTGCTGGGTTGGCGATTACGGTGCAGGCGATGGCGTACCCGGACCTTGGGGAGACGTCCGGCAGCGTGCATGTGCGCTCGCGCGATCCGGCAAGCGGCGTCCCGGGCCTGGTCGGCACGGCGCGGCTCGGCGCCAGAACCGTGCCGGTCGCGACCCTGGACGACACAGCGCGCAAGACGCTCGCGCGGATTATGGATACTCTCGAGCATCGGTGCAGCAGTGCGCAGACGGCTGAGTTCATCATCGAGGCCGGGCACTTCTGGCTGGTGGACAGCCGCCCCACTCCGCTCAGCGTGCACGCGGCGCTCAAGGTTGCCGTGGACATGGTGGGTGAAGGGTTGATTTCCCGGGAAGAGGCGGTGCTGCGCATTGAGCCGGCCAGCCTTGACCAGTTGCTGCACCCGACACTCGACCCCGAGGCACCACGGGAGCGGGTGGCGCATGGCCTTGCTGCCTCCCCGGGGGCAGCAGCCGGCATCATCGCGCTCGATGGGGCAGAGGCCGAACGCTATGCCGCCGCCGGGCGGGACGTGATCCTGGTGCGCCAGGAGACTACGCCGGACGACATCCGCGCCATGCATGCCGCGCGTGGCATCATCACGGCGCGCGGCGGCCTCACCAGCCATGCCGCCATGGCGGCGCGTGGCATGGGTCGCCCTTGTGTGACCTCGGTCGAGGGACTGGCCATCGATCTGGAGTCCGGCAGTGTCCGGCTTGGTGGGCAGACTTTTGGCGTCGGCACGCCGATCACCATCGATGGCAGCCGCGGCGATATTTTTGCCGGGCTGGTGCCGCTCAAGCATCCGGAGCCGGAGGGTGATTTCGCCATCCTGATGCAATGGGCGGACGAGCGCAGGCGGCTGAAGGTGCGCACCAACGCGGAAACGCCCGAAGAGGTGCTGATCGCCCGCCGGTTCGGTGCCGAAGGCGTGGGGCTGTGCCGTACCGAGCAGATGTTCTTCAACGAGGACCGGATCATCGCCGTGCGCCAGATGATTCTCGCGCCGGACCAGATGGAGCGCCGGGCAGCGCTCGCCAAGCTGCTACCGCTCCAGCGCGGTGACTTTGCGCAGATTTTTCGCATCATGGCGGGTTTGCCCTGCACCATCCGCCTGCTCGACCCCCCCCTGCACGAATTTCTGCCGACAGAGGCTGATGACTTCGCCGATGTTGCCGCCGCTGCCGGTGTCAGTGTCGAGGTTGTGCGCCGCCGGGTGCGCGAGCTGACGGAGGCCAATCCGATGCTCGGGCATCGCGGCTGCCGGCTCGGCATCACCTACCCGGAAATCTATGAAATGCAGGCACGCGCTATTTTCGAGGCAGCGATCGAGGTGGCGCGCGAAACCGGCCAGGCGGTCTCGCCGGAAGTCATGGTGCCGTTTGTCACTGCACCGCGAGAGATGGCATTGCTCAAGGCCGTCATCGATACTGCGGCCCAGGATGTGTTTGCCGCCAGCGGCCGCAGGCTCGACTATCAGATCGGCGTGATGATCGAGCTGCCGCGCGCAGCTCTGCTGGCCGGCGAGATTGCCCAGTGGTCCGAGTTTTTCAGCTTTGGCACCAACGACCTGACGCAAATGACCCTGGGCCTCAGCCGGGATGACGCCGGGCGGTTCCTCTCCAGCTATGTCGCCAAACAGATTCTGGAGGTCGATCCCTTCGTCAGCCTCGACATCAGCGGCGTCGGCGAACTGATCCGGCTGGCGTCGGAGCGGGGCGTCGCGGCCCGGCCCAACCTGCGCCGGGGCATCTGCGGGGAGCATGGCGGCGATCCGGCCTCGATTGCCTTCTGCGAGCAGATCGGGCTGGACTATATCAGCTGCTCGCCGTTTCGCGTGCCGATCGCCCGGCTGGCGGCGGCACAGGCGGCACTGCGCACCCGCAGACCGGAAATCGCAGCCCCGGGGCAGCGCGCACTGCTGTAGCAGCCTGCTCATAAACTCTGAAAGCTGCACGCTGACGCCGCTTTTTCTCCCTTCCCCCGTGAGCGGGGGAAGGGTGCCCGCAGGGCGGGTTGGGGGCATTGGTGCAGCAATAGCGACGCATTTTACCCACCCCGGCCCTTCGGGCCACCCCTCCCTCGCAAGCGAAGGAGGGGAGAATATGTGCCAGTATCTATTCGCTCTGGAGTTTTTCAGCAGCCTGTTAGATTTATTGGTTTATTGAGCAACTTTGGACTTTAAATCCGCGTTGAGCATGCCATCAGGCTGATGCGGATTTAAAGCCCGCTGCTCTATGCTCTTGCAGCGCGCGTACGAGGCAGTATTGCCTTTAGTATGGCGAGAAAGCGCAAAGCCTCCGGGTCGTTTGGCCGCATGGTCGGTCAGGTATTCGGCATGCTCTGGAAACTGGTCTGGGGTTTGCCCGTCGCATTCCTCATCCTCTCCTGCCTGTGGGTGCTGGCCTACCGATGGGTTGACCCGCCGACCACCTTCCTGATCGGGCGGGACAGCCGGGCCGGCATCCTGCAGCCGCGCGCCTGGGTGCCGCTCAGCAGGCTGCCCCGCCATATTCCACGGTCAGCCATTGCCGCAGAGGATGGCAATTTCTGTCTTCATCATGGCTTTGATACCGAGGCAATCCGCCAGGCCATGCTGGCGAATGCGGAGGGAGAGAAGCTGCGCGGCGGCTCGACCATCAGCCAGCAGACCGCCAAGAATGTATTCCTGTGGCCGGAGCGGTCCTGGCTGCGCAAGGGACTGGAGGCCTATTTCACACTTCTGACCGAGCTGATGTGGCCGAAACCGCGGATCATGGAAGTCTATCTTAACATTATCGAGTGGGGGCCGGGAGTGTACGGAATCGAGGCGGCGGCCCGGCATCATTTCGACAAACCGGCAGAGACGCTCACGCAGCGGCAGGCAGCACGGCTGCTGTCCATCCTGCCGTCGCCACTGAAGTGGCGGGCGGCTCAGCCGGGGCCGTTCGTGCGCCGCAAGGCCCGCCGGGTGCAGCGCTGGGCGCGGGTGATGCCGGGTGAGTTCACCCAGTGCGTCGACAGGGCTGCCAAACCCTAATCGCGGGGTTGCCAGCGACGAGCCAATCCGATAGCACGCAAAAGTCCCGAGGCGATCCCATAGCTCAGTCGGTAGAGCAACTGACTTTTAATCAGTAGGCCGATGGTTCGAGTCCATCTGGGATCACCACCTCCCTTCTGTTCATGGCATCACCGCACTGCGTTCAGAGTCCAGTCATAGTCATGGCGGTCGATTTTTGTAGCGGTGCCAAGGATGGCTCTGGTCTTGTCGGACGCATAGTGCCGAGCATGGTCGAGAACGGCCGCCTGGTCACCCCAGTCGCTTTGATACCACGCAAAGATGCTTGACGAGACCAGCACCCCATCAACCCGGGCAAAGCCGCGCGGGTGGTTGATATATGCGCGCGCGGCCTCCTCCAGCATCGTCTCCAGCGTCTCGGCGGTGTAGGCTTGCTGCGCGAGGTTTGGACAGCCGATGGATGCACAATTGACGGCGTAGTGAATCCGGACATCCTTCCAGAGTGGCCGCAGGATTCCATGCTCGATATCGTCCAGCGACAGGGCCTTGCCACTCACTCTCAACACTTTGTCCTTCCAGGGGCCTTGCCCCAGCAGTCCGATATCCTTGATCGATTTGAGCGGATAATTCTTCAGGATCACATCGACAGTCGCGGCATTGTAGAGATTGACCCAGAAGGCGAACTGTTCGTCCTTTGGATAGTGCTCGATCTCGATCGCCTGCAGCGCAGCAAGATATTGCGCCAGTGCGGGGGCATCATTTTGCTTGAGCATGGCATAGTCGACACGGTTTACCCCATCCGCCGACGGCTTGACGTATTTGGCCAGAAGCTGGTCCCACGCGCTATGGTCGATTGTCCCGGCTGTGGTCCCTGATTTTGCCCAGGTCTCGTCGGTGTTCTCCGCCGACTTCGAACAGGCAGCAAGCAGCAGAACAGCCGGGATAACCCCGAGGATTGCGCGTCGCCGACAAGGCACGGAGATTAGGGTCATGCACGGGCTGCCTTTGCTGGTCCGGGAAGGCCATGATGCTATGGTGTTGGTTTGTGTTTCGGCTAAAGCATGTTGAGGTTACGCTTGGGCCAAAAAAATTCCACCAGCAGTTCCGATGGGTCAGTACTGTCGAGGGGTAATGCAATGCCTGAATGGAAGATAGGTATCATCGGCGGCTCCGGCCTCTACAAGCTCGACGCGCTTGAAAATGCACAGTGGGTCGCCGTCGACACGCCCTGGGGTGCGCCTTCGGACGCACTGCTGACTGGAACGATTGCCGGCGTGTCCTGCGTGTTTCTTCCGCGTCACGGGCAGGGGCATCGCCTCGGCCCGAGCCAGCTCAATTACCGGGCAAACATTGATGCTTTGAAACGGCTCGGCGTGACCGATGTTGTGTCGATCTCTGCAGTCGGGTCGCTCACTGAGGCCATGGCACCCGGCGATTTCGTGGTCGTCGACCAGTTTATCGACCGGACCTTTGCCCGCACCAAAAGCTTCTTTGGTGATGGCGTCGTTGCCCATGTCTCGATGGCGGACCCGGTGTGCCCCCGTCTGTCCGCGCTGATCGCCGCGGCGGCAGAGTCGGCCGGGGCCAGGGTTCATCGCGGTGGCACTTATCTCGCCATGGAGGGACCGCAGTTCTCGACCCGCGCCGAGAGTCACCTCTATCGCCAGTGGGGGGCGCATGTCATCGGCATGACAGCAATGCCGGAGGCAAAACTGGCACGCGAAGCAGAGCTGCCTTATGCGCTGGTCGGCATGGTCACCGACTATGATTGCTGGCGCGCGCATGATGCACCGGTTGACGTGGCGACGGTGGTTGGACAACTGCTGGCCAATGCCGAAATCGGCCGAAATCTGGTAACGCACCTGCTTAAGTCGTTGCCGGCTGGGCGTGAGGCCAGCCCGATCGATCGCGTGCTTGACACCGCACTGATTACCGACCCGGACTGTCGCGCACCGGCACTGGTGGCCCGGCTGGATGCGATTGCCGGGCGTATTCTGCATCGTGTTGAGGCAAGCCATGACCAGAAACTTTGATCGCCGGACTGTCCTGCGTGCCGTTCCGGCTGTGCTTGCGCTTTCGGCCTGCGTGCCTGCATCGAAAATCCTTGAGGGGCGCTGGGGGGTGTTTGCGGCGGACCAGGGCCAGAGCGTTGATCATGGAGCCTGGGACGCTTTTCTCGCGCGCTATGTCCGCCCCGGTGCTGATGGAGTCAATCGCGTTGCCTATGCGGACGCGGCGCGCACGGATGCGGCGATGCTGCGGCCGTATCTGACCGCACTGGAGGCCATCGATCCGGGAACCCTCTCTCGAGATGCCCAGATGGCTTATTGGATCAACCTCTACAACGCGGCGACCGTTGATCTCATCCTGCAATCGCCAACCGTACGCTCGATCCGTGATCTCGGTCCGTTGACGCTGGGACCCTGGGACAGGAAAATCCTCACCGTCCGTGGCACGCGCCTGTCCCTGAATGATATCGAGCATGGAATCCTGCGGCCCATCTGGAAGGATGTGCGCATCCATTATGCGGTCAATTGCGCGTCCATCGGGTGCCCAAACCTGGCGACCCGTGCCTACACCGCCGAGCGGCTGGAGGCGATGCTGGAGCAGGCCGCCGCGGACTTCATCAACCACCCGCGCGGTTTCGCACGGGTCAACGGCAAGTTGCGGGCGTCCAGCATTTACGACTGGTATGCCCGTGACTGGGGCAGCGACAGGGATGTGCTGATCCATGCCCGGCGCTATGCGCGGGGGTCCACACTGGATGTGCTGGGCAACGCCGAGGCAATCGACACCTACGACTATGATTGGGCGCTCAACGCTATTTAGAGCAGGTGGACCCGCCAAGGACGCAGAAGCGCGCGCAGTGCGGATGGTTGAGCTGCACGCTGCGGCTTGCCTCAGCCAGTGTCCCGCCCATGTCGAAATCCGGCTGATAGGGCAGCAACGTGCAGGCGGCAACGCGGGGGGCGTCCTCTCCCTTGCGCTTCACCACCATCCGGCTCGATGCGCACATCATGCTGGCCGGATCAATGTTCAGGGTCGTCCAGCAGCCGGTTGAAATCTCGGCGATGTCTGCTGTCTCATCCAGTTCCGGAAACAGGACCAGATGCGTAGGGTCGTCGGCATCAATGGCAAGACCATGGTCCGCAAACAGCTGGCGGTAGCCTTCCCGCGCGACAGCTTCCGGTTCGTCCCCCAGATGCCGTCCGGCGACAGCGATCCTGAACCCGTTTTGCGAAAGCCACACCAGCCCGGCAATCGCCTTGTCCCAGCTCCCGGGCCCGCGCTCGGCGACATGGATCGCCTTGGTATAGTGGTCGAGGCTGACCCGGATGGTCAGCCGATCACGCGCGGGCAGGGCCAGCAGCTGGCGCTCGAACCGTCGCATCGGCCGCATGGCATTGGAGAGCACCAGAACATCAAAGCCGCGTGTCAGGCACTGGTGCAGAATTGGCATAATATCGGGATTCATGAACGGCTCGCCGCCGGTGAAGGCAATTGTCTGCGTCGGCAATCCGTCTGCGGCTATTTCATCCAGATAGCGGGAGACCTCATCAAGGCGTATGTAGACAAGGGCATCATTGGTGGGCGAGCTTTCGATGTAACAACTCTTGCAGGCAAGGTTGCACAGCGTGCCGGTATTGAACCAGAGCGTTGACAGTCCCGTCCAGGCGACTGCGGCGCGTTCCTCACCCCTGGCGGTTTTCCGCGGATCAGCAAATTTCTGGGCTGGAAGCAGGCTTATATCCTGCAACGCGAAGGGGGATGACAGGGAGACCATGGTACGGCTTCGACCCCGTATGCTAAAAGGTTACACGATCAAGGCCAAGCCCGTGTAACCTGGGCACCTGATCGCACGTACTGTTGATCTGGGTATCGGCTGGTCATGGGGTACAGCAATGAAAATCGAGAATAGCCGCAAATACTACGGCGAAGTGCTTCAGGGCTCCGGCGACCTCCTGACGGACGCATGCACCATGGCCGATACGCCGCCACTGCATGTTCGCCGCGCGCTCGCCAATGTGCATGATGCGGTCAAGGCCCGCTATTATGGATGCGGCCTCGTTGCCCCGTCTGCGATTGCCGGGGCGCGGGTGCTCGATCTGGGGTCCGGCTCGGGGCAGGACGCCTATGTACTGGCACAACTGGTGGGCGAGAGTGGCGAGGTCGTCGGGGTTGACACCACGCCCGAGCAGCTCGACGTCGCCCGCGCCCATGCGGAATGGCACCGGGAGCGCTTTGGCTATGCCAGAAGCAATGTTCGGTTCATCGAGGGCGATATCGAGAAACTGGATACACTGGATCTGGAGCCAGCCAGCTTCGATGTCATTGTCTCCAACTGTGTCATCAATCTGGTTGCCGACAAGGCGGCGGTTTTCGCAGCAGCCCACCGGCTGCTGAAGCCCGGCGGAGAAATGTATTTTTCCGACGTTTATTCGGATCGCCGCGTTCCCGGGCACCTGCTGTCCGATCCGGTCCTGCACGGTGAATGCCTGTCCGGTGCCCTCTACTGGGGCGACTTCCGGCGCATGGCCAAGGCCGCCGGCTTCGACGATCCGCGCCTTGTCAAGGATCGTCCGCTCGGCATCGGCGACCCGGACATTGCCGGCAAGCTGGACGGTATCCGCTTCTTCTCCGCCACCTACCGCCTGTTCAAGCTGGAAGGGCTTGAGCCGGAATGCGAGGACTATGGTCAGGCGGTTGTTTATCGCGGCGACATTGCCGGCGAAGAACGGGTCTTTACCCTCGACAAGCATCACAGGATCGAAGCAGGCCGGGTTTTCCTGCTGTGCGGCAACAGCTGGAAGATGCTCTCGGAGACCCGCTTTGCACCGCATTTCGACTTCATCGGCGATTTCAGCCGCCATTACGGCGTGTTCGCCGGGTGCGGTGGTGGCCTGCCGTTTGACGATACCCAGGCACCTCAGACAGCAGCCTGCTGCTGACGTGGCGGCATGAACGTTTTGCTCACGGGTGCTGCCGGCTTGCTCGGGGGTGCGGTTGCGGCCAGCCTGATGCAGGCGGGGCACACGGTCTTCGGTCTTGTCCACCGGGCAACACAGATCTGCGGCAATGACGGCAAATCCCTGGCGGCGTTACCCTTTGAAGGATCGGAGCCCCTCGCGGGCACGCTCACACTCCTGCATGGCGACGTGCGGCACGATGACCTTGGCCTCGGCCAGACGACCCTGCAGTGGCTCAGCCGCAGGATCGATGTTGTCGTCCACTGCGCAGCCCTGGTGAAATTCGAGGCGGACTTAGCGGCACTGGCAGCGGTGAATGTCGACGGGACCTGCACCGTCGCGCGTCTGTTTTCGCATGCGCGCTTCATTCATGTCAGCACGGCGTATGTCTGCGGCCTCAAAAATGGCCCTATTGCTGAGCAGCCATGCGATACACGCGGCGAATTCGGCAACGCCTATGAGCAGTCGAAAGCGCAATCCGAGGCAGCGCTGCTCCAGCTTCGGCCGGACGCGACAATCGCCCGCCCCAGCATCATTATCGGCGAGGCCGCCAGCGGCCGTATCCAGAAATTCGACACCATCTACCGCGCCTTCAAGTTCATCGCGGAGGGCAGGATCAGGGCTGTGACCGTCACGCCGTCCGCAACCCTCAATTTCGTGCCGATCGATCATGTCGTTGCCGGGCTGTGCGACCTGGTCGACAGGGCTACGGCCAGGGGGCGCATTGTTCATCTGGCGGCACGACAGGCCGTGCCGGCGGCGTACTTCCTGGGCCTCATCGCGCGCATACCCGGCTTGTGCAGCCCCGCTATAGCGTGCCCCGGCGGCGATGACCCTGACCGGCGGCTGGGGATCGCCGAGCGACTTGCCCAGCCATACTGGAGCTATTTTCAGCGGTCCCCGGCATTCGAGACAACGGCACTGGCGCAGATATCAGGACGCCCTGCGCCACTCTTGGATGATGCGGCCTTCATCCGGCACATCGGCTATTGCGTGGAAGCTGGCTTCATCCGCCCGGATTAGGGCAGGATGACATGACATTGAGCCGCTCGCCTGGGGGTCGTCATGGCCTATCGCACACCGCTCAACGGATATCCGGATAGTGGTCCGCGAGCCGTTCGCGTGCGCCCAGCGCCCACATCATGCCGACCTTGAAATAAATCCAGTTGGCGCGCCAGCGCCCCCAGGCAACGATACGGCGATCTGACGTCCAGACCCAGCGGGGCACCATGCGGATGCGGCCAAACCGGGCAAGCTTTATGCACAGGTCTGCTTCCTCCATCACCACTACGCGCTCGTCGCAGCCGCCGATGGCGAGGAACTGTGCTTTCCGGAAGAACATCGCGTGATCGCCAAACAACAGCCGCACACCCCGGACAAACAGGTGCGGCCGCATGAGGAGTGGCGCGTACCAGGTCTTGATCCAGTTGTGGAAGGTGGAGCCCCAGCGTGTCCCCTGTGGCCCGGCGATCCGCGGCATGAAGCTGGCCAGCGCGATCCGGGTGTCGGCCATCGTCGCGCGAATGACGCTGACGCCATCCGCGGGCAGGACGGAGTCAGCGTGGAGGACGCAGACCACGTCGCCTTGCGCCAATCTGACCCCATGGTTGATCTGGGCACCGCGGCCTTTGCGCGGTGCATGCACAACCGTGAGCCCGGCAGCAGTGGCGATTGCGACGGTGCGATCATCGCTGCCGCCATCGACAAGCAGGATTTCATCAGGCTGGGGCGACAGGCGCGCAAGGGCTGCCAGGGTCTCGGGCAGTGCCTTTTCCTCGTTGTAGGTCGGCATGAGGATGGTGACACGGATCATGCAGCGAGCCCTGGCCAGCGCTGCAGATCCTCCGGCCGGTCACAGTCGGACAAGGTCTCGAGCAGCACGGGGTCGATGCCGAGCCGCGCCAGCCGCGCCAGCGTCTCCGGCAGCACCTGTGCCGTGCTCCACGGCATGTCCGTCAGCAGTTCGGGCAGGGCTTTGCGCATGCCGATAAGATAATAGCCACCATCTTCCGCAGGGCCGATGACGGTGTCCCGTGTCCGCAGGGCGGTGATGGCATCCAGGACGTGGCGCGGCGCAAGGTCTGGTGTATCCGCCCCGAAAAAAATCACCGGCGCAGGCTCAAGGCAGCCAAGCAGTCTGGCCGTCAAATCCCCCGGTGCCTGCTCAACCAGAGTGAGGCCAGGGCCAAGCCAGGCGGCAAAGTGCTCCCGTTCCGCCCCGGTGCAGGCGATGGTCACGGGGCAGCCGCTCTGGCGTATCACACGCACCGTACGCTCCGTCAGGCGCCGGTGGAGGTCTGCCGCACCATCCGCCCCGAGCGCCGGGATCAACCGCGTCTTGCACGACCCGGGAGTTGGGTACCGCGCGAACAGGACAAGGCGCGGCGCAGACATCAGCGGCAGCGTCCGGGGGCGGGTGGCCGAGGCATCATCCGCGCCGCCAGCTGTGATATCGCGCCAGCCACGGGAATACCCATGCAGGAGCATTGGCTTTCTTCCATTTGCCGGCGGCAAATTTATTGGCCTCGTTCATGGTGGGGTAGGCGTGCACCGTGCTCAAAACCTTGTTCAGTCCCAGTCCGTGGCGCATCGCCAGCACATATTCGCCGATGACCTCGCCAGCATTATGCCCGATGATGGTGACGCCCAGAAGAGTGTCCTTGCCCGGGACTGTCAGCAGTTTGACAAACCCCTTGGTCGCACTCTCGGTAATCGCACGGTCCAGTTCGTGCAGCGGGAAAATGGTCACATCATGCGGGATGCCCTTCTCCCTCGCTTCCAGCTCGTTCAGGCCAACCCGAGCGACTTCGGGGTCGATGTAAGTCACCCAGGGGATTACCCGGAAGTCGGCCTTGAACTTCCGCAGCATCCCGAACAGGGCATTGACGCTGGCATACCAGGCGGTGTGTGCGGCGGTATGCGTGAACTGGTAGGGGCCGGCAACGTCGCCTGCTGCCAGAATGTTGGGGAATTTGGTTTCCAGATAGTCGTTCACGGCCACGGTCTTGCCGGTCTCGATGGCGAGCGTTTCCAGGCCGAAGCCCTTGAGCCTGGCACTGCGGCCCACAGCCACCAGGACATCGTCGAAGGCAATGGTCTTTTCCGTGCCGTGCCCTGCCACCACGAGGGACTTGCCTTCGAACCGCAGGGCCTTGTGCCCGGTGAGCACGTCAACGCCTGACTCGGTAAGCGCCTGCGTAGCGAGCGTTGCCACATCGTCATCCTCCCGCATCATGACGCGCGGGGCCATTTCCACCAGGGTGACCTTCGACCCCAGCCTGGCAAAGCTTTGTGCCAGTTCGCAGCCAATCGGCCCGCCGCCCAGCACGACCATGCGTACCGGTACCGTGTCGCGCCGGGCCATTTCGTCCCACAGTGTTTCGCTGGTCAGGTAGCCGCTGGTCTCGATGCCGGGCAAAGGGGGCACGAAGGGTTCAGCGCCCGTGGCGATGATGATGGACCGTGTGGTCAGCCGCACGGTTGTGCCATCGTGGCGGGCGATCTCGACAGTCCATGGGTCGACGATCCTGGCATGGCCCTCGACCACGTCAACGCCCAGAGCGGTATACCGTTCCACGCTGTCATTGGGTGCAATCGCCGCAATCGTTGAATGGACCCGCGCCATGACCTTGCGGAAGTCAAAGGCCGGCGTTGTCGGTTCCAGCCCGTAATGGTCCGCCTCGCGCATCATCTGAGCGACCTTGGCACATTTGATCAACGCCTTGGACGGAACACAGCCGGAGTTGAGGCAATCGCCACCCATCTTGTGTGCCTCGACGAGTGTCACCTTCGCCTTGACGGTGCTGGCAATCAGCGACGAGACCAGTCCGGCTGCTCCGGCACCAATCACCACCATGTTGCGATCGAAGCGCCTGGGCTTGCGCCAGCCCTTGTAGACCTGCGCCTGCTTGATCAGGCCTAGGATCCAGCGCGCGACCCAGGGCAGCAGGCCCAGCGCGACAAAGGAGCCGATCAGTAAGGGCGAGGCAATTCCGCGCAAATCCTCGATCTGTGCCAGTTGTGTCCCGGCATTCACATAGACCAGCGTGCCGAGGAACATGCCAAGCTGACTTACCCAGTAGTAGGTCAGGGTCCGCATGGGCGTGAGGCCCATGGCAAGATTGATGACAAAAAACGGTACAACGGGGATCAGCCGGAGCGAGAAAAGATAGAAGGCACCGTCCCTGGCTACTCCTGCGTTAATGGCCCGCAGTTTGTCGCCGAATTTCGTTTGCACCCAATCCCGCAGCAGGAACCGCGAGGCAAGAAAGGCCAGCGTGGCGCCGATGCTGGATGCAAAAGAGACGACAACAACACCGATGACAAACCCGAATAATGCCCCGGCAGCGAGTGTAAGGATGACAGCACCCGGCAAGGACAGGGCAGTCGAGGCGACATAAATCAGGAAAAATATCCCGATGACCAGTACAGGGTTGTCTGCGTAGAACCCTGCAAATTCCGCCTGCTTTGCCTTCAACGCTTCAAATGACAGATAATCAGAAAGCCCGTAATGATAAAGTGCAACAGCAAGCGCGATGAGTCCGAGAATGGCGAAAATTTTCTTCATGACGATTGCCTTCTGGTGTTTTTGACGTTTGTATGTATTTCTTCTGTTTTTGCAGTCATCAGTGTCCCTGCCACACTGCCTTTTTTCCTGTATGCTTTATCGAAATCTCCGAACGCCTCGCGCCCAATGACAAACAGGATTTTGATGCCAGCCTTCAGGACACCTTGCAGCGTGCCGGAGATTTTTGAAACACCGATGCGACGACGGTAGCCGGTCGGGACTTCCCGGATGAGCAACCCGTGCTTTGCGGCGCGGACCTGCATTTCAATCGTCCAGCCGTAATCGCGGTCCTGCATCGCGAGGCTGTCAAGGCTCTGTCTGCGGATGGCGCGGAACGGGCCGAGGTCCGTGTAGTGGACGTTCCAGATCACGCGTACCAGCAGGGGGGCAAGCCAGTTCCCGAAGCGTTGCGGGGCTGTCATCGCGCCGTGCTCGATCTTGCCGGCGGTCCGCGAGCCGATGACGATATCTGCATGGCCGTCTGCGATGGCGGCGATGATCGTCGGGGCGTCGGTTGCAACGTCTGACCCGTCGCTGTCCATGAAGAGGACAATGTCGATGTCAGGGTCCAGCCGGGCCATGCCAGCTAGGCATGCGGCCCCGTAGCCGCGCGTCGCCTCGCGGATGACGGTGGCACCGGACGCGGATGCGACAGCAGCCGTGCGGTCCGTGCTGCCATTGTCGACCACAATCACCTGCCGCAGCCCATCCGACAAGGCTGCCATGATGTCCGTGACGACAGTGCCGACCGAGGACTCCTCGTTGAGGGCCGGCATGATCACGGCGATCTTCGGCCCGGCGATGGGAGCCCTGACGGGTTGCGTAACGCCTTGGCGTCGGCGTCGATACCTGTGGGCATCCAGAAGGATCGCAAGCAGCAGGATGATGCCCTCGACAACGCGCGCACGCGGGTCGACGGCAAAGGCCTCAAGGGCGGGATCGCCTAGGTTCAATCCGGTGAGATAGGAAAACGGCAGGGCGACGGTCGCCGCGAATGGCCAGATCTGGCCCCGGCCAACCGCAAGCGGCAACAGCCAGAGCAGATACCAGCTGTTCACGGCAGGGGCGAATAGCAGGATGATACCGAAGATCATCGCCAGAGGAATATCCTCGAGCGAGCGGCTGCGCGCATGGAGCCAGAGCAAAAGCATGCCGGCCATGACGACGACGATAACACGGGCACTGTCCCAGCCAAAAAGCCGGAACAGCGGTTCATAGAGCAGCGGATTGAAGTGCCAGAGCGTTGCAAAGGTGGCGGTCGACTCGAAGCCGGCACCCTGACCCTGCACCAGAAACACCAGGTAGAGCGCAGCAGTCATACTGAGCGCGGTCACCAGGGCGGCAGGGCGCAGGCGCAGCAGCAACGGCCAGGCGGCAAGTGCGACGAGCTTGACCCCGGCGGCAACGCCGAGCAGCGCGCCGGCTGCAACCGGTCGCAAACGGCCAGCCGTCAGCGCGAGCACCAGGGCTGCGCCGAGCAAGCCATCCGGGTGCAGGTGCAGGCTGGTCTCCGCGATGACCAGCGGATTCCAGGCATACAGGGCGACCGGGCCGGGGGCATGCCGTCGCAGAAGCAGCGCGATCAGCAGCAGGTTTGCCACCGCGAAGACCAGTTGCAACCCAAGCGGACTGGTGCCTGCTACCAGGAAAATCGCAGCGTAGACGAATTGCAGCGCAGGGCCGTATATCGTTGGATATTCCGGGTTGTTGACGCCGTCCAGAATCGCTCTCAAAGCGGGTGGTATGCGCTCGTCCGCAAAGTATGCGTCTGGCGGCACGCCGTAGGGCGTTCCGAACTCCAGTGTCTGCCAGCCATCCCAAAGGAAGCGGTAGTAATCATCTTCAAACACCGGCCCGCCGAACAGTGTCAAGGCGTGACAAAGCGCCGCCCCCGCCAGGACCAGACGTACACGGGAAAACACCTGCTGCCAGAGCAGGGCTGTCGTGATCGCTGCCGAGCCTGCAAGGATCAGCACATAGAGCACGGCATCAGGTTCGCTCTGCCGGGATAGCAGGGTGAGCAAGGACATTCCGGCCAACGCGCAAAGAAACGCCGCTGGCAGCCGCAGCATCACCATACAGTCGGCAGGGCAGGATTACTGCGCAAAGCGCCGGGAGAGGTAAAACAGCACCTGCTCGCGTTGCTCGGGCTTCAAATCAAATTCGCCGGACTGCACGCGCGTTACGACCTCTTGCGCCGTTGATGCGTCTTTAACACCATCCGGATACGCGCACTTCTTGCAGGCAATCCGTCTCGACACCATCGACTTGCCGCGGGAGTAGGCTTCTGCTTCCGGATCGCGCGGCGCAAAGTTGTATGACCCGCCACCACCGCCATAGCCGCTTCCCGATGTCCCCGATGCCAGGGCCGGGTACGCCAAAGCGCTGACCAAAGCAGCGAGTGCCAGAATGCTAACTGCAGACTGCATGTCACGTCTCCTTATGCCGATGTTGCGTATGGAATCGGCAGGAGTTCGCGCGCGCGCGGTCATCGGTTACAGGCTGGAACTCCCCGGTGAAAGATTTTCTGGCGATGCCGCTCAAAGCGCGACAATCGCGCCATTTGGCGGCACAAGCTTGGGCCATTCGGATACCGGCTGGCCGTCGCGCAGGCCCAGCAGGGCGGCAATCGGGCCACCGTGGGTGACGACCAGGGTTGGGCGGGTCAATGCGCGCGCCGCGCCGACCACGCGCCAGGCCAGCTCCATCGTGGTCTCGCCCGTGTCGCCGGGGCGAAAGCCCTCCGGATCGCTCAGCATGCCGTCCATGGCGTCACCAGTCGCGCGGTAGATCGCGTGCCAGCTCTGCCCCTCCCACGCGCCGAAATCCCGCTCACGCCATCCTGTATCCTCCAGCACCGGCACGCCAAGCTGCACGGCCAGTCGCTGCGCCGGAATGCGGGTGCGCCTCAGGCCGGAGTGCACCACCTGGTCCACTGGCGGCAGCTCCGGCAGGGTGTAGGCTGCGCGCGCCAGCGGGGCATCGGTGGCCCCATAACAGCGCGTGCGCCATGTGATGGCAACCGGCGGATGACGCAGAAGCCAGAGCATCAGGCAGTACTTCCCAGCAGAATGAGCAGTTGCCCGGCGGCTTGGCAAGACTGTCGAGATAGATGGTGATCAGGTCCGGGGTCATGACTGCCTGAGTTGGGGGCAAAAGTCCCGAGGCGATCCCATAGCTCAGTCGTTAGAGCAACTGACTTTTAATCAGTAGGCCGATGGTTCGAGTCCATCTGGGATCACCACCTTTTGTTACCGGCAAAGCAGCTGCCCCGACAATAAGGTTCCGGCTCGTCAACGACCCCGCGATACACTAAGCTCAATGCATCTTAAGAGCTTGATGGTATCGCCTGGCAGGTATGACAGAGGGAATAGCGCCGCAGCCTGACACGCATATCCCGGCCGACCGGATTCTGGCGGCCTGTTATGATGATATGCGCCGCGTTGCGCGCGCGATCGTCGCCGGCGACAGGATGAGCCATGTCTTGCAGGCGACTGACCTTGCAAACGAGGCCGCGATCCGGCTGATCCGCTCCGGCACGCTTCATATCGAGGATCAGGGGCATATGCTGGCGCTGGCCGCGCGCACCATGCGTCGCATCCTCATTGACGAGGTGCGCCGCCAGCGTGCCGCCAAGCGCAACGGGCCGTCTGCAATGACCCTGTGGCCGGACGCCGAGCAGGAGATCCTGATCGATATCGAGGATCTTGACCGCGCACTGGAGGCTTTGACCGGCTTTTCCGAGGATCATGCCCGGATTGTGGAACTGCGTTTCTCCATGGGGCTCACAGTTGAAGAGACGGCAATGGCGACCGGCATCCCCGAGCGTACTGTGAAACGCCGCTGGCAGGCGGCGCGCGCATGGTTGAAGGATTATCTCAATGGCGAGCCCAGCGCGCGCATCGGCTGATATCGAGCGCCGTGCGCTCCTGCTGGTCGAGCGGCTGAGCAACTGGCGCCATAATCCCGTGCGGATGGCGCGGCTGCGTGCACGCCTGCTGCGCCGGGAACCGCCAGATGTGGTTGCGCGTGTTACCGCACTGGAAGCTGCAATGGGGGTGGCTGCCCTGGCGTTGCCGACGCTTTTTCCCGCGGGCTACGCGACCATGCCGCCGCCGGAGCGCATCGGGGCCTTCCGTCTGGCGCACAAGCTTGGTGAAGGCGGCATGGGCGAGGTCTGGCTTGGCCAGCGGGATGACGGCCTTTACGAGCAACAGGTTGCGATCAAACTGATCCGGGTGGCGCTTTCCGCGCGGGCGCAAGACGCGTTTTCAGCCGAGCGGCGCATCCTGGCCCAGCTCGAGCATCCGAATATCGCCCGGCTGATCGACGGCGGTGTCACCACGGATGGGCGACCGTTTCTGATCATGGAGTATTCAGACGGCTTGCCGATCGACACGGCGACTGCCGCATTGCCGGTCGCGGCTAGAATCAAGCTGCTTCTCAAGGCTGCTGACGCCGTGCAGTTCGCGCATTCGCGGCTTGTTGTCCATGCCGACATCAAGCCTTCTAACCTGCTGGTCGATGCAAAGGGTCGGGTCAGACTGCTCGACTTTGGCATCGCCCGGCTGCTTGAGCGGGATGATGACCAGCATACGGCGGCATCCCCGATGACCCCTGGGTTCGCCAGCCCGGAACGGTTGGCCGGCTCGCCACCCAGTGTAGCGGATGATGTCTATGCACTTGGGATGATCATGCGGCTTGTGCTTGGCGGCGCTGGCGACCGGGATCTTCAGTCCATTACCGCCAAGGCCTGCGACACAGCCCCGGAGGGGCGCTACCCCAGCGTTGGCACCTTGATCGCCGATCTGGAGCGCTGGCGTGACAGGCTGCCGGTCGCAGCACGGCGCAACACGGTGCTCTACCGGGCGCACAAGTATGTCCAGCGTCACCGGGCGGGCACAGCGGTGACGGTCGCGGCGTTTGTCGCCGTCTCGGCTGCCGGCGTGGTGGCGCAGCAGAATTACCTGATTGCGGCGCGCGAACGCACAGAAGCGCAGGTGCGCTTCAATGATGCGCGCGGCATCGCCCGGTATCTTCTGTTCGAGCATATGGACCGTCTGGAGCGCTTGCCTCTGTCCCTCAAGGAGCGGGCGAATGTCGCAAACGTCGCGCAGCATTATCTCAACCGTTTGTCCTCGGCAGAGCGTGCCGGCCCGGAAGTCCGGCTGGAGGCGGCAACCGGCTTGTGGCGGCTGGCTCAGCACCAGGGCGGCTTCAACCGGCCGAACCTGCGCCTGCCCGGACAGGCCGAGGCCAATCTTCAACGCGCGGAGATGATTGCCGCCAGCCTGTCCGGCGCGCAAGCCCGGTTGCTGCTGGCGCAGGTGCGCATAGAGCGGGCGTTGATCGCAGCAAGCCTCGGTAGCGATGCCGAGAAGGCGCGGGTTATCCTCAATAGTGCCAGACCGCTTGTCGCGGCGACTGCAGACAGTGACCCGGCGATCCGGTCCCGCTGGCTGCTGGCCGATGCTGCCGTCTCGATCTGGCGCGGTGATTACGCGCGCGCCCTGACTTCCGCCGAGGCGGGGCTGCGCCTCCCGCCCCCGCAGGAGCCGCGGGCGGCGGCACTGCAGAAGGCGGCGTTGCTCGATATGTATGCGGAGGCTGCCTTTTACAGTCAGCGGCTGGACCAGGCAGAGAGCCTCTATCGCGAGCAAATGACTGACCTGGAGGCCGCGCACCGCCGCTGGCCGGACATCTTCGTTCTGGACCGGCTGGCGCGGGCGCGCTGGAGCCTGGGCACGACCCTGATGCAGCGCGAGAAATTCCCTGATGCGCTGCCGCTACTGACCGCGGCGACGCATGAGGCGCGTCGGGTGCTCGCATTCGACCCGTTCGACCAGTCAGCGGCCCGGATGCACCGCTTCATCGAGACAGCGCAAGCGCAGTGCCTCGGCTATATGGGGCGTTTCACCGAGGCAGAGCCGATCTTCAGGCGTCGCGTCGCGCAGGCGCACGCCGCCTGGCAACAAACACCGACAGACTCCGCCCGTCTGCACGATTACGCCATGGCGCAGGTCATGCTGGGCGAGGCGCTGGCAAACGGGCACCGCATTGAGGATGGCTGTGCCGTTGATGGCCAGAGCCTTGCCCTGTTTACAAAGCTTAAGACCATGGGGCGGCTGACCCAGCTCGATATCGACCACAATATGGCGCTGCTCAAGGCTCGTATGGCGCAGAATTGCCAGTAGGCAGCGCCGTAACGATTTATTTGCCCGCTGATGGCCCGCTTTTCCGTGCTGCTGCGCTTTATGGTCAGTACGGTAAAATAGGAGAAACCATCATGCTCTACCCCAATTCCATGAAGACGACGTCGCTCGCGCTTATCGCTGTACCCATGCTGTTTGCTTTGCCCATTCTGCCGGCTGCGGCGGCGCCGATCGCGCCGGACGTTTTTGACAAGTGCACATCCAATGTGAACGGCATCAGAAGCGCTTACTACGCACGCTCCTGCGCCTCCTCGAGTGCCATCGGTGATGGCCCGCAAGGGTCGGCCCCCGTCAGTTCAGCAGCGATTGGAAACGGGTACGATAGTGCCTTTAACGCGGCATTTTCCGGCGCACGCATTTCGACCAGCTACACTAAGGGCGGTTGGGCCAACGCTTCCGAAACCGTGTCCAACACCAACGCGATCGCACGCACCAGCAGCGACCTCACCGATGCATCCCTGCATGCCAGTGTCGAGACTGCCGTCGGCGGCCGCAACACAGCCGGTTTTACCAATGCGCGCTTCGGCGACACTGTAAACTTTTTCAATACGTCCGGCGGGCTCGTTATTCTGCCGATCACGGTGGCGCTGGATGGCAATTTCTTGGGACCGGTCAGGGGCTCGGACGGGCTCGGCGGCCCCGGCAGCGCGACGTTGAGCTTGTCCATCGGCAATATTATCGGCAAGACGGCGACGACCCACGCCAACAGCGGTCGCGGCTTGGGCGACTTGGTCACGCTGCGCTTCTGGTCGGACGGGAGGACGGATCTGGTTGATCTCGGGGGTCCACTCTCGA
Organism: uncultured Sphingomonadaceae bacterium; assembly: GCA_964404985.1. Taxonomy (GTDB): domain Bacteria; phylum Pseudomonadota; class Alphaproteobacteria; order Sphingomonadales; family Sphingomonadaceae; genus Hankyongella. The sequence goes on from CAYOMD010000001.1 coordinate 134,474, forward strand.
ACAACGCCGATTACACCTTCGATTATTCCAACACCGGTGGCATCGCTGAGGGGTATTTCAGTACGCTGCTGGCCATACCGGCCGGAGAGTCGAGCCTGGGCCTGAGCCTGACGCTGGAAATGAATTGCGGGGCCCGCGGCACCGTCTGCGACTTCGGCAATACCGGAACCTTCCGCTTCGGCAATCTGCCCGATGGGCTGACATTCTCCTCTGAATCCGGGGTATTCCTGTCGGCAGTCGGCCAGAACCCACCGCCGCCAACCGACGTACCTGAGCCTGCAAGCATTGCCGTGCTCGGGCTTGGCCTGGTGCTGGCCGGGCGAATGCTGCTCAGGCGCTGAGGCTCTGAGGTGCCGCGCGGCAGGTCGTAACAATCGGCCGCGCGGCGGCGTATTATGGGAAAACGCCAACAGGCGCGAACCCATGACTGATACGCCCTTCACCCTCAGCGACGCCGAGTGGCGCGCGCCTGACGCCAGAACAATACGCATCATGCGCCAGCACGGCGCGGAGCGACCCGGTTCCTGCGGGCTGTTGCGCGAGAAGCGCGCCGGTGTGTTCGCCGCCGAGCCTGCAAGGATCAGCACCATCAAATGCCGGGACCAATCACCTAGAGCAACGGGCTTTAAATCCGCATCAGCCTGATGGCATGCCCAACGCGGATATAAAGTCCAAAGTTGCTCTATAAACCTATAAATATAAAGCATCTTTGCTCCTTAAATGTGACAAACCACTCTATCCCGGATGTGGGTCACATTTAAGGCGCGATGCTTTAGATTCAGATGACTTACGCAGAATCAAGACCCTCACCGTTCGCCTCAAGCCAAGTCGAGATACGTCCATTAGGTACTGGCAGATGATGCTGGAACTGCCCCTCGACCAGGCTCGGGGCGAACGGCTTAACCTAAAGTCATCACGCTCTACGTCGAGCGTCAAAGCGCTACCATGGTGCCATAGGGCGGCACCAGCCTCGGCCAATCGGATACGGGCAGGCCGTCGCGCAGGCCCAGCAGAGCCGCAATCGGGCCACCGTGGGTGACGACCAGGGTTGGGCGGGTCAATGCGCGCGCCGCGCCGACCACGCGCCAGGCCAGCTCCATCGTGGTCTCGCCCGTGTCGCCGGGGCGAAAGCCCTCCGGATCGCTCAGCATGCCGTCCATGGCGTCACCAGTCGCGCGGTAGATCGCGTGCCAGCTCTGCCCCTCCCACGCGCCGAAATCCCGCTCACGCCATCCTGTATCCTCCAGCACCGGCACGCCAAGCTGCACGGCCAGTCGCTGCGCCGGAATGCGGGTGCGCCTCAGGCCGGAGTGAACCACCTGGTCCACCGGTGGCGGCTCCGGCAGGGTGTAGGCTGCACGCGCCAGCGGGGCATCGGCGGCTCCATAGCAGCGCGTGCGCCACTTTACCGCTATCGGCGGATGACGCAGAAGCCAGAGCATCAGGCAGTACTCCCCAGCAGAATGAGCAGTTGCCCGGCGTAACAGGCAAAGCCCAGCCCGTCGCCGGTCACCCCGCCGAGCCAGGCCATCAGCCGCCCGCGCAGCCAGAGTGCAAAGCCGGCGCAGGCCAAGACTCCCAGCAGCAGGCCACCCGGGTTGGTGACCAGCAACCAGGCGACGCCGGGCAGCCCCCACAGCGCGCCGCGCCAGACATCGCGCCATGTTGCCTGCCCGCCGATGTCCTTGCCCAGCCCGGCAGCCGCCGGCGGTACCAGCGCCATCACCGGCAGGATCAACCAGCGCCCCAGCGTCGCAGACGCCAGCAGCGCCGGCACGGCCAGATGCAGGGGCAGGCTGATGAGCAGGGCCACACGCAAGCCGATCGCTAGCAGCAGGCCGAGCGCACCAAAGCTGCCGATCCGGCTGTCTTTCAGGATCTCCAGCTTGCGCGCGCGGGTGTGGCCGCCGCCGATCGCATCGCAGAAGTCGGCCACGGCATCCTCGTGGAACGCGCCGGTCACCAGCGCCTCGACCATCAGCGCCAACAATACGGCAACCGGCAGCGCCCAGACCTGGCCCGCCGCCCAGAGTACCGCCGCGCTGAGGCCCCCGACCAGCGCGCCGACCAGCGGGAACAGCGGCAGGCTGGCGCGCAGGCTCGCCTGCACGGCCTCTGGTGTCAGGTGCGCGGTCGACGGCGTCGGCAGGCGGGTCAGAAACTGGAGCGCGAGCCAGAAGCGGATCACCCGAGCACCTCGCGCAGGGTCGCCATGGACAGCAGGGCGGCGGCGGCATCAAGCATCGGCATGGCGAGCAGCGCACCGGTGCCCTCCCCCAGCCGCAGCCCCCAGTCCAGCAGCGGGTCGAGCCGCAGGTGCGCGAGTGCGGCTGCATGCCCCGGCTCGGCGGACGCATGCGCGGCGATCATGGCCTGCGTGGTGCCGGGCACCAGCACGTCTGCCACCAGCGCCGCACTGGTCGCGACATAGCCATCCAGTACGATTGTGCGCTGCAGCCGGGCTGCCTGCGCGAAGAACCCGGCCATCGCCGCGATCTCAAAGCCGCATAATGCTGCGATCTGCGCCTTGGGGGGATCACCCGCCACCCGTGCCAGCGCCTGCGTGACCACTGCCTGCTTGCGCGCCAGCGTCGCATCGTCGGCACCGGCTCCGCGCCCGCAGGCAGCGAGCGGGTCCAGCCCGGTCAGCAGCGCGGTCAAGGCGGCGGCGGCTGTGGTGTTGCCGATGCCCATTTCCCCGGCGGCCAGCACGACCATGCCTGCATCTGCCGCCAGTTGCGCCTCCTTAGCGCCAACAGCCCAGGCAGCATCGAACTCGTCCCCTGTCAGGGCAGGCTCCCGGCTCAGATCCCGGCTGCCGGCGCGGATGCGGGCTTCGCGGTAGAAACCGGGCGGATCGGCAAGCGGCTGGGCTGCGCTTCCGACATCGACCAGTCGCAACGCGGTGTCAGTCGCCGTTGCCAGCACAGCGCTGGCCGAGCGACCGGACGCGATGGTTGCAATCATGGCACCCGTCACATCCTGCGGCCAGGCGGTGACCCCCTGTGCGACCACGCCGTGATCACCGGCGAACAGCACCAGCCGGCGTGGGCGGGTCACCGGGTCGAGCCGTCCCTGTACCTGCGCCAGCCTGGCCGCCAGCACCTCCAGCCGCCCGAGGCTGCCCGGCGGCTTGGCAAGACTGTCGAGATAGATGGTGATCAGGTCCGGGGTCATGACTGCCTGGGTAGGGGGCAAAAATCCCAAGGAGTGATGGCATGTGCCGCGCGGATTACAAGTCCGGCTGTGCCCGAACACTCACATGTTATGGTCCCGGAGTTTGATGGCATCGACTTCGCAGGCGGCAGGTCGTAACCATTAGCCGTACGCCTGCGTACCATGGGGACAAGCGAACCGGAGCACATCCATGACTGACACACCCTTCACCCTCAGCGACGCCGAGTGGCGCGCGCGCCTGACGCCCGAACAATACCGCATCATGCGCCAGCACGGCACGGAACGACCGGGATCCTGCGGACTGCTGCGGGAGAAACGTGCCGGCGTGTTCGCCTGCGCTGGCTGCGGCACGCCGCTGTTCCGCTCGGATGGCAAGTTCGAGAGCGGCACCGGCTGGCCGAGCTTCACGGCACCGGTTGAGGGGTCGCTCGGGCTGACTCGCGACACCAGCCACGGCATGGTGCGCACCGAAGTACACTGTGCGACCTGTGGCAGCCACATGGGCCATGTCTTTCCAGACGGCCCGCCGCCGACCGGCCTGCGCTACTGCATCAACGGCGTCGCCCTAGACTTCGCGCCGGATGCGTGATCAATTCGCAAAACGAAAGAGCAGGATGTCGCCATCCTGGACGACATACTCCTTGCCTTCCAGGCGCATCTTGCCGGCCTCCTTGGCCCCGGCCTCGCCACCGCCCGCAATATAGTCCTGGAAGCCGATGGTCTCGGCGCGGATGAAGCCCTTCTCGAAGTCGGTGTGGATCACGCCGGCCGCCTGCGGGGCCTTGGTGCCCTTGGTGATGGTCCAGGCGCGCGCTTCCTTCGGGCCACAGGTGAAGTAGGTGATAAGACCCAGCAGATCGTAGCCAGCCCGGATGATGCGGGCGAGCCCGGTTTCCTGCAGCCCCAGATCGGCCAGGAAGGCCAGGCGGTCCTCAGGCGGCATCTGCACGATCTCGGACTCGATCGCCGCCGAGATGATCACATGGGCCGCCCCTTCTGCTTTGGCTTTTTCGGCCACCCGTGCGGAATGGGCGTTGCCGGTTGCCGCCGCCTCTTCCTCGACATTGCAGACATAGAGCACCGGCTTGGCGGTCAGCAGCTGCGCCTGTGCGAAGATGCGTTTCTCGTCCTCGTCGTTCGGCACGGTCAGGCGCGCCGGCTTGCCGCCCCGCAGCAGTTCCAGCGCCTGGCCAAGCACGCTGGCGGCGGATTTTGCCTCCTTATCGCCGGTCGTCGCCTTTTTCTGGGCGGTTGCGACCCGGCGCTCCAGAGACTCCATGTCCGCAAGCATCAATTCGGTCTCAACCGTGTCGGCATCGGCAATCGGGTCGACCTTGCCGTCGACGTGGGTGACGTCGCCATTCTCGAAGCAGCGCAGCACATGGACGATGGCATCGACCTCGCGGATGTTGGCCAGGAACTGGTTGCCCAGACCCTCCCCCTTGGAGGCCCCGCGCACCAGCCCGGCGATATCGACGAAGGCGAGCTGGGTCTCGATGATCTTCTGGCTTCTGCCGAGTGCTGCAATCTGCTGCAGGCGCGGGTCCGGCACCGCGACCTGGCCGACATTGGGCTCGATGGTGCAGAAGGGGTAGTTGGCGGCCTGAGCCGCCTGCGTTTCGGTGAGCGCGTTAAACAGCGTCGACTTGCCGACATTGGGCAGGCCGACGATCCCGCATTGAAATCCCATGATGCTCTCGTGTGGTTCGAACTGGTGGTGACCGATAGAGGGCGAACAGCCCACGGTCCAGTGGGTTGCGCTCAGGCTGAGGTGGCGACGATCAGCACGATAGCCTGCGCCCAGGGGTGATCGTCGGTCAGGGTCAGGTGGATGGTCGCCTGCATGCCGGCAGGAGTCATGGCTGCCAGACGGTCGGCGGCACCCCCGGTCAGCGCCAGCGTCGGCTGGCCGCTCGGCAGGTTGACCACGCCGATGTCCCGCAAAAACACCCCGGCGCGAAACCCGGTGCCGAGCGCCTTGGAACAGGCTTCCTTGGCGGCGAAACGCTTGGCATAGCTGGCCGCGCGGGTGAGTTCGCGCCGGTCAGAGCGCGCAATCTCGACCGGGGTGAACACACGGGCGGTGAAGCGGTCCCCGAACCGGTCCAGCGAGGCCTGGATGCGCGTGATGTTGCAGAGGTCGTTGCCAAGCCCGAGGATGATCACAGCCGCGCCTGCGCCATCGCCAGACGCATGCGGGCAATCGCCTCCGACAGGCCGATAAACACCGCCTCGCCGATCAGGAAGTGGCCGATGTTGAGCTCGCGCATCTGCGGGATCGCCGCAACCGGTCCGACATTGTCAAAGCGCAGGCCATGCCCGGCGTGGATTTCGAGGCCCATGGCATTGCCGTCCTGCGCGGCTCTGGCCAGCCGCGCCAGTTCCTGGTCCCGCGCCGTGCCATCCAGATGGCAGTAGCGGCCGGTGTGCAGTTCAACAACGGCTGCACCCAGACCACGAGCGGCCTCGAGCTGACGTGCATCCGGCTCGATAAACAGGCTGACCCGGATACCAGCATCATTGAGCGCGCCGACGATGGGCGCGAGCAGACTATGCTGCCCTGCGGCATCCAGCCCGCCTTCTGTCGTGCGCTCCTGCCGGCGCTCCGGCACGATGCAGGCGGCATGGGGCCGGTGTTTGAGGGCAATGGCCAGCATTTCGTCGGTCGCAGCCATTTCAAGGTTCAGGGGCCGGTCAACCTCGGCGGCGAGCCGGGCAATGTCATGATCGGAGATATGCCGCCGGTCTTCGCGCAGGTGGGCCGTAATGCCGTCGGCACCGGCCTCGACGGCAAGGATGGCGGCGCGCACCGGGTCCGGGTGGCTGCCGCCACGTGCGTTGCGAATGGTCGCGACGTGATCGATATTGACGCCCAGGCGCAGCATCTCAGGTCTCCCGGCTGCCAGGCTTGACCGCGGGCAGGGCCGCAAGGTCCGGCGGCAGGGCATCCGGAGCATAGGCGGGCACATCAAGGCGCGCGAGGCTGTAGAGCGGCACGCCAAGATCGGCGGTGCCGTTCGAGCGGTCGATCAGACAGCCTGCCGCCACGACGTCGCCGCCGGCGTGCGTAATCGCCTTGATCGCCTCCCGTGAGGACAGGCCGGTGGTGACGATATCCTCCATCATGAACACCGCCTCACCCGGTTGCAGCGCAAAGCCGCGGCGCAGGTGGAACACGCCTTCGGGGCGCTCCAGGAACATCGACTGGCAGCCGAGCGCCCGCGCCATCTCGTACCCGACGATGACGCCGCCCATGGCCGGCGACACCACGCTCTGGATACGACCACAGATTTGTGCCGGGATCTGCTCAACCAGCGCCTGGCAGAGGCGCGCAGCGCGCAGGGGGTCTTTCAACACCAGCGCGCATTGCAGATAGCGGCTCGAGCGCAAGCCGGACGACAGGATGAAATGCCCCTCCAGCAGGGCACCGGCAGCGCGGAATTCGTCGAGTACGGCGTCGGGGGTCACTGGGGCCTCATGCAGCGCTGCGGGAGCGCTCGACAGCGCTGACCATCTGGGTGGCCCTAAGTGCCGCCAGAACCTTTGTCAAATGCACGAGGTCGACCACCTCTATCTCGCACAGCAGGGTTGCAATGTGGTCGTCCCGCTCCTCGAGCGACATGGCGACCATCACCGCATCGAGCTTGGAGATGACGGTCACGGCCGTTGCCAGCGCGCCAGGGCGGTTCAGTAGGGTCAGGCGCAGACGGGCCACGAACAGCACGTCCGGCCGCTTGTCCTGCCAGTGCAGGTCCACCCAGTGCTCCAGGGGGGCAGCCGCCAGCACCGGGCAGTCGACGGCGTGCACGGTAATGGCGTCATCGGGGTCGATAATGCCGACCAGCCGGTCACCGGGGACCGGATGGCAGCAGGTGGCAAGGCGAAGCCCCTGTTCCGGTTTGCCGCCGCTGATGCAGGCAGCAAGCGGGCTGCGCGCCGCGGGCGTCTTGGCGATTGCGCGGGTTGGGTCCAAGGTGGAGCCAGGGATAATGGCTTCCACCACGTCGTCTTCCCCGATTGTGCGGTGGGCCAGCGCCAGGCACAGCGCGTCCTCGTCCGGCAGTTTTAGGCGGGGCAGGGCGGCCTCGATGGCACCGGGGGCCAGCGCCACGTCCAGCCGCTCGATCAGCATGCGCAGCAACGAACGACCCGTCGCGAGCGCGGTCTCGCGTTCCTGCTGGCGGGTGAAGCGGCGCACTGCCGATCGCGCCTTGCCGGTGACCACGAACGCGGCCCAGCCGGGCTCCGGGCGCTGCGCGGTCGAGCGCAGAATTTCCACCTGGTCGCCGTTTTCCAGCCGGTTGCGCAGCGGCACCAGCCGGCCATTGACCTTGGCACCGACGGTCGTTTCGCCCAGCCGCGTATGAACCGCAAAGGCGAAGTCAACCGGTGTCGAACCCTTGGGCAACTGGATCAGCTCACCCTTGGGTGTGAAGCAGAACACCTGGTCCTGGTACATGGCGAGCTTGGTGTGCTCGAGGAATTCCTCCGCACCGGAGTCATGGTCGAGGATCTCCAGCAGGTCCTGCAGCCAGGGGTAGTTCTCGCCAGGGTTGGCGGTGGTGTTGGTCTTGTAGGCCCAGTGGGCGGCCAGACCATATTCCGCCTGGCCATGCATCTCGTGGGTGCGGATCTGGATTTCCACGCGTCGTTTGGCCGGGCCGATGACGGTTGTGTGGAGCGAGCGATAGCCGTTGCGCTTGGGTGTCGAGATGTAATCCTTGAAGCGGCCGGGCACCATCGGCCAGCGCTGATGGATCAGCCCCAGGACCTGATATACGTCCGGTATGCTGTCGACGATGATACGGAACGCCATGATGTCGGAGAGTTGCTCGAAGCCGACATGATGCTCCTGCATCTTCTTCCAGATGGAGTACGGGGTTTTCTCCCGCCCGACCACGGCAGCGCGGATATGATTGCTCTCCAGCAGCCCCTGGAGGTCGGCGGTCGCCAGCGGAATCAGGTCCCCCGCGCTCTCGCGAAGCTGCTCGAGCCGGCGGGTGATTGATTCGAAGGCCAGCGGTTCCAGCTCGCGAAAGGCGATCTCTGCCAGCTCGTCCTTGAATTCATACATGCCGATGCGCTCGGCAAGCGGGGCGTAGATTTCGGCGGTTTCCTTGGCGATGCGCCGGCGTTTGTCCGGGTTCTTGATGAAATGCAAGGTGCGCATGTTGTGCAGCCGGTCCGCCAGCTTGACCAGCAGCACGCGGATATCATCGGACATCGCCAGCAGGAACTTGCGGAAATTCTCGGCAGCACGTTCGGACTCAGTCTGCGCCTCAATCCGCGAGAGCTTGGTCACCCCGTCGACCAGCCGCGCCACGTTGCGGCCGAACAGGCGCTCGATCTCGTCCTGCGTCGCAACCGTGTCTTCGATGGTATCGTGCAGGATGCCGGTGGCGATGGTCTCGCCATCGAGCTTGAGGTCGGTCAGGATCCCGGCAACCTCGATCGGGTGGGAGAAGTAGGGGTCGCCCGACGCGCGAACCTGGGTGCCATGGGCGCGCATGGAGAACACATACGCACGGTTGAGCAAATCCTCGTCCGCACCCGGATCGTAGGCCTTGACCTTCTCAACCAGTTCATATTGCCGGAGCACGCGCCAAACCCGTGTAACCGCCGGAAAAACCCGGACAGGCCTACTATTGGGTGCTCAAACGCCAGCGTCAATGCCGGTGCGCCAAGGCGGCGGGGGCACCATGCTACTGCGGGTTAACTCTGCGCGCGGCAGATCAGTCGTCGCCAGCCTCGTCCGCGACGGTCGGACGCGGCGGGGCGATGGCGGTGAGGCGCAGAGCCTCGGCGGAGGCCGCGATCGAGGTCGGGTCCTCGGTCACGTCTTCCTCGGTCTCGATCACCCGCTGCATGCCCTGCACCAGCGCCTCGGTCAGCATGTCCGGGGAGATGTGGCTGTCTGCAATTTCGCGCAGGGCCACAACCGGGTTTTTGTCACGGTCGCGCTCAACATGCAGATCAGCACCGGAGGCGATCTGCCGGGCGCGCTGCGCCGCACCCAGAACCAGGTCAAAACGGTTCGGGATTTTCTCGATGCAGTCCTCGACGGTGACGCGCGCCATGGCAACCCTTGTCTAATGTGGAGAAGCCGCGCTCGCTAGCAGGCGCAGGCTGGCGCGTCAAGTTTGTCAGAAGAGCGGAGGCACAGACGAAACAAGCGCGTCGGCTTTGCGCCCTAAAGGTGGTCGTTCGACCATCAGCTCGCAGCCTCCAAAGACGCCCTTTGTCCAGATGAACATGGGTGACACCGACGACAGGTAGCTGTCACTCCATGTGTTGATTTACATTTTTATTTCATACATTGATTTGGTGAAATTAAAATGTTATTTGCTGCTTCTGGTGAACTGAGTCCGGAGAACCGTTATGGTAGCCACGTTACACGTCCTTCGCCCAACCACGCCTACGATCGCCGGCTATCTCCGTGTCGGGCACACGGGTCATCGAAAGCTAGCGGATCTACACGCTGCGAGCCGGCTTCCATATCGGCGGTTTGTTTTCGACGCTGCCCATCTCGCGGAACAGCTGGACCTGGTCAAAACGTTGAAAGCAAGCGGCTGCGAGATCGTTCTTGATCCAAATTTCGCCGAGATGGCGACCCTTGGCCGGTTTGGCTCATCTGCAATCCAGAAGCTTGCGTGGTCAAATATGGATCGCCCATGGGAGCCCACAGATTTTGATCGTCGGCGCAACCATGACGCAGCCAAGGCGATTGCAGAGTTTGCGGTAAAGGCTGGTGTCCACGCCGTTCTTGCGCCGACGCATCTGGTTGAAAATGTGAACGACGCATGGCGGACTATTGACCTGCGCATGTGTGAAGCGTTGCGGTATGAACTCGATCGTTGCGGGGGCTCAGATATTGCCGTTGACTATCAGCTGATTACGACCTCGGCTCTGTTGAAGGATGCAGCTGTCAGGGCCGCATTGGTAGCCGATATCGAGACGATGCCTGTCGAAAATGTATGGCTTCGGGCATCTGGCTTTGGCGCCACTGCAACCGGCGCCGGAACACGGCACTTTATTGAGTCTGTTCGGGGTCTCCACGGGATCTGTCGGCCGCTTGTTGCCGATATGGCGGGAGGGTTCGCGACACTCGGAGCCGCGGCCTTCGGCGCGGTTGCGGGCATCAGTCACGGCGTTGGTCTGAAGGAAAGCTTCAAGGCTGCCGATTGGCGCAAACCTCCTACCGGTGGAGGCGGCGCTGCGGCACGGGCCTATGTCCATGAGCTCGATCGCTATTTCAAGGAGGATCAATTGCAGGCCATCTTTGACGCAAAAGGTGGACGTTCGCGGTTCAGTTGTGCGGATACTAGCTGCTGCACACATGGCGGTGAGGACATGATTGAGAATGGGCATGCCCACTTTGTCACCCAGCGCCATCGTCAGCTCGATGATCTATCCGGTGTTCCGGAAGATCGGCGAGCAAGCCACTTCCTCCTTCGTCACCTCGATCCTGCAATTCGCACGGCACGTCATGCCGCTAGGCTCAAGATTGTGGACGACAAGGTTCTGGCCGCTGTAGGGCAGGCCAAAGTTCGGATGGTGCGTCTTCGTGATGCACTGGCGGACCTTGATGCAAAAGGGACCGGCGACACACGCTCACGTGCACCCAATTTCAGGGGCGGCACGAAGGCTGTCAGCGCAGTCCTAGGACGGTAATCATGACAAGCGCAGTAGCAAATCTAATCGATGATCTTAGGCAGCGCGGAGGCCTAAAGGGCAGCGATGTTGCCAATATCGCGGCGGTGTCGCCAGCCACGGTGTCGCGTTGGACCTCCGGCACCTCGTTCCCGCACCCGAAGACCCAGCTTCTGATATCAGACCTTCGCTATGTCGTGGATCGATTGGCGGAACTGTATGATCCTGAAGAAACACGTGTTTGGCTCTATTCCAAGCATCGTCTACTCAATGGTGAGCGAGCCATTGATCTGATTCATGGCGGGCGAGCCGATGAGGTGCTGACCGTTATCGAGAGCCTGAACGAGGGATCCTACACCTGACCATGGCGACTTCTGGACGGGTTCACGATCGGGCCATCCTCGACGCTCTAGATGCGATGGAACCGGTGCCTTTCGAAGGGACGGTCTGGCGCATCGCGAGAGCAGGGCGTGACGTAACTCGAGGATCGGCGGCGAACGGACGCTGGAGTCCAGGGGGTACGGTGGAGGTTCTCTATACGAGCTTGGAACGAGACGGCGCGCTAGCGGAAATCGGATACAGGCTCTCGCTCGAACCGGTTTGGCCCAGCCGCCTCCAACATGAAATTCACGAACTGTCGGCCAGAACCGAGCGCGCGGTGCAGTTTGCCGACATTGCCAGCCTCGCGGCGCTTGGTGTCGATGTGTCCCGCTATGAATCGTTCGATTATAGCGCCACACAAGCGCTGGCCGCCGCAGCGCACTTCTTGGAGTTCGATGGTTTGCTAGTCCCCAGTGCGCGCCATAGTTCGACGAACTTGGTTCTGTTTATGGACCGTGGCCACCCTGGCTCAATCGAACTCAAATCGACAGAATCGGTCGATTGGACGAATTGGCGTCTTCAGCAAGGCCGATCCACGAAGTCTTAAGGCTATGTCGTTCGTCGACGAGGCATTGGCACTCGTGTTGCTACTGTCGTTGACACGTTTGGCCAAGTCACGTCCGCTTAATGCGGAGAAAATCCTGAAAGCTGCCTGTCTTCTTACGGCCCAATTCCAGTCCTGCGTGGCGCCTTGACGTGGACGCCTTTCACTATCCTCCAGCCCACAAGCACAGGTGCTGCTGCAGGCGCTTGGCAGCGCGCGCACGACGTGCTTGTCTCCGCCCGAACTACAGGAGTCGCGCCTATGTCCCTGCCCGTTGTTACACTTGCCTCAGTCCAGATCGGTGCGGTGCAGCCGCTGGGGCCGGAGCGTGTGCCCAGTGCCTTCGCCAAGACGGGCATCGCAGGGCCGGTCGCGGTCGGGCTGCTGGGGCTGGCTGGTGACGCGCAGGCGGACCTCAGTGTTCACGGCGGGCCGGAGAAGGCGGTCTATGGCTACGGCCTGCCGGCTTATGACGTCTGGCGCGCAGATCGCCCGCAGATCGCCTGGGGAGCCGGGGCAGTTGGCGAGAACCTGAGCTTCGAGACCCTGACCGAGGAGAGCGTGTGCATCGGCGACGTGTTTGCGGTTGGCTCGGTGCGCCTGCAGGTGTGCCAGCCGCGCCAGCCCTGCTTCAAGTTTGCGCTGCGCTTTGGGGATGCGACCCTGCCACGGGCCATGGTCAGGAATGGTCGCTGCGGCTGGTATTACCGGGTGCTGGAGCCGGGCGTTCTGGAGGCGGGTGACGATGTTGCCATCACCGCGCGCCCGAACCCGGAGTGGCCGGTGCTGCGGTTGTTCCGATTGATCACTGGCAAGGCGGTGGACCGTGCAGACATCCAAGCACTGGCAACCCTTGAGGGGCTGGCCAGCCAGTGGCAGCAGCAAGCAGGGGCGCTGTGACCTCGCCGTGCCGCAGCGCGCTCTATGTGCCTGCCACCAACGCCCGGGCGCTGGCGAAGGCGCGCGACCTGCCGGCGGACGTGATCATCATCGACCTGGAAGACTCGGTCGCCCCCGATTTGAAAGCGGCCGCACGCCAGGCCATGGCCGCTGCCGTGGCGCAGGGCGGCTTTCGTGCATCCCGGCTGGTGGTGCGCACCAACGCGCGCGCGTCGCCCTGGTTCGCGGAGGATTATACAGCCGCCCAAGGGGCCGACGCCATCCTGCTGCCCAAGGTCGAGCAGGCGGACGATCTGCCGGCGGGCGGGCCACCATTGTGGTGCATGATCGAGACCATCGCCGGGGTGGAGGCGGCGTTCGCGATTGCCGCACGCGCGCAGATGCTCGTGCTGGGTCTGGAGGACCTGGCCAAGGAGCTTCGGTTGCCAGCCGGCCATGATGGCCGCGCGTTCGTCTACCCCGTCTCCCGCGCGCTGATGGCGGCGCGGGCAGGGGGGGCGGGCATCCTGGATGGTGTCTTCGCCGACTTCCATGATGAGCCGGGCTTTGCCTCTGCCTGCCGGGACGCGCGCCAGTTCGGGCTGGATGGCAAGACTCTGATCCACCCGAGCCAGATTGCGGCCGCCAATGCTGCGTTCCAGCCCGATCCGGCGGCGCTGGCGCAGGCGGAGCGGATCGTCGCGGCCTATGAGTTGGCGCGCACCCAAGGGTCAGGGGTTGCCGTGCTCGACGGTCGCATGATCGAGGCGCTGCATGCGCGTCAGGCCGAGGCGCTGATTGCCTATGCGCAGGCTTGCGCCGCACGCGACGGATCGGCAGGGTAGCACCATGACGACGGAAAGCCTGAGTGCCCTCATCCGCACCATCCCGGACTATCCCAAGCCCGGCATCCTGTTCCGGGATATCACGACGCTGATCCGTGACCCGGCGGGGCTGCGGATGGCGATCGAGATGCTCAAGCCCGGTGTTCAGGCCCACGGGGTGTCGCTGATCGCCGGGATCGAGGCGCGTGGCTTCATCTTCGGGGCTGCGCTGGCACAGGACCTTGGCCTCGGTTTTGTCCCCATTCGCAAGAAAGACAAGCTGCCGGGCCGTACCATCGGCATCAACTACGCGCTGGAATATGGCAGCGACCGCATCGAAATCCACGCCGATGCGCTTGGGCCGGGGGACAGGGTAGCGATTGTGGACGATCTGATCGCGACTGGCGGTACAGCCGTTGCGGCGACACGTCTGCTGCGCTCGACCGGGGCCGAGGTGCCGATTGCCACGTTTGTGGTCGATCTGCCGGATCTTGGCGGGGCGGCGCTGCTGCGCGCCGAGAGCGTGGATGTGTTCAGTTTATTGTCATTCGAGGGTCACTGATGGAACTTCCAGTCACGCTTGCCACAGCCGGGGCGCTCGGCCTGCTCTATGTGGTCCTGTCGATGCGCATCGTGGAACTGCGGGTGCGCTACAAGGTGAGCCTGGGGGACAAAGCTGATGACCCCGCGCTGGCCGAGCAACTGCAGCAACGGGTGCGGGCGCACGCCAATCTTGGTGAGTTTGCGCCCTTCATCCTGATCCTCATGGGGCTGCTGGAGCAGGCGGCGGTCAACCGGACCCTGCTGGCGGCAACCGGAGCCCTGCTGGTGGTGGCGCGGCTGGCGCATGCTGTGGGCATACATCTGCCCGCGCCCAATCCCTATCGTGCGGTCGGCACCATGACGACCTTTACAATTCTGGCTTTGCTGTCGCTGTATGCGCTCTGGCTGGCTATCGTCGGCTGAGCTTGCAACACGGGAATACCGGTGCTAGGGGAGCCGGCTTCGCGGAGCGGTGGCCGAGTGGTCGATGGCGCACGCCTGGAAAGTGTGTATACGGGTGACCGTATCGAGGGTTCGAATCCCTCCCGCTCCGCCATTTCCCATTTTTCGACGGCTTTTGCGCGCCCCTATCCGCGCTTTCAACTCGCAGAAAATCAAGGAAAATTGTCGGATTCAGAACCGGCCACCGCCCTTATGCGCCTCTATGCGATTTATGTTCCTTTTTTGTCCAAGTCGGGTAAAAGTCGGGTGATAAATCCGATGAGGTTCCGATGGCGCGCGGGCAGCAACTCAACGTCAAGATGATCGAACGGCTCAAGGAGCCGGGAAAGTATGGCGACGGACGCAATCTCTACCTTCATGTGAGCAAGACCGGCAGCAAGAGCTGGCTGTTCATTTACCGCCGCCTTGGCCGTGACCGGATGCGCGGGCTTGGCTCGTGCCGCAATGTCAGCCTTGAGGAAGCACGGGAGAAGGCAGGCGAGTATCGCGCCATGCTCAGGCATTCCCAGCCAGGGGGACCGGGCGCTCACGACGCACGCGCCATGCAGTCGAGGCGACGGTCGGCCCCGGTCAGCCGCGCGGCAAAGCGCAACAGGCCGAGTGCAGCGCGCTGGAGGACCCGCGGAATGCCCGGCATGACGAGGTTGCCACGGTGGAGCAGCTCGCCCAGCGCGCGCGGATCGCGCGGCATCCCGGCAGCGTCAGTCTCGCCAGCAGCGGCGAGCGCATACATCCCGCGCAGGAAGGTTTCGAGCCCCTCGCCCGGATCGGCGGTGGTGACGAACACCACCGGCGCATCGGTCGGGTTGCGAAAGCCGTGGGGCGTGCCCGGCGCAATGGCGATGCTGTCGCCGGCGGCGAGCAGGCGCGTCTGGCCGTTACCCAGTTCGATCGCCAGCACGCCTTCCTCGACCGCGAAGGTCTCGGTCATGGTGTCGTGAACATGCAGCGGCGCGCCGGCGCCGTGCGGCGGCAATGTACAGCGGAAACGCAGCACGTCGCCTTCCCCGGAAAGCGGAGACGACAGGAAGGCGATGTGATCGCCCGTAACGGGATTGTGCATCTGGGGTTGCAAGCGGGTCATCGGGAAAGCCTTGTCTCTGGTTGGTGACACGGCAGATATCACCGAGCGGTGACATGTGCAAGTGGTTTTGTCGCCGACCGGTGAATAAGTGGCTGAGCCTGCGCGTTGGCGGAATTCACCGCACCGGCAGGACAAGTCGCGATGGTCGCGCCCCGCCGCGATGCACGGTTAGTACAGGGGTCACATTGGGGTCTGCGGGCACCCGGGCGAAATGCCCGGCATCCGCCCCAGCGATCGCCACGCGGATTCGATGCCCTTTCATGAACACATAGGACGTGGGAAGAAGCTCAAACGCGAGCGCCGCGGGCTCGCCAGGGACCAGCGGTTGCGCATCGGCGCGACGAAAGCTGTGATATGGTCCGGCCTGCCAGGTCGGCGCCGGGCTATCGGCAATCTTGCGATGCAGCGCACGGAGCTGGCCCTCGGTGACATAGCGGACGGTGCCGTCGGGCGCGACATCCTCGAGATAGACGAATACTGCCGCGTCTTCGGTGGTTGCTGCAAGAGTCAGCCACACAAGTGGGTGGCCTGTCACCTCCGTATCCACTTCCAGCTCCGGTCCATCATAGACCAGCAGCTTGGCGTCCTGCTCGGCGCGGTCAGGGTAGGGATTCACAAGGGTCCGGCCCATCAGCGTATTATATCGTGAGCGCCGACCGGTCGTTGCGGTCATATCCACGACATAGCGGTCGGTGCCGGCGACGGCTGTAGTGGGGGAGAGCGAACGGTCGGCCGCGAGGTAAAGCGTCGTCGGCGTGCTCGCCGGCGGCCATGACTCCGCAGAATTCCAGCGTTCCGCACCCATCGTGTAGTAGTGAACGGGTGCGTCACTTGACAGAACTGCATCGCGTCCGCCGATGCTGCCGTCGAGAAACTTGGTGAGTTCGCCGAGTAGATCGAACCGGGTCGGTCCGCCCGCGGTGAACGGGCTGATATTGTGCTGGGTGTGGTCCCAGGGACCGATGATCAGCTTGTCGCCGGGATGGCGCAGCGTATTAAAGCGTTTGGCAGCGGCATTGGCATAGGTGCCATCGAACCAGCCAGCCACTGCATAGACTGGCGCGTTTTGAGCCTTAAGGTCAGTGAGATAAGCATGCCCGCTCGCGAGGTCGACACCGCGCGCGAGGAAGTCATTACCGAACTTTTCCCGCAGCCAGGCAAACTGACGCGCCTGAGCGGCAGCACGGGTCGGGCTCTGCTCCGTTCGACCCGCGAGCGCGAAATCATCGCGGTAGGTCATTTTCTTGAGCTCGCGGAAATCGTAGTTGTCGCGGTGCTCGGCCACTGCAAGCGCCCGGTCGGCTCTATGGCCGGCGACGGCGGCCACCCCGCCCGAAGCCAGCCGCTCCTTCCAAGTCGCACCGGGAATCTCGTTGCGGTCAAGCGCGGCGGTTGCGGCACCCCAGTCGTCGAGCCACCAGGTCAGCGGTACACCACCGGGTGCGAGGATGTCGGTGTATTGGTCGAACTCGCTCGACACGTTAATCACCGCCTTGAGCGCAGGATTGCGGTTGACCATGGCAAATTCCGCTGTTGAGCCGGTGTAGCTTGCGCCCGCAGTCGCGACCGTACCGTTGCTCCAGGGTTGCTCGGCAATCCAGTTCATGATCTCGTCAGCGTCGCGGATCTCGTCAGGCGCATAGTCCCACGGCCGATTGCCGAACGATGCACCGCTACCGCGCGTATCGACATCCACCCAGACGTAGCCGCGCGCGACCAGATCGGCCTTGAACCGGCCGAGGATTCCTTGGTAATCGAGCGGGGAGACGAACAGGCTGAACGGGAAGCGAATATCAGGGGTGCGCCAGTAACGCGTCTGCTGAAGGACCGTAGGCAGGCGCTGCCCCCTTGCGTTGGCCGGACGCAGCACGTCTACTGCAATGCGGACCCCGTCGCGCATGGTCACATAGTGTGATTCCCGGACAATCCCGCGATAGTCGGCGGGGCGCGAGTAGGGTGCCGGTACGGCGACAGCCTTATCGGCGACAGGCTGCCGCGGATCAATCACGACCGGTGTACCATGAGTTGCGCAGCCGCCGAGGAGTACAAGCGCAGTGGCGAGAAGCCGAGCACGGATCGGCATGTTCAATTTTGGCATGAGTGGCCCTTTCGCATTGACCATTACCGTCACCGGGATGGCAGCGGGATACGACCTGCGTCAGCGAATGGGTGATTGCGGTCTCGCCGAATTTTGAAACCGGCAGACCTTTCGAAAATCAGCGAGATTTTCAGGAAATCTGCAAGCTCGATTGCAGCGCTTGGCGGCGATACTCGGTAGGCGTCACCCCCGCGGCCTCGCGGAAGGCCCGGTTGAACGGTCCCAGCGAGCCGTAACCGAGGTCGAACGCGATGCTTGCCACGCTGCGCCGCGCGTTCGAGGGGTCGCACAGCAAAGCACGCGCTGCGGCCACGCGATGGTGATTGACGAAACTGTTGAAATTGCGGTGACCGAGACGCTGGTTGATCAGCCGGCGGAGACGGTATTCGGGCAAGCCAACTTCCCGAGCAACGTCCGCAATTGTAAGGCTTTCGCGTTGCCAGACGCGGCCCTGTTCCATGACCCGGTCAAGCCGGGCCAGCCAGAGCAAATCCGTATCGACCTCTGCCGTAGTCATCGGAACCGAAATCCGGCCCTCCGCCATGCCAAAGAGGGTCGATCGCGCCTCAAGCATGACCGCCAGACCCACGATGCCTAGCCCCGCCTGAGCAGCTGCATTGACCAGTTCGTACCAAGCGGCATCGATTCCAACATTCTGACCGAGCTGGGCGAGGCTGAGTAGCGCAGAAAACGCGGCAATCACGAACAGGAAGGGAACCCGCAGCCTCCTGCGCGCTTCCACCAGGTCATCGCGCCCCGCTTGGACAATCACGCTGAGCGCGTGCACCGCCAGACCCAAGCCGAGGGCATTGTGCGCCATCCATATCCACGCCGCAAACGGATGCAGGGCCACGTGTCCAGCTAGCCCGATCGCCGTCAGGGCGACGGCAGGCATCAGCAACATCCACGAGATCCGGCGGTCGCCGAACAGCACTATTACGAACAACCAGAAGTAAGCTGCGCTTCCAAGTTGGATGACCCATAGCAGGGTGCTCGCGTATCCCAGCATGAGGCCGATTTGGTGCGAGCCATTGAGCATGAAGCACAGGTTGCTGAAGACAAACAGGGCTGTGGCCAGGCGAAGGTTACGATCGGGTGCGCTGACGGTCAGCACAAGCCCGAACCCGAGCTGTGCACCAATTGCTGTCCCGCGCAGTAACAGGTCCAGGTCTTTCAAAAGCTCCGGAGACATCGGCGCACTCCCCTCGCGAAGAATGTCTAGCTGGTCTGCACTCGTTCATCAAATGCCTGCGCCGGCTGATTCCGCGGCGATCGCCGATTTCGGCGTGGCAAACCGGCATTTCCGATATCACCCGCGAGAACTGCTCAAGTGGCTTTGTCACCGACCGGTGGTATTTTTGTGGCCAGCGTTGGGTCGAGGCGATAGGAAGAGGGCATGAGCACTCCGAAACCCACCCTCGACCTTGACGATCGCAGCCGCGATCGCTCCCGCACCGAACTTTCCATCATCGCTGCGGCGCGTGCCGTGCTGGTGGAGAAGGGCTTTGGCGGATGGGGCGTCAACGCCATCGCGCGCGCCGCCGGGTGCGACAAGCAACTGATCTATCGCTATTATGGCGGCCTAGACGGACTTGCCGGGGCACTCGGCGCCGACCTTGCCCACGATATCGAACACGCCCTTGCGGCCGCGCCGATCCCGCAGGTGAGGAGCTATGGTGAACTCGTCGCGGCGCTGATCGACGCACAGCTTGAGATGTTGCGCGACCATCCTGTGATGCAGCGCATCATCGCCTGGGAATTGTCCGAGGCGAACGCGCTCACGCGCGCATTTGCGGAGGCGCGTAGCCATGCGCTGATCGGCTGGCTGGCGCGCATCAAGGGGGACTTTGCCCCGCCGTCAGGAGTCGACGCACCAGCTGTGAATGCCGTGCTGATCGCGGCGATTCAGCAGATGGTGTTGTCAAGCGCCAGCATTGGGGGGTTCGCGGGAATGCCGCTGGAGTCGCCGGCTGATTGGGAACGTCTGCGCGCCACGATCCGGTCTGTGGTGGTCGCCGTCTATGAAAGGCCCGGCGGGAAGGGACGGTCTCAAGACGTCACCTGACACTCCCAAAGGACAACCGCCATTGAATGCCCTATGTACGAGTCGCCTTATTTGCGAGAGGGCCCTTATCGTAGCGCCACAGCGTAGAAATAGTACCCATCATCATCGGGCGTGGCTCGCCATTAGAATTAAAATAGATCAATAAAATCAGTTTGTTACCAGGCGTAAAAATTTTAGTACCCATCAACTTCCCCGCTGGGCGTTTGGGATAGCCGCGAACAAGGATGACAATGGAGTTGGTGCTGGCCGTTCACCCGATAAGCGGTATGGCATCATATCAGCGACCTATCGTCCGGCTCGGCTTAGCGAAGGCGAGCGATTCCTGGTAGTTTCTAATGTCCTTCAACAATGCATTCAGCGGATGCTCTTACGATTGGCACAGCCAACGGGATGACGCGCGGTGGGCATTTTTCGAGGGAGCCGCGCGCAGCAGGCTGTTCTGGTGGAGTTCATGGACCGGTTGCCCTTTTACTTTCGATGACAAATGGCCGCGACGCCAGTAGTATTGCCTGATGTCGAGCGAGCCTTGGACCGATGAGGAGAATGATCTGATCGTCGCGGATTATTTCGTGATGATGCGCGACGACGTCCTTGGACGTAAGTACAGCAAGGCGGAGCATCGCCGTGCGCTCCTGCCGTTGCTGAACGGCCGCACGGAGGGATCAATCGAGTTCAAGCACCAGAACATCAGTGCTGTTCTGAAGGGTATCGGTGAGGACTGGATCCCCGGCTACAAGCCTGCGTTCAATTTCCAGATGTCGCTGGTCGATGCGGTGGCGAGGTGGTTGGTAATTAACTCCGCGTGGCTCAGCCGTCTGCCAGAGTCGCGCCCCAGTTTGGGTCTTCAGGAACCCGCACCAATTTGGATCGGTCCGCCCCCCACACTGTCGAACCAGCCGCCTCCTCAAGAACTGGAGCAGATGCTGCACATCGCTCGGAAGTTCGATGTGGCAGGCCGGGACGAGCGTAACCGCGCCCTTGGCCGCGCCGGCGAGGAGCGCGTTCTGGAGCATGAGCGGGCATCACTTAAGTTGGCGGGCCGTGATGATTTGGCACGTAAGGTACGTTGGGTGTCACAAGAGGACGGAGATGGCGCGGGCTATGATATCGCGAGTTTTGCGCGAGATGGTCAGGCGCGATTAATCGAAGTGAAGACGACGAACGGCTGGGAACGGACGCCCTTACTCATTACCCGTAACGAGCTAGCGGTAGCGGATGAGCGCCGATCCGAATGGTGTTTGTTCAGGCTTTGGAACTTCTCGCGTGAGCCGAAAGCCTTTGAACTTTACCCGCCGCTTGATGCTCACGTCACACTCACGGCCACAACATTCCTGGCAGGCTTCCATTGATACTTGTCGCCGGCTCGACAAGGCAAAGGCTGTAACCATGTGTTCCGCCAATGGCCAATCGACAACCGCAATGAGGTCATTCAAAATTGCGGTGACACTGCACTAATTTGTCGCCTCGTGTCCCCTGTCGCACGTATGCGTTTTGGCTCTTCTTGGCCGCTTAGAAGCCTATAAAAAGTTGCACTGATATGAATTCATAGAAACGTCATCACCCCGGTCCATCGGCGACGACTTCGGCGCCGTAAAGGATAAACGTCAGCAGCGGCCCACAAGCACGTCCAAAACCCGATATCGTGAGACGATTGTGTTCCTGGATTCGCCGGAGAGGCGCAATTTTTCTGAGTGCTCAGTCGTTTTTCAGCAGCCTGTCTGGAGCCTGATGACTATAGATTGAACCGTTTGTCATAGCGAGGCTGCCCTGCAGCCGCTGCGATCCAGCTAAAAAAACAGCATCTGGATTGCCGCGTCGCCTTCGGCTCCTCGCAATGACGATTCTGTCAAATGCCATTGCACTTTAAGCGATGCTTCACTCCCGCAGCGACGCGATTGCCTGCCGCGCGAGCGTGTCGAGCACCGCGTTATCAGATGGGAAGTCGGCGGCGATCCATGCAGTCTCGAGGACGCGCAAGGCGCGGCTGACATCGGGGCCGGGCTGCAGCCCCAGCGTGATCAGGTCTGCCCCACGCAGCGGCAGCCTTGGGCGCTGCCAGTGTTTGAGCTCCGCCAGCGCCGGGCCAAGGTCCGGCGGCGTGTCCAGCCTGCATGCGCCCAGCAGCAGCCGGTCGATGGCGGTGATCTCCGGCTGCGGATAAGCCCAGCGGCGCAGGGCGCTCTGGTCGCCAAGCGTCGCCAGCGCCGGCGCGGCGATTGCAGGCGCATCCGCCATGGCGCACAGCCGGTCCTGGTCCGCGCGCGAGAGGTGCAGCCGCTTGGCCACGTCGCCAAGGGCCGAATCCGGCAGCAGGCAGGCAAGCCGGCGCAGCGGATCGGGGGATGGCTCCAGCGTGATCAGGCGGGCGAGCAGGGACTGCCGCCCGGATTCCAGTTCGGGCAGGACCGGTGCCAGGACGCCGTGTGCGAACATGACCGCAAGTGTCGGCAGGAGCTTGGGTGCCACCAGGAGCTTGAGCACCTCGTCGCGGATGCGCTCGCGGGACAGCGCCTGCAAGGTGCGCCGGGCGGCAACGCAGGCGGCCAGACTTTCGGGATGCAGGTCGCCTGCTGCATAGCGGGCGGAGAAGCGGAAGAAGCGCAGGATACGCAGGTGATCCTCGGTGATGCGCGTGGCCGGATCGCCGATGAAGCGAACGACGCCTGCGGCCAGGTCCGCCCGCCCGCCGGTATAATCGAACAGCTCTCCGGTCAGCGGGTTGGCGTACAGCGCGTTGATGGTGAAGTCCCGGCGCGCGGCATCCATCGCCCAGTCCCGGCTGAAGGCGACTTGGGCGTGCCGGCCGTTGGTTGCCACATCCTCGCGCAGGGTGGTCACCTCAAATGGCTGGCGCTCGGCAACGATCGTGACTGTCCCGTGGGCAATCCCAGTCGGGATCGCCTTCAGCCCTGCCGCGAGCGCGCGGGCTGTCACCTCGTCGGGCAGAAACTGGGTGGCGAGATCAAGGTCGGCGCAGGCATGTCCCAGCAGCGCATCGCGCACGCAGCCGCCGACCAGCCGGGTGCGCCCCCCTGCGACATCAAGCGCGGCGTAGACTCTTGCGGCAGCGTCAGACTCTGGTGTCGTCAAGGGTGCCAAGCGGAAAGCGATGTCCTGCACTCCAGACTGTGAGCGTGTTCTCTCCGGGCGGCTGCGCATCGAGCGCAAGGGTCGCCAATTCGTAAAAGACCGGCCGGCTGAGCCGCGCCCACAAGCCGCCCCGCACCAGCAAAGCCGGTCGCGGCGCACCGGTCGCAGGATCGGACTCGCAGGTCAAGGGGTGCTCCGCGCTGGCAGTCACCCAGCCGCCGCTGTTCAGGCGAAAGGAGAGGGTGGCCTCCGGGCCATCGCCGGTGCGTGCAAGCTCCACTGCCAGAAACGGCAAGTCATCAACCCGGATGCCGAGCTTCTCGACCGGCGTGACGAGACAATAGCCGCCATCAGGCTCCCGGCGCAGGATGCTGGCAAACAGCTCGACCAGCGCCGGCCTCGGGATCGGCCGGCCCAGATGCTCCCAGACTCCGTCCGCGCGGATGCGGATATCGATCTCACCGCAGGATGGCGGGTGCCACAAGTCGACTGGGCGCGCCGACGCGGCTGCCCGCTCCAGTGCCTCCAGTGGCGTGTCCGGTCCGATAGTCGCACGGGTGATTGCAGACTGGTCGATGCTCATGCACCATGTATAAGAGATTCAACACCAGTATACCAAGACAGGACCGCGCGTGCTGCATCATATCCCGCACAGCGAGGACGCAATCGACGCCCGCTTCACGCTATTGGCCAGCAAACTCCAGCATGCGCGGGCCGGCCTCGCTAAGGTCGTGCTGGGGCAGGAGGCCGTGATCGATCTGGCACTGGTGACCGTGCTGTGCGGCGGCCACGGCCTGCTGGTCGGCCTGCCGGGTCTGGCCAAGACCCGTCTGGTGAAGGCCATGGGGGCGACCCTCGGTCTGGACGCCCGGCGCATCCAGTTCACGCCGGACCTGCTGCCCGCCGATATTCTGGGCAGCGAGGTGCTGGAGACAACTAGCGCAGGCAGCCGGGCGTTCCGCTTCATCGCCGGGCCGGTGTTCTGTCAGTTGCTGATGGCGGATGAGATCAACCGTGCCTCGCCGCGCACCCAGTCCGCGTTGCTGGAGGCCATGCAGGAAGGACAGGTGACAGTGGCCGGGCACAGCCATCTGCTGCCTGCGCCATTCCATGTGCTGGCAACCCAGAACCCGCTGGAGCAGGAAGGCACCTATCCGCTGCCGGAAGCCCAGCTTGATCGCTTCCTGTTCCAGATCGATGTGCCATACCCCAGCCGGGAGGCGGAGCGGGCGATGCTGCTGCTGACCACCGGGGTCGAAGACCATATGGCCGAGCCGGTGATGACCGCCGCGGACCTTGTGCAGGCGCAGGCGCTGGTCCGCACCATGCCGATCGCCAACCACCTGCTGGATGCCGCGCTGGATATGGTGCGGGCGGCACGGCCGGGTGGCGCACTGGGGGATGGGCTGGACTGGGGGCCGGGGCCGCGCGCCGGCCAGGCGCTGCTGCTCGGCGCCCGCGCGCGCGCCTTCCTGAACGGCCGGACCACGCCGCTGCTGGAAGACCTGATTTCAATCGCACCGGCGGCCCTCAAGCACCGTATCCAGCTTTCCTATGCGGCGCGTGCGCGCGGCGAGAGCGTGGACGGCGTCATCAAGGCTCTGGTCGCGCGCCTTGACGCCTGACGACCGCATGACCTGCTGGCTGGAAGGGGCGGCCCTGGCGCAGACCTTGCCGCAGCCCGGCCAGAGGCGCATGCCAGCGGCTCTGCACGCACTGGCAGGGGAGCGACGGGTACGCCGCGCTGGAGTCGGGCAGGATTTCTGGCAGTTCCGTCCCCTGGAGGCCGGCGAGCCGGTCGAGCGGGTCGACTGGCGGCGCTCGGGTCGTTCGGATGCGCTGTATGTGCGCACGCAGGAACATCTGGCCCCCGGGCGCATCCTGTTCTGGGTCGATGGCAGCGCCTCGATGGAGTATGCCAGCAAGCCGACGCTCAAGACCAAAGCACAGGCGGCGCTCACACTGGCAGCCGCATTGATCGTGCTGGCGCGCGCGCGCGGTGAGCGTGTCGGGCTGGTCGGCGGTGCGCGCACCGATGCGCCGGCGCGGGTGTTTGACGCCCTTGGCCGCGACGATACTTTCCCGGAGGTCACGCCGGCGCGCGGCGTGACACCGGTGCTGGTCGGCGATTTCCTGACACTGCCGGACCTGCCGCCCGGCGGTGGCCTGCTGGTCCGGGTGATCGACCCGGCGGAAGCGGAGTTTCCGTTCACCGGTACGCTGGATCTGATCGATCCGGAAGCCACGAGCCTACCCCGCGTGCTCGACGATGCGGCGGCCTTGCGCACGGACTATCTGGCCCGTTGGGCAGCTCATGGTCAGGAGCTGGCAGCGCGCTGCGCGCGTGCGGGCTGGGCGGTGATTGCCGTGCGCACCGATGCACCATGGGCCGAGGCACTGGCGGCGTGTGTGGCGCTGCTGGAGCCGCACGCATGATGGTGCCAGCATGACGGTTTCGGTATGATTTTGGGTCCGCTGGTGCTGGGCGCGCCCTGGGCGCTTGCCGGTCTGGTCAGCCTGCCGGCGCTGTGGTGGGTGATCCGCAGGCGCCCGCCGGAGCGAATCCGGGTCCTGTTTCCGCCGCTGGCACTGCTGGGGCATGCCACGCAGCCGCCACCGCCGGTCCGAACGCCACCCTGGTGGCTGCTGCTGCTCCGGCTCGGTGCGCTGTTGCTGCTAGTGTTGGGTCTGGCCGGCCCGACCTGGCGGCCCGACCCGCCACCGGCGCCGGGCAGGCTGCTGATCGTGCTGGACAATGGCTGGACGACGGCGGGCATCTGGGAACAGCTGCGCACCGCTGCACTGTCGCGCATCAAGGCGCTGCCGCCCGAGGCGCAGGTGGCAGTGCTCACACTCGCCCCGGCAGCGGGTATGACCCCGCCGCGCTATGGGTCGCCCGCTATTGCCGCCCGCCTGATCGAGGCGACTGACGCTCAGCCCTGGCGTGGGGACGGGGCTGGCGCGGCACGACTGTTGTCCGGGCTCTCGCAGCCGGACCAGACCCTTCTGCTGACCGACGGGCTGGATGGTGCCGCACTTGGGCCCCTGGTCAAAGCTCTGCCGCAAGCAGGGCTGGCGCTAGCCCGCCCGGTACATGCACCCGTGGTCATCCGGATGATGCAGCCGGTCACAGGCGGCTGGCGCGTGCAACTGGTGCGCCCGCCCGCCCTGAGCGCGCGCGACGTGACAGTGGAGGCGCTGGATGCGACCGGAGAGCCGGTCGGGGAGAACAGCGGGACTTTTGCACCCGGCGAGACAGTCCTGACGATGGCCGTCGCCGTGCCCCCGGCACTGACCGCCAAGGTGGCCCGTCTGCGCGTGCAGGGGCAGACGATGGCAGCCGGAGTGAGCCTGATCGACGCCGGCTCCACCCGCCCGCGCGTGGCGCTGGTGGGGGAGGAGGCGGGCGCACGCAATCTTCAATCCGGGCTTTATTATCTGCGCCGGGCGCTGGAGCCCCATGCCGACCTCGTAGAGCGCGGGCTGGACCGGTTGCCGCCGGACGATGCCGGTATCGTGATCCTGAACGATACCCCGCTTGCGACCGGCCCGCAGTCGGATGCACTGCTGGCCTGGGTGCGCAAGGGCGGCGTGGTAATCTCCTTTGCCGGGCCGCGTATCGCCGAGAACGGCACGGCGCTTGCCCCAAGCCCGCTGCGACGGGGTGCCCGCAATCTCGGCGGTCGTCTGTCCTGGGGGACGCCGCAACCGGTTGGCGGCTTCGCGCCCGGCGGGCCGTTTGCCGGCTTGCCGGTCCGGACCGAAGTGACGGTGGCACAGCAGGTGCTGCCGCTTGACCCGGCCGATGCTGAGCGCTGGGCCTGGCTCGCAGACGAGACGCCGCTGGTGAGCGCAAAACCGCTGGGGGCGGGGCTGCTGGTCCTGGTGCACACGACCGCCGGGCCGGACTGGACCAGCCTGCCACTCTCCGGACAGTATGAGGCGCTGCTGAAGCGCCTGATGCCGCTGGCGCGCGGCCGCGATGCACGCGCCGCACCGGATGGTGCATCGCTCACCATCGAGCAGGCGATGGATGCGCGCGGTGACCTTGTTGCGCCTGCCGCTCCGGTGGTCATCGCGTCCGGCGCGCCAATCGGACCGTCAGCACCGCCCGGCCTGTACCGCGCTGCCGGGGCCGGCGTTGCCCGCAACATGGCGGGGCCTGGCGGGATCATCACGCCGTTTTTCCGCTTCATGCCACTCGAGGCCGATATTCCTGCCGCACAGTCGGGAGGGCGAGAGTTTGACCTGGCATCCCCCCTGCTGCTCGGCGGGCTGCTGTTGCTGGCGCTGGATGCCATCATCCTGCTCGGGGTGGGCTGGCGACGGCCGGTGTTGGCGGCCCTGCTGGTGCTGGCGCTGCCGCTGAGTGCGCGGGCCCAGTTTTTCGGATTTGATGTGCCGCCGCCGCGTACCCGTGCGCCCTCCGAACAGGTGGAGATCGGCTGGGTCCGCACCCCCGGCCGGGACGCGACAAGCCAGGCCGGCCTGCAGCAACTCGCCCGCGTGCTCGCCGCGCGCACAGCGGTGCAGCCGGCAACCCCGACACCGGTGGACCCCGCCCGCGACGCAATGGGTGCCTATGCGATGATCTACTGGCCTATCGGCGCGGCGTCCCCGCCGCTCAGTGCCACAGTCGCAGAGCGGGTGCGCCGGTACCTCGATGCCGGCGGGTTGATACTGTTCGATGTGGTTGATGCCGGTGTCACCCAGGGCGGGCTGCGCGCCCGGCTGGCCGCACTCGGCCTGCCCCCGCTGGAGCCGCTGAACGACAAGCATGTGCTGGCGCGGGCCTTCTATCTGCTGCGCGAGGTACGCGGTGCCGACGGGCCGACCACACTCTGGATCGAGACCGGCACGCAGGGGGACAGTGGTGCCACCAGCGGCGTGGTGATTACTGCTGGAGATTTTGCCCGCGCCTGGGCCTCTGCCGACAATGAACTGGCACTGCGCACGGGGGTCAACCTGGTGATCTATGCGCTGACCGGCACCTACAAGGCGGATCAGGCGCACGTGAAGGCGCTGCTGGACCGGCTGGAGCGCACCCGATGAGCCTGTCGCTGGCACCGGTCGCCCCGCTCTGGCTGATCGCACTCGGGCTGCTGCTGGTGGCATTGCCGGTGGTGCTCCAGCGTCGCTGGCCGCAGATCCTTGCGCGGCTTGCCCTGTTCATGAGCCTGGCGCTCGTGTTGCTGCAGCCGATGACGACCGTTGAGGAGCGCGAACCCCGCGCCGATATCGGCGTGTTGCTGGTTGATGAGAGCGCCAGCATGGCGCTCGACCAGGGCCGGGCACAGGCCGCGGCCGCAAAGGCGGCGCTGGGGAAGGCGGCAGGCAGTCTGCAATGGCGCACCGTCACCATCCGCAATGCGCCGCGTGCTGGCACCGAACTGGCCCCCGGCCTGCAGCGCGCACTGGCCGGCGTTGATCCGACCCGGCTTGCCGGCGCGGTGATCCTCACCGACGGCCGGATCAGCGATGCGGCCAGCCTCTCCAGTCTCACGCTCTCGAGGCGCCCGGTGCATATTCTGGTGACCGGTAAGCGCAACCGCCCGGATTTGCGGGTGCGGGTCGAGCAGGCGGCGGTCTATGCGCCGGTCGGCAAGACGGTACGGGTGAGCTTCACGGTCGAGGGCGGGACACCGGGGCGCAGCGTGCGCGTCGATTGGCGGCGACAGGACGGCAAAAGCGGCGCGCTGGACGCTGTGATCGGCCAGCCGCAGACTCTGGATGTGCCGGTGCTACAGCGTGGGGCCAATCATGTGGTGTTCAGCGTGCCACCCGCCCCCGACGAGGTCGCGACCGCAAACAATCAGGCGCTGGCGAGCATCACCGGGATGCGCGACCGGCTGAACGTGTTGCTGGTCTCCGGCGCGCCGGGACTGTCTGGCCGACTGTGGCGCGACATGCTGAAGTCGGACCCGAATATCACCCTGGTCCACTTCACGATTCTGCGGTTTCCAACCTCCTACGATCCGACACCCTCGCGGGAGATGGCCTTGATCCCCTTTCCGGTCGAGCAGTTGTTCGAGGAGCGGCTGCCCCAGTTCGACCTGATCATCCTGGACCGGTTTGACCAGTTTGACCTGGTTCCGGACTATTACATTGCCGGCATGCGTGACTTTGTGGCGCGTGGTGGCGCGGTGCTGGTGACCGGCGGCAGTGACCTTGCCAACACCGATGGGCTGGCCGCCAGCAGCCTTGGCCCCGCGCTGCCGGTGCGATTGACCGGCGGGCTGTTGACGACACCGTTCCGGCCCAAACTGTCAGAGGCTGGCCAGGTCCATCCGGTCACGCAGGGGCTGGCGGACGTCTGGCCCGGTGGGGCGAACTGGGGGCGCTGGGCGACGCGCGCCGTGGCCCAGCCGCAACGGGGCGACACTTTGATGACGGATGAGGCCGGGCGGCCGCTGCTGGTGCTGGCCCCTTACGGCAAAGGGCGGGTGGCGGTGCTATTGTCCGGCGATGTGTGGCGCTGGGCACGCGGGGTCGATGATGGCGGCCCGCGTGATGAGCTGCTGCGGCGGCTGGCACACTGGCTCATGCGTGAGCCGGACCTTGAGGACATGCGGCTGAGTGCAGACGCGACGGGCGGCGGGCTCGAGGTCACGGTGACCAGCCTGCGACCGCCCTCCAGTCTGCAGGTCATCGGGCCCGGTGATCGGGTTGCGCAGGTGTCTCTGCAGCGTGCCGGCGAACACACGGCGACGGCGCGTATCCGCACGACCGGCGATGGCCTCTACATGCTGCGCGCCGGCGGCCGCAGCGTGGTCGAGACCGTCGGCAACCCGGCAGAGATGAGCGCGGACCCGGCAGCATTCGCCCAGCTTCGCCAGTTTGCGCAGCGGACCGGTGGACAGTTAAGCTGGCTGGAGGCGGGCCTGCCGCAGGTGCGCCGGGTCTCTGCCGGTGACCGGGCGGCGGGTGCCAGCTGGATCGGCATGGTCGAGAACCGCTCTGGTGCCCTGATCCGCGCGGATCAGGCACCGCTGCTGCTGCCGCTGCTGGCCTGGGCACTGGTCGCGCTAGCGGCGGCGGCAGTCTGGTGGCTTGAGCGACGGTAGAGTATGAAGACTTCTTGGTGACTCATTTTCCCCTCCTTCGCAGAGGGAGGGGAGAGTAATCAATCAATTGTCATCACGCTTTAAGCCGCTTGCTCATCGGCGCGGCGATGGCCGACGACATCAGCGACGTCCGGCAGTACGAGGCCTGGCGTGAGCGGCAGCGCCAGCACCCGGTGCTGTTCCACCGGGCCGGGCAGGTGCCAGTTGCCCGTCAAGGCGTTGCTGAACCCGAAGCGGTCATAATAGTCGAGGTCACCGACCAGCGTGATGAGGCGGTGCCCCAGCAGGCGCGCTCTGGCGATGCCATCCTCGATCAGTGCGACACCGATGCCTTCGCCGCGGCGCGCCGGCTCCACGGCTATCGGGCCGAGCAGCAGCGCATCCAGAGTTGCGTGCTCCGCCAGTAACCGCACATGCCAGAATTCGATACTGGCGAGCAGGGTACCAGCATGGTCCACCACAACATGGCTGAGTGCTGCGCACGGGCTTGCGTTCGCGCGCAGACGATAGGCCGCCCGTGTATGGCGCTCAGGGCCGAAACTGCGATCCAGCAGGATCGCAATGGCAGCTCGGTCTAAGACTGTGGTGGCGCGGATGACGTGCACCGTATCAGGACCCTCCAATGAAAGAGGCGCGCCTTGACCACATTCAGATGCCGGGTTCAAGCCAAATCACAACCCTGCAGCAGGGCTGGATGCTACGGGCCAGACCTGCTTCAGGCGAGCGTTGATTCCAGCCACTTCTTGATTTCGGACTTGGGGGCAGCACCAACCTTGGTGGCGACAACCTTGCCGTCCTTGAACAGGATCATGGTCGGAATACCGCGAATGCCATACTGAGTCGGGGCAACCGGGTTTTCGTCCACATTGAGCTTGCCGATCGTCACCTGGCCCGAAAGCTCGCTGGCCAGTTCTTCCAGCGCCGGGCCGATCTGCTTGCACGGTCCGCACCACTCGGCCCAGAAATCAACAAGGACCGGGCTGGATGCGCCCAGTACATCAGTGGCGAAGTTGGTATCGGATACTTTGATCGAGGACATGCGATTCTCCAGCGAAATGTCTGCCATGCTATTCGTTGCAGATGAGGTATTCGGTTACAGGGCGTCGTTCAATTCAACGGTTTTCAACATACCGTTCTGCATATAGAAATAAAATCCGTATTTCACTTTAACCGTTCGCAAATGGGAAGCGATACCAGCCGTGGTCCGGCCGTCCAGAGCAGCAGGGGGTGAATGGCGTGACCGGGGAAGGCCTGGGCCAGCGCCTGCGCATAGGCATCCATCTGGTTGACGATGGCTGGCGGAAGCTTGGGCGGGATGCGCAGGCTGGTCTTGAAATCGATGAAGACGACCCGGTCGTCGGTAATCAGCAACCGGTCGATGCGGCCCTGGATGACCCGCTCGCCAAGAATAGCCGCAATCGGCACCTCCGCCAGCGCCTCTGGCCCGAAGAGTGCCTCCAAGTCTGGTGTCTTCAGCACGGCCAGGGACTCGGCCAGCATGGCGGCCTGCTCCGCGGGGGAGAAATCGGCGGCGTTGCGCGCGAGCCATGCGGCCGCGCGTGGCGCTCGCTCCGTGTCCGGGATGTCCGGCAGTCGCTCGAACAGGCCGTGCAACAGGGTGCCGCGCCGTGCCGCGCGCGGGTCGCCGCCGGGCGGGGCAGCGGGGGCAATGCCCGCATAGTCCCGGGAGGGGGCAAGCGGGCGCGGCGGGGCCGGCTCGGGTGCTGGCGCGCGGCTAGCCCAGCCGGGGATGTCGGCAGGACTCACAATCCGGGAGTCGGCGTGGCGGGGCGGCGGCGGGGCTGCCGTCTGCGCCGTCTCATGAACCAGCACCTCACCCCAGAGCGGGTCTGGGCGCGTGCCTGCGTCCAGCCCGGCCAGCGCCGTGCGCACGGTCGTGTACCAGGAGTTGGTGATCTGAGTTTTCTTTGGCTGCCAGCCGGCGACACACAGCCAGTCCTCGGCGCGGGTCAGCGCCACATAGAGCAGCCGCCAGTGCTCTTGCCACTGCTTGTCTTCCTCGGCGGTGTACAGCGGCGCGAGCGGGCCGACGAAATTGTGCTTGCTGCCCGCCCAGAGCGGCAGTGTCTCGTTCAGCATGACGTGCTCGATCTTGGGTTCGAACACCCGGTTGGCGTCGGCGAGGATGACGATCGGGGCCTGCAGGCCTTTGGCACCGTGGACTGTCATCAGGCGGACTTCGTCGCGTGGGGCGTCCGGGTCGCGCTTGATGTCGCGGTCGCTTGCCTCCAGCTCGCCGAGAAACCCTTGCAGTGATGGCGTGTTGTCCGCCTCGAACTTGAACGCCAGATCCAGCAGCAGCGCGAGTGCCGGCTGTGCCTCCAGCCCCAGCCGACGGTAGAGCCGGGCAGCACCCTCCATCGGCCCAAGGACTTGCGCCAGAAACTCATAGGGTGCGGTCAGGTCGGCAGCCGCCAGCGCCTGCCCGAGCCAGGCGCGCGCACGCGCCGCATCGTCGTGCTCGCTGGCGTTCAAGGCGGCCCAAAGCTTGCCTTGTCGCGGGTGCGCCAGGTGCAACACCTGGTCCTCGGACCAGCCGAGGAACGGTGATTTGAGCAGCTCGGCCAGGCTCAAATCGTCCGACGGCTGCAGGACAAAGCGCAGCAGCGCCATGACGTCACGGATGGCGGTTTCCTGCAGCAGCTTGACCCGGTCGTGCCCGGCGACCGGAATACCGGCCTGATTGAGCGCGGCAATCAGCGCTGCGGCGACGGTGGTACGGCTGCGCACCAGCAGCAGGATGTCTCCGGCGCGGATTGGCCGCCCGCGCGCAGGCAGCATGGTGTTCTCGTCGAGCCAGACCTTGATCTGATCGGCAATTCCGCGGGCCAGTGCCAGTTCGGCATCCGGCTCCCAGTCCAGGTCGTTGTCCGGTCTCCAGTCGGTCTCCTCTGTCTTCTCCGCGGCAATGATCGGCCAGAGCACCACGCTGCCGCCCGCCCCGGCACGGGCCGGACTGTGGGGCGGGGCAGGCGCGACCAGACCGACGGCGGCCGGGCCGAGATCGGCAAGCACCTGATCAACGACCTGCAGCACAGCCGGCGTCGAGCGAAACGAGGTCGCCAGCGGCACCGCCTCAAAGGGGGCCTCGGCAGCGTCCGCCCGCGCGGTGAAATCCTGTTCGGCGGCAAGGAACGTGGCCGGATCGGTGCCCTGAAAGCCGAAGATCGCCTGCTTGACATCGCCGACCGCAAAGAGGCTGCGAGGCCCATCCTGCGCGCCTTCTCCGGCAAAATACTCCTCGACCAGCGCCCCGACGATGGCCCACTGGGCGGTGTTCGTGTCCTGCGCCTCGTCGACAAGGACGTGTGCGATACGCTGATCGAGCTTGAAGCGCACCCAGTCGCCGGCACCTGGCTGGCGGAACAGGCGGGCGGCGCGCTCGATCAGGTCGTCGTAGCGCATGGCCCCGGTCTGGCGGCGGCGGCGTTCGAACCCGCCGCCCAGCGCATGGATCAGCCGCAGGTGTGCAGCACCAGTCTCGGCGGCCTCGAACAGGGTCAGGGTCTCGCGGAGCTGCGCCAGCGCCGCCTGGACTTCTGCGACATAGGCTTCAAGGTTTGGCTCGGCGGCACGGCTGTTCTTGGTCGTACTCTTGGCTGCGGGTTTGCCCTCACCAGTAAAGAACAGCCCGACAAGGCTGTTGAATTGCGCAGCGGGGTCTGCAGCGCCAAGCCATGCCGCAAGCTTGGCTGCTTTGTCTTTTTCCGTGTCCGTGCCCAAGGCCCATGCGGCACGGATGCGTGCCAGAGCGCCGGGCGCATGGTCGCCGCGCGCCAGGGCTGCGGCCAGCCATTGATCCGGCGACTGGTCCTGCGGCAGGCCCAGCAGGCGGCGCACCAGCGGCGCGATACTCTCGCGATCAGGGGCGGCCTCCAGCACCGCTCCGGTGTGCTTGGACAGTTTGACCAGCAGCTTGGTAAAACTCTCGACGTCGGTGGCGACCCGTTCCAGGTCCGCGAGCAACTGCCGGTCGCCGTCACGCTCGGCGCGGGCGATGGCGGCGCTCGCGACCTCCTTCAGGGCCTGGGCAGCGTCCTCATCGTCCAGTGTGTGAAAGCCGGGCGGCACCTCGGCCTCCAGCGGGAACGCCGAGAGCAAGGCCTGCGCGAACGCATGCAGGGTCTCGATCCGCAAGCCGCCTGCCGCGTCGATGCAGGTGGCGAACAGCGTGCGCGCGCGCGGCATCTGGTCCGGCGGCGCGCCTAGTCCTGCCAGTTCCGTTGCAAGCAGGGCATCATCCGCCCGCGCCCAGCGACCCAGAGTCTCGTAGAGGCGGCGGGTCATCTCGGCGGCGGCCGCGCGTGTGAAGGTCAGGCACAGGATCGACTCCGGTGTCGCACCTGCCAGCAACAGACGCAGCACCCGGCCGGTCAGCACCTGGGTCTTGCCGGTCCCGGCGGATGCGGACACCCAGGCATTCAGCGCCGGGTCCGCCGCGCGTGCCTGGGAGGGGGTCAAGGCGGGCGGTGCGCTCATCGCCGCCACTCACCCAGCCGGGCCAGATGGTCGAACTCGTGGCCCTTGGCATAGTCCGGCTTGATCTTGCAGGGGAAGGGGTGATCGCCGCGCAGGAAGTAGGCGATGGCCCGGCGCAGGCGCTCCCCGGTCTTCTCGATCCAGTCATCCAGCGGCAGTTCCGACTTGCCTCGGTAGAGTGTCGGGTCGGTGATGGTGCCGGGCGCGCTGCGCGATCCGGACAAGCGCCAGTAGGCGAGGGCTGAGACCTTGGCCGGGCTTTGATTACCCGAGAAACCGCCCCGCTGGGCCATCAAGGCCAGCAGCGGCAGTTGCGGTGCATAGCCATATCTGCGCTGGTCCATGTTTGGTGGCTGGCCGGTCTTGTAGTCGATGATGCGCCATTGGCCGGATGAATCGATGTCGATGCGGTCGGCTGTGCCCTTCAGAGTGATGCCGTCTATCATGATCTTGCCTTTGGCCTCGAACTGGCTGGGCGTCCATATCGCCCGTTCCTCCTCAAGGGTCTGCGCGGCGAACGCTGCGATCCGCTGAAGGCGCGGGCGCTGGAGCGCGAGGTACAAAGGTTCAGCACCGCGCTCTCGCAGCGCGGCCAGCAGCAGGGTCTCCAGCGTCTGGGCGGTCCAGAGTGCGGGCGGATGGTTTTTCAGCCATAGCTCGAACGCCTTGTGGATTGCAGTACCGCGCTCGGCAGCACTCGGGTCGGCGTCGACCGGGTCGAGTTCTGCAAGCCGAAGGATCTTGGCGGCATAAAATGCGTAAGGGTCGGTCGCTAAGGTCTCGACCTGCGTCACGCTGATCGTATCCGGACGCATGGTCTGAGGCGGAGCAGGGGCTGGTGGTTCGGCCGGTATGACGGCCTCCGGCCGGTCCAGGGCGCGGGCCAGGTCGAGCAGCCGCGTATCCGTGGGGAGTGTGCCGCCAGCCGCCGCCGCCAGCCGCATCCAGAAGCGGGACGGCACGGTCGCCCCCTCGGCACTACGCTCGGCGCGGGTCAGCAACACGTCGCCGCTGCCACCGATGGCCTGGGCGAAGTCATGCGCCGCCTGGCCGATGCGCCGCTGGTCGGACGGCAGGCCGAGCGCCCGCCGCATGCCGGGGCTGAGCCAGGGATCAGGGCGGATGGTTTGCGGCCAGATGCCCTCGTTCAGGCCACCCAGGATCATCAGGTCCGCCCTGGTCAGGCGCGCCTCGATTGGTCCCAGGATCGAGAGGCGGGGGTGCTGGCCAAAGCTCGGGCGCACGACGGCCCCGTCCAGCAGGGCGGTGAAGGCCGCCGGATAATCGAGCGGGTTGACCGCCCGGATGCCGCTCGCCGCGCCGAGCACGGAATCGAGCAGCACGCCCAGGGTGCGTCCGGCCTCACCGGCCCAGAGCATTTCGGTATGACTGAGCTGCGCTGCCACGTTCAGGTGGCGGCGCAACACCGCGTCCAGACTGTCGCCCTGCTCCAGATTGTCGCCCTGCCATTCGGTGAAACTTTGGCAAAAACTTTGCCAGTCTGCCGCAAAGGGCTCGGCCTTGTGCGCCACCAGATCCGTCAGCGCGTCCAGTCCCGCAGGCGGGCGCACGCCGCGCAAGCACAGGTCCAGCGCCTGCGCCAACTGGCGGGTGCGCGTCCGGTCGCCCCGGATGGCGCACAGCGGATGCTTGAGCAGTGCCAGCAGCGGTTTGGGGGCAAACCCGTCGGCATAGGCCTCCGCCAGCAGGCGCAAAAACACCGCCGGCGGAGTCAGCGCCAGCGGCTGCCCGGCGGAACTGTCGATGGCGACCGCGAAGCGCTGCATCACTGCGATCACCCGGCGCGCCAGCACCGGGTCCGGTGTCACCAGCGCGGCGGTGCGCTCCGGCGTCTCCAATGCTTCCCGCAGCGCCAGTGCGATGACCAGCGCTTCCTCCTCCTCGGTTGACGCCTCGACCGTGCGCAGACGATCCAGCACCGGCGGGGCACCCGCGCGCCACTGGTTAGTCGCGAAGGCGGGCAGCATGGCGTGCCGGATGAAGGCATAGCGGTCGGCCTCTTGGCTGGACCCGGGGCTACTGCCTGGCCAGGGCAGGACTTCGCCGCGTGCAACCTCCAGGCGGTTCAGCACCTGCTTCAGGCCGTATTGCGGATGCTGCTCGGGCAGTTTCTCCCAGACCGCATCGTCCATCGCGGTGTCGAGGCCGGGCAGGACGACACAGCCCTGCGGCAGACGGGCAATCGTGCGCAGCAACGCCGCTGTCGCCGGCACAGAGCCGGTTGATCCGGCGGCGATCACCGGCAAGGACGGCGGCGCCTCTGCCCAGCGCAGCGCCAGCGCATGGGTCAGGCGGGCGCGCCGGTCGGCGGCGTCGATCATGGTGCGGGCGGCCAATGTGCGCGGCCAGTCCTCCAGCACCAGGTTCAGGAAATCGAGTGCCTGCGCCCAGTGTCCCGCCAGCTCCGGCGGCAGCGCAGCGCGGACTTCGGTGGGGGTCAGCCCTTCCGTCGTCACCTGATCGAGCGTGCGACCCAGCGCATCAGCAAGGCGCAAGGCCTCAGCGAGCGGGGCGTCTGCGCGGTCCTGGTTCGCAAGCCAGCCCCTTACCGCCTGGGTCAGCAGCATGCGGCGCTCGATGGGGGGAATGGCGGGCGGCACATCGACGTCGAGGGTCTCGGCAAAGCTGCCGGCTGCCTCATCCTCGTCGACATCGCCGAGTGCGGCCATGCGCGGCATCAGCAAAGCCTGTCCCGGCGCATGACGGATCAGCGCCTGGCTCAGCGTTCGCACCGAGCGGCGGTTGGGCAGGAACAGGCGGGTGCGCGCCAGTCGATCCTGCGGCAGATCAACCAGATGCCGGGCCAGCGCATCGACGAAGCTGTGCCCCGCTTCAATCGTATAAACTCGTGGCCGGCTGCCCTCAGGCACGCGCCAGGGCCGCCTCGGTCTCGTCAATCGCGGCGGCGGTGCCGACGTGATACCAGAGGCCGGCGTGCTGGGCACCGAACAGCCGCCCGCTCTCGATCGCGCGATTATACAGCAGGTTGAGCGAGAATGGCCCCTCCGGCACGTCCGCCATCAGGCGCTTGCTTAAAATCTGCACGCCGCTGAACACATAGGGGGCGAGGCGGCGCTCCACCCGGCGGCGCAGGCGGCCCATCTGGTCCATGTGGAAGTCGCCGGCCCCTTCATAGCCTTCCGCCCGGGCATAGGGCACCAGCAGCAGCAGGGCATCCATCACGCGGTCGTCCCACTGGCTGGCAAGCTGGCGCAGAGCGTTGGCGGCCCCGTCGATCCAGAGATTGTCGGCATTGATCACATAGAAGGGGTCTGCGTTAATCAACGGCAACGCCTTGGCGACCCCGCCGCCGGTCTCCAGCAGTTGGTCCCGCTCGTCCGAAATAATGATGCGCACCCGCTCATCACGGCGCTTGAGGTGGTCCTCAAGCTGGTCGGCGAGGTAGTGCACATTGACCACAGCCGTCCCAACCCCGGCATCCGCCAGATGATCGATCACCCAGTCGATCAGCGCACGGCCGCCGACCCGGATCAGCGGCTTGGGCCGGGTCTGGGTGAGCGGACGCATCCGCTGGCCGAGCCCGGCGGCTAGCACCATGGCGGTCGCGGGAACGGGGCCTTTCGGGATCAGGCGGAAGCGCGTGGGCACAGCGGTCATGGGATCAGTCAGGTG
Organism: uncultured Sphingomonadaceae bacterium; assembly: GCA_964404985.1. Classification (GTDB taxonomy): domain Bacteria; phylum Pseudomonadota; class Alphaproteobacteria; order Sphingomonadales; family Sphingomonadaceae; genus Hankyongella. The sequence goes on from CAYOMD010000001.1 coordinate 172,489, forward strand.
CGAAGGTCGGTCGGGATGTGAGTCGTGAACCAGGCTTGTAGCATGGTCAATGACGGATGGGCCAGATTGCGCTCCAGCAACCGCCACATGCGCGGGATATGCATCAGGTAGCCCGGTTTGCCGTCGCGGCGGAACAGTCGCACGAACACGCCGAGAATGCGTGCCGCCCGCTGGGCACCCCAAAAGGCGTAGGCCGCATCGAAGAGGTGGGCATCCTGCGCATGCCGGGCGGCGCAGTAGCGGGCACGCATCGCCTGCTCAATCTCGATGGGCACATCGCGGCGCGCATCCTGCAGCAACGAGACCAGATCATAGGCGGCTGATCCGCGCCTCGCGTCCTGAAAGTCAAGCACGCCGATCCGGCGCAGGCCTTCGCGCTCGGGCAGCCAGAGCAGGTTGGGCGAGTGATAGTCGAGCAGCACCAGGCGCTCCGGGTCCGCACTAAGGGTTGCCAGGGCATCGGCCCAGAGGGCCGTGTATTCTCGGCGCAAGTCGTCCGGCACCGGGGTTCCGGTCTGCTCCGGCCAGGTCCAGTCCAGCAGCAGGTTGACCTCGAACAGGGCGCGCTCCCTGTCGTACAGCGGCAGGGCATGCGGCGCATGAAGGCCCGGCAGCGCTGGCGGCGGCACCTGTTCGTGGAGTGTCGCCAACACATCAGTGGCCGCAGCATACAGGGCAGCTTCTGCAGCCCCGTGTGCGAGGGCATCGACGATGAGGCTGTCGCCGAGATCCTCCAGCAGCATCAGTCCGTGGTCGGCGTCCGCGCCGTAGATGACCGGGGCGCTGACGCCCAGCGACAGCAGGTAATGCCCGACCGCCCAGAACGGCAGGATCGTCTCGTGCGGGGGCGGCGCATCCATCAGCACGGCACTTCGGCCGTTGTGATGGACCCGGAAATACCGCCGGAACGAGGCATCGCCGGCAAGAGGACGCACGTCAGCACCTGCCCAGCCCTGTTGCGCCAGGAAGTCGTGGGTGGCGGGCGGCGGCGCGTTCAGGGTGTCAAGCATCGGTGGGCGGCGTCCTTCAGGGCTGGGCGGGTATGGAGAGAGGCCTCGATATCCAGCGCGCGCGCGGCACCGCGCGCAGTTGGCGACAAGCGCAGATGTAGGGCACACGTTGGCAGATACGCACCCAGTCGCTCCGGCCACTCGATGAGGCACAGGGCTGTATCGAAAGCGTCCTCCAGGCCCAGCTCCAGCGCATCTTCCGGCGAGTCGAGGCGGTAGAGGTCAACATGCCAGACCGGAAAGCCGAAATCATAGGTCTGCACCAAGGTGAACGTCGGGCTTGGAATATCCTCCTCAGCGCCGAGACCCTGCAGGATGGCGCGCGCCAGCGTGCTCTTGCCGGCACCGAGCGGACCATGAAGCACTAGCACGTCGCCGGGAGCCAGGGACAACGCCAGGCGCCGGCCAAAATCCGTCAAGCCCGCCTCATCGAGGATCATACGAAGGCCGGCCGATCATGATGGGCCCAGGCCTCAGCCGGCACTTTACGCGGCAGATTGACCCGGACGGTAGTCCCAGTGCCAAGGCTTGAGGTCAGCGAGACGCTGCCGCCATGCAAAGAGACGAACTGGCGCACCAGCGACAGGCCAAGCCCGACGCCGGTTGCTTGCGGGATGTTGCTGCCGCGCTGGAAGCGCTCGAACACTTTTTCCTGCTCCTGCTCGGCGATGCCGATGCCGGTATCCACGACATCGATGGTCACGCCGTCCTCGTCGCCGCTAGCGCGCACAATGATTGCTCCCCCCGGCGGCGTGAAGCGGACCGAGTTCATCAGCAGGTTGTAGATCGTCTGTTTCAGCCGACGCTCGTCGCCCTCAATTTCGCCGGCGGAGGCTGCGACGTCGAGGCTGAAGGAGAGGGCATTGGCCTGGATTTGGTCATCGACCATGTCGGCTGAGGACTTCAACAGGTCATAGATCGACAGTTGCGCCGTCTCCAGCGCCAGCGACCCAGCCTCCGTGACCGCCAGGTCAAGGATGTCCGAGATCAAGAGCTGTAAGCGCTCGGCTGAGAGCAGGATGGAGCGCACATAGTCCGCCTGCCGGCTGTTGAGCGTTCCATGATAGCCCTGGTCCAGCATCTGCGAAAAGCCGGTGATGCTGGTGAGCGGGGTGCGCAGTTCATAGGACATGTTCGAGACGAACTGGGACTTCAGCTTGTCTGCGGCTTCCAGAGCTTCGCTGCGGTCGCGCAGGGCCCGCTCGATACGCTGGCTGTCGGTCACGTCCAGATAGGTGACGAGCGCATCGCCGTTGGGTAGCGGCACGGCCCGGTAGTCCAGCGTCTCACCGTTTTCCAGTTCCAGCCGGCCCTCGACTGTCCGCCGGCCGACGGTTGCATGGCGCACAATGTCGCTGAGTTGCCGGGGCTTGGTGTCCGGCGAGACGCTTCGATCCACCAAGATGCTCAGGGAATCGACATGGGGTTCGTCGCTGAGATCACTCAGGGTCAGGTGAAAGTGCTTGGCAAAGCCGCTGTTGTAGAGCTTGAGCCGCCCGTTGGCCGAGAACACCGCCACAGCTTCGTGGAGCTGGTTGAGCGTCGCCTGATAGGCCTTCAGCACACTGTCCCGCGCGGTTGCGAGATTGAGCTGCTCAGACTGATCCTCGAACACCAGGATCAGGCCACCCATAGGATGCGGCTGCACCACCACCCGCAGGACGGTTTCATCAGAGAGAACCCAGGTGTCCTCGCGTGGTTCGAGAATAGTGATGAACCAGGTCTGCAGTTCCCGCTTCCAGGCCGGGAAGTCCCTCTGCTCCGGCAGGCGCCGGCGCTCGCGCATGTGATCCAGCACTTCCGAGAAGGGTGGACGATCATCCAGCCGTTCGTTGTGCAGATCGAACAGGCGAACGAACGCGGTATTGTGAAACACCAGGGTCCGGTCCGGCCCGAAGATAGCGACTCCTGCCGAGAGCTGGTCGAGTGTTTCGTTGTGCGCGCGCACATGCCGGCTCAGGTCGGCCCGCGCCTCCTCATTCTCGGTGATGTCGATGGCGAAGCCGCCGACGCCGTCCTGATCCAGCGGCACCTCGATCACCCGCAGGGCACGGCGCTTGCCTGCGATCACCACGCTTTCCACATGCGTCAGCACACTTTTCAGATCAAGCGCCTGCCTGGCCGATTTGTCCGGTGCAGGTGCTGTGGCGCTTGAGATGAGTTCAAGCGACTGAGCCACAACCGCGTCGGCATCCGCCGCCTCGACGGCACGGACGTAAGCCGAATTGACCTGTTGCAGCTTGAGGTCGGCATCCCGCCGCCAGACCGGGAAGGGGGCTGCCTCAAGCAGTGCGGTCGCCGCAGAGACCTGCTGTTGCAGCCTGTCGCGCTCGGCACGCAGTGTCAGCATGTAGGATTGCGTGTCGGTCTGATCGAGGAACCAGATGACGACGGAGGCGTCACCGGCGATCTGCGGCGGGGCCAGCCGTCCCTCTGCCAGCAACATGCGCTCCCCGCGCAGAGGACGGACCATGCGTGTGAATGCGGCCCCCGAGGCTCGGGCCGCTTTGATGTCATCGCTCAGGGCCAGATAGTCGGCCTCACACAGGCCGCTCTGGGTCTCAAGGTCGGGGGCGAGCTGATCGAGAGTGGAGATGCGCTGGTCGAGCGAGAGCCAGCCGCGCAGCGCCTCCGACCCGACGGCGACATCGCCGGTCGCCACAAGATAGGCCCCGGGTGTCGTGGCAATCAGGGCACGCAGGCGCAGCGCCCAGGCCCGTGCGGCGCGGGCGCGCTGGTTGGATTTCCGGCTGCGGAAAATTGCCCATACGGCCAGGATGAACCAGGTCGTAACCAGCAGTATGGTGATGGCAACCTGAACGGATGAGACCGCCATCGGCGTGTGCACGAGATCAGCCGCCAGCGCAGGCCGGGCAAGAACAAGGCTGAGGGCGAGGAGCAGGCGCAGGATCATCACGCCAGACCATAGTCCCGGCGTACCGGCCACCGCAAGCGACGGCGCACCACGATGGATGCGCCGCCTGCTCACAAGTTAATAGCGGTAATGGTCCGGCTTGAACGGGCCGGTTTGCGCCACCCCGATGTAGGACGACTGCTTGTCCGTCATCATGGTGAGCTTCACGCCCAGCTTTTCCAGGTGCAGCGCCGCCACCTTTTCATCCAGGTGCTTCGGAAGGGTATAGACCTTGTTTTCGTAGCGCTCACCATGCGCCCACAGCTCGATCTGTGCCAGTGTCTGGTTGGTGAAGCTTGCCGACATCACGAAGCTCGGGTGGCCGGTCGCGCAGCCGAGGTTCACCAGGCGGCCTTCGGCCAGCAGGATGATGCGCTTGCCATCGGGGAACTCGATTTCATCGACCTGCGGCTTCACGTTGTGCCACTTGAAGTTCTTGAGGCCGGCGACTTCGATTTCGCTGTCGAAGTGGCCGATGTTGCAGACGATCGCCCGGTCCTTCATGGCGCGCATATGCTCGACGGTGAGCACGTCGACGTTGCCAGTCGCGGTCACGAAGATGTCGGCACGGGGTGCGGCATCCTCCATGGTCACGACTTCAAAGCCTTCCATCGCCGCCTGCAGGGCGCAGATCGGGTCGATTTCGGTCACCAGCACACGGGCACCGCCGTTGCGCAGGGAGAAGGCCGAGCCCTTGCCGACATCGCCGTAACCGGCAATGACCGCGACCTTGCCGGCCAGCATCACGTCGGTTGCGCGGCGGATGCCGTCCACCAGAGACTCGCGGCAACCGTAGAGGTTGTCGAACTTCGACTTGGTGACGCTGTCGTTGACGTTGATGGCCGGGAACGGCAGTCGGCCGTCCTTCGCCATCAGGTACAGGCGGTGCACGCCGGTGGTGGTCTCTTCCGACACGCCCTTCACGGCATCGCGGCACTTGGCGAAGAAGCCCGGGTTTTCAGCGTTTACGCGCTTGATGAGCGCGAACAGCACTTCCTCTTCCTCGTTGGACGGGTTGGCGATCTTCGACGGGTCGAGTTCTGCTTCAGCCCCAAGGATGATCAGCACGGTGGCGTCGCCGCCGTCGTCGAGGATCATGTTGGGCGTGCCGCCGTCGCCCCACTGGAACAGCTTGAGCACGAATTCCCAGTATTCCACCAGCGTCTCGCCCTTGTGTGCGAAGACCGGGATGCCGGCAGCGGCAATCGCGGCAGCCGCCTGATCCTGCGTCGAGAAGATATTGCACGAGGCCCAGCGGACATCGGCGCCGAGCGCTTTCAGGGTCTCGATCAGCACTGCGGTCTGGATGGTCATGTGCAGGCAGCCGGCAACGCGTGCGCCCTTCAGCGGCTGGTCGCTGCCGAATTCGCGGCGCAACGCCATCAGGCCCGGCATTTCGGTCTCGGCAATGGCGATTTCCTTGCGGCCCCAATCAGCCAGGCTCAGGTCTTTTACGGCGAAATCAGTGAACGACATGGGTGGATATCCTCATGAGCGGGGCACGCTACTCTACGCGCGCCAGTGGACAATGCTGCGCGCTATACCGGCATGCCCAAAGCGAAACAAGCATAAAGACATCTTTATGTGTTTATTTGCTTTGAGCGCGGCTGGCCCGTCAAATCGCCGCCAGCGCCTGGTCGAGGTCCGCGATCAGGTCGTCCGGATTCTCGATCCCGACCGAGAGCCGGATCATGGCGTCGGTGACGCCGAGCCGGTCCCGGCTGTCCTTGGGGACGCCGGAGTGGGTGGTCGAGGCCGGGTGGGAGATCAGCGATTCCGTACCACCCAAGGATACCGCCAGCTTGATGACCTGTAGGCGATCCAGGAACCGGAACGCCTCCGGCTCGCCGCCCTTCACATGGAAAGAGAAGGTGGAGCCGGGGGCAGTGCACTGGCGCTCGAGCACAGTGCGGCGCGGATCGGAATCCGAGAGAAAGCCCAGATAGTTTACGCTGGCGATCTTTGGATGGTCACGCAGATAGCTGGCAATCGCGTTCGCATTCTGGCTGGATCGCTCCATACGCAGGCTCATCGTCTCCATCGAGCGCATGATCATCCAGGCGGTATTGGGATCGAGCTGCGATCCGAGCGCGCCGCGCAGCTGCTTGATCGGCTTCACCACGTCTTTTCTGCCGGTGACGCCGCCGGCAACCAGATCCGAGTGCCCGCCAACGTACTTGGTCAGGGAGTAGATGACGATATCCGCACCATGTGCCAGCGGACGCTGGAACACCGGGCCGAGGAACGTGTTGTCGATGGCGACCGGCGGACGATAGCCGCCCTGGGCCACGCCGATTTCGTCGGCGATCTTTTTCATGAGGGCCAGATCAATAAGGCCGTTGGTCGGGTTGGCTGGACCTTCGGTCATGATGAGGCCAATCCGCCCGAGCGCCATCGCCTTGGCGACAGCGGCGCGCACATCGGCCTCCGAGCAGCCATCATCGAAGCCGACGGCGGTAATGCCGAAGTTGGGCAGGGTCTTGAGGATCAGGGTTTCGGTGCCGCCATAGAGCGGCTGGGACATCAGCAGGACATCGCCGGGACGCAGATATGCCCAGAAGGTTGTAGAGATCGCGCTCATGCCGGAGGAGAAGACGGCGGCAATCTCGGCACCATCCCACAGGGCCAGCCGGTCTTCGAGCACTTCGAGGTTCGGGTTGTTGAAGCGCGAATAGACAAGGCCGGCTGCCGTACCGGCCGGGGGTTCGCGGCGTCCGGCGGTGTAATCGAAGAAGTCCTTGCCTTCCTGCGCCGATTTGAAAACGAAGGTCGAGGTGAGGAAGATCGGCGGTTTCAGCGATCCTTCGGACAGCAGCGGATCATAGCCGTAGCCCATCATCTGCGTTTCCGGGCTGAGCACGTGATTGCCGAGCGTGCGCTTGTGATAACTGTCGTACGACATGCCGAAGATCCCCTGGAAAGTTGTTATTGTGAGACCTTAGCGGTTTTTGGCTGCGATGAGCAGAGGGGGGACACAAAATATCCGTATCGGGGAATGAACGTTGCTTACCGCCGGAATGCCACCGCAGCGAGCCAGCCGAGCGAGAGCGCCAGGGCGACCGCTGCCAGGCCATAGGTCAACGGGTGTTCGTGCGCGATGACGAAGACCCAGCGCTCGAAGCCGATTTTGCGCACGCTGACCGGGGTGCTGGTATAGGCCAACAGCTCGCCGCGATCGAAGAGATAGACCTCCCCGCGATAGTCGCCCTCGGGCACGCGCGCGGGCAGATGCAGGGTGGCGCTGAACAGCACCTTGTCAACGGTCCGGACGTTGCCGGGAGCCTCAAGGAACAGCTTGTTGCGTGTCTGCAGCGAAATCAGCCCCTGCTCGAACTGCCGCAGCTCCTCCGGCGAGCGTGTGGTCTCGGATGGCGAGAGATGCACATAGCGGAGGCCCAGGCCAAAAATCGCCGCCGTCTGTTCGGACATCATCTTGCGGATCGGCCGTGTACTGGCAACGCCGTAGTAGCCGGGTGCAGTCTCGAAGCGCACGGACTTGGTGTTGAGCCAGACCCCGGCAACCTGCTGTTTCTCCCGGATGACCACCGGGGCAGACGGGCCGCGCACCACGACCACGATATCAGGGTTTTCAGGCAGCGGCTTTCGACCGGGCCGGATAGCACCGAACAGTTGCAGATCAACGCCCGCAAATGAATAGGCGATGTCGATGCCGGGTTGAAACAGGTCGATCACCAGCCTGGTATCCCGCTGCGCCAGTGCCGGTGCGCTGAGGACCAGCAAGACAAGCAGCAGCGCCTTCATTGCGGCACCTGCTGTTCAAGGGAGAAAGGCTGCTGTGGTTTGATCGTGAGCTGGAATCCGATCTGCAGTGCGACCATCAACACCATCAGCCCGAGCATGGCGCGCAGTTGCTCCGCCTTGATGCGGACCGCGAGCCGCGCGCCCACCTGCGCACCGACCACGCCACCGACCAGCAGCAGCACCGCCAGCACGACATCCACGGTCTGGGTGTAGAACGCATGCAGGATCGTCACAGCAGCCGTCGTGAAGATGATCTGGAACAGCGAGGTGCCGACCACGACAGCCGTCGAGACACCCAGCATGTAAATCATCGCCGGGACCAGCAGGAAGCCGCCGCCAACGCCCATGATCGCCGTCAACATGCCGACCACCGCCCCCATCAGCAGCGGGCCGATGGGGCTGACGTAGATGCCGGCCCGGTTGAATCGCACGGGCCAGGGCAGCTTGTAGGGCCAGCCGTCATGTTTGCGCCGCCGCCGTACCGGCTGCGCGCGAGAAGCCCGCACCATGGTGGTGAGACTCTCCGCCACCATCAGGCCGCCGACGCTGCCGAGCACCAGTGCATAAGAGATAGAGATAACGAAATCGATCTGGCCGATCTCTTTCAGCCACTTGAATAGGGTGGAGCCGATGGCCGAGCCGATCAGACCGCCAACGACAAGCACCAGCCCGAGCCGTGCATCCACACCCTTGCGCCGCCAGTGGGCAATGGCACCGGAGACGGAGGCACCCGTGATCTGGGTCGAGGCCGATGCGACCGCGATGGAGGGCGGGATTCCGTAGAAAATCAGCAGCGGTGTGGTCAAAAACCCGCCACCGACACCGAACAGGCCGGACAAAACACCGACCACACCGCCCAGGACGATGATGACCAGGGCGTTGACCGACTGTTCTGCGATCGGGAGGTAGATGTCCATGGGTGCTGCCGGAGAGGGCGGATATCAGCTTCGTTAGTTGATCCCGCGCCTCTCGTGCACCCCTATAACACCGTTTTTTTGAACGCGAGCGCCGTTACGGCTTTACGAACTTCAGGGTCATGCGATCAGACTCGCCGATCGCGAGATATTTGGCCTTGTCTGTGTCGCCGAGTTGCAGGGTCGGCGGCAGCGTCCAGACGCCTGCCGGCCAATCCGCACTGTCCTTGGGGTTGGCGTTGATCTCGGACTTGCCGGCAAACTTGAAACCGGAGGCTTCGGCCAGTTTGATCAGTTCCGATTCCTTGATGTAGCCGGTGAGTTTTTCCGGGCGGGCCCGGTCTTCAGGCAGGCGATGCTGCTCGATGCCGAGAATGCCGCCGGGCTTCAACGCGTCAAAGTACAGCTTCATCGCCTGCGGGCCGTTATTGCTGTAGATGCGCCCGTGCATGTGCCGGAACAGCAGGATCATGTCTGCCGTGCCCGGTTTTACATCAAGCAGGCCCTGGGTCGGTACATAATCAACCACTTCGACCTTGTCGTAGACCTTGGGGTTGCTGCCTAGCGTGGTGAGAATAGCGCCCTTGCCGCCGCGCCCCAGCCCGTTCACGGTGCCGGCTGCTGCAATCAGTTTCCCGCTGTCGCGCAGGTAGGGGGCCAGAACTTCCGTGTACCAACCCTCGCCCGGCGAGATTTCCACCACCGTCATGGTCGGCTTGATGCCGAAGAAGTTCAAAGTCTCGGCAGGATGGCGATACTGGTCACGCGCCTTGTGTTCGGCAGAGCGATGCTCGCCGCCGAGCGCAGCACGCATCGCAGCATCAGCCTGGGCCTGGGCAGGAGTCGAGAGAACTGCCGGCACGGCGACAACAGAAGACAGGATGACCGCAAGTGCGGCGCGAGACAGAATGCGCATAAAACCCTCCGATGTATTTCTTGTTACCCTTGCTCTATTAACTGCAGCCGCGCAACCTCGCCACATACTCCGGAACGGCTGGCCTTGTGTGCGGACCGACTCAGCGGCGAACCTGTCCCTTTTGGTCTGGCCACGAGTCTGACACAGGTGCTCCACCGCGGACAAGCGATGCAAAAAATCGCTGAATTGTATCGATTTGAAACAAGAAACTGCGGCAAGCCGAAGATTTGATGAAGTTTTTGTTACGGTCTCGACGCGCCATGCACTTGCGATATTCAGCACTCAGCATCCATCTTGGTTAAGGGGGAATTTATGAAGAAGATACTGTCCATGGGTCTGTTGCTGGCTGCTGCCGGCGGCGCATCCCAGGCTTCAGCACTCGCACTGCAGGCCAGTCAGGTCTACAATGCACAGTCGGCAACGACCTCCGAGATCGTCGCCTTCGAGGCCGCGACCCAGAGACTGTATGTCGCCGCCGGTTCGGTCGTCGAGGTGCGCAACGCCGTGAATGGGGCGCTGATCACCACTCTGACGCCGCCGGCCGGCTTCAGCGGTGTCAACAGTGTGGCGGTCAAGAACGGCAGGCTTGCGGTTGCGGTCGACGCCTCGACCCGTACGGACCCGGGTGGAGTGTTCTTCTACAACACGGGCAACCTGGCGAGTGCACCGAATGTCGTTCAGGTCGGCGCTGTTCCGGACAATGTGGTGTTTACCCCGGACGGATCACGGCTGCTGGTGGCCAACGAAGGTGAACCGAACTCCTATGGCCAGCCGGGCAGCATCAACCCGGAAGGCTCGATCAGCGTGATCGACGTTGCCACCCTCACCGAGCAGAAGGCGACCTTTACGAATTTCACGGCGCAGGGCCTGCGGGATGCCGGCGTGCGCATCTATGGCCCTGGTGCAACCGCCGCCCAGGATCTGGAGCCGGAGTATATCGCCGTATCGCCGGATGGCACCAAGGCCTATGTGACCCTGCAGGAAAACAACGCGCTGGCCATCGTTGACCTGGCGGGTGCGGCACCAACCGTGCAGAGCATCGTCTCGCTGGGCGTCAAGAACAACAGCATTGCCGGCAACGGTTTCGATGCGTCCGACCAGAATGGCCCGGGCCAGATCCAGACCTATGCCAACATCCGCAGCTTCTACACGCCGGATGGCATCACGGCCGTTGAAAACAACGGCAGCCTGCTGCTGATCACCGCCAACGAGGGCGACCTGCGCTCGTCAGACGACTTCCCCGGCTTCAACGAGGCGGTGCGCCTCGGCCAGCCGGCACCACTCAACCGCATCAACGTTACCACCACTCCAGGCATCACGAACGTCGAGGCTGGTGTGAGCTACGTTGCCGGTGCCCGTTCCTACTCGATCTGGGACGAGAACGGCACCCTGCTGTTCGACAGCGGCGATGAACTGGAGCGGATCATCGCGACCCAGTTTCCGCAACTCTGGCTCGACAGCCGGTCGGACGACCGTGGGCCGGAGCCGGAAGCTGTGGAAGCTGGCTGGGTTGACGGTCGCCTCGTCCTGTTCGTTGCAGCCGAGCGGTTTGGTGGCATCTATGCCTTCGATCTGACCGATTTTTCGGCAAACAACGTGGTACGCCCGCTGTTTCTGGGCCTGATCGCCAACAGTTCCGTCCTCGATCGTCCTGAAGGCCTGGAGTTCATTTCGGCAGCAGAGAGCTTTGATGGCAATGCGTATCTCGCCATCGCCAACGAGCAGAGCAACAACACGCTGCTGTACCGCATCTCGGTCGTACCCGAACCGGGTTCGATGCTGGCACTCGGCATGGGCCTGATTGGTCTTGGGGCACTCGCGCGCCGCCGGGTCCGCAAATAGGCTCTGGCTGCGCTTTCGCATCAATGGCGGTTGCCCTCACAGCGGGTAGCCGCCATTCTTGTGGCGTGACAGCAGGAGAGCGCCATGCAGACCAAGGTCATCAATCTCGCCCTTCAGGGTGGTGGAAGCCATGGGGCATTCACCTGGGGCGTGCTGGACCGCATCCTCGAGGATGATCGCCTGAGCATTGAGGCGGTGACCGGCGCCAGCGCGGGTGCCATCAATGCCGTCATCATGGCCCACGGCATTGCGACTGGTGGCCACGAAGGGGCCCGTGAGGCCCTGAGCCAGTTCTGGACGCGGATCGGCGTGATCGGCAACGGTTCGCTGTTCCAGCGCAGCTTCCTTGACCGGTTGCGCGGCAGCTGGAGCATCGACAATTCGCCGGCGTTTACCGCCTTTGACATCATGACGCGGCTGGTCTCCCCCTATGACCTTAACCCGCTGAATCTGAATCCACTGCGCAAGCTGATTGACGATATCGTAGACTTCGGGGCGATCCACTGCTGCAGCCGCCTCAAGCTGTTCATTTCCGCAACCAATGTCCGCACCGGGCGCGTCAAGGTGTTCAGCCAGTCGCGCCTGACCGTGGACAAGGTCATTGCCTCAACCTGCCTGCCGCTGGTGTTTCAGGCGGTCGAGATTGAGGGCGAACACTATTGGGATGGCGGGTACATGGGGAATCCGCCGCTCTGGCCCATGTTTTATTCCAGCCGCAGCCGGGACCTGGTGATCGTCGAGATCAACCCGATCGAGCGGGAGGAAATTCCGCGTACCGCACATGATATCCTCAACCGTCTGAACGAGATCAATTTCAACAGCTCGCTGATCAACGAATTGCGCTCCATCGAGTTCGTCGGTCGGCTGGTGGACGAAGGCGCGCTGGACGGTAATCGCTATCGCAAGTTTCTGGTTCACATGATCCGTGGTGGCACGGATATGTCCGCGCTCGGGGCCGCCAGCAAGTTCAACGCGGAACTGGAATTCATCCAGCACCTCAAGCAACTGGGCCGCACCGCTGCGGATGCCTGGCTGGAGCGCAATTTCGACGATCTCGGCGTCAAGGGCACCATTGACCTAGACCCCATGATCCGCGCGCCGCGCCCGGACGGCGCGCTCACTCAGCCGACAGCCGTAGCATAACGGGTTAGCCCGGCATCGAGGTCTGCAATCAGATCGGCCGGGTCTTCCAGGCCGACGTGGAGGCGAAGCAGTGGCCCGTGTGCGTCTGCTGCTGGCTCAGCAGTGCGGATACCGTCCAAGCGTACCGGCAGGATGAGGCTCTCGTAGCCACCCCAGGAAAAGCCCATCCGGAACAGCCTCAAGTTGTCGACCAGTGCTGCAAGGTCAGCGCGCACGCCGCGCTTGAGTTCCATCGCGAACAGCCCGGAGGCACCTGTGAAGTCCCGCTGCCACAGCCCATGCCCGGGATCGCCCGGCAGCGCCGGGTGGAGCACGCGCGCGACCTCCGGATGATTGCCCAGCCACTGTGCAACCGCCAGGCCGTTGGTGTGGTGGCGGGCGAGCCGGACATCCAGCGTGCGCAGGCCGCGGAGGGCGAGCATGGCATCGTCGGGTGCTGCGCAGAAGCCGAAATTATGGACGCTGGCCGCGAAATCTCGCCACAGCGCGGGCGTGACGGTGACAGCCCCAAGCAGGGCATCGGAGTGGCCGACCACATATTTGGTCAGCGCCTGGATCATCACATCGACACCGTGCGGCAGCGCCTGAAAATACAGCGAGGTCGCCCAGGTATTGTCCATCAGCACGAGCGCTCCGGCCTTGTGTGCCGTGTCCGCCAGCGCCGGGATATCCTGCACCTCGAACGTCAGGGAGCCCGGACTCTCCGTGAATACCGCCCGGGTGTTGGGGCGCAACAGCGGGGCAATATCGGCGGCGGGCGCATAGTAGGTCGTCTCGATGCCAAGCGCCTTCAGGCGTCGGTCGCAGAGCGTGCGTGTCGGCTCGTATACGCTGTCGACCATCAGCAGATGGTCCCCGCTTTTTAGCACGGCAAGCAAGGCGCCGGTGACCGCTGCCAGCCCGGAGGGGAACAGCTTGGTGCCGCCCGCACCCGGCTCCATGCCTGTCAGCGCCTCTTCCAGTGCCCACTGGGTAGGGGTACCGCGCCGGCCGTAATAGAGGCCGGATGACGGATCGCGCACCCGCGCGTCCATCTCCGCCAGCGTCTCGAAAATGCAGGTGGAGGCGTGATAAACTGGCGGGTTGACGACACCGTGGGTCCACTCGGGCCGGCGTCCGGCGTGGACCAGTCGGGTCGCGGGGGCAAGGTTCTCGTCGTCACTCATCCGTGCGGTATCGGGGGTTCAGGCGCCGATGGCAACCGGCGTGTCAGGGTGGGCACCCCACTCGGTCCAGGCACCATCATAGAGCGCTATGGGGTGCCCGAGAAGGTGCGCAGCGAACACCAGGGTCGCGGCCGTCACCCCTGAGCCGCAGGTTGCAACCATGGGCTTGGCGGGATCGACGCCGATGGCTGCAAAAGCCGCGGCAAGGCCCGCCGTGTCCTTGTACGTGCCATCCGGGTTGAACAGGTCCGTGTACGGCAGGTTCAGGCTGCCGGGGATGTGCCCGGCGCGCACGCCCGGCCGCGCCTCCGGCACTTCGGCACGGAAACGCGGGCCACCACGCGCATCGACCACCTGCTCGGTGCGGCTGGACAGATTGGTGCGCATAGCATCGAGCCCGCGCACGCCTGTACCATCGAGAGTCAGGGCAGGGGCGGGGATCGTCTGCGTGCGAGCTGCCCCGGACTCCAGCGTCCGCCCTTCGGCACGCCACTTGCCGAGACCACCATCAAGAACGGCAACATGCGGAAAGCCAAAGCGGGTTAGCATCCACCAGCCGCGTGCGGCGGATCGCACCTCTGAATCGTCGTAAAGGACCACGCGGTGTTCGGGGGAGACCCCGGCCCGCGCGCACCAGGCGGCGAGCACAGAAGCCGCGGGCAGCATGTGCGGCAAGCCGGATGCCGTGTCGGCGACGACATCGAGGTCGAGGAACACCGCACCGGGGATGTGTGCCGCGTCATAATCGGCGTGCCCGTCGCGCCCGCTGGCCGGCAGGTGCCAACTGCAGTCAATCACACGAACTTCGCCAAGGTTATCTGCGAGCCAGCCGGTGGAGACGAGGGATGGGATTGTAATCATACCTAACTACGGGCCTTTTCCGCCTCGATCCAGGCGTTGATGTGGGTCTCCAGTACCGAGAGCGGGACTGCCCCGTTCTCCAGCACGCTGTCATGGAAGCGGCGGATATCGAACTTCGGCCCGAGCGCCGTCTCGGCGCGGCTGCGCAGCTCGCGGATCTTCAGTTCACCGACCTTGTAGGCAAGCGCCTGGCCCGGCCAGGTGATGTAGCGGTCGACTTCGGCCGTGATGTTATGCAGGGAAAGCGAGGTGTTTTCCGCCATGAAGTCAATGGCCTGCTGGCGACTCCAGCCCATGGAATGGATGCCGGTGTCGACAACCAGCCGGCAGGCGCGCCACATCTCGTAGGAGAGACGACCGAAATCCTGCGCCGGGGTCTCGTAGTAGCCCATATCGATGCCGAGCCGCTCGGAATACAGGCCCCAGCCCTCGACGAAGGCGGTAAAGAAGGCAGCGTGGCGGCGGAACAGCGGCAGATCAAGCTCCTGCTGCAGCGCAATCTGGTGGTGGTGGCCAGGCACCGCCTCGTGAATGGTGAGCGCGACCAGTTCATAGAGCGGGCGCTGGTCGAGCTTCGAGGTGTTGATGCGATAGACACCGGCGCGACCAGTATCTGCCGAGCCAGGCTCGTAGTAAGCGGTCGTGGTGCCCTCGGCGATGTCGCTTGGCACTGGCTTCACCGTGTAGGGCAGGCGTGGCAGGCGCCCGAACAGCTTGGGCATTTCGCCATCGATGCGCTTGGCGAGGGCGGCAGTGTACGCCACGAGTTCGTCTGGCGACTTTGCGTAGAATTGTGGGTCGGTCCGCAGGAACTGTACATAGGCCTTGCGGTCACCCTTGAAGCCGGACTTGGCAACCACGGAGTCCATTTCCGCACGGATCCGCGCCACCTCGCGCTGGCCGAGCGCATGGATCTGCGCCGGTGTCATGTCGGTCGTGGTGAACAGGCGTGCGCGGTAAGCGTAATAGGCCTGCCCGTCCTTCTGGTTTAGTACGCCAGGCGCTTTCTGGCATTTGGGTGCATATTCGGTGCGGTAGAAATCCAGCTCCTGCTGGAGCGCCGGGATCACCTTGTCGCGGATAACCGTCAGCCCCTCGGATGTGTAGGCGGTCCAGTCGGCCTCCGGGATTGCGGTCGGGCGGGTTTTGAACGCCTGCGCCAGCGCAGACTTGGCCGGGTCGTCAACGATATGGGCCTCGATGGACTTGTCGAAGCCCTTCATCGACTCGCAATATTGGGTGTAGCCGCCTTTGATCGCAGCACGGGTCGTCTCGATGATCTGGCCGTTCAGGCGCGGATAGTCCTTCAGGCGGGCAATGTAGCTCTGATAATCGGCAGGAGTCTTCAGCGGCACATTGTCGGCCAGGCGCATCAAGTTCAGGTGCCAGCCGCCACGGTTGGTGAACAGCACGGCGCGCTGGCCGAACCGGTCGCCATCGATCTGGGTTTGCAGGTCCAGCCGCAGGATGTCGCGGTTCACGCGCTCGGCCGGGCTCAGCCCTTTGGGGTCGATCGCGTCAATTCGCGCCACAAGGGCCTTCGCCTCCCTGGTCTGCCGGTCCATTCCGGCAAGGCTCGCGTCCCCCAGCGTCGTATCAAAGCTGCGCACGCCAAGGTCGCTGGCCTGGACCGGATTGTTCGAGAGATACCAGGCCCAATGATCGTCCAGCACCTTGCGCAGATCATCGGACGGGGCGGCCTGCACCGCTGACACCAGACCCAAGCTGCAAACGCTCGCAAGCAACAGACGCTTCATAGCCTTCCCCCTATTTGAATATTTCTGACCATACTCTGCAACATCTCCGTGCCATCAGCTAGCCCAAAGGCTAAGTGCCAATGCAGTGTCGTTGCAGTATACCCGTGGCGGGGAGTCAATGATGCTGATCGCCTTTCTGGCAGACCTTCACGCTAACCTGCAGGCGACACAAGCGGTTCTGGACCACGCCCGCGATGCCGGTGCGCAGCGCTTCGTCGTGCTGGGAGATATCGTGGGCTATGGGGGCGACCCCGGGCCGGTGCTCGATATTGTGACAGCGCTTGCCGAGGATGGCGCGCTGGTACTGCGCGGCAACCACGACGACATGGCCTGTGACCCACACAAGGAGATGAACGCACAGGCCGCCACGGCCGCCTTGTGGACCCGCCAGCAACTCAGCGGCCCGCAGCGCCGGTACCTTGAAGATCTGCCGCTGACCATCGAGGATGAGGACCGTCTTTATGTCCATGCGGATGCCGCAGCACCGGCACGCTGGCGCTATGTGTTCGATGCCGAGTCAGCGCTGACCAGTCTCATGGGCACTACTCAGCGTATGGTCTTTTGCGGTCATGTGCATGTGCCGATGGTCTATGCGCTTCAGCCCAGCGGGCGGATGCTGCCGTTTGCACCGACACCGGGACGGTCAGCGCCCTTGCTGGCGCACCGGCGCTGGCATGTGGTGCTGGGCTCGGTCGGGCAGCCGCGTGATGGCAATGCTGCGGCTTGTTACGCGCTCTATGATACGTGTCGTCACGAATATCTCTTGCAGCGCATCGCCTATGATGTGGGGCGGGCAGCGGCGCGCATTCGTGCTGCCGGCCTGCCGGACATGCTGTCGGAGCGGCTGTTCTCCGGGAGGTAAACGATGAGTGCCCACGCGGGAAAACCCATTGCGGCTGGTCTGGAGATCGACGGCTTCACGGTTGGCGAGCGGCTTCACAAAGGCGGGATGGCCAGCATCTGGGATGTCCGCCACCCTGATATTGCGGTGCCGCTGGTGTTGAAGGCGCCGTTTATGGCGCAAGGGCATGACCCGGCGGCGATCGTCAGTTTCGAGATGGAGATGATGATCCTGCCACGCCTCAGCGGCACGCATGTGCCCAAGGTCCATGCCGTCGGCGATTTCATGCATCAGCCCTATATCGTCATGGAGCGGATCGAGGGGCAGTCGCTCTACCCGCGTATCGAGACTCTGCCGCGACCGATCGAGGAGGTAATCGCCATCGGCTCGGCAACGGCTTACGCACTGGAGGACATCCACCGGCAGGACGTTGTGCACCTCGACATCAAGCCGTCCAATATCATGATCCGGCCGAACGGTACGGCAGTGCTGATTGACTTCGGTCTTGCGCGCCATGTCGATCTGCCGGACCTCATCGCCGAGGAGTTCCGGCTACCCTACGGCACCGCACCGTACATATCACCCGAGCAGACGTTCGGTGTGCGCGGCTACCGGCGCTCGGACATCTTTGCCCTTGGCGTGCTGCTGTATTTCTTTGCGACTGGCGAACGGCCGTTCGGCGACCCTCAGAGCCTGAAGGGGCTGCAACGTCGCTGGTGGGACGACCCTTGCCCACCCCGTCAGCGCCGGCCAGACCTGCCGCCCTGGCTGCAGGAGGTGATCCTGCGGTGTATCGAGCCGGACCCGGAACGCCGCTACCCTTCGGCGGCGCATCTGGCGTTCGATCTGCGCCACCCCCGGCAGGTGCTGCTGACCGAGCGGGCACACAAGCTCAAGCGCGATAGCTGGTTTGTCCGGCGCAGCCGGCGCGACGAGCGGGCACGTCTTGCCCTGCACAGCAAAAGCCTCGCCACGAGCAAGCGGGCGAGCGCGCCAATCGTAGCCGCTGCCGTCGCGTTAACCCAGAATTTGCCGGCACTCGACGGCGCGATGCGGCAGGCGCTGGTGCGCGTGCTCGATGCCTACCCGGACGCCCGGCTCGCCTGTCTCAACGTCTTGCGGCAAAACCCGCTGAAAGCGGACGAGACACTGGACGAGGCCGGTCGCAACAAGCATGCGCACCGTCTGGCCGAACTGGCGCACTGGGCCGAACCGCTCAACCTGCCGCCGGAGCGGATCACCTTTCATGTGCTGGAAGCCATGAACCCGGCTGATGCCGTGCTGGAGTATGCCCGGATGAACCATGTTGACCATATCGTGATGGGGGCCCGCGCGGAGTCGCTCGGGCGACGCATTCTCGGCAGTGTGTCCGCAGAGGTCGCAGCGCATGCACCCTGCACGGTCACAGTCGTGCGCCCGCGTGGTCTGGAACCAGGCGAGGAGGCGTGATCCCGCCCTTGCGGCGATCCGGTGGCGATGCTAGCGCGACCGCCTTACCCGGAGGCTACCCATGATTCCCCGCTATGCCCGCCCTGCAATGACCCAGCTCTGGGAGCCGGAGACCCGCTTTCGCATCTGGTTCGAGATCGAGGCGCATGCCTGCGACGCACTCGCCGAGCTGGGCGTCATCCCGGCAGAGGCCGCGCAGGCGGTCTGCGCGCGCGGCAATTTCGATGTCGCGCGGATCGACGAGATCGAGCGCGAGGTGAAGCATGACGTCATCGCGTTTCTGACCAGCCTCGCCGAATATGTCGGGCCGGAGGCGCGCTTCGTGCACCAGGGCATGACCTCGTCCGACGTTCTGGATACCTGCCTCAACGTGCAGCTCGTGCGCGCCGCCGACATCCTGCTGGCCGACATCGACGCCTTGCTGGCCGCGCTGCGCCGCCGCGCGTTCGAGCACAAAATGACCCCCACCATCGGCCGCAGCCACGGCATCCACGCCGAGCCGACCACTTTCGGTGTCAAGCTCGCGCAGGCCTATGCCGAGTTCAGCCGGTGTCGTACCCGGCTGGTCAATGCCCGCGCCGAAGTCGCGACCTGCGCCATCTCCGGGGCAGTCGGCACCTTTGCCAACATCGATCCCCGTGTTGAAGAGCATGTCGCGGCGAAGCTGGGCCTGGAGCCGGAGCCGGTCTCGACCCAGGTGATCCCGCGGGATCGCCATGCCATGTATTTTGCCACCCTCGGCGTCATAGCGTCTTCGATTGAGCGGCTCGCGACCGAAGTCCGCCATTTGCAGCGCACCGAGGTGCTGGAGGCGGAGGAGTATTTCTCGCCCGGCCAGAAGGGCTCAAGCGCGATGCCGCACAAACGCAATCCGGTGCTGACCGAAAACCTGACCGGCCTTGCCCGCATGGTGCGCGCCTATGTGACGCCCGCGCTCGAGAATGTGGCGCTCTGGCACGAGCGGGATATCTCCCACTCCTCGGTTGAACGCTACATCGGCCCGGATGCGACCATCACGCTGGACTTCGCCCTGGCCCGGCTGACCGGGGTGGTCGACAAGCTGGTGGTCTATCCGCAGCGCATGCAGGCGAACCTCGACCGTATGGGCGGGCTGATCCACTCGCAGCGGGTGCTGCTGGCGCTGACCCAGGCGGGGGCTAGCCGGGAGGATGCGTACCGGCTGGTGCAGCGCAGCGCCATGCAGGTCTGGGAGTCGGACGGTGCGCTGAGCCTGCTGACCTTGCTGCAGGCCGACCCGGAGGTGACGGCCCATGTCGGCCCGGATGCGCTGGCCAGCCTGTTCGACCTCGGCTATCATCTCAAGCACGTCGATACGATTTTTGCGCGGGTGTTCGGCGCAACACAGGGATAGTAACCATGATCACCATCCACCACCTGAACGACTCCCGCTCGCAGCGTATTCTCTGGCTGCTCGAGGAGCTTGGGCTGCCCTACACACTCACCAGCTATCAGCGCGACAGCCAGACACGGCTGGCACCGCCCGAGCTGAAGGCTGTGCATCCGCTCGGCAAGTCCCCGGTGCTGACGGAGGCGGGGCGGACGATCATCGAATCCGGTGCGATTATCGAGTATGTGCTGCGCCATCACGGCGCGGGGCGGCTGCAACCGTCACCGGACCATGCCGACTATGACGCGGTTTCCCAGTGGCTGCATTATGCTGAAGGGTCCGCCATGCTGCCGCTGATGCTGCGCTTGTATGTCGGGCGGCTGGGCGAGGCCGGTGCGCCGCTCCAGCCGCGCATCGAAAGTGAGCTCGCTAACCATCTCGGTTACGTCGAGGCCTCTCTGGCGGACCGGCCCTATCTGCTGGGGCAGGATTTCTCGGCAGCGGACATCCAGATGAGCTTTGTTGGCGAGATAGCCGGGGTGTTTGGCCTGCGCGCGGCCTATCCGCAGATGGACGCCTGGGTCAGGCGCTTCCAGGCGCGGGATGCCTACCAGCGTGCGCTGGCACGCGGCGGCCCTTACGCCTATGGTGCATGATATTCATGGGCTAGCCGGGCAGCTCCCCAGTTTATCCTGAACCGTGTTCAAGGCGGGAGAATGATCGATGGGTGCCATTGTCCAACAGGTGATCGAGGGTCGTCCGCGCGACCTTGGCGACGGGTTCATCGTGGCGCGCATTCTGCCCCATGCAACCCGTCGCATGGTGGGACCATTTGTGTTCCTGGACCAGTTTGGTCCTGCAACCCACGCACCAGGGCAGGGGCTTGACGTTCGGCCTCACCCGCACATCGGGCTGTCGACAGTGACCTATCTCTACGAGGGGGCTATCGAGCACCGGGACAGCACCGGTGCGGTACAGACGATCCGTCCCGGCGACGTCAACTGGATGACAGCCGGGGCGGGCATCGTCCACAGTGAACGCTCGCCTGACCCAGAGCGCGCGCAGGGCCAGCGGCTTTTCGGCCTGCAGGCCTGGGTCGCGTTGCCCGCGCATGCCGAGGAGGTCGCGCCGAGTTTTCACCACCATCCGGCATCGACCCTGCCGTCGATCACACTGGACGGCGCGAGGAGGACCCTGATCGCGGGCAGCGCATTCGGTGCCGAGAGTCCGGCCAAAGTGTGGTCACGCATGTTCTACATCGACGTGGAGGCGCAAGCGGGTGCCAGCGTCGCACTCCCGGACGACCATGAGGAGCGGGCGGCTTACATTGTCAGCGGCACGGCAGAGCTTGACGGCACAGCCTATCAGGCCGGGCAGATGCTGGTGATCGCTCCGGGGATGACGGCGATCCTTAAGGTGGCTACGTCGGCGCGCATTGCGCTGCTGGGTGGCGCGCCCTTCCCCGAGCCGCGGCACATCTGGTGGAACCTGGTCTCGACCCGGCTTGAGCGGATCGAGGAAGCAAAGGCCGACTGGCGCGACCAGCGTTTCCCGGCTGTGCCCGGCGAGACCGAGTTTATCCCCCTGCCGGAGGCGTGAGGGCGTCCTACCCGCTGTTGCGCAGGCCGGCGGCGATGCCGTTGATCGAGAGGTGGATGCCGCCACGAACCACATCGCGCTCGTCGCCCGCGCGGTAGCGCTGGATCAGCGCAATCTGCAGGTGGTTGAGCGGGTTGATGTAGGGCAGGCGGTGACGGATAGAGCGCTGCAGCGCCGGCTGCTTTTCCAGCAAGCTCTTCTGGCCGGTAATTTCCAGCACGACGTCATGGGTGCGTTGCCATTCTGCCGCGATGGCTGCGAAGATTTCGGTTGCCGCCTCCCGGTCCTTCACCAGCCCGGCATAGCGCTCGGCAATCCCGAGGTCGGACTTCGCCAGCACCATCTCCAGATTGGAGATGATGGCCTGGAAAAATGGCCAGTCCGCATAGAGTCGCTGCAATTGCGCCATGCCAGCCTCACCGTGGGTCACGACATGCGCCTTGACCGCGCTGCCGACCCCGAACCAGCCGGGCACCATGGCGCGCGACTGTGCCCAGGAAAACACCCAGGGGATCGCGCGCAGATCCTCGATACGGTCGGATGCCTTGCGGGATGGCGGACGCGAGCCGATTTTCAGGCCGGCAATTTCGCTGAGCGGCGTGGCCTCGCGGAAGAAGGTCTTGAACGCCGGGTGGCCATAGACCAGCGCGCGGTAGGCCTGGCGTGCGTCGGCTGACAACTGGTCCATCACCGGCATGAAGTCGCCGTAGCGGCCGGCAGCATCCTGATGTGGTGCTGACGCCATCAGCGTGGCGGCGACCATATTCTCCAGGCTGAGCAAGCCGGTCTCCGGGTGTCCGTACTTCGAGGACACGACCTCCCCCTGCTCGGTGATGCGAATCTGGCCGTTCACTGAGCCGGGCGGTTGCGCCATGATCGCCTGCACGCTGGAGCCACCGCCGCGGCCAACCGTGCCGCCGCGCCCGTGGAAGAAGCGCAGGGTGACCCCCATGGCCTTGCCGAGGGATGTCAGGCGCAGGATGGCACCATGGATCGCCCAGTTGGAGGTGAGGTAGCCGCCATCCTTGTTGCTGTCCGAATAGCCGATCATCACTTCCTGGATGTTGCCGCGCGCGGCCAGCGCCGCCTTGATGATCGGCAGCGACAGATAGCCGGAGAGAATCGGCCCGCCGTTCAGCAGGTCGTCGATGGTCTCAAGCAAGGGTACGATCATCACGTCGAGGCGCGGCTGCGGCCCCGGATGGAACAGCCCGGCTTCCTTCAGCAGGAGGGCGACCTCCAGCATGTCCGACACGCTGGCACACTGCGAGATGACATAGTGCTGGATGGCATTCGGCCCGTGGGCCGCGCGCAGACGTGCTGCAGCACGCACCACAGCCAGCTCGCCGGTCGCCAGTTCGCTGTAGGCCAGGTGCGGCGAGGTGAGCGGTCGCGGGTGGCTGAGTTCGTTCACCAGCAGGTCGATGCGCGCCTGTTCGCTGAGCGCACCATAGTCCGGGCAGAGACCGGCGCGGGCGAACAGTTCTGTCACCACCGCCTCGTGGATGGCCGAACTCTGCCGCAGGTCGACCACCGCCAGATGGAAGCCGAAGCTGTCCACAGCGCGCTCCAGGTCACGCAGTGGACCGCCGGCGAGCAGGGCGCTGCCGTTGGCGGCGAGCGACTGGCGCACAACGGCAAGATCGGCAGCAAGCTCGCCGGGCTGGGCATAGGCCGGGGCAGTGAGGTTGGTCGGGCGGGTCGGCTCCAGCCCGGTCAGCATCCGCTTGGTGGCGGCCAGCCTGGCATAGACATGGCGCAGCACCCGGCGGTACGGCTCGTGGTTGCGATGCGGCGAGGTATCGCCTGACTGATCGGCGAGGGTATCCAGCGCTGTTGTCGTGCCGATGTGGGTGCGCGAGATCGACAGGTCACCACCGAGCTGGTGGACGTGACTGAGGTAATGGTCGAGCGCGATGGTCGCCTGCCGCCGGAAGGCATAGTGCAGCGTCTCGGCGGTCACGAAGGGGTTACCGTCCCGGTCGCCGCCAACCCAGGAGCCGATGGTCACAAAGCTCGGCACCGGGCCATCAGCCGGCATAAGCCGCTCCAGCCGGCGGTAGAGGCGCGGCAGTTGATCGAGAAAGGTCGACTCAAAGAACGTCAGTGCATTTTCGATCTCGTCCGGCACGCCGGGCTTGACCGAGCGCAGCAGGCGGGTCTGCCAGAGGATGAGGATTTCGCGGGTCAGGCGCTCCTCAAGGTCCCGGCTCTCCTCGGCTGTCAGGTCGCGGCGGCTGCGCTCCTCAAGGATGTCGGCAATCGCCACCTCGCGATCGAGGATCGAGCGGCGGCGCACCTCGGTCGGATGCGCGGTGATGACCGGGCTGATACGTGCGCGCGCCAGAACGTCGTGCAGCGCCTCCGGGGTATCGCCAAACCGCGCCAGCGCCTCGGCAAGCCGGCTGCCGCCGTTGGCCGACTGGCGGGCGGTGCGACGGGCCACATGGTCCTCGGCAATGTTGGCAAGCAACGAAAAGTAGGTGAAGCCGCGAATGAACGACAGCACATCATCAAGGCTCAGCGCATCGAGCAGGCCGGTCAATTCCCCGGCGTCGCCGCCATCCCGGTGGAAGCGCACGGACGCCTGGCGGATCGCTTCCACCTTGTCGAAGAAGGCCGGACCATGCTGGTCGCGGATGACGTCACCCAGCAGGCGGCCCAGCAGCTTCAGGTCATCACGGTCCGGCGACAGCGCGGGGGTGTCTTCGGTCATAGGTGGCACTCCTGAACGGGCCGCCGCTTTCAGCGGCGGGCAGGGAACAACAGAAAAATCCCCCCAAGGCGTGAGGCGGCGCGGGTATCGCGTTCACCGTTATTTCAGCAGCGCACCCAGGATGCCCCGGAGCAGCGACTGCCCGGCGCGCCCGGTCAACTGCCGGCCCAGCGAGGAGGCCGCGGAACGCGCCAGTGACTTGACTGCGGCTTCCGCCACACTTTCCCGAGGCCGAGCCGGGGCGCGGTTGGTGCGCGCCTGTACCTTGGCTTCTGCCGCGTCTGCCTTTTCCTGCGCCTCTGCGGCCTCTGCCGCCGCTTGCACTTTGGCTGATGCGTCCGCCTTGGCGGCCAGAATTTCGTACGCAGACTCCCGATCCTGCGTCGTGTCGTATTTGCCGACGACCGCAGACGTCTTGACGATCATGCTGCGCTCAGCCGGGGTCAATGGCCCAAGGCGCGAGACCGGCGGGCGGATCATGGTGCGCTCGACGATCGAGGGCGCGCCGTCCGCCTGCAACAGCGACACCAGCGCCTCGCCGACCTTGAGCTCGGTGATCACATCCTCAACCTTCAGCGCCGGGTTGGGCCGGAAGGTCTCGGCGGCGGCCTTCACCGCCTTCTGGTCGCGCGGGGTGAAGGCGCGCAGGGCATGTTGCACCCGGTTGCCGAGTTGGCCGGCGATATCCTCCGGCACGTCAATCGGGTTCTGGGTGATGAAATAGACGCCAACCCCTTTCGAGCGGATCAGCCGCACCACCTGCTCGATCTTCTCGAGCAGGGCCTTGGGGGCCTCGTCGAACAGCAGGTGGGCTTCATCGAAGAAGAACACCAGCTTCGGTTTGTCCGGATCGCCGACTTCGGGTAGCGCCTCGAACAGTTCGGACAGCAGCCAGAGCAGGAACGTGGAATAGAGTTTGGGGCTGGCCATCAGCTTGTCTGCGGCCAGGATATTCACTTGGCCGCGGCCGCTGTCGTCGGTGGCAATCAGGTCCATGAGGTCGAGCGCCGGTTCGCCGAAGAAATGCGCGCCGCCCTGCGATTCCAGTTGCAGCAACTGGCGCTGGATCGCGCCCACCGTCGCCTTGGAGATATTGCCATAGCGGGTCGAGAGGGCATCCGCCTGCTCGGCCACATGCGTCAGCATCGCCTGCAGGTCCTTGAGGTCTAGCAGCAGGAGCTGTTCGTCGTCGGCAAAACGGAACGCGATGGTCAGCACACCTTCCTGGGTATCGTTCAGACCCATGAGGCGCGCCAGCAGCAGCGGCCCCATTTCCGAGACGGTGGTGCGGATCGGGTGGCCCTGCTCGCCGAACAGGTCCCAAAATATCACCGGGTTGTCGGCATAGGCGTAGTCCAGCCCCATCTCGGCAGCGCGCGCGGTCAGCATGTCGTGCAGTTTGTGGGTCGGCGAGCCGGGCATCGCCATGCCGGCGAGGTCCCCCTTCACATCGGCCATGAACACCGGTACGCCGGCGCGGCTGAAACCCTCGGCCAGAATCTGCAGGGTGACGGTCTTGCCGGTTCCGGTCGCCCCGGCGATCAGGCCGTGGCGGTTCGCCCGCTTCAGGATCAGTTCCTGCGGTGTGCCCGCCTTGCCGATGAAAATCGTCTCGCCCATGCCGAATCCCGTCTATGCGCAACAAAATTATCGGAACCGCTGGCCCGATGCTTCCTGTTAGCGCAACGAGGCGTGTACGCAACGCTTTCTGTTGCGTGCTCAGGCGGCTGCAGCGGCGCGGGCCT
This sequence comes from uncultured Sphingomonadaceae bacterium, assembly GCA_964404985.1. Taxonomy (GTDB): domain Bacteria; phylum Pseudomonadota; class Alphaproteobacteria; order Sphingomonadales; family Sphingomonadaceae; genus Hankyongella. The sequence goes on from CAYOMD010000001.1 coordinate 198,472, forward strand.
TCTCAATCGAGGCGGTCTCGGTAGCGATGGTTGCCGCAAAACTCGGTCGCGCGAACATGGAATCCCGGTAGGCAGCAATCCTCGGGTGTGTGCCTGCTTCAATGGTAACGCCTGCGTGCAGCAGGTTCACCATGGGGCTGGCGACCGCGATGTCGGCCAGAGTCAGCCGGTCCTCGACGAGGAACAGCGAGTCCGGGATGATCGTCTCGAGGTAGGCGAGGAGCGGGGGCAGTTCTGTTGCCTCCGCCTCAGCTGCCGCAGCCAAGTCTCCCGGCATGTTCATGAACAGGGGGGCCACCACACGGTTCCAGAATAGCTTGCGGCCAAACCCGAAGAAGCGGACATCGGCGAACTCATCGAACATGATGGTACGACCGCGCGCTTTGGCCTCGGTCGGGATGAGGTTGGGCTCAGGGTGTAAGGCCTCAAGATAGGCCACAATCGCGGACGAGTCGCACAGAGTGTAATCATCGTCGCGCAGTGCGGGTATCTGGCCGAACGGGCTTGCCGCGCGGAACTCCGGGTCCGGGCTTTGGGGGCCGATGCGGCGATTGTGTTCGAGACTGATCCCCTTTTCGGCAGCGAAAATTGAGACCTTGCGCACGAATGGCGACAAAGGACTTCCATATAAAATCATCGAATCCTCCCGTATTTTTCGCCAGCCTATTGCCGCAAAAGCTGGCAGGCCAGTCTATATGCGGCGATCAGCGCGTTCTGGAATCAAGCATGGTGACGAACCCGTGATTGACATCGCGGTGCTCTGCCTCGTCCGCGCGCACGGCGATGATGACGTCTCGCAGACGCGCGTCTTCCGGGAGCTGCCAGTATTCGATGGCCAGTTTCGGCGCGGGCGTGTTCGGATGCTTGCCCGCATCGACCTCGGCCAGATATTGCGTGTAGCTGATGACCGCTTCTTCCTCAAAGTAGCCGACCACCCGGTGTGCCGTGCGCGGCGCGAACAGGTACAGGAAGAAATACAGGTTATAGAAAACCGCCTGTGTGCCCATGATGAGCGTGCGCTCGAACAGGGTCGGTTTGGCGATCTCGATAAACGTCATCAGGTGCATGCGCTCATTTTCCGCCTCTTCCAGCAGGATGCGGATCCAGCCGTGATCATTGCTGATGGTGCGCAGTGCATGCAGGTGTTGAAGCAGGCCGCCGACCATGCCCGGCACAGCGGCGACCGTCTCCAGCACCACCGCCCGGTGCCCGTAACGCTTCGAGAAAAAGGCATCGGCGAAAAAACGCAGGAACTTGACGAATGAAAAGGCCACATGGTCGCTGACGGTTCGTGGTGGCACATGGGAGTCCAGGTTCTCCGGAGTGCGGGTACCGCGCGGCGGGATTTTTACCTCGGCGAGCATCGGACTTCTCCTCAGGTTGCGATCCAGGTCCACCCATTCGCATGGTGTTCCCTCTGCTTCCAACCTCAAGTAAGTCCTCCGGGGCGGGTGTCCAGAAGTCTTGCCCACCCCGGAGCCTAGCCATACTCCCGTAAACAGGAGCGGAGATCCAGCTTAATAGAATGTCGACATACCCTAAACCAGGTGGGTTGACGCGAAGTCCTGAATATCAGCCCGGTGGATAGGTGCAAACGGTGCGATGTCTTCACCAAAAACTGCCGATAAATCAATATTCTGCCCATCTGTGGCAGAGAAAATATCCTCCACATTCACATCCGGAGCAGTCGGCACTAGCGGGAGGCTCGGCGTCGTCGCCAGGGCACTGTCAAGCGCGTCCGCGTCGGTGCTGAACGCCGAAGGAGCTATCACGGAGCCACCAAATGCGTCGCTAGTGTCGATACCGCTCTCGACAAGCAGCGTCCGACCGCCTGAAGTATACTGTTTGAAGCTGTTGCCCAGATACCAGAAGTTTTCTTGTCCGGTGAGCGCGGCGGCTTCGGTCTGCGACAGGCCGCTCGCCACCAGAGTCCAGCTATCATTGCTGACCAGTTGGGCCGTGCTGGTGTCAGCAGGATTCTTGCTGATTATGAGGACGTTCGTGTTGGACAGATTGCGCACGTCAGCTGCATTGATGGTGAGAACGGCCGGTGTCTCTGGTGTGATGTATATCGCTTCTATGCCGTTCGCCCGATCTGCGAAGGCTGCGACAGAGTCGCCGAATGCAGGGCCGAACTGCACAATGTCGAGCCCCCGTCGCCCTTCGATTGCCGCAGTGTCGGCGGTCCACACGAAGAAAATGTCGGCCCCGGCACCGCCGATGTAGGTATTGCCGTAGCCGAACCGTGCATCAAATATCACTGGGCCGACCGTTACCGATCCTGCGTTAATGATCGCATCGTAAGCGTAGGATGTCGCAAAAGCATATCCTTCTGCAGAACTGATCTGCGTGTCATTCAGAAACAGACTGCTGCCGTTCGATCGCATTTCGAACTGTTCGATCCCGGTGAAGTTTCTCAAATCGGCAGTACTGACACTATTTGCAGGACCATAAACCTGAAGAATGTCTGATCCGCCGGTGCCACCTCGAAAGGTATCGCCATCGCTGATATTGGCGGCGTCTGCTACGTAAACGCTGCTCTCAGCCCCGCCGATGAAACTGTCGCCACCGGCCCCGGCGCTGAAGGTCACGCGCTGCCCGGTCAAGGTCACGGACGATGTATCCAGGTTCTGCCGTCCGCCACCACCGTTCACGGTCACGCCGTAGATACCGAAATTGGCATCCGTCAAGGCAAGCGTAGAGTTGCCAGTCAGGATGTTGATGGTTTCGATACCGCGCACGCCGGCCAAGCTGGCAGCAGATACGTTAGATTCGCTGGTAAAGACCAGCGAGTCAAACTGACCGGAGCCCCCGACGATTTGGTCTGTCGCATCAATCTGGCCATTCGATACCTGTACCGTCAGTCGCCCGGCACCTCCGAGCACCGTATCGCTGCCGCTGCCAAGTATGACCTGGAAATTGTTCAGTAGCGACAGGCTGCTGCCATCGATCACGTCACTGCCGAAGCTCTGAACGAGCACGTCGCCGTAAAGGGGACCATAGACCTGGTTGAACTGCTGTTCGTTCAATGTCACGCGACCAGCACCACCACGCACCTCAACCCGCTCGAAGCTGAGAACCGAGGAGAAGTCGCTGAAATTGACCGGGGCGTTGGAGAGTAGCTGAATGGTATCCTCGCCGCCGCCGCCGTCAATCGATACACCGGTGAATGTGGCGCCGTTGAAGATGACCCGGTCATTGCCATAACCACCGCGAAAGCTGTCTGCTCCGCCGTTGGAGACGAAATGAATTGGTTTGAACAGAAGGTCCGGGGAATCGTCGTCGCGCGCATTCACGCGGTCGGCCCCGCTGCTGCCGTAGATCGGGAAGAAGCTCAATTGCGACGAGTTGGCCAGCGCCGAAGGAATTGTAACGTCAATGTTCGCAACCTGGAGGCGCAGCGCCTCGATGTTTGTTACCCCTGCGAACTGCGAAGAACTGACGACCCCGGCTGACGAGAAGTTAATCGTATCCCTAAATGTGCCACTTCCACCAGTAATAGTATCTAGAATGCCTGACAAATTGGCGGGGCTGAATGTATAAGTATTATCTTCACCATTCTGGCCTATGAATCTGTCTGCCCCAGAGCTGCCGCGATAATTAGCCATTTCAACCTCATGATGATTTCACACTTACCTCATTGTAAAACAACAATAAGTCGATGCAATATTTTTTTGACTTACGTAACTAAAACGATTTTTCAACAATCAACGGTTGTGGGATTCGACTGGAATTTTGACCGCATCACAAGCGCTGGCTCCGGAACTAGACAGGATCTACCCAGCGGATAGCTTCAGCTGCCTACCCTGTGTGGCCAGTAAGCGGCGTGCATAACAAGGCACTCGCCGGATGTGGAGCATGGTTGCGATAGTCTGAGAATGCTACTCTGCCGCGCAACTTTAACGTTAACATGATTGTTGCGCCACGCGCATTGGTGCTGCTTGTCGCAATTGAGGTGATTTCTAGCATGCCTGCACACTTCGCCAGTCGGAAACGCCATACCTCCTGGTGGCGACAGGGTGAATGAGGCGTTTGTGTAACTGCCACGGCTTGGCACGGCTGCAGACTCACCCGCCTACGACGGCCCGAATGGGCATGGTGAATGAAGCACTGGCGGTGATGGTGGAGCCGAGGGGAGTCGAACCCCTGACCTCAGCAGTGCGATTGCTGCGCTCTCCCAACTGAGCTACGGCCCCACGTGCACAGGTCCGGGCCGCAAGCCCGGCTGAGGCCTGCGATATAGCCCCAGGCTTGGCGAGCGACAACCACTTCCGTCAAGAGTGGGCTCCTGAAAGCCAGGCATCGAGATCAGCACGGGCACGGGCGGCAAGTGCCGGCTTGCGGGCATCGCGGCGGACCTCCTGCGGCAGCGGCGGGAACAAGCCGAAATTGACGTTCATCGGCTGGAACGTCTGCGCGTTGGCCCCGCCGGTGATGTGCGCCAGCAGCGCGCCGAACGCCGTCGTCACTGCAGGCGGCTCAAGGGTGCGGCCCTGCAACTCCGCCGCAGCAAAACGCCCGGCCAGCAGACCGACGGCGGCAGACTCGACATATCCCTCGACCCCGGTGATCTGCCCGGCAAAGCGCAGGCGCGGCTGCACCTTGAGGCGCAGTTGCGCATCCAGCAGGCGCGGCGCGTTGATGAAGGTGTTGCGATGCAGGCCACCAAGCCGGGCAAACTGGGCATTTTCCAGCCCTGGAATGCTGCGGAAGATGCGTACCTGCTCGGCATGCTTGAGCTTCGTCTGAAACCCGACCATGTTGTAGAGCGTGCCGAGCGCATTATCCTGGCGTAGTTGCACCACGGCATACGCTCGCCGGCCGGTACGCGGATCGGTGAGGCCAACCGGCTTCATCGGCCCGAAGCGCAGAGTCTGCGCGCCCCGCTGTGCCATGATTTCTATCGGCATGCAGCCTTCGAAATAGGGGGTGTTGGCTTCCCATTCCTTGAAGCTGGTTTTCTCGCCCTCCAGCAGTGCCTGAACAAAGGCTTCATATTGCGGCTTGTCGAGCGGGCAATTGATGTAGTCCTTGCCGCCGCCTGCCACTCCGCCATCCTTGTCATAGCGGGACTGGTACCAGGCGACCGAATAATCAATGCTTTCGGTATGCACGATCGGCGCGATCGCATCGAAGAAGGCGAGCGACTCCTCGCCGGTCAGCGCGCGGATGGCCTCTGCCAGTGGCGCGTGGGTCAAGGGGCCGGTTGCGATGATGACACTGCCCCAGTCAGCGGGCGGCAGATTCTCGATGACATCACGGACCAGGGTGATTCGCGGGTGGGTTGTGAGAGCCTGTGTCACCATGGCCGAGAAGGCGTCGCGGTCGACCGCCAGCGCCGAGCCAGCCGGCACCCGGGTCGCGTCCGCGCAGCGCATCACCAGTGAGTCGGTGCGGCGCATCTCGGCATGCAGCAGGCCGACGGCATTATGCTCTGGGTCATCAGAGCGGAACGAGTTGGAGCAGACCAGTTCAGCGCAGGACTCGGTGTGATGCGCATCGGTTGAGCGGAGTGGGCGCATTTCATGAAGACGGACCGCAACGCCAGACTCGGCGGCCTGCCAGGCCGCTTCACTGCCGGCCAGACCGGCCCCGATGATGTGAAGTGTATCGCATGTCATCAAAGGGTCATTTCATGACTGGTCTGTCGATGCAAGGCTGTTGCCGCGCTGCAACAAGGCCTGAAATCCCCAGCAAAATGTTAAACTTTATAAAAATCAGCAGGCTATTGATCTTAATAAAAATGTAATATTTCTCCCGCTTCGTGGACATACCGGAAACACAGCTGGATCGACATAATCCAGTAATTTCTTTGTCTTGATCGAATGGGTTAACTTGGGTATCGCGCTCTGGAATGTTAATATCGAGTGAAAAATCTCGTTATACGCTTGGGCAATTTGTTAACGACGTTCGGCGGAGCCACTGTGCCAAAAGCCCGGTCCATAAATCCTGCCTGCGCTGCATATCTGTTGTGCTTGGCACTTGGAGTGAGCGCACCGGCGCTGGCGCAGGAGGCGAGCACCCCGCGTGAAGAGTCGAATCAGGCAGAGGCTGCGAATCAGCAGCCAGCCGCCGAGCCCGCACGCACGCTGAATATCGAGGCCTACGATATCGCCGGCAATTCGGTCCTGGATCAGCTCGCGATTGAGGAGGCGGTTTACCCCTATCTGGGGCCGGACCGCACTGATGACGACGTCGACAAGGCCCGAAGCGCTCTGGAAGACGCCTACAAGAAGCAGGGCTATGATACGGTCGTTGTCGTGCTTCCGCAGCAGGATGCCACAAACGGCATTGTTCGTCTTGAGGTTGTGGAAGCCAAAATCGGTCGTGTGCGTGTGGTTGGGGCAAAATACACGGCGCCCAGCAAAATAAGGGGCGAAATTCCGTCCTTCACCGAAGGTCAGGTGCCCAATTTCAAGCGCCTTGAGGCAGAGACCGCTGAGCTCAACCGCTCGGTGGACCGTCAGGGCACGCCGCTGCTGAAGCCGGGGCGGATTCCCGGAACATTCGATGTCGACATCAAGGTGGAAGAGAAGTTTCCCCTGCATTTCGATGTCGAGGTCAACAACGACCACAACAACGGCACCGACCCGATCCGGCTGAATGCCTCATTGCGTCATACGAACCTGTTTCAGCTCGGCCATACCATCTCCTTCACCTATGCGGTCTCGCCCCGTCAGCGCTCGGACAGCGAGGCGTTTTCCGGCACCTACTCGGCACCGATCTGGGGGACACCGTGGAGCATTCTGCTCATCGGTCGCACATCCAATACCGAGACGGCAGCACTTGGCGGCGTCGATGTGCTGAGCGACGGTTACGAGGTCGGGGTGCGCGGTATCCGCATTCTGCCGCAGTTCGGCAACTTCAGCCACAGCTTTACGTTTGGCATCGACTTCAAGCGTGCCAACGAGGATACGGTGATTGCCGGTGCGGAGCCATTGCAGGCACCGATCCGTACATGGCCATTGAATGCCAGCTACACATTGCAGCGCAACACCGAAAATTCCCAGGCGAGTGCGACACTGGGCGTGACGGCTGGCATTCGCGGGCTGGGCAGCGGCGTGTTCGAGTTCCAGGGCAACACGCCGCGCTGCGCGGTCGTGCCTGCCCCGAGCGACTGTACGCTGGACCAGATTGCCGAGGATCAGGCGAATGTGCGTGATGGGCGCCGGGCGTTCTCGGAGCCAAACTTCGTGGTAGCGAGCCTCGGTGCGGACTATACCCGCAACCTGGGCAACGACTGGCTGGCCACAGTCCGGTTTAACGGCCAGTATTCGAACGGGCCGCTGATCCCGGCGGAGCAGTTTTCTTCTGGTGGCCTCAGTACGGTACGCGGGTATCTGATCTCGGAATTGACGGGAGACGATGGCTTCCAGGGGTCCCTGGAGTTCCGCACGCCCTCGCTCAGCACCTTCCTCTATGAGGGCATTGGCCGAAACTTCGATCAGTTGCGTGTGTTCGCATTTGTCGACGGGGCGATGACACGTCGGCGACGCGCTCTGCCCGGCGAAGATAGCAGCGGCAGTCTCGGCAGCGCCGGTGGCGGCTTCCTCGTTGATATGTTCGGCGTCATCCAGAGCAACCTTGTGGTTGCCATCCCCTTCATCGAGGGGGCTGTCTCTGGGGCTGGTGATCCACGCTTTACCTTCAGTGTCAGAGCGGAGTTCTGATGATGTCTCACGCAACCCAGCAATCCAATGTCCCCTCTCGCCCCAACGTCCTTTATCGCAAGGAGCACACCATGCGGTCCCTTCTCGTTGCCCTGTCGCTTGCCATGGCCAGTTTGCCCGGCGTCGCTCACGCCTGGTGGGATCAGGGCTGGTCTTATCGCAAGCCGCTGACCCTCGACACGACAACGACCGGGGTCAACGTGCCGGGAGAGGCCGGGCGGCTGCCGATGCTGGTGCGCCTGCACGATGGCAACATGGCCTTCAGCGACATCAGCGAAAATGGCTCGGACATCCGGTTTATTGCGGAAGACGACAAGACGCCGCTGACCTACCACATCGAGTCTTTCGACGGCCTCTTGGGCGTTGCCACGATTTGGGTGGATGTGCCGGCCTTGTCCGGTGGGGCGCAGCAGAAGGTGTGGATGTATTTCGGTAACAAGGAGTCGCCGGCTGCGGTTGACACGCCGGGGACCTACGATGCCAACACGCTGCTGGTCTATCACTTTGACGAGCAGGCGGGTCAGCCGACGACGGACAAAACCGCGTTCAAGAGCGACGCCCAGAACGGCCCGGCAGCGACGGATGAGAGCGCGATCATCGGACGCGGCGCAAAGTTCGAAGGCGGAGCGCCGATTGTCGTCGAGGCCAAGCCTGCGCTTGCACTGGCTGCAGGCTCGCCACTGACGGTCAGCCTGTGGGCGAAGGAAGCGGCACCATCTGCCAATTCCATCCTGTTCTCCCGCGGCTCAGTGGTGATCGGCATGGCGCAGGGCATCCCCTATGCGACCATCGGGGCCGTGCGTCTGACGGCACCGCAGGCCGCGCAACCCAACCAGTGGACGCACCTGGCCATCACGGCAGATGGCACGACACTGGCGCTGTATGTCAACGGCAAGCAGGCGATATCCGCACCGGGCACGACGCCAGCCATGAACGAGCCTATTTCCATCGGCGGCACGACGGCTGCACCGTTCACAGGGTCGATCGATGAACTGCGGATTTTGAAGGTTGCCTCCTCACCGGCCAGAATCCTCTCGGAAAATGCCTTTGAAGGGGCGGAAAGCCCGCTGCTGAAGTTTGGCGAAGACGAAGAGCAAGGGAGCGGTGGCGGTGTTCTGGGCTTTATCGTCTCGCACACGCCAATCGCTGACTGGGTCGTGATCGCTATCTGCATGGTGATGCTGGCGGTTGCTGCCTGGGTGATGTGGGTGAAGGGGGCCTACCTCGGCCTCGCATCCAAAGCCAACATCATCTTCATGAAGCATTTCCGCCGGATGACCGGGGAACTGCACAGCATCGAGCGTCAGGCGGATGTGAGCCCGGCTGAGCTGAAGAAGATGAAGAATTCGCCGCTGTTCCGCCTCTACGAGACCGGCGTGGAAGAGCTGGAAATCCGCCAGAGCCAGCTCAAGGGGCGAGGCCTGTCGTCTGAAAACGTCGAGGCGATCCGGGCCGCAATCGATGCCACCCAGGTGGAGGAAAACCAGAAGCTCGACAGCCTGATGGTTCTGCTGACCATCGCCATCGCCGGCGGGCCGTTCATCGGGCTCCTGGGCACAGTGATCGGGGTGATGAAGACCTTCGGCGGTGTGGCTTTGGCCGGCGATGTGAACATCAACGCCATTGCGCCCGGCATCGCGGCAGCGCTGCTGGCAACGGTTGCCGGCCTTGCCTGCGCCATCCCGGCACTGTTCGGCTACAACTATCTGAACAGCCAGGTCACGACGATCTCCGACCAGATGCGCATCTTCGTCGACCGCCTCGTGACCCGCCTTGCCGAGCAGGCATCGGAGCACGAGACCGCGCCGCCGCCCCAGCAGCTTGCAGCCGAATAAGGAAAGGGTAGACCCATGAGCGGTGGCGTTAAAAGCGGTCGTGCAGCCTACAGCGAGATCAACATCACGCCGATGCTGGATCTGGCTTATGTGCTGCTGGTGATCTTCATCCTTATGACCACAGCGTCGGTGCAGGGCATCAAGGTCGATGTGCCGAAGGCGGGCAGCTCCCAGCCGCTGGCGGCACCCAAGACCAAGGCGATTACCGTCAACAACGCCGGCCAGGTGTTTCTGGACGCTTACCCGATGGCGAATATTGCCGACCTTGAAGCGCGACTGCGCAGCGAGAAGGCCCAGAACCCGGACTTTCCGGTGGTCGTGAAGGGGGAGGCGACCGTGCAGTATCAGAAGATCGTCGAGGTGCTCGACGTGCTGCGCAAGCTTGAAATCAACAAAGTCGGCATGGTGACCGGCCGGCCGCAGGCAGGGTAGCCCATGGCGAAGAAGCCGCTGGATACCGATACGGATGACGACGAGCGCGGGTTCCCCTGGCCGCTCGTGCTGGGCGCATGCGTCGCGCTCGCCATAATCGGTATTGTGGCCTACAAGATCTACGGCACAGTCGATGGCAAGAAGCGCAAGTCCGCCGAGCTGCAGACTATCGACTTCGTGCCGCCACCTCCGCCCCCCCCACCTCCGCCTCCGCCCCAGGAACAACCGCCGGAGCCGGTGGAAGAAGAAGTGGTGCCCGAGGAAGTTCCAGACCCGGAACCAGTCGAGACGCCGGACAATTCCGAGGAAGCGGAAGCAACAACCATCGCCGGTGACGCCCAGGCCGGGGGCGATGCGTTCGGCCTGAAATCCGGCAGTGGTCGTGGTATCGGCGCTGTCGGCAGCACCGGCACCGGGACCGGGGGAGGCGGTGTGACCGAAGCCTTTTACCGGCGTTACCTTGGCACGGCCCTTCAACAGGAAGTGCAGTCGAACGCCAAGGTCAACAAGCGCGTCTTCGTCACCGAGCTGGATATCTGGATGGACCCCACCGGGCGCATCACCCAGGCAGCAGTCATCAAGACAGAAGGCGATGAACAGGCGGGTGATACTGTCGCCAAATCCATAGAGAACAAGGCCGGGTTCGGCCGTCCGCCACTCACGATGCGCTGGCCACAGCGCGTGGTTGTGCGCGGGAGACGAAACGTATGACCACGGCACGCCAAGACAGCCAGCAAAGGATTACAGCCATGGCCCTCTACACCAGATCGCGCGCGGTACCACGACTGCGCCTCTCTCTGCTGGCCTGCAGCATATTGTGCGGGCTCTCCGCCAACGCGCTGGCACAGGATGCGTCGGCGACTGCCGCCAGTGCACCGGCCGAGGCCAGCCCTTCCGAAAACGCCATGGTCAATCTCATCCGGTTGCTGGTGCAGCAAGGCATCATCAAGCCGGAGCAGGGGGAGGCGCTGATGCGCCAGGCGCTGGCAGAGGCCGAGAAGGCGCGCTCGTCCGCCCCATCTGCGCCTGCCCTTGCCGCAGCACCGCCGCCGGGTACGGTTCGTGTGCCCTATGTCCCGGAGACGGTGAAGCGCCAGATCAAGGAAGAAGTACGCCAGGAAGTGATGGCACAGGCCAAATCCGAAGGCTGGGCACAACCCAACCAGTTGCCGAACTGGCTCAGCCGGTTCAGCTTCTTCGGCGATGTGCGCGTGCGCTCCCAATATGATTTCTATCCGGAGGGCAATGACAGCAACGGCCTGCAGGTGGACTTTGCGGCTATCAATGGCGGTTCGCCGCTTGATATCGAACCCGCGACCAATACCGCAGGCTTTCCAACGCTGAACAGCACGGAGGACCGCAACAACCAGCTCAGGCTGCGTGCCCGGCTTGGGGTGAATGTAGCGCTGACCGACTGGGCGAGTGCCACCATCCGCCTGGCAACCGGTAACTCCGACTCTCCCATCTCAGCCAACGTCGACCTCGATGGCGGCTTTGCCAAGAAGAACATCTTCCTCGATCAGGCCTACATCAAAGTGGAGCTGCCGTTTGCGGATGCCCGGGTCGGCCGGTTCCCGGTCCCCTTCTTCAAGACCGACCTGCTCTGGGATGAAGACCTGAACTTCGACGGCGTTGCTGCCGGCGTGAACAGCAGTGTGCTGTGGTCCGGCCCGCTGACGGCAAGCCTGAGCGGCGGTGCCTTCCCGCTACAATTCACCTCGAGCAACGAGCCGACCAACGAGGCCGTCAAAAACGCCAGCCGCGACAAATGGCTGTTCGCGGTCCAGGGCCAGCTGGAGTGGAAGCCGATTGACCGGGTCACCGCGACCGGTGCCGTTGCGTATTATTACTTCCGTAACGTGCAGGGCAGGCTGTCCGAGCCGTGCGCCACGTTCCTGGGTGACGAGTGCTCGACCGACCAGGATCGGCCCGCGTTCCAGACCAAGGGGAACACCCTGTCGCCGCTGCGCAGCATCCTCGGCCCGGCCAATGTGGCTGTGTTCGCACAGCCACAGTTTTTCGGCCTGACCTTCGATTATCGCCTGCTTGACGTGAACGGCGAGATCGAGGCGAAGCTGACTGATGACCTGATAGTCCGGGTCAATGGCAATTATGTCCGCAACCTTGCCTATGACGACAGCGTGAATGCCCTGTGCGGTCTCGGTGCCAACGGCTTGCCCCTGCGTGGGACGCCGTTCAACAACTTCATCCCCGGGACCCTGGCGGACGGCACCACCGATTTCAACAGCAACCCATGCACGGCCCCCGTCACCGGCGGGACCGCTGCAGAACTGCAGAGCGGCCCGAACGCGTGGATGGTGCGCGCGCTGATCGGTTATGATAAAACCCGTGCATTCGGCCAGTGGAATCTGACAGCGGGCTACAAGTATATCGAGCCGGATGCGCTGCTCGACGGCTTCACCGACAGCGATTTCCACCTCGGCGGTACCAACGCCAAGGGCTATTTCGTCACCGGCAACTTCGGTCTGTTCAACAACGTCTGGCTGACCGGGCGCTGGCTGTCGGCGGATCAGGTCTTCGGCCCCCGCTTCGGCATCGACGTCCTGCAACTGGATATCAACGCGAGTTTCTAGTCATGACCCTGAAGGCCCTGCTTTTCGGATCGGTTCTGCTGGCGGTCGCGACCCCGCAGGTCGCTGCGGCGCAAACCATGGAAGACCGGCTGCGCACCCAGTTGCGACAATCGGTGGAGGAACTGCGCGCGCTTCAGGCCCAGCAAGCCTCCTGGCAAGCCGAGAAGGCAGCCCTCGAGGCCAAGGTCAATCAGGCCAAGGCGTCGAGTGGGGACAGCAAGCAGGGTGCTGCACAGCGCGCAGAACTCGCGAGCCTGCGCGCCGAGCTGGAAAAGGCCAGGCAGGCAGCGAATGCGACGGCTGGCGACACCGCCAAGTTGCAGGCGGACCTGGCGCAAGCCAACGAGAAGGGCCGCGCGGCGATTGCCGAGATCAACCGCCTGACCGCCGAGCGCCAGCAGATTGTCAGCGCCGCCAAGGAAATCGAAGGCACTCTGGCAATCTGCCAGACCAAGAACCAGTCCCTCTACAAGACGGGCAAGGACATCCTCACCGCATACGAGAATGTCGGGTTCGGCAAGGTTCTGCTCGGACGTGAACCGTTCATCCAGGCCAAGCGTGTGGCGCTTGAGAACGAAGCCCAAGCCTTCGGCGACAAACTTTACGATGCAACCTTCGATCCGCGCGTGGACCGCCCTGTGACCGAGCCTGCCCCGGCACAGGACGCCCCGCAACAGCCGCAGTAACTTCCGGCATCCGAGCCTGCAGAGGACCACTATGACGAGCCATCATACGCCGGGTCTTCCGACCAGAACCGCCACTGTCTGGCGCAATCACCTCCTGATCGGGGCCTGTGTGCTGGCGCTCTGTGCACCGCATGCGGCTTTTGCGCAGTCGGCGGCGGCCCTGCGGTCGTCTGCGGCTGCGGCACGCGGCCAGGCGACGGTTGCGGCGCAGACGGCGGCGCTTGCGCGCCCCGGCGCGCCGGTCGGCCGGGGTGCACAATCTGCGGCGGCTCTTCGCGCCTCAACGAACGCGGCGCGGGTCTCAAGGGCAGTGGCTGCGCGGTCGACAGCCAACGAGATGGCGCGCCAGGCAGCCCTGAGCATGATGTCCACCGTCCAGAACGGACTGGCCGTGGGTGGCCTGAACCCGGTCGCCAACGGGGTCCGGATTGAGAATATCCCGCTCGACACCCCGGGTCTCAATCTCTGGCATGGCGCCAACGCCCCGACGCAGACGACGGCAAACGGCCAGACAACCGTGACGGTCAAGCAGACCGAGCAGCGGGCAGTTCTGTCCTGGGAGACCTTCAATGTTGGGCGAGAGACCACGCTGGTATTCGACCAGAAGCAGGACGGCGTGGCGCAGCAAAGCTGGATCGCACTCAACCGGGTGGTCGGGCAACTTGACCCCTTGACCGGCCGGCGCGATCCGAGCCGGGGGGCGGACCCGAGCCGGATTGCCGGGCAGATTCAGGCGGATGGCACCGTCATCATCATCAACCAGAACGGCGTGATGTTCACCCCGACTGGCAGGGTCACGGCACAATCCGCGATTGCGACCAGCCTGGAGATATCCTCGCCGCCGACAGCGTCGTCCGGCCGCTCGGTCAACGACCAGTTGCGGGCGGGGAGCGCGGCCTTCATCCGCGACGGCCTGCTGCGCAATGATACGGAAATTCAAAGGGTGTTGCCGGGGCAAACTTTTGCTGGCGGCCCGGCGATTGCGCGGCTCGGTGCGCAATTTACATCGACTCTGGACGGTCCTTTACAGAACTCGGGCACAATAGAAGATCGAGTTGAAGGTGCGGTAACGGTCGAAGCCGGTGCAGACTTGGCAACTGGCGACGGCGGATACCTCATTCTCGCTGCACCGACTGTCAGCAACGCGGGCGTGCTCCGGGCAACCAACGGCAGTGTCAGTCTCGTGGCCGGCAAAGAGGTTGTTTTGCGTGCCGCGACCGGTGCTGGCAACGCTGGCGATCCCAATATTCGTGGTATCGTTGCCTATAGCCCAATAATTAGCCAGCATATCCTGCGTGAAACAGTCGCTCAGCCTGCCAACGTCGTGAGTGGTGCCTTTACTGCGACCAACACAGGACTGATACAAAGTACACGCGGTTATTTATCCATCATTGCCGGTGTTAACAATTTCCAGGCGCTGCAGCGCAACCCGGCCGGAGTAGTGGTCGACGCGAATGGCAACCCGGTAACTGGAAATGCTGTACCGGCAACAATGTCCGGCACATCAGCCGGGGAGGTGTTGAATAGCGGCATCCTTCTTGCCAGTACCAGCGTGGCGCGCAACGGCTTTATTGACCTTGTTGGCGGCAGGATCACTCTTTCGGCGTTCCCCAACGGCAGCACGGTCGCCAACCAGGATTTGGGCATTGTCGCCGTCCTCCCCGATGACAATGGCGGAACGGTACCGAACTCCCCCGATGTGGTCGCGGATTTCCGGGTATCACGGGTAAGCCTTACGGCCACGCTCGCTTTCAACGACAGTGCCGACGAAAGGGTGGTGAGCACCGGGGGTGACTTCGAACTGCTGGCGGACACGCTGGTCTACGCGCCCGGCGGGGATGTGGTGGTCGGTGGCGGCGACCCGCGCCAGCCGCTAGGGACTGCTGCATTTGCCGACCGGATTTTCATCGATACCGGCGCTGCCATCGATGTGAGTGGCGTGCAGGACCTGGTGGTCCCGGCGTCGCGCAACAGCGTGCGTATCCGGCCGGTCACACGGAACGAACTGCGCGATACCCCGGATTACCGGGAGGGTTTCCTGCGCGGTGCCACCGTGCTGGTCGATCCGCGCCTGTCCGGCGTGCGGGAGGATGGTGTCGCCTGGATCGGCTCGCCGCTGGTCGAGGCCGGCAGTTTTGCCCAGCAGGTCGGCGTGACCTCAGGGGAACTGCTGACTCGCGGCGGGACCATCAGCCTCGGGACGGCCGTTAATGCATCGCTGGCAGCGCCGTCAACTTCGCAACTTGTCATCAAGCCGGGGGCAACCCTTGATGTGTCGGGCGGCTTTGTGCGCTACGAGGCCGGTCTGGTGCAGACCAGCCGATTGGTCACCGCATCCGGGCAGATCGTCGATATCGGGGTCGCGGACCCGAACGAACAGTATGTCAGCCTCCTCCAGCCCAGCGTGGAGAGTCAGGACCGTTTTGGTGTCCAGCAACGCTTCACCAACCCGCTGGCGACCGGTTCACGCTTTGTCGAAGAATTCATCGAAGGCCGCGATGCGGGTGCTATCCTCATCCAGGCACAATCGGCGGCCCTCGACGGGAATTTCTTCGGGGCTGTCACCACCGGGTCCCGGCAGATTGCCGACTCCAGCCCACGCTCGGCCAGTTCCAGTATTCGCAACGATGTCCGCCGCCTGCAAGTCGTAGGCTCCGAGCTGCCTGCTGGCGGACTGTTCAGTTTCGAGTCGTTCGGCAACGCAGCGGGGGGGGGAATCTCCGGGACTGTCGTCGCACCGGGTGGCGGGGATATTCTCATCAGCCGTGACTATGTGCGGCTTGCCGCCAGTGCGACGATAGTGCCCGCGGCCCGCCTGGGCACAGTGCAGCTCGACAGTGACCTTTTTGGAGATGGTGGCTTTGCACAGACCACGCTGGTCACCAGCGGGGCGATTGCGATTGCGCAAGGGGCCACTGTGACTCTGCAGAATGGCGGGGCGTTCACAGCACTCGCTGGCCGTACCATCAGTATCGCTGAGGGCGCTGGTATCAGGGTGCAGTCCGGCCTCATCGACCTTGAGACCTTCGCCAGCCGGCAGGGGTCCAGTTTCTCCAACGGTGACGATACGCTCACTGACACGTCGTTCGACATCCGCGTCGATGGCACGCTGTCGGTCAAAGGGCGCTGGGTCAACGATTTCGGGGTGACAGACCTGCTGGCGCGTGGTGGCTCCGCCTATCTCGACGGTGGCAGCATTTCGCTGATGGTCGCCAGCCGTATCCAGGAGCCATCAGCTGACCCCACGACCGTCATCGACAGAAGCGGCAGTATCCTGATCAATTCTTCGGCCATCCTGGACCTCTCGGGCGGCGGGTATATTGATCCCGAAGGGGATTTTACCCTGAACTCCCGTGGCGGTGATTTGACCTTGCGGAATTCCACAGTCTACTTCGGCCTAGGGGGTGGCAGAGATGCTAGTGGCCAATTAATTGATGTCGGCAATGATTTCCGTCTTCGCGCGTTGCTTCGCCCTGCAGTAACACCACTTAACAACTTAAACGGAAACCCGGTCAATCCCTCTGAAGTTGCCGCACAAGTCAATATCGATGCTGAAGCCCAAATTCGTGGCCATGGTTTTGCTGGCGGCGGCACGTTTGCACTGACGACGCCGGCGTTGAGCCTGCTTTCGCGTGAAGATTATGATGATCTTTATGAGGACGGTGGGTTTACCGGTCCGGGCACGGTCCTGCCGCTGGACTTTATTGCATCCTTCGGTTTCGCATCCTACGACGTCACCGTCTACAAAACGCGCATTTTTGAAAACCCGCTAGAAACGCGTGACGGACGGACTGCCGGTGGCTTCAATGCGCTGCTGGATACGGAAATTGTCCGCCTGGGTGAAGGCCAGACATTACGCCTGGAACAAGCCCGCTTCTCGCCGTTCCTGACCAATGACCAGGTTTTGAGATTGCGCGGCGGCGCGCAAGGGGCAGAGCAGGCCGGCGTACAGACCGGCGCGGACCTCTACAGTGATGCTGTTGCTGCTTTCCTGCGCCCGACACTGGCTGCGAACAGTTTTGACCAGTTGCCGGTGAGCCTGACCCTGGGCGGACTGACGGAACTTGTTGTCGAGTCAGGGGCAACCGTCACCGGGGCGGCGAATGCACGCCTGACGGCTGCAAAAATCAAGGTTGCGGACGGAGGGCTTATCCGGCTTCCGGGCGGCAGCGTGACCCTTGATGAGCGCTTGCCCACAGCTTTTGCAAACGCGAATGCCATTGGCATCCGGAATCTGTCCGACATTCTGACGCCGACCGTCAATGCCGATGGCGAAACCATCTATATTGAAGAAGATCCCTCGACCCTGGATGGATCCCTCAGAAATGTTGATGTCGTCAATCGCGAAATCCCGATCTATTTCATCGGTGACGTTGATCAAGCTGATGCCATAGATATTGAATCTGGCGGGATCCTGGACTTGTCCGGGGTAAGCCTGCGGAATCCGCGTGCTGAGGCCAACCCCTTCAACAATCTTCTGCTAAGAACGGGCCGTGTTGTCTCCGGTGGCTCATTGGTGGCGGAGCCATTTACTTTACAAGTAACTTTCAGAGATATATTCTCGTTTTCTGATATAAATCCAATTCTGCTGATCACAGGCAATGTAAATAGCAATACTACCAATAATGGCGGTGCTGATCGTCTTGGGCGCTCGGCTATTCTGTCGGAAGGCGCAGTGCTGGACTTGTCGGGTGTCTCGGATACTTATGACCAACTGGATGCAGCGGGGCGCTATATTGCATCCCGCCAATGGAGCGCCGCCGGTAACCTGACCCTCAACGCTGGCAGTCGCATCACCGGCGCTGATATTCGCGCCAGAGGCGGAGACACTGCGGCGCAGGACGGCACCCTCCTGATCCGGCAAGCTAATCCTCTCGCAGCCAGCGTCACGACGCTGGTGAACCTCGATCTGGATATCCCCACAGCACCGGTCGGGGCCATTTCCGCCGAGACGATCAACGCTGCAGGTTTCGAGACCCTGGAAGTGCAGGGTGCCCTAAGCACGATTGGCGACGTCGACCTGTCGCTCGGGCGCAGTTTCATCCTGAGCAACTTGCCGACAAACACAAATGTGTTCACGGCACCGTCGATTTCGGTCAGCGGGAATCTTGCCATCGACGCGCCGTACGTGCGGCTGCAATCCTCCGACCAGCGGGAGTCGCCCGGAGCGCTCGTGGTCGATCAAGTCACCAATACTTTCACGGTAAACGCGGATGCAATCGACCTGGTCGGCTCGATCTCGCTCGGTAACACTCTCGACCGTGTGAGTCTGGCCGCGACTGGCGACGTGCGCCTGATCGGCGTCGCCGAGCGCGCGGTCCTGACCGGCAGTGCGACCCAGAGAGCCGACAGAGACGCAACGACTCTGGAAGGTGCCTTCATCGTCCCGGGTGACCTGACCATTACCGCCGTGCAGGTTTATCCCGCGACCGGCACGACCTTCCTCATCGGTTCGACGGCCGATACCGGCTCCGTCACCTTCGCGCGTGCGTCGGATACTGCACCGCTTGCGCCCTATTCTGCTGGCGGCAAGCTCTCGGTGTTCGCCGCCGCCATCACGCAGAACGGCATCTTGCGGGCACCGCTCGGGTCCCTGATCCTGGGTTCGGAAGCGCCACGCCGCGTGCAGGACGGAATAAACGCAGACGCTGGACTCTTTCCGGCAACACAGTCCCTGAGCATCGGCGCGGAGAGCATCACTTCGGTCTCGGCGAACGGACTGTCCATTCCGTACGGCACCACAACCGACCGGACGGAGTATTTCTTCGCGCCGACATCCGGGGGCGACTTGCGGACCCTGCCGGAGAGCCAGCTCGACCTGCGCGCAAACCTGGCACTCGCGGGCGGCAGTATCAGCATCGATGCGGGGGCGGAGGTCGATCTGCGCGGCGGCGGCGATGCCTATGGGTATGAGTTTGTCTCCGGTGTCGGCGGCTCCCGCGATGTCCTGAACAGTGTCAACACCGATGTGTTCAGCAGCAACGATTTCGACCCCGACACGGGGGTCGGCTTCCAGTTCCCCGACGGCCGGCAGGTTTACGCGATTGTCCCTTCCCTGCGCGATGTGCCTGTCGCACTGCAGGACCCGATCCTCTCCAACCCCAACCCGGGTGTGGATGGCACCAGCTACGATCCGCTCTATGCGGGCAGCCAGGTCGGTCGCCGCGTGTTTCTTGAGGCCGCACCGGGTCTGGCAGCCGGATGGTATACCCTGCTGCCCGCACAGTACGCGCTGCTGCCGGGCGGCTTCCGGATCGTCGAGCAGTCGAGCAATGGCATTGCCGGACAGTCGCGTCAGCTGCAGGGCGGGGCCACCCTTGTTGCTGGCCGCTATGGGCTCGGCAACAGCGAAGAGTCGCAGGTACGGGTCTTCAATGTGCAGTCGCAGCCGGTCTTCCGGCAGTCCTCGAACCTTTCGCTGACTTCGTTCACCAGTGCCGTAGAGAGCGCCAATGCGCGGGCCGGGCGCGCTATCCCGCAATTGCCGCGTGATGCGGCCCGCCTGACCATCAATCCGCTCAACGGGCTGCAGATCGATGCTGCGTTTCTGGCGCAGGCCGCGCAGGGTGGCCGTGGATCGCAGGTCGATATCACCGGCACCAATATTGTCATCAGCGACACCGGGGCCGGCGGAGGCAATGCCGTTGTGGCGCTGTCGTCGCGTGCGCTCACCAATCTGAATGCCGGGAGCCTGTTCATCGGTGGCACCCGCAGCCAGAATGTTGACGGCAGCACAACCTTAGCCATCAGCGCGGACCAGATCACGCTGCAGAACAGCGCCAGTGCACCGTTATCTGCAGGGGAAATCCTGCTTGGCGTCGATGGTGCCGGCTCCTCGATCACGCTCGCGGACGGCGCGGTCATCAGGACCGATCTTGATGTTACGCTTACCGACACCAGCCCCTTCATCATCGATGGTGCGAGCGCTGGAGTGACCGGAGAAGGTGCACTGGTGCGTGTGGCAAACGGTCCCGAGCGGGCTGTGCAACGTCTGAATGTCGAGACCATTGCCAACCCTGCCATGCGACCAGGCCTGAATGCCGGGCTGGCGACTCTGGACGGTACCTCGGTAGCCTTGCTCTCCACCGGCACCCTCGTGCTGGATCCGTTGCTGGATATCGCGACTGACAATCTTTCGGTCGGAGCCGGAGCCATTGAGCTCATTGCCGATGCCGGTCAGACACCGACGGTAGGACGCCTCAGCTTGACGCCGGAGCTTCTGCAGTTGCTGGCCAACACCCAGAGCCTGACTCTCAGCAGCCTCAACCCCATCGGGATTTTTGCCGGATCATACAGCTTTGGCACCCTCACGCTCGATGCGCCTTCGCTGGCTCTCGAAGGGACCGGTGATGTTGCGTTGAATGTTACCGATCTATCCTTGCAAAACAGCACCCTGGTTGCGGCTGCGCCGGTTGCACCGGCCAGTGGTGCCAACCTTCGCGTAACCTCGCGCGACCTGTCCCTGAACGACGGGCCGATCAGTCTCGCCGGCTTTGAAGTTGTGACACTGGCCGCGACGGGCGGTATCTTCTATCAGGGCGAGGGAGCACTCAGTGCGGAGACGGCGGCGCTCAGCATCGCGACGCCGCTTATCGTCGACCGGGCGGTGGATATCCCAATCGGAGAAGCGGCATCTACCATTGACTATGCCGTGACTACGGCTGGGGCCCTCTCCATCACCGGCAGCGCTGGTGTAAGTGCGACCCTGCCGGAGGGGACTCCGGGTGCACGTCTGGCACTGAATGCGGCTACTATCTCCATCGAAAATACCGATATTCGCGCGACAGCGGGCAGCTTGCAGGTCCAGGCAAATGCCGGTGATGTTTTGGTGTCGGGCGATGCAACGCTGGCGGCCCCAAGCTTCACACGTGTGTTCGGCGACGCGCAGGATCCGTTCCGCGTCTCGGCGCCGGGCGGATTGATCGCCGTCGAGGCGCAAGATGCAATCAGCCTTGCTGCCGGTGTCACGCTGAACATCGGCGGCGGCGAGCAGGGGCTTGGCCGGGCTGGCATGCTCTCCCTTGTGGCCGGTGGCGTGATCGACGGCTTTGCCGGTGCGACCATCCTGGCCGATGCGCCCGAGAGAGGGGCCGCATTGCGGCTTCGGCAGGCGAACAGCTTTGACCTTGGCGCATTCGCATCCAGCATTGGTAGCGCCTTCACGGGCGAGATCGATATTGAGTCGGGTGCGGGCGACCTTGCGCTCGCAAGCGGACAGGGGCTGAGGGCACGCGATATCCGCCTGGTCGCCAATGGCGGAGCGGTCTCTGTCGCCGGGACACTCGATGCGTCCGGCCTCGACCGCGAAACCATCGACTCCGTGTTGGCGGCAGATGCTGACAATGTGAGCGGCGGCAGCATCACCCTTTACGGCAACAATGGCTTGACCCTTGCTGCTACGGCGCGGCTGGATGCCCACACCGACGGTTACAAGATTACCGACGAACGCCGGGCACGCGGCGGTGATGTGACTCTGGGGGTCGGCGCAGACGATGCCAGCCTGCGGATTGACAGTGGCGCGACAATTGATGTGACCGCGCGCCGCAGTGGCAACCGCCTGGTGCCGCAGTTGCGCAACGGCGTGACGTTCTACACCTTTGTGGAGGCGGACCAGGGCGGGACGGTTAACCTGAGAGCGCCGATCATCGAGCAGGCGGGTTCTGATAGCATCAATGTTACAGCGGCGGGCCAGATTCTGGGCGCGCGCGCCGTCCGGTTGGAAGCGTTCAAGCGCTACGACCTGCAGGCCATTGCCGATGGTGGTGCGTTTGCAGGAGTTACCCGCAGCGGCAATACCATTACCCTCGATGTCCGCACCGACCTTGACCCGACCGGCCTCGATGGCACGCGAACGTCGACCGGCGGCATCAACTTCCTGGGCGACAGCGGGGCGGGGACGATTATCGATTTCGTCCAGAACTTTGATATCGGCGCAGCCGGCGGGTTATCGGGCCTGCAGGCGACCGGCGTATTCGAGGCAGCACCCGGCGTTGACCTGGCGTATGGCGGCAGTATCACGCTGGCCTCGAACTGGAACCTTGGGGCGGCCTCGCTCGATATCCTGGGGGCGTCAGCCGACCGGGGCGAGGCGCTGGTTGATATCTGGCAAAGCCCATCGCTCAACCGATACTTCATCCAGAACGGTGCCGAGGGCGAGCTGCTGCGTGACTATGCCACCTTCCTGTACCGGGTGGGCGGCGATGTGCTGGGGGCGGCACCCTCCATCAGCGTCCTGGCGGGTGGCGATCTGGATATTCGCGGCAGCATCACTGACGGCCTCTTCAACTTCCGCAACCAGAGTGACACGGCATTCCGGCAGGTAAGCCTTGGCGGCGCGCCTCAAACTGGCTCACCGCGCCTGGTTGATGCGGCATTTGCGACGCGCCGCGAGACGGTGACGATCAATAGTCAGCCAGTCGAGCAAGTTGTTGTCGAGTTTGGCAGCAGTGCTGCAACCCAGGTCAATCCGCTGGCCCCATACTCGATGGACGCCAACAGCGCCGCGGCCACGGGCAACGATCCGCTGGAAAGTGCCGAAGTCTTCCCGCTGGTTGATGGTGCTGCACCAGGGTCAGCGTCGATCCGGCTGACGGCAGGCGCACTCGGTAGCAACGATCCAGCGTCAACCCGCACCACCAGTGCCGCCGACCTGCGGATCGGCTTCGACAGCCAGTACAGCTATTCGCGCGGTGGAGTTGTCTCGACCCAATTCTCCGATAACATCGCATTTGTACTGGCAACAAATCCGTCGCTGAATGGGCAGGAGAGCGTTGTTTCGGCATCCGACTGGCTCCAGGGGGTCCTTGCGACCTTTGAGGGCGTCTCGACGGGGACCAGAACATCCTTGACGTTCGGCCCGCAGAACCCTGCCTTGAGCAATTTGCGCCAGGCTGCGACCAGCTTCTTCACCGCCGATGAACTGGTCATCAGCGGTGGGGTCTTGCAGTCGGTGACCACAACAGTGGGGCGGGCTTCGGATTTTCTGCGCGCGGCAGCGGATGGATTTGGCACCAGTCTTGCCGCCGCCGGGTCCGGGTTTACTGCCCAGAACCTCACGACGATCTCCAACGCGCAGCAGACGGTCGCGGTGCGCGGCCAGGTTCGTACGGGCACGGGCACGATCAGCCTTGCGGCGTCAGACGATATCGACCTGCGCACTCTGGACGCCAACGGTGATGCGGTGCGGCGGGTGCGAACCACGCAAGCCTCCTCGCCCAATGGTAGCCTGGTTGGCTCCACACCAGTTTACTCCGCCGGCGCACGTATTAATGCGCAGGCCACGACCGCGCAGGATGTCTTGACCGGCGTTGCGCGCACTGTCGCTCTGGTCGCTGGTCAGACCGAGAGTTTTGCGACGATTTTTGAACGCGCCCGGCCATATGGCGCAACCGGGTTTTCGTTGCCTGGTATTCCGGTCAACGTCACGCCATCTCTCCAGAGTGTTGACAGCCTGCTGGCGCTTGAGGGTGGCGGGGATGTCTCGATTGTTGCCGGCGGCTCGCTGCTGGCACAGCGCGATGATTTCGGTCGTCAGATTGATGGCAGCGCGACAACGCCATGGCAGGTCATCAATCTCGGTGCCAATAACAATTCTGCTCCTGTGCGCATCCGGATTTCTGCTGCCAATGTGGCTGAAGCTATCGGCACGCTCGGCGGTGGCACCGTCAGGGTCAAATTGGACGGCGTGCTCTCTGATGCAACACTGGTCTCCGCGGGGAGCGTATCGCAACTTGATGTGACCGGTGGCGGTGCCGAGCTTGCGCCGACGCTGGGACTGCAGTTCGGCGGCGGCGGCGATATCGCGGTTTCTGCATTCGGCGATATTCAACGCGGCCTGTTCGATGTTGGCGGCAGCGAAGCCACGATCACGACCTATGGCGATATTCTCGGTATCGACAGCCTGCGCACGGCAATAAGCGGGGGTCAGCAGGCTAACATCAATTTTGGCGCATCGGTCCGTAGTGCTACTGCAAGCGTCGATATCAGCGCCACCGGATCGGCCCGGTTTGCGGGTCTTGGCAACAACAGCTTTCTCTACACCGAGGCGAGCGGGGTCAGCATCCTTGCCAACGGATCGATAGACATCGTGCCCGAAGGCGATGTTCTGAACACTGTTATCGCGGGCAGTTTGATACGCACGACGCTGCCAGGCTCCATCGATGTGACATCGCTTGCCGGGCAGCTCAGCTTCTATGACGGGGCGTCCCTGTTACTTGGCAACCTGGATCGCGTGGCGTTCCTGTACCCCAGCCGCGAGGGGCGATTGCGGCTTCTGGCCGAGGGTACCCTGAGTGCCAGCGCCATCGCCATGAGTGATGCAGACATCGGCGGTTTCAATGGCCCGCTTTCAGGTCTTGGGTCTTTGGGTATTCAGACTCCATCTCTGGTCACGCCCGAGGATTTTCCGCCGTTTGCCCTGGGTGCCTCCCGGTCGGAACTGACCCGGTTCCACAATGCGATCCCAACCCATAGCAACAACCCCGAGCCGGTACGTATTGCCTCGGGCGGCGATCTGCTGAACCTGTCGCTCAACCTGCCCAAGCAGGCGCGGGTGTCGGCGGCGCGCGACATTGTGAACATCATCTATGTCGGGCAGAATATTAACCGCAATGACACCACACGCATCGTTGCCGGTCGGGATTTGACGGCCACTGTGGAACTGAGAAATGCGAATCAAGGCACTGATGCCGTAAGCCTGAACAGGACTCAGCCGACTGTGCTCGGCAACAGCATCGTCCTTGGCGGGCCCGGGAGCCTGATCGTCGAGGCTGGACGGGATGCCGGACCATTCCTCAATTCCGCTGTGGCAACGCAGCTCACGCGGCCACTTGGTAACCAAAGTGAAACCGTCACTATTCCAGGCGGTCTCCTGACGGTCGGAAATGAACAGAACCCGTTCCTGAGTGAGGAGGGTGCCAGCCTGACCCTGTCGTTCGGGGTGGCGAACGGTGCCGATTTCACGGGCCTGCGCGATGCCTATGTCAATGCCGACACAAGCTTCCTGGCGGAGCTGGACGATGATTTCTTCGGCCAGGTCGAGGATCAGTTCGGCAACAGGTTCGCGGACCGGGAGCAGCCGATCTACGCGCCGATCCTGTTCCGCTGGCTGCAGGAGAATCAGCCGGAACTCCTGCAGCAAACCTTCGGGCGCACGGACATCATTCCGGCGGAAGCGTTCCTTGGCACCTATCGCAACCCGGACGGCAGCACCGAAATGCGAACCAGCCCGGCACCGGGTCAGACCACAGTGCAGGCGGCGTTCCAGTCTGCGGCAGATGCCTATCAGGTGGCGCGGGAGCGCCCGGACGTCTTCGCCGACGCCTACAGGCTTTACGCCCAGGGCGTCGCGTTGCTGCGGACCCTGCCAGGCTTGACCCAGCGTCAGTTCCTGCAAAGCGACGTTTATTTCAATGAGCTGGTGCAGGCCTCCCAGCCGGAAAGCCCCTCCTTCGGACAGTCCAGCCGCGGTTATGCTGCCGTGGAAACCCTGTTCAACCCGGATCAGGGCTACTCCGACTACGAACTCCAGCAGACAGCCGCCGGACAGCAGATTGTCCCGGTACGCCGCGTGAGCACCGGCAACCTCGATCTGCGACTTGCGACCCTGCAAACCGCGCGGGGTGGCGACGTGACCATCCTGGCACCGGGGGGCAACATCATCGCCGGCTCGGTGGTGCGCACGTCCGAGCAGGCGGCACGGCGCAACTCGGTGGGGGATGGTCTGTACAGTGGTCGCCGGATCGACCTGGATGGCTTGTCTGTTACACTCTCGCCGGCAACCAACTCCGCCCGTATCGTCGATGATATTCCGCTCGGGTTCGAGGGGATTCTGACCCTGCGCGGGGGAGCGATCCGCTCCTTCACGGACGGCAGCCTGATCCTCAACCAGAGCCGGCTGTTCACCCAGCAGGGCGGGGACATTGTCCTGTGGTCCTCCGGCGGCGACCTGAACGCCGGGCAGGGACCACGTTCGGCAGCGTCGTTCCCGCCGGTGCAGGTCCTGGTTGATGAAAACGCGTTCTCGGAAGTGAACGTCGCCGGGGCCATCAGCGGGGCCGGTATCGCGGGCTTCCAGCCGTCTCCCGATGTGCAGCCGCCGAACGTGTTCCTGATTGCCCCGCTCGGCACGGTGGATGCGGGTGAAGCCGGTATCCGTGTGGCCGGGAACCTGTTCATCTCCGCCCAGGCGGTTGCCAACGCCGAGAGTATCTCGGTCGGTGGTACAGCTGTCGGCGTTCCGGCAGCAGCAGCGGTCGACGCTGGTGCCAACGCTGCGGCGTCTGCTGCCTCTACGGCCGCCAGCGCTGCTACGTCCGATCAGGCCAACCGGGCTGGCGGGCGCGGCACGGCGCAATCGCGCATCACGGTGGAAGTGATCGGCTATTCCGGCAATGAGGAAGAGGACCCTTGCAAGCGTCGCGGGCCTGACCGTCCGGCGACCTGCCCGCCTTTGTCTTAACGGTCAGCGCCAGTCGGAGGAGCGAACCTGGTAGGCGGGTGATGGCTGGCCAGTCAGTTCCACGATCGTGACCCGGCTGATGCTTGCCCCGCTGGGCAGGCGCACCGTGATCACAATGGAGAGGGGCCGACCGGCGAGGTTCGCATTCTCCGAGATGCTCAGCGCCGGGCGTTGCCCCGCCCGTGCCCGCTGATCGGCGCTGGAGAGGCCAAAGCCGCTGCGGGCAGCAAGCGCGAGCGGGCTTGCATTTTCCCGCACGAAGATAACGCCGAGGCGGGTGCTGACAGTCAAGGCCGGGCGCACGCGCTCCAGCAGTTCTGCGTCCATGCCCCGTACCCGAACCAGTTCATCCAGGCTGATGATCCCGCTGTTGCGTGGGCGGATGCCGTCCTTCGCGTAGTAGGCGCTCTCGGCACCATTCGTCTCGACATAATCGTCGTTGTCGATCCAGTCGGCGAGTGAATCCGCGAGCACGCTCTGGCGCGCGCCGGTGACGCCCGCGGCC
Organism: uncultured Sphingomonadaceae bacterium; assembly: GCA_964404985.1. Lineage (GTDB taxonomy): Bacteria > Pseudomonadota > Alphaproteobacteria > Sphingomonadales > Sphingomonadaceae > Hankyongella. The sequence continues at coordinate 225,653 of CAYOMD010000001.1, forward strand.
TCGAACAGGCGTCGTGCTGCCGGGCCAAACAGCGAACCCAGCGAGATCTTCGCCCACTCGTCCTCGATACTGATGGTGAGGGTTGCCCCGTTGAAGCTGCGGACATAGCGCTTGCCGTCAATCGCCCAGCGACGCGTGCGGTCCTCGATGGTGAGGCCCTGCAACGCCAGTACCAGCCCGGCGTCTGCCGCCGCCTGCATCTGCGCACGTTCGGTTATGGCGATCGCGGCAATGCTGTCGCCGCGGTCCCCGGCCGTCAGGTCGAAGGCCAGATAGGCGAAGGCGGCAAGGGCTGCGACGCAGGCGACCAGCGCATAGCCCTGGCGTCTAGAGCGATTTCCAATCGAGTGGTCACAGTCGATGGTTAAGAAATCGCGGCAATCCAAAGAACCAGAGCGGTGATCTGATTCAATCAGATCGTAAACCGGTCTGGCCTTCATCGGCGCTGACCGCTTTTGTCCAGCAGCGGCTGCACCGATTTGATCTTCTCGATCATTTCCTCGGTGGCTGCCTTGCCATCCTCGACGGAGCGCAGAACGGTTGGTTTGATCAGGATAACCAGTTCCGTTCGGCTGAGGGACTTGTTGGTAGTTCCGAACAGCAGTGAACCGAGCACGGGAATACGACTGAGGAACGGGATACCGGATCGGCCCCGCTCATCCCGGTTCCGGATAAGACCACCGATTGCGATCAGATTACCGTCCTTGACTGCAATGGACGTAGAGACGCGCCGGGTCGAGATCGTGGGCGAGTCCAAGGTCGATGTATCGGTCGTTGAAACATCGCTGACCTCCTGCGAGACATCCAGTAGCACGACGCCATTGCTGTTCACGCGCGGGGTGATTTCCAGAATGACTCCAGTGTCGCGGTATTGAATCGAGTTCACGATTGGCGAGTCAGGGTTCTGGGTGCTGACGGCGGAGGCGCTGGCGATTGGCACCTGGTCCCCGACTTGCAGCGACGCCGTCTGGTTGTTCAGAACCAACAGTTTGGGTGCCGCCACCACATTGATCTTGGTTAGTCCCTCCAGCGCATTGAGGGTCGCATCGATGCTGCGGCCGGCATAGAAATAGGAAAAGCCGGGGAATTCGCGCACAAGACTGCCCAGCCCGCCTTCCTGGTTGGACAGCCGGGCATCGGAATTGCCACGCGTGAACGACCATTGCACGCCGTAACGCAGCTCGTTGGTGAGCGTGACCTCGGCAATCGCAGCCTCGATCAGAATCTGCGAGGGGGCGAGATCGAGCTTGCGCAGTGCATCCTCAATCACGGCATAGCTGCGCTGGGTGGCAAAGATCGTGATCGCGTTATTGATATCGTCACTGGTGATCGTCGCATTCAGCTTGGCGGCAGTGCCGCTGACTCCGCTGCTGCCGGAACTCTTCCGGGGGGTGAAGCCGCGCTGGCCCCCTTCTACCTCGCTGCCCTCGTCGGCAGCAGCAAAGCGGTTCTGCTGTCCAAAACCCTGCTGGCCATTCTGATCGTCGTCCTGCCCACTATCGGCACTGGCATCATCGCCGCCGCTGGCCTTGCCGCCACCGAGGGCGGCGATAAGGGTTTTTGCCAGGTCAGACGAGCGACCATTTTGCACCCGGTAGACAAACAGGCGAGGCTCGTTGTTCTTGCCTTCCCGGTCGAGGACGTTGATCCAGCGCTGCACATCCTCCAGATACTGCGGCTGGATGGACACGGCGAGAATCCCGTTCAGCTTCTCCATGGTGATGAGGCGAACAAGGCCTTTGGTTGGCGCATCGTTGCCGTTGATGAGTTTTTCAAGCTCGGGGACGATCAGGCGCGCGTCCGTCTGCTTCGGGATATAGAGGCCGAACGACATATTGCGCAGCCAGTTCACGTCGAACTGCTTGATCAGCTCCCGCACCGAGCTGCGCTGGCCGGTCGCACCCTTGATGACGAGCTGTGTTCCCTTGGAGGACTCATCGACCACGCCCGGCAGGATAGGGTCGATCAGCTTGCGCATTTCGGGTGCGGTGACGAACTTCAGCGGGATCGTCTCCGTGGTGAAGCCGACGGCCTCGCTTCCGCCTGCGACTCCACTGCTTGAGACGGCAGCGCTTGACGGCACGATGACGTATCCGCCGCTGCCGGCGACCAGCGCCAGATTACTGGCGCGCAAGGCCTCCTCGAACACCGGGAGAACGTCATCCCGCGCGATCGGCCTTGGGGTTATCAGCGTGACGGCAGTACGAAGGTTCGGATCGAGCGTATACTGAAGCTTCAAGATGCCGCCGAGCACCGCCTTTGCAACGTCCTGAATATCGCCGCCCGGAAAGTTCAGCGTCACATCACCGGGGCGCGGCTGAAAACGCACCGGCGCAGTGGGTTGAGGCGGCGCGCCGGTCCCCGGGAGAATCGTGACATTGACATCGTCGTCCGTGGGCGGCGAGAGGTCGACAACCGGGGCCTCGGACGTCTGGACCTGCGCAATCGAGGTATCGGCCTGAATGCCGCCAAAACTGGTGAGCAGCGCCAGCAGCGAGACATTCAGAACGTGCCTGGACGCGGTGGACGGGTTCAGGATCATTGGTCTTCCCCGTTACTGTTCGGTGCCGGCTGCGCATTCGCCGTGAGTTGTGCGCTGCGTGGGTCAGTCAAGGGATAGCGTTTGATACCATCCGCGCCGCCAAAGAGTGCAGTTTGCCCTGAAATGCCAACAAATCTGAGGCCGCCGGCCTTGTCCCCGCGTTGTACGAGGGCTGTGCGACCATCCGGCGCGCGCAGAACGGCAGACGCATAGCGGTTGCTGACCGCAAGGCCAACCACGGTAAAGGCTGTCAGTGTCTCTGCCCTGACCACGCCGGGATCGCTGCCCCCGGTCAATGCGCGCGACTGTGCGAACAACGGCGCGGCCAGAATAGACCGGTAGGGCGGCAAACCGCGCTCAGGCAACGGCGGCAGCGGCGCAGGAGAGAGGGCCGGCGCCGGGGTGAGTTCCACCGGAGTCGGCAACAGCACCTGCGCGAGCAGACAGGCCGCGAGCACGCCCGCAGCAATGAGCCCTGTGGGATTGAGATCACTGAGGGAGAGCTTGGACATAGCGTGCAGCGATCTCTAGGCGAACATTCATGACACCGATATTGCCGGTGGTGGCGGCTTCATCAGCAGCAATCGAGGCAGATTCTACAATGAGATATGGTGCCTCAGTCTGCAGGCGTCTTAACCCTTGCGTCAGGGAGGTCAACCCAAGCTGACCGTCGATCTGGACCCGGATCCACCCTGGTTCGGACTCCAGCGCCTGAACCGAGGAGACGACATTGCCGACACCGGCGAAGGTTTTGCGCGCGCGCAGGCGGATCGCGTCGAGTGCGGCGTCCGGCGATGGTGCGACAATGGCATAATCCGCCTGGTCCTTGCGCAAGGCATTGGCGCGCTGTCGCCAGATGGGGGTGGCACCGATCAGGCGCTCATTCTGGGTGTAGGTCAGCGCCAGTTGTGCCCGCTCGTCGGCGCGAGCTGAAAAGCCGCCGGCAACCGGGGCGATAACCAGCGCAAACAGCAGCAACAGCACCACCGCCAGAATGCCGACGGCCACAATCTTGCGCTCGCGGGCATTCATGGCTTTCATGGAGTGACCCCCGCTTGCGGCGGTACAATCTCTGCGGTGATGTCGAACGGCTGGCCTGAAGGCGTTGCAACCGGCACTTCCTCGGTGCTGTTGCGCACGTTCGCCAGGCCTGGGGTGAGCCGCAGGATTTCCAGCAGGTCATCGTTGCCTTTGCGGTAGCCGATGATCCGGACCTCCTTGCCGTTCCAGGTATAGCGCTGAACCCAGGCGGTGAGCGGCATGACTTTGGTGATGGCATCCAGGGTGCGCAGCGGCTCGCGCACCTGCCGCTGGTTCAGCAATTCCGCCCGTCGCTGGTGCTCGCCATCGACCTGGCGGCGCAGGCCGGTCACCAGGGTCATCGGGCCGCTTTGCGCCGCCACGGCGTCCCGCATCGCGTCGACCCCGCGGATGTCCCGCAAGATCAGGCCGACGCCATTGAGCAAGAGCAGAACGGCAACAACGCTCCAGAGAATGGTGCCCGCCTTGAGCCGGTCATTTGGTGCATGCGCAGCGTCGATCGCCGGCCGGAAATCAAACCGCGCCCCGTCATCGTCAGCAGGCGAGCCGACACAGATAACCTTCGGCTCAAGGCCGGCCTCCCGGAGTTGGGCCAACAGCTTGTCCGCATCCTCGCGCGGCCACACGCCGAGCGCGACCTTCTGGGCGGCGCCTTCGCGTGCCAAGACGGCGACATCGGCATAGACGGCCTCGGACGAATAGGGGGTCAGACGGTCGACATCGAGCCGCGCCATACGACGGATATCAGCCGTTGAGAGTCGTGGTGCCTCATACTCCCGCACCAGCACATCGGCACCACTGAGCATGAGCCGGACCGGACGCAGGGTGTCGCGCGGTACCGGTGGGCTAATGAGGCGCCCGTTGCGAAAAATGCGTAGGTCGTCCCGGCCGGGAATGACGTCCATCGACGGTCCGCGCCTGAAGCGGACGACCAGGCTGCGCGGCAGCAAACCGGCCAACTCGTCGAGCCACCAGCGCAGACCCTGATCGAGCCATCGGGCAACTGTGCCCAGATCGGCGTTCAGAATTTCGTTCGCGTTCATCATCGTCCCCGACACTGGCCGCTTCGTGGGTCCACAGAGCACGCCGTGTCAAGAGTCGCTGTAGGTCTGGCGATGAAATCAGGCCATTCTCTTGGATCATCGCGCCTAAAACGCACCGTAATCCGAATAAGTTCCGGCGCAGTTTGCTGAAAACCCCATTGTGGCAACCAAGCTCTTTTGCCGTCCAGTGGCGAACGACCAAAATAACTCAGTGTCATATTACTGACACCGCGCAGCAACACTTGATCGCGCCACGCGGTGTCTCCGTAGAAATCATTGCCTTTGGGGTCATCGTTCGCAAGCGCCAGCGGGATCGAGAGTGTGCTGGCGCTGGAGAGCACGAGGTCGCCGTTTGCACGCAGCGACAGTTGATACCGGTACAGCGCATCCGGTCGCTTGGCCTGGATCGGCGACGAGAGGAAGACCACGCGCCTGCCATCACCATAGACATCGATGCGCGGGATGGGGTTCCCGGACGAGGTGTTGAGCGGGTAAAGCTGCTCGATCAGGGTCCGCAGCATATTCTGGACCGCGACCACATCGTCGCCATCGTTGCGTGCGCGATCAAGCTGCATGCGGGTTTTGTGGGCAACGCCCAGCCCTGAGGCCAGCATCGCGCTGATCAGCCCGATAATCGCTAGAGATACCAGCAACTCGACAAGGGTCAGGCCGCGGCGCATCATGAGGTGGGGGCACCGGTTGCGCGCAGGCTGGAGAGGCTCACTGCATCGCGTGTGCCGTCCGTCGTGCGCACGAAGACTGTAACACGCAGCACCTGCCCGACCTTGCCGCGTCCTTCGCCTGCGGTGGGTGCCATCTCGATGCGCCAGCGATAGCGGCCGCTTGCACCCCGCACCACACCGCTGCGCAAGGGCAGTGAAGTCCCGACCGTTGCCAGCTGGGACTGTGCGACTAGGAGTGCGTATTGCTGGTCCCGCACCATGCGCGCATGGCGGGTGCTATCCACCAGCGTATTAAAAAGCGCCACCAGGATAATCGAAACCAGTGCGGCAGCAATCACCGCTTCAAGGAAAATGCTGCCGCGTCTCAGTGTACGGTGTGTGGGCACTGTCATGGGCGTGTCCGCACACGCACACCCTGGGTTATCGGGTCCACGGCGATCTCGGCCAGGCGTTTGCCGGATGTGATTTCCAGTGCGCCGCCGGTCGAGGACCCATCGGCGTAGAAGGCGATCGGGCCATCGCTGACCTGCTTGATGCTGACAGTATCAGGGACCTGGCGCGGGCTGACACCCTGCCAGCCATAGCTGCGGCCGTCTCCAGCGACACTGAGGACAACACGTTTGCCGGTGCTCAGGCTTTCTGCGGCCGCGACCCGGATGTTGGCAGTGACGGCCGTTACGGTCTGGTCGAAGGCAAAACGGGTAATCGTAGTCTGGATACGCGGGAAGGCGAGGGATGCGATCATCACCGTGATGGCCATCACCGCCAGGACTTCAATGAGCGTGAAGCCCGCGCGGCGCGCTAAAATATCGCGCCTTATAGCCGGGGTCGCCCCTTGGCGCATGTTATGGCTGCCAGTTGCCGATATCCTGGGCCTCGCCGCTGCCGCCTTCCGCATTGTCCGACCCGAACGAGTAGACGTCGATCTCACCCTTCTGGCCCGGGATGCGGTATTGGTAGGGGTTGCCCCAGGGGTCGATGAGGCCAGCTTCCTTGGCGAGATAGGGGCCGTTCCAGTTCGGGGCATTGGCAGGCGCCGTGACCAGAGCCTTCAGGCCTTCGTCGCTGGTCGGGTTGCGACCGACGCTCAACTGGAACAACTGCAGGCCCGAGACGATGTTGGCGATCTGCACCCGTGCCGTCTGGCTGCGCGAGGTGCCGAGGTATTTCAGCACCTGCGGCCCGACGATGGCGGCCAGCAGCCCGAGGATTGCCAGCACGACCAGCAGTTCCAGCAGGGAGAAGCCCTTGCGTGATTTGCGAACCCGGAGGGTCGATCTCATGGTTTAGGTTCCCGGTCCAAGCGCCAGATCATTGAAACTGAGGATTGCGGACATGATCGAGACGATCACCAGTGCCACAAATCCGGCAAGCACGACGGTGATAGCGGGGGTGAGCACGCTTATCAACCGCGCGATCATCTGCTTGACCTGCCGGTCGAGCACGTCGGCGAGTCTGCCGAGCATCAGGCCGAGCTGCGCGGTCTCTTCCCCGGTTTTCAGGAAGCTCATGGCCATACGCGGGAACAGGCCGGTCGCGGCCAGCGGGCCACTGAGGCCGCCGCCCTCCTTCAGGCCGCGCGCGACATCAAGTATTGCCGTTGCCATATGGCTGTTCGTGAGCGAACGCTGGGCGATGCTGACTGCCGAGGGCAGGGGCACCCCGCCATCGACGAGGCTGCCAAGCACCCGCGCAAAGCGTGCGGTCTCCGCATCCCGGATCAGCGCGCCGATACCGGGGACCCGGAGCAACAGCCGGTCAACGGCCAGTCGTGTCTCCGGCTGGCGCAGAACCTGGGACAGCGCGACCCCCACCAGGCCAATCGCGAGCAGGGCGGTCAGCCCCTGCGTGCGCACAAAGATGCTGGCAGCGAGCACGACCTGGGTGGTAGGCGGCAGTTTTGACAGGTCGTCCCCGAACAGGCTGGCGAACTGCGGTACCACACCGACCAGCATCATCAGGATGACACCGCCTGCAACGACGATCAGCAGGATCGGGTAGACCATGGCCGAGACCACGGTCTGTCGCAGAACCTCGCCGCGATCCAGCGTGTCGGCCAGCTTGGCGAGCGCTGTGGAGAGCCCGCCGCTGGCCTCGCCTGCCTCGGCCATCGCCCAGGCCATGGGAGAGAACAGGTTCGGGTGGCGTGCCAGTGCAGACGAGAGGGTCGCCCCTTCCTTCACCTGCTGCTGGATATCCGTAAAGGCCGCGCGGTCGCTGGTGCTCTGGATGCTCTCACCGATAATCGCCAGGGCCCGGTCCAGGGTCAGGCCGGAGTCCAGAAGCACGGCCAGTTCGCCCAGCGCCTTGATGACGGTCTGCCGGCTGGCGGCGCTGGCCCGGCGCACCTTGTCGCCCGGCTTGTTGCTCTCTGCCTTGGTCGGCACCGCCTCAATCGGCGAAAGGCCGGACTGCTGGAGCCGCGCGATCACGTCTTGCGCGGTCGGTGCCTCCATGGTGCCGGTGCGGGCCTCGCCACTGCGCGCAACAGCCCGGTATCGGAATGTCGCCATCCCCTAGCCCTCGCGCGTCACGCGGACGACCTCTTCGATGGTGGTCAGGCCAGCGTGGGACTTGATGAGGCCGTCCTGCAGCATGGTGTGCATGCCGGTGCTGACTGCCTGACGCTGGATATCCCGCGCCTCTGCATGGGCGACGACCATCTGCGACAGTTTCTCGTCCATGCGCAGCAACTCGTGAATGGCGATGCGGCCGCGAAAGCCACTGCCATTGCAGGATGCGCAGCCGACCGGCTGATACAGCGTGATCCGCGCCCCTTCCTTCACATGGAAGCCGAGCGAGCGCAGCACGGCATGGTCCGCCTGGTGCGGCTGGCGACAGTGCGGACAGAGCCGCCGCACGAGGCGCTGCGCCAGCACGGCCGAGACCGTCGAGGCGATCAGGAACGGCTCGACGCCCATGTCGATCAGGCGCGTCACTGCACCCGCCGCCGTATTGGTGTGCAGGGTCGAGAGGATCATGTGGCCGGTCAGCGAGGCCTGGACCGCGACTTGCGCCGTCTCCAGGTCGCGGATTTCGCCGACCATCATGACATCCGGGTCCTGGCGCAGGAACGAGCGCAGGGCGGCCGCGAACGTCAAGCCGATCGGCGGGCTGACCTGGGTCTGGTTTATGCCGGCCAGCCGGTATTCAACCGGGTCCTCGACCGTGAGGATCTTGCGGGTCGACGCGTTCAGCAGCGACAGCGTGGCATAGAGCGTTGTGGTCTTGCCGCTGCCGGTCGGGCCGGTCACCAGCACGATGCCGTGCGGCTGATGCACCAGGTCGGTCAACGCTTTTACCGTGGGCGGGTCAAAGCCGAGCGTCGCCAGGTCAAGGGTCAGGTTGGAGCGGTCGAGCAGGCGCATCACCACGCTCTCGCCGTGGATGGTGGGCGCAGTCGCAACCCGCAGGTCGACATCGTGGCCGCGCACGGCAAGCCGCAGGCGGCCATCCTGCGGCAACCGCTTCTCGGCAATATTGAGGCCGGACATCACCTTGACCCGCGAGACGAAGGCCGCCTTCATGCTGGCGGGCAGGGGGTCCTGCTCCAGCATGGCCCCGTCAATGCGCATGCGCACCTTCAGTTGTTCCTCGGTCGGCTCGACATGGATGTCCGACGCGCGCTGCTCGACGGCCTGGGTAATCAGCCGGTTGACCGCGCGGATGGCCGGTGCGTCGCTTGCAAGGTCCTGCAGGCGCTCAAGGTCAGCCTCGTCGGCCTCGATCGCAACATCACCGTCTTCATTGCGTTGGGCGGCGAAATGCCGGTCGAGAAAGGTCTCAAGGTCACTGGCCCGCGCCAGCCATCGACGAACCGGCCGGCGGAACATGAACTCCAGCGCCTGTTCCGGGTGCGAATCGAACGGATCGACCACCGCGATATCGATGGATTGATCCGTGATGCTCAAAGGCAGGACCCGGTTATCCCGCAGCCAGCGCAGGGACAGCGCACCGACCTCCGGCCGAACCTGCGGCAACTGGCTTTGCTCCAGGATCGGCAGACCGCTGTGACGCGCAGCAAAATCCGCAAGGGATTGCTCGGACATAAGGCCAAGCCGGGTGAGAATGGCGTCGTAGCGCTCGCCGGACTCCTCATGGACAAGGCGCGCACGCGCCAGCGTCTCCGGAGGCAGGACGCCGCTGGCTTCCAGCGCACCGATCAGGCTCGGCGCATGGGTCTCTTGTACATCCGGAGCTTTGATCGGCGATGCCGCCATAGGGGCCTCCATGCGTCCCATTTATTAATTTCTAGGGCGAGGACAGTCGATGCAAGTCTGTAACAGAAAGACTCGGAGCGAGTGGCTTGCCCCTGCTGCTAGCACTGCGACCCGCTACCCGGCAAGGCCGCGTGCACGCCTGCAAACGCCAAACCCCTTGTGCAAGCGTCCTTTTTCACGGGAAAGCCACAATGTGAGCACAGGCTCACCTCCTGTCTGAGCGCTCACATCCAAATCCATGATAGCGTTATATAATCATGGTTAACGACACTTTATAATGGTTAATGTCATTTTTCTGTTATGAAGCACGGGTAATGGGTCGACGCCGAGATGATTCTTGAGAACGGATGCCGATGCGGGTTTCGCCGCGAACTATCCGGATCAATACTCGTCAAAGTCGTTATCGTTCTAAGTGCGCAGACACAGGTTGTATTTTGGTTGTACTGGATTTTTTTGAGTTTAAGTACGGTCAATTTAACCAATAGCAGCCCTGCCGCAGCGCGATGACAAAGGTACTCCTTGGGCGATTTCAGCTGCCCTCCGGATTATCACTAAGCAACATAAGGAAAGAGAGACCCATGCAAACCAAATCAATACTGCTGGCGGCTGCTGCTGCCATCGTGGGCGTTGCCGGCCAGGCCGCAGCCCAAGCGACTATCTACGGGAACGGCGCGTCGCTGCCGGCTCCGTACGTTCGTGCGATCTTCAACTGCTACGGCACTGACTTCCCGCTGGTCAGCCGCAGCACCCCTCCGATTGCTGCTGGGACCCCGGTTGCTCCGTTCCAGTACAACCCGGACGTGAACGGTGATGGCACCCCGGACGGCGTGATCCGCGACTGCTCGCTCGAGTCCGCCAACATTCTCTCGAACTTCCGTGGCGTCTACGTCTCGACCGGTTCGGGCGCTGGCATCCAGGCCGTGTTCTCGCACTCGCCGTCGTTCGCCGGTGACCACATTGTCGGCAACGGCACCAACGATCTGTTCCCGCGCGGTCCGCACTACGGTCTGTCGGAAGCTGGTCTGGGCGACGCAGAAGTCTCCACCTACCGTCTGGGCTCCGGCTCTGGCCGTCCGGTTGTCCAGGGCCTGACCATCCTGGCTCCTGGCGTTGTGGTTCCGAACCCGCTGCCGTCGAACACCTTCCCGAACCCGCGTGAGCGTTATGGCGATCTGGTCCAGTTCCCGGCCCTCATCGCGCCGGTGCTCATCGGCTTCGACCCGATCTACCGCAAGTACAACAGCCCGACCCTGGGCCTGCAGGAATACCGCCTGCGTATCCAGAACCCGCGCACGGTTGTGGACAGCAACGGTAACACCGTCACCACCGGTGGTATCCGCCTGACCCCGTCGGCCTACTGCCGCATCTTCCACGGCCAGATCGTCAACTGGAACGACGTCCAGCTGCGCTCGCCGGCCATCGTCGGCAACCCGACCACCTTCCGTGACGTTGCGGACGTGACCCAGACCAACGCCACCTTCTCGGCCCCGATCCAGATCGTCGGCCGTTCGGACTCGTCGGGCACCACCGCGATCTTCACCCGCCACCTGGCTGCTGCCTGCGATGCGTTCGTTACGACCAACGCTTACGGCACCGCTGGCACCACCACCCTGCCGGCAACCCTGCGTTCGGGCGCTGTGTGGAACCGCGTCACCCAGACCCTGACCGGCACCGAAGTCGTCGGCCAGTTCACGGTTTCGGCGGGGGATGAGGGCGTGGCCGACTATGTCGACTTCCGCGCTGTGCCAACGGCGGCCCTGAACGACGCCGGTCGCGGCTTCGTGTTCCAGGCCGGTATCAACGCTGCGGACGTGCTGACCCAGGCCCGCATCGGCTACTTCGGTCCGGACTTCACGCTCCCGGGCGTGCTGACCACCCAGACCAACACCTTCGGTCTGACCACCGCCGATCTGCAGAACGCCAACGGCGTGTTCGTGGTTCCGACCCCGACTGCCGCCCGTCTGGCTTACGAACTGTTCCCGGTTGTCGCCGGTGCAGATCGTCAGAACCCGGCCCGCTGGGTTGCTCCGCTGGGTGAAAACCTGGACTATGACCAGAACGGCGACGGCCTCCTGAACGACATCAACCCGCTGGCGAACCCGTTCAGCGCGACTGACCCGTCGTTCCGCGCCTACCCGTTTGTCGGCACCACCAACACGCTGACCTACACCTGCTTTGCAGCGGGCTCGGAGCGTTCGGCTCTGCTCCGCTTCTTCCCGGTGTATCTGGGTCGTTCGTACCTGAACACCGACAACCTGGTCAACGATCCGGGCCAAGGTCTGCTGGAATTGACGGGTCGCGCGCGCCTGCCGTCGCTATGGCAGAGTGCCATCCGTACCGTGTTCTTCACCTCGACCCTGAACTCGGGCAACCCGAACAGCCAGGCCATCCAGGTGTCGTCTGCGGCTGACGGCGTTGGCACCGTGCTGAACCCGGTCACCGGCCAGCAGGTACCGGAGACGAACCAGTGCGCAGGCCTGGTTCCGAGCGCTTTCGGTACCGGCGCCTAAGCGATTGATCGCTTAAGCGACTGAACAAAAAGGCGGCCCCGGTGGAGACACCGGGGCCGTTTTTTTTGTTGACCGGGCGCGCAGCCGGCAAATGGTTGGCATGTGCGTGGTTTTATTGCGGGAGTGCCAAGCCCCACGGGTTGAAGGCAGGCAAGGATGCGGCCTGTGCGCGCTGCGCTCTGGCCCGCGTGGTCATGCGGTAGAAGGCATGACGGCCGATCTGCTGCGTCGGCGTCAGGCGCGATGCCCAGGCGGGCGACACGGCCATGGTGTGATAGTGGGTCGAGTCGGTCGTGCGCGGTGTACCCTGCGCCAGTGCCGCCGCTGCAACGGTCCGCGCGGCGTCCCAGCCTGCCGTATCTGGCGGATGTTTCAGCGAACCATCACAGGTAAAGGTGAACTGGCACCCTGTTGTGCGCTCCGCCCCCTGCAGCACGACATCGCAAACCGACTTCGGATAGGCAGGGTGCGCAACGCGGTTGAGCACGACCGCGGCAACCGCCGCTTGCCCCGCATGCGGTTCGCCGCGTGCCTCGTAATAAATCGCGGAGGTGAGACAGGCGAGCGAGCTGGAGAAACGGGGGTCTAGGTCAAGCCCAGGCTGGGCGTGTACCGGCAGGCCGATCAAAAGCAGGGCGAGTGTTATGCGCATGATGTCTCAATCTCTGGGGTAACAGTGTTTCGAAATTGTGACAGTGCTGACAGGCTGGACTTCTCCGACCGAAGCTCCTCTAAAAGCGGCCATGACCGAGACCTATTGTCTGGACCTGCTGCGCGCGCAAGCGCCAGATCTGTATCTGGCGGTGCTCTATGCCCCGGCGGATCGACGCCCGCTGTTCGGCGCACTTGCCGCCTGGGCTGTGGAGCTGGAGCATGTGTGCGATGCAGCACAGGACTCCCTGCTGCGCGCGGCGCGTTATGCCTGGTGGCGGGAGCGGCTGGAGGCCGGGGAGAGCCGCGGCCATCCGTTGCTGACAGAACTCACGGCGCTTGGCGTCGCGCCATCCCGTCTGCTCCCGCTGCTGGAGGCATGGGATGGCTGGGCGGCGGGAGAACAGGACCAGACCGCTATCGGGGCCGCCATGGCGGCGCTGCTCGGGCGCACACTCTGGCCTGATGCCGCCCCGGCCTGGATGGATGCCCTGGCTCGCCTCTATACGCTGCGTCTGCGGATGCCGACGATTGGCGCAATGGAGGACCTGGGTGCGATACGCTCGGGCCTTGCAAAAACCCCGAAGATGGCGCGGTGCCTGCGCGCGAGCGGGCCTTATGTGGCGCTTGGGACTCGCGCACCCGCTGGCGATGCCCTATCCTTGCGCCTGCAATTCGGGGTGTTTCGGGCCGTGATGACCGGCCGATGGTGAGGGCATGATGAACGCCAGGCTTCGATGGGCAGCAGGCGGCACGGCTGTGGTCCTGATCGTGGCCGGAGCGGTGATGTGGCAGCAAGCGCCGCGCCCGGTTCAACAATCGGTGCCAGAAACCAGACTTGTTGCCTCTGCTGTCGCACCCGCACGGGCGTCGACCGCTGCTGCACAAACGCCGCACACCGAGGAACCGGAGCCGACACGGGAGGAGCGGCGACGGGCGCGCTATGACAAGGACAAGGACGGTCAGGTCAGCCGGGAGGAATATCTGGCGAGCCGCCGCAAGGCCTACGCAAAGCTTGACCGCGATGGCGATGGCCGGCTGTCGTTCGAGGAATATGCCATCAGCACATCGGACCGTTTTGCTCAAGCCGATTCGGATCGCAATGGCCGGCTGAGCCCAGCCGAGTTTGCGACCACCGCCCGCAAACCGGCACCGCGCAAGTGCGATTGCCCGCAAAAGCCGGATGAAGACGCTTGACAGATGCTGCATTGTGTTCTTATTATGTTCTGAAAACCGGGAGGGATTATGTCTGACATTCGCGCGCCGGAAATGCCGTGGCTTTCCCCCTATATCACGCTACGCGATGTCGAGGCGTCGATCCGTTTTTACACGGATGTCTTCGGTTTTGAGCTGGCTGACAAGATTGATGGTCCGGACGGCACGCCGTTTCACATCGAGTTCCGCTATCATGGTGAAAAGGTGCTCATGGGTTCGCCGGATAAGCCGGAGACCGGTGAGTGCCCGGCAACGCTCGGGGTGCGCGCCAGCCAATGGTTCTATCTCTACGTTGGCGATGTGGATGCAACGATCGCGCGCGCCGCCGCTGCCGGTGCGACGGTCGAAAGCCCGGCGGAGGACGCCTTCTGGGGCGACCGCATGGGTATCATCGTCTGTCCGAACGGCTATCGCTGGTCCGTGGCGCGCTGGCGCGGCGAGGCCGCCAGCTGAATCTGCCGGAGCTGGGCTGCTTTGCCGGTTGACTTGAAAGCGGCGTCGGGTAGACAGACTTTGTTCGCGGGGGCAACCCTGTCGACGCGCGGGAGAGCGTGGTCCGTGAGGCCCACCACCGAAGGAGCAACCGCCCCGGAATCTCTCAGGTCAACGGACCGCGCGGCGATGTTGCGGCACTCTGGAAAGCGGGCAGCCTCATGGGCTGCCTCACCGAAGGGGTAATCCGGTATCAGCCTTGGCTTGGTCCGGCAAAGCTCTCAGGTTTTCCGACAGAGGGGGCACAGGCGCCAGTTTCGGCGCTGCTCTGTCGTTGAGAAGTGCCATGTCGGACGCCCTGCTGGAAACACCCCTGATCAATCTGCACCGCACGCTCGGCGGTCGTATCGTTCCGTTCGCCGGTTATGCCCTGCCGGTGCAATTCCCGGACGGCATCATGGCCGAGCACCTCTGGACGCGGCAGTCAGCCGGGCTGTTCGATGTCTCGCACATGGGGCAGGTGGTCTTGACCGGTGCCGGCACAGCAGCCGCGCTGGAAACCCTGCTGCCCGGCGATATCGCGGGGCTGAAGCTCAACCGCATGCGGTATAGTCTTCTGCTGGATGCAAGCGGCGGGATTTTGGACGACCTGATGGTGTGCCAACGCGCGGACGACCTGCTGCTGGTCGTCAACGGGGCGGTCAAGCACGCGGACATTGCGGTGCTGCGTGCTGTGCTGGAACCCAAGGGCGTGACTGTCACCTATCGCGATGACTGGGCACTGATGGCGTTGCAAGGGCCGAGGGCAGTCGATGCCCTGGCCCGGCTCGCCCCGGAGGTCGCAAGCCTCACCTTCATGCAAGCCGGCCCTGCGGTGATTGCTGGCGCCCCCGCCTGGGTCAGCCGCTCAGGCTACACCGGCGAGGATGGCTTCGAGATTTCCGTGGCCTGCGATGTGGCAGAGGCGGTGGCGAAGGTTTTGCTCGACCAGCCGGAGGTCAAAGCGATTGGGCTTGGCGCGCGCGATTCCCTGCGACTGGAGGCCGGCCTGCCGCTCTATGGCCATGACCTGAGCCCGCAGACCAATCCGGTCGAGGCGGACTTGACCTTTGCGATTTCCAAGCGGCGCAAGCTTGAGGGCGGGTTCCCCGGCGCTGACACCGTGCTCGGGCAGCTGTTGGGCGGTGCCGCGCGCAAACGGGTTGGCCTCAAGCTGGAAGGGCGGCTGCCGGCGCGCGAAGGGGCCGCCATTTATACGGGCGACCAGCAGGTCGGGACTGTGACCAGCGGCGGCTTCAGCCCGAGCCTGCAGTCCCCGATTGCCATGGGCTACGTCGCGCAAGCGCAGGCCGCCGACGGGACGGCGCTGGAGATCGATGTGCGCGGCAAGCGCATCCCGGCCGCTGTCGCGCCGATGCCGTTTGTTCCACACCGCTATGTTCGTACCAACTGAGGGAGACCAGGATGACGCTGTATTTCACCAAGGATCATGAATGGCTGCGTGTCGAAGGCGACGTCGCGACGTTTGGCATCACGAGCTACGCGCAGGAGCAACTGGGCGACGTGGTGTTCGTTGAGCTGCCGGAGATCGGCAAGGCCGTGGCGCAGGGGGGCGACGCTGCTGTCGTCGAGTCGGTGAAAGCCGCGTCCGACGTCTATGCGCCAGTTTCGGGTGAGATTGTCGCCGTGAATGACAGCCTGGTCGATGCGCCGGCACTGGTCAACAGCGCGCCGGAAGGCGAGGGCTGGTTCGCCAGGCTCAAGCTGAGCAATACGGCAGAACTGGACGCGCTGATGGATGCGGATGCGTACCAGGCCTATCTGGCGACCTTGAGCTGATGACGACGCCGCAACCCGTCAACCGCTGGGATGCCACGGCCTATGCGGCCAACGCCGGGTTCGTGCCTGCGCTTGGTGCGCCGGTGCTGGCGCTACTGGCGCCGCAGCCGGGGGAGCGCATCCTCGATCTGGGCTGCGGCGACGGCGTGCTGACCGAGAAGCTCCTGGCCAGTGGCGCGACCGTGTCCGGCGTCGACTTCAGCCCGGAGATGGTGGCCGCCGCCAAGGCCCGGGGACTTGTCGCCACGGTCATGGATGGCCAGGCGCTCGCCTTCCACGCGGAATTCGATGCGGTGTTCACCAATGCGGCGTTGCACTGGATGATGGACCACGCGGCCGTGGCGCAGGGCGTGTTCCGGGCGCTCAAGCCGGGTGGCCGCTTCGTCGGGGAGTTCGGCGGCTTTGGCAATATCGCGGCGCTGCGTACCGGCATCCGTGCCGTACTGGCGCTGGAGGGCTACACACTGCCGGACCGCGAGGCGCAGAATTACGCTGAGCCCGCCATGTTTGCCGATACCCTGGCACAGGCGGGCTTTTCCGAGGTCGAAGTGTCACTCATCCACCGGCCGACCGAACTGCCGACCGGGGTGGTCGGCTGGCTGACGGCCCTGCGTCAGGGCTTCATGGATACGGTCGGTGTAGCGGACGAGGATGCGCCGCGTATCATGCAGCAGATCGAGGATTTCCTCGCGCCGATCCTGAAGCGCGCAGACGGGGTGTTTGTCGCAGACTATGTCCGCCTGCGGTTTCAGGCAAGAAAACCAAGTTAAATCAAGGGTTCATCCATGCGCTATTTGCCACTGAACGATGTTGACCGTGCAGAAATGCTGCGCACAATTGGTGCAGCACATATAGACGACCTGTTCCGGGATGTGCCGCCTGCGACCCTGGGCCGAGTGCCTGTCGCCGGCTTGCCGCACCACATGACTGAACTGGAGGTTGAGCGGTTGCTCGGTGGGCTGGCGCGCCGCAACAAGCCGGCCGGCGAATATCCGTTTTTCATCGGTTGCGGGGCGTACAAGCACCACGTGCCGGCGAGCGTCGACCACATCATCCAGCGCGGGGAATTCCTGACCAGCTATACACCGTATCAGCCGGAAATCGCGCAGGGGACCCTGCAATATCTGTTCGAGTTTCAGACCCAGGTGGCACGCCTGTTCGGTCTGGATGTGGCCAACGCCTCGATGTACGACGGCTCAACGGCCTGTGTTGAGGCGATCTTCATGGCGCGCCGCGTCACCCGCCGCTCCAAGGCAGTGCTCTCGGCCGGCTTGCACCCGCACTATGTCGAAGTGGCGCAAACGCTGACCGCCTTCACCGATGACCAGCTGGTGACCGGCACACCCAGCCTGACGAACGGCAAGCCGGGCTGCGACCTCGACTGGCTGATGGGCCAGATCGACGACCAGACCTCGTGTGTTGTGGTGCAGAACCCGAACCTGTTCGGCCATGTTGCGGACCTGAGTGATCTGGCTGCTGCCTGCCATGCCAAGGGGGCCTTACTGGTGGTGGTGGTCACCGAGGCGATGTCGCTCGGGATGGTCACCTCTCCGGGCGAGATGGGCGCGGATATTGCGGTTGGCGAAGGCCAGTCGATCGGCAATGCCCTCAACTTTGGCGGGCCGTACCTGGGGCTGTTCGCATCGAAGGAAAAATACGTTCGCCAGATGCCGGGTCGTCTGTGCGGCGAGACGGTGGACGCGGACGGCAAGCGCGGCTTCGTGCTGACGCTCTCGACCCGCGAGCAGCACATCCGCAGGGAGAAGGCGACCTCCAACATCTGTACCAACTCCGGGCTGTGCGCGCTCGCCTTCACGGTCCACATGACTTTGCTGGGCGAGAAGGGCCTGCGTGCGGTTGCCGAATACAACCATGCCCGCGCGTGCGATGTGGCGGACAGGCTGAGTGCCATCCGGGGCATCACGGTGCTGAATGATGCGTTCTTCAATGAATTCACGATTGCGCTGGATCGCCCGGCCCGTCCGGTCCTGCGCGACATGGCGGAGCATGGTGTCCTGGCCGGCGTCGCCTCCACCCGGTTGTTCCCGCATGTGGCAGCGCTTGAAAACAGCGTGATTGTCGCCGTTACAGAAACCGTGACCGATGCCGATATCGAAGCGCTGGTCACCGCATTCCAAAAGGTGCTGGTATGAGCATGAACAACCAGGGTCGCCCGACCCGCCCGTCCGACACGCACGCTGAACCGGCAGGTGATACGTTCACCGGTAACCGCGCACTGCAGCTCGAAGAGCCGCTGATCTTCGAGATCGGCGACGAAACCCGCACCGGCGTCGATACCCCGGCCCAGCCGATGCGTGCGGCCCGTCTGGGCGGGCTGGAGCGCAGACGGCCGATCGGCCTGCCGGGCCTGACCGAGCCGGAGGCGGTGCGCCACTTCACGCGGCTGAGCCGCAAGAACTATGCGATCGACCTCGGGCTGTTTCCGCTTGGGTCGTGCACCATGAAGCACAATCCCCGCCTCAACGAGAAGATGGCGCGGCTACCCGGCTTTGCCGATATCCATCCGTTGCAGCCGCAAAACAGCGTCCAGGGTGCTCTCGAGCTTATCGAGCTGGTCGCGCACTGGCTGATGACGCTGACCGGCATGCAGGCGGTCGCCATGAGCCCGAAGGCCGGTGCCCACGGCGAGCTCTGCGGCATGCTGGCGATCCGGGCAGCGCTGGAGGCGCGCGGTGACCCGCGCCCGGTCGTGCTGTGCCCGGAGTCTGCGCACGGCACCAACCCGGCGACGGCAGCCTTCTGCGGCTTCCGGGTCGAGCCGATCCCGGCCGATGACCGCGGCCGGGTTGATTTTGCGGCCCTCAAGCAGCGCCTGGGGCCGGATGTTGCTGCCATCATGCTCACCAACCCGAACACCTGCGGGCTGTTCGAGCCGGACATCGTCGAGATTGCGCAGGCTGTTCATGCAGTCGGTGCCTATTTCTACTGCGACGGTGCGAACTTCAACGCGCTGGTCGGCAAGGTGCGCCCCGGCGACCTGGGCGTCGATGCCATGCACATCAACCTGCACAAAACCTTCTCGACCCCCCATGGCGGCGGCGGGCCGGGGTCCGGGCCGGTGGTGCTCTCGGAGAAGCTGGCCCCGTTTGCCCCGTTGCCGTTCATCCACAAGCTGGCGGATGGTGCGCTGCAACTGGTCGAGCACCGGGATGAAGACCCCAAGGCCGCGCAGAGCTTCGGGCGCATGACCGCCTTCCATGGCCAGATGGGCATGTTTGTGCGGGCGGCATCCTATATGCTGAGCCACGGTGCGGATGGTCTTATGCAAGCGGCCGAAGACGCCGTGCTGAATGCCAACTATGTGCTGGCCAGCCTCAAGGATGTCATGACGGCACCGTTCGATGGCCCGTGCATGCATGAAGCGCTGTTCGATGACCGCTTCCTGAAGGACGCAGGGCTGACCACGCTCGATTTCGCCAAGGCGATGATCGACGAGGGTTACCACCCGATGACGGTGTATTTCCCGCTGGTGGTGCACGGCGCGATGCTGGTGGAGCCGACCGAGAGCGAAAGCAAGGCCACGCTCGATCAGTTCATCATGGCCATGCGCAATCTCGCACTGGCGGCCAAGTCGGGCGACACCGGGCGCTTCACCAGCGCGCCGCGCTTTGCGCCCATGAAACGGCTGGACGAAACCCGGGCGGCGCGGCAGCCGGTGCTAAGCTACCGGCCACCGGCGCAGGCGGAAGCGGCGGAGTAGGCTCCAGCGGGAGAGGGTAGTCCTTTACTTCGAGAAGGTGATGTCGCCGCTGCCGCGCTCGCTGGTCTGGCGGCTGGCAGGCTTGCCGTGCACAGTGATGTCGCCGGAGCCCATCAGGGAGGCCTCGATCGCCTTAGTGGCGTAGGCATCGATGTCGCCGGAGCCGAGCAGCGACACATCGGCACTCTCGCATTTCAGGTCTTTGGCGACCATGTCACCGGAGCCGAGCAGGCTGGCCTTCAGGCTGGTGCATGTGCCGGCCAGGATCATATCGCCGGAGCCGGTCAACCGTGCCTCGAAAGCTTTGGCGTTAACGCCGGTTGCTTTCATATCTCCGGAGCCGGTGAGGGTCATGCGGCTGAGTGCGGGCAGGCGTACTTTCACAACCACATGGCCGCTGCTGGAGTAAGAGCCGGATTTCTGGCTGATGACCAGCACGCCGTCGTCCACCGCGATCTTCAGCCGGTCCAGCTCTTTGGCGTCACCCTCAGCCGTTACCGAGAATGCTCCTTGGGAAATCTCGACATTGTGCGAGCCCGTCAACGCAACGCCCGTAAAGCCTTTGACATCGAACGTGCGTGCGGCAGCAAACGCCGGTGTTGCGGCCAATGATACGATCAGCAGGGGGGCGAGTAGCTTCATGAGGTTCTCCTGTGAGTCATGCGTAGCGGTGTAGTATTTATCTATAGCAGTTTGGCGAAGTTTTATCGGCTGTCATGCCTCATGCGGTGAACGGCGGCAAATCGCTGACAATCTGCTTCATGCGTTTATATGGTGAGCGGTAACCCCATGCGGGCAAGGGGCGAATACACGGCAGCAAAGGAGATATTTCATGGAAACGGCAATTCTGGCAGGTGGCTGCTTCTGGTGTATTGAGGCCATGTACGACGACCTGCAGGGCGTGATCTCGGTCGAGTCCGGCTATGCTGGCGGCCGTGTCGAGAACCCCAACTACAAGCAGGTCTGCGCCGGTGGCACCGGGCACGCCGAGTCGATCCGCGTGACCTTCGATCCTGCCCAGGTTTCCTATGCGGAAATCCTGGACATCTTTTTTCATGTCCACGATCCGACAACCCTGAACCGTCAGGGCAATGACGTCGGCGAACATTACCGCTCCGCCATCTTCACACTCTCGCCCGAGCAGGCCGCCGAGGCCCAGGCTGCCAAAGCACGCGCTGCCAAACTGTGGCCAGGCCAGATCGTGACCGAGATTACACCGGCGGGCACCTTCTGGATCGCCGAGGACTATCACCAGGAGTATTTCCAGCGGCTTGGCGGCGGCAACGCTTACTGCAATTTTGTCGTGGCCCCCAAGGTCAAGAAGTTCCGGGAAGCCTACAAGCACCGGCTCAAATCGGCCGCCGCCTGAACACGACGGACAGATTGTTGGCGGGCATCGGCACGACGTCCGCCAAGGTCAGCCCTGCAGCATCCGCGCAGTCTGCCACGCTCTCCAGGTCCCGCACGCCCCAGGCCGGGTTGCGGGACTTCAGGTCAGCATCGAAGGCTTTGTTGCTGGGGGCTGTATGGTGCCCATTCTGGCGGTACGGCCCGTATAGGTAAAGTGGCGCCCCCGACGGCAGCACGTCAGCCGCCAGCCGCATCAAGGCGGCGGTTGCCTGCCAGGGGCTGATGTGGACCATGTTGATGCAGACCATGGCGTCTGCTTGCGTGACCGGGGCCGGGTCGGTCAGAAGGTCCAGTTTGTGCGGCGGCAGGATGGTCTCCCGGCCACTGTGTGTCCGCCAGGCTGCGATGGAGGGCAGGGAGTCCGGGTCCGCGTCGGTCGGCTGCCATAGCAGGCCAGGGAAGGCTGGCGCAAAGTGCACGGCGTGCTCGCCAGTGCCGCTGGCGATTTCCAACACCAGCCCGGCCTCAGGCAGGACGGTTTTGAGCACGGCCAGGATCGGCTCCCGGTTGCGGGCGGTCGCCGGGGCGAAGCGGCGCAGGTCCTCGTCGCTCATGCAGCCCGCCTAGGTGCAGCAGATACCTCGTCCGCTATCCGGGGAATGGTTGTCTTGAGCAGATTGCGGGCCATATCACTCAAACCTCAACAAGCGTGTAAACGGAGCAGCACCATGATGGAAGCCCGCTGGAATGGCCATGTTATAGCCCGATCAAACGCGACTGTCGTGGTCGAGGGCAATCATTATTTCCCGTTGGAAGCTGTCGACGCCGCTTTCCTGAAACCCAGTGCCAAGCAAACACTGTGCCCCTGGAAGGGAGCCGCGCATTACTACACGCTCGATGTGGACGGTGCGCAGAACCCGGATGCTGCCTGGTTCTACCCCGAACCCAAGCCTGAGGCCGCGCAGATCCGGGGCCATGTTGCGTTCTGGCGCGGCGTGACGGTCTTGTCCGCCTAGCCATAGCCGCATCAAAGCGCTAAGCCTTGCCCATGATCCAGCGGGTGGGGCTCTGGGCCGGTATCGGCCTGTTTCTGACGATGCGGCTTGTGGCCGCTCCGGCGGGCCTCAGCCCCGAGGGCTGGGCAGTCGCCGCCGTTGGTGTGCTGATGGCGCTCTGGTGGTTCACCGAGGCCGTGCCGCTCACCATGACGGCGCTGATGCCGTTTTTGCTGCTGCCTTTGCTGGGCGCGGGCAGCGCCGGAGAGATCGCCGGCACCTATTATTCGCCCATTCTCTTTCTGGTGCTCGGTGGTGCAATTGTTGCCCTCGCCATCGAGAAGGCGGGCCTGCATCGGCGTGTGGCACTCGCGGTTGCGGCACGCGGCGGCACCAACCCCAGGCGGCTGGTGCTGGCATTCATGGCGGCGACGGCACTCGTCAGTATGATCGTCTCCAATACCGCCACGACTCTCATCATGACGCCGGTCGCGCTGGCGCTGGTCAAGGCGCGCGGACAGGATGACGCGTTCGCACCCGCCCTGCTGCTCGGCGTTGCCTACGCGGCCTCGATTGGCGGGCTCGGCACTCTGGTCGGATCGCCGACCAACGGCATTGCTGCCGCCATGATCGAGCGCACGCTGCATCGTCCTGTCGACTTTCTCACCTGGTCAAAGTTCGGCCTGCCGATGGTGGTGATCGGCATTCCTGCTGCCGCCTGGCTGCTCACGCGCGCGCTGAGGGTGCCGCAGGTCGCACTGGATCGGGGTGCGGTTCTGGCGGCCATCGGTACACCCGGCCCCTGGACACCGCTGGAGAAGCGGGTGGCACCGGTGGTGGTGGCGCTGATCCTTGGCTGGACGGTCCTGCCGCTCATCAAGGGCAGGATCGGGCTGGCGGCGCTCGATGATGGCATGACGGCAATCGCCGCCGCGCTGCTGCTGTTTATTCTGCCCGGCGGCAACGGACGCCCGATCCTGGAGTGGCCGGATGCGCGCGGGGTGCCGTGGGATGTCATCATGATGTTCGGCGGCGGGCTGGCGCTGGCGGATGCCATCACCGCCAGCGGCCTGGCACTCTGGATCGGCGGGCAACTCTCGGGCCTGGGCTCGATCCCGATCTGGGCTTTGGCGCTGCTGCTGACGGCACTGGTGATTTTGGTCACCGAGTTCGCCTCCAACGTCGCGACCGCCAGCGGCTTCCTGCCGGTGGTGGCCGGGGTGGCGACTGTGGCCGGGCTCGATCCGCTATCGCTGGCGATGCCGGCGGCGCTGGCGGCAAGCTGGGGCTTCATGATGCCGGCGGGCACCGGGCCGAACGCGATCGCCTATGCGACCGGGCAGATAACAGTGGGGCAGATGATCCGCGCCGGATTCCTCATCGATCTGCTGGGCATTCCGCTGATTGTGGCGGTGTGCTTTGCGGTTGCCCCTTGACGCTGGCGCGCCGGTGCTGGATTAAACGCGACTTGGTGGCCCGATGGCGGAATGGTGACGCAGCGGACTGCAAATCCGTATATGCCGGTTCGATTCCGGCTCGGGCCTCCATCTCAGCGTTAGAAGACGTCCAATATCGTCTGATAAGTCGCTTTTTCCCGACACTTCTTCTGGTGTGATCGAGCACCCTGGTTCGCACGGCTCCACCTGCATCCGGTATCAGGGAGAAGAATTACAAGCTGCCTCATCGCGATGACCTGTAATTCCTGCCCCACCGGGAGGTGTGCTGCGTATTTTCGTAAAGGCCAGCAGGCGCAACGCTGTCAAAAAAGTCACACTCTGGGGAATTCTCCACACCCGCATTGACGAAGTGAACGTTATCATTAATGTGAACGTACACAACGCAAGAATTGTTCGCAATCAAAGAACATAAATCTGGGGAGGGAAGCGCAGATGCGTGATTCGTGTAAGCTGAAGTTCAACCGCTTTGCCGGCGCGTCGCTGCTGGTGATTGGCCTTGCCGCGCAGCCTGTCTGGGCACAGGACTCTGATGCGCCGCAGGATGCGCCTGCCGCAGACGAAGTCGTGATGGACAAGATCGTCATCAGCGGGATTCGGGCGAGCTTACGCGCCTCACAGGACATCAAGCGCAACGCACTGGGTGTGGTCGATGCCATTTCGGCCGAAGACATCGGCAAGTTCCCGGATACCAACCTCGCAGAGTCACTGCAGCGCATTACCGGCGTGTCGATCGACCGGGCAAACGGTGAGGGATCGAGTGTGACCGTTCGCGGCTTTGGCCCGGACTTCAACCTTGTCCTGCTCAATGGCCGGCAGATGCCGACCTCGCGCATTGACAGTTGCTGCGGGGCCCCGGCGACGCGCAGCTTTGATTTCGCCAATCTGGCCTCGGAAGCCGTGGCCGGCGTTGAGGTTTACAAGTCTGGACGGGCGACGCTGCCGACCGGCGGCATCGGGTCCCTGATCAACATTAAGACTCCGCGACCGCTTGACCGCCCGGGTTTCAAGGGCAGCATCGGTGTCAAGGGTCTGCTCGATCATACGTTTGCCAGCACGGTGGTCACGCCGGAGATTTCCGGCATTATCAGCAAGACCTTTGCCGATGACCGGATCGGCATCCTGGTGACCGGCTCATACCAGAAGCGCCGGGCGAGCCTGGCGCAGTTCAATGCCGGGTGGCGCGAGGGCTATCTCGGGGACGAAAACAACTGGGGGTCGCTCGCACAAGATGCCAGTGATCCGCGCTTCGCCCAGATCACCAATCGCCCGGATCCGACAGACGTCTATCAGGTCACCCAGAACGCCGGCTATGATTTCACGGACTTCGAGCGCGTGCGGATCAACGGCCAGCTGGTCCTGCAAGTGAAGGCGACTGACTCGCTGTCTGCCGTGTTCGACTATACCTACTCGCAAAACACGATCGATTCGCGCACCGACAGCATTGGTGTCTGGTTCAACCATAACAACACGACCAGCAGCTGGACTGATGGGCCCGCCGCTGGACCGAACTTCTATGCGGAAGCATTCGGGCCAGGCGAAGGCAAGGACCTGGCCATCACTGGTGCGGTCGCGGCTAATCGCTCGATCAACCGGTCGATCGGGGGCAATATCGCGTGGGATGGTCCAGATGGGTTGCGCTTTGAGCTTGATGCGCACCAATCGTCAGCCGAGAGCAAACCGACCTCGCCATTCGGCAGCAACACTGCCATCGGCAGTGCCATTTACGGTGTTGTCAACCAGCGCGTCGATTTTACCAGCCAAATCCCCATCATCTCGGCAGAACTGGCACCGGGTATCGCGTTGGATGCGTCCAGCATCCGGCCGGCAGGCAATTCGTTCCGCAATGCCTACATGCGGGATGAGATCAATCAGGCGACCTTCCGGGGCGGCTATGATTTCGAGACTGCGCTCATCAAGAGCGTCGATTTCGGCGTGACCTACACGGATAACAACGTCCGCTCGGCTTTTGGTGTACTCCAGAGCGACAGCTGGGGCGGCACGCTGAGTGCGGCGGACACGCCGGATGAACTCTACACTTTGACCGACCTGCCGGGTCGCCTGGGCGTCGATGCGTCCACGGGTGTCATACCAAGCTACTTCGAGATTGATACGGTGGGCTTGATCAACCTGCTGGAAGAAGAGATCGGGGTGTGCAGCCAATCGTTTACCGGTAACGAAATTCCGGGCACCTGTCTTGCCCAGTTCACCACGGACCGTCGCATCAAAGAAAGAACTATCGCTCCCTACCTTCAGACGACACACGCGTTCGAGCTTGGTCAGTTCCCGCTGAACCTCCGTTTGGGTGTACGCTACGAAACAACCAATGTTACCTCGTCGGCCCTGGTCCCGGTCCCGACAGGAACCAGCTGGCTTGCCGACAATGAAATCGGCTTGATCGTGGGGAATCAGTCGGACTTCACGACCCTAAAGGGCGAATACAAGAACTGGTTGCCAGCGCTGGACCTGGACTTCTCGCCGATCTCCAGTGTCAAGCTGCGCGCATCCTACAGCCACACGATTACCCGGGCGGATTACGCCAGCCTGCAGGGTGGCATCACGGTCAACCAGCCGCTGCGGCCCAATGGCGGCAGCACGGCCGCCAGCGGGAACCCCGGTCTTATCCCCTATCTGTCCAAGAATATCGATCTGTCGGCTGAGTGGTACTACGGTCCGGAAAGCTATGTCTCGGTCGGCTACTTCCGCAAGAAGGTCAGCAACTTCATCGCCAATACAACGGTCGAGCAGCCCTTGTTCAACCTCACCAACGCGGCCCAGGGGGCAGCTGTGCAGGCGGCGCGTACGGCACTGGGTGGCAACCCCGGCTTTGCGGATATTCTCGCCTATCTCGCAGCCAATAATCCCAGTGTTGTCGAATTCAGCAACGGTGTGGCACGGGGCGTGATCGGTCAGCCTGGCGATCCGGCCGTGCAGTTTGTAACCACGCAGCCCGGCAACAGTGACCAGCTTGCCAGACTGAATGGCTGGGAATTCGCCATACAGCACCGCTTCTGGGAGACGGGCTTCGGCGTGCAGCTGAACTATACAATCGTCAACAGCGATACGAGCATCGATAACACCCTGGGCTTCCGGGAAACCCAATTCGCGGTGAACGGGGTGAGCGACAGCGCAAACGCCGTGCTCTACTACGACAAAAACGGCTTCCAGGCGCGGGCCGCCTATAACTGGCGTGACGAGTTCTTGTCGGGTTACGGGTTCGATCCGTTCTACACGGAAGCGTACGGCCAGGTCGACGTGAGCGCGAGCTGGGAATTCCGCAAGGGGATGACCGCCTTCGTGGAAGGCATCAACATCGCCAGTGCGGACCGGCGCGGCCACCAGCGCAATAACCAGATCGTGTTTTTCTCGGCCCCCGGTTATGCACGCTACTCGCTGGGCATGCGTTTCACGTTCTGAAGTGCAGGGCTGGCTGCTTGGACCATTGAGGGAGTCTCTCCGTCAGCCGGAGTGACTCCCATCAAGGGCTTCAGCTTGGCAGCTATGAACACGGCAAACCTTGCGATTTCGGGTTTTGGCTGCCGCAAACCTTGATGTTCAAGCAGTGGGTATCGCGTTTGCGGCCTTGATAAAGCATGAACGACACCGTCAAGTGAGGCGGCTGGGTCACACTTCAACAGCCTGGCTTGAGTTGAGGCAAATGTGATGGCGGGTTCGATCAGGCAGGTCGTAATTGTGGGCGGCGGTACCGCCGGCTGGCTCTCTGCGTGTGTGCTGGCCGCGCGCCTGCCTTGGCTAGCCGTAACCTTGGTCGAGTCTCCAGAGATCGCAACAATCGGTGTCGGCGAGGGCACCTGGCCGACCATGCGCGAGACTTTGGCCAGCATCGGCATTGCCGAGAGCGAGTTCCTGCGCGAATGCGATGCCGCCTTCAAGCAAGGCTCGCGCTTTGATGGCTGGGTGACGGGCGCGCCGGATGACCACTATTTACACCCGTTCACCCTGCCGCCCACAGGAGACATGCGCGATCTGCTTGGGGCGTGGCAGGCAAGCGACGCCGGGACCCGTTTTGCTGCGGCCATGACGGCGCAGGCCGCCGTCGCCAGCCGCCATCTGGCGCCGCGCCAACGGGCAATGCCGGACTATGCGGCAGCGCTCAACTATGGCTACCACCTCGATGCCGGCAAGCTCGCGGCGCTGCTGATGCGCCATGCCACGCAGCGTCTGGGGGTGACCCGCATCGCCGGGACCGTGACCGGAACAGAGCTGGCCGAGAACGGCGATATCGCAGCGCTTCACCTGCGCGACGCTACTACAGTGCAGGGCGATTTGTTCCTGGATTGCAGCGGCCAGGCGGCGTTGCTGATCGAGGGACATTGCGGCGTGGCCTGGATTGATCGTGCCGATGTGTCCTTCAACGACCGGGCGCTTGCGGTCCAGGTCGCTGTTGCGCCGGACAGCGTGATTGCCTCCCAGACTGTCGGCACAGCGCACGCGGCCGGATGGCTGTGGGATATCGGCTTGCCGACCCGGCGCGGGATCGGCTGCGTCTACAGTTCACGGTTTCTCTCGGATGAGGCTGCGGAGGCGACCCTGCGTGGCTATGTCGCCCGCCAGTTCCCCAATTTCGATCCAAGCGCACTTGCCCCCCGAAAGCTGGCGTTTCGCACCGGCTACCGTGCAAAACTGTGGCAAGGCAACTGCGTGGCAATAGGCCAGTCCGCCGGGTTTATCGAGCCGCTGGAGGCCTCGGCGATCGTGATGATCGAGCTGTCGCTGCGGGCGCTTGCGGATGCTTTTCCGGCAGACTGCACGGTGATGGCCATCGAGGCCCGGCGCTTCAACGCGTTGATGCACCATCGTTGGGAGCGGATCGTCGAGTTTTTGAAGCTCCATTATGTGCTCAGTCGCCGCAATGAGCCGTACTGGCAGGCCCAGCGCGACCCTGCGACCATCCCTGAGCGGCTGGCAGAGCATCTGGTGCTGTGGCGAACACGACCGCCTTCGCTGCGGGATTTTCCCGACGCGGAGGAGGTATTCCCGGCAGCCAGCCAGCATTATGTGCTGTATGGCATGGGTTTCCCGGTACCGTCAGGGCTTGGCGGGCCTGACTCTTCGGCACTGGCCCGTCTGGGCGAAGTGCGGGAGCGCGCACGAGTACTGGTATCAGCGCTGCCCGAGAATCGCGCCTATCATGATGCCAGCGCGGCTGCGGCTGCACACACTGAACCTGCAAGGCGAATGGCCTGATTATGATCAAGCACCAGATTCTCAACCCTGCCGACCATGGCACTTTGCGCGTGCATACCGAGGCCCGGCCCGAGCTTGGAGACGGGGTGATGGCCTGCCTTGCTGTCCCTGCGGAGTTTCGCCGGCTGGCCTGTGAGTACCCGATCCTGTTCCGCTATGACGGCGAGGCGCAGCGCTTCTCGGCGCTTGCCTTGTTTGGGTTCGAGCCGGGGGAGAACCTGTTCCTCGACAACGGCCACTGGAGTAACACCTGCCGCCCGTTGGCCATGGCCGTGCAGCCGTTTCTGGTAGGTCGACCGGGGTCCGGGGCCGGGGCATCGCAAGTCCATATCGATATAAGCCACCCGCGTGTGAGTACGACGGGTGAGGGCGTGCGGGTGTTCGATGAGACCGGCCGGCCCACACCCTATCTGGAGGAGGTGGCCTCCATGCTGGGCGCGTTGGATGAGGGTTATCGTGCCAGCGGTGACTTTTTCGCCATGCTGGACCGCTATGATTTGCTGGAGCCATTCTCGATGGACGTGACCCTGGCGAGTGGTGCTGCCCACCGCATGGTCGGCTATCACCTCATCAACGAGGATAAGTTGCACAAGCTTGAGCCCGCGGTGCTCGCCGAGTTCCATGCCGCGGGTTTCCTGGAGCCGGTCTACATGGCGCTGGCCTCGCTCGGCAACATGGCCAAACTGGTGCGCTTCAAGAACCGGCGTGTGCATGGCTGAGACCGCATCCCTGCTGGACGATCTGCCGAGAGTTGCCGAAGAGGCGCTGACACCGGAGGGTCTGGATGCGCGGCTGCAGGGGGCTGACCAGCCGTTTGTAGTGCGCGGGCTGGCCGCGGACTGGCCGCTGGTCAAGGCGGGTCTCGCCGGTGCTGATGCGGCGCGGCAATACCTCGTCAGCCTAGGGCGTGACCGCGCGTTTCCCGCCAGCATCGGGACAAGCGACGGCGAAGACCGCCTGTTCTACGATGCGGCCATGGGCATGAACTTCCGCATGGCGCAGGGGCCGCTGGAAGGCCTCCTGAGGGCGATGGCTGTGACCGAAGGGGACGAGCCAGGGCCGGTAATCTACCTGGCATCGATCGATATGTACGATTACTTCCAGGGTCTCGCGGAGAATAACCGCCTGCCGCTGGGTGCGCGGACGCCGATTGAATCCATCTGGATCGGAACCCGCACCTGCATTGCCGCGCATAATGACTTGCCGAACAATCTCGCTGTCTGTGCAGTCGGGCAGCGCCGGTTTACGCTGTTTCCGCCCGAACAGTTCAGCAATCTTTACCTCGGCCCGCTGGAGAACACGCCGGCCGGCCGGCCGGTGAGCATGGTCAACCTGCGCAACCCGGATTTTAACGCTTATCCGAGGTTTCGCACGGCATTGGCGCAGGCGCAGGTGGCCGAGCTCGCGCCGGGTGACGCGCTCTACATCCCCTCGCTGTGGTGGCACCATGTCGAGGGACTCGCGCCCTTCAATGCGCTCGTCAACTATTGGTGGCGCGACGTGCCGCATTTTCTCGGTAAGCCCGAGCACGCGCTGTTTCACGCGATCCTGGCGGTGCGCGACCTGCCGGATGCCGAAAAGCGCCGCTGGCGCGCCCTCTTCGATCATTATGTCTTCGAGAATGGAGCCGATGTGACAAACCATCTGCCGGAAGCCGGGCGCGGGATCCTGGCACCCTTGACAGCCGAGACTGCCGGGCAAATCCGTGCTCACCTGCTGCGGAGTCTCGCCCGATGAGCGGCCCAATGCCGCTGCGTATCGTGGTTGCCGGCGGCGGCACCGCCGGCTGGATGACTGCAGCCGCGCTCGCCTACGCACTGGGCCGGGTGATTGACCTGACACTTGTCGAGTCCGATGCGATCGGGACGATCGGCGTCGGTGAGAGCACAATTCCGCCGATGCAGTTGTTCAACCGGCTCGTGGGGATCGGCGAGGCCGAGTTCATGCGCGCCACCCAGGCGACCTTCAAGCTGGGCATCAAGTTCGAAAACTGGAAGGATGTGGGGGAGAGCTATTTCCATTCCTTCGGGATCACCGGCAAGGATCACTGGTCGGCGGGGTTCCAGCATTTCTGGCTCCATGGCCTGACCTGCGGACACGCGCATAGTTATGATGACTATTGCCTGGAACTGAAGGCGGCACTCGCCGGCAAGTTCGCGCACCTGCCCGATGACAGGATGAACTATGCCTACCAGCTCGACTCCTCGCTGTATGCCGCCTTGTTGCGCAAACGCGCCGAGGCCGATGGGGCAAAGCGGGTCGAGGGGCGGATCGTCGAGGTTGCGCTGGATGGAGAGAGCGGCGATATTGCAGCGTTGGTGCTGGACGGCGAGCGCCGGATCGAAGGCGACCTGTTCATCGATTGTACCGGCTTTCGCGCCCTGTTGATCGAAGGCGCGCTGCATGCGGGGTTTGATGACTGGACCCACTATCTGCCGTGCGACTCCGCGATTGCACTCCAGACCGCGAGTGTGCGTCCACCGGTGCCTTATACCCGTGCGATTGCCCATGATGCCGGCTGGCAGTGGCGGATCCCGCTCCAGCATCGCCAGGGCAACGGCATCGTCTATTGCAGCCGTTACCTGACGAAGGATGCAGCATTGGAGCGGCTGCTCGAGTCGGTCGAGGGCGACGTGCTGACCGAGCCCAATGTGATCCGCTACACGACCGGGGTGCGGCGCAAGCAGTGGCACCGCAACTGCGTCGCAGTCGGCTTGTCGGGCGGGTTCATGGAGCCGCTCGAGTCCACCTCAATCCACCTGATCCAGCGGGCGGTGCTGCGGCTGATCCGCATGCTGCCGTCCGGCCCGGTGAGCGCGCACGATATCGCCGAGTTCAACGACCAGCAGTTCGCCGATATGGAGCAGATCCGTGATTTTCTGATCCTTCACTACAAGGTGACGGAGCGGCGGGACTCGCCCTTCTGGCGGCAGTGTGCGGCTATGGCTGTGCCGCCAAGCCTGGAGCAGAAGATCGCGTTGTTCCGCGAGACCGGCAGGGTCTTTCGCAGGAATGAAGAGCTGTTTGTCGAAAACAGTTGGACCCAGGTGATGATGGGGCAGGGGATCACCCCGCACAGCTATCACCCCATCGCGGCCAAGCTGCGCCCCGAGGAGCTTGATACGTTTCTGAAAATGCTCCGCGAGGGGGTCGCCGGCACGGTGGCCAGCCTGCCGGCACACGGAACTTACATCGCCCAGTACTGCGCGGCCAACGAGGGACGGAAGGCATGAAAACGGTCACTGCACTATCTCTGCTCATCCTCGCGTGGACGATGCCGTCGACAGCGCAGGACGCCAAGGACTGGACCATGGTCTGGTCTGATGAGTTCGATGGCAAGAAGATTGATCGCGCCAAGTGGAGCTTTGAGGAAGACTGCTGGGGCGGTGGCAACGAGGAGCACCAGTGCTACACCAGAAGTTCGCGCAACGCGGCTATAGAAGACGGCAAACTGGTCATCACCGCGCGCCATGAGCGGACGACCGGTCCGGCGCTGGCCGCCCACCTGCGCCGCAATTCGGCAACGCCCAATGCCGAGGCGACACGCGCCTTCAGCTCGGCGCGGCTGAATACGCGCGGCAAGGCTGCCTGGCGTTATGGCAAGGTAGAAGTTCGCGCTCGACTGCCCCAGGGGCAGGGCACCTGGCCTGCAATCTGGATGCTCCCGGAGCAGGATCGCTATGGTGGCTGGGCAGCGTCCGGCGAAATCGACATTCTCGAGGCGGTCAATCTGGGTGTCCCATGCGCCAAATGCCCGGGCGGCCGCGAGAACACGATCCTTGGGACGCTGCATTTCGGTGGCAAATGGCCCGACAACACGTTCAAGGGCGAGGAAGTACCTTTTCCAGAAGTCCTGGATGACGGTTTCCACACCTATACGATTGAATGGTATCCGGACCGCATGGTCTGGCGGGTCGATGGGCGCCCCTATGCTGAACGCAAGGCCAGCGAATGGTCGACCACCGGGTCTAGCGCGCCGGGTGCGCCGTTCGACCAGCCGTTCCACCTGATCCTGAACCTTGCGATCGGTGGAAAGCTTCCCGAGAGCCGGGGGGTTGGCGGCGTGCGGCTGGACGGCTATCCCAAGCGCATGGAGGTCGACTGGGTTCGCGTCTGGCAGCAGTCCGGGCAGCAAGCGACCACCGACGGCGATGCACAACAGCAAGGTGACAGAAAATAACATGGGGAGAAGACGCCAGTCCGTCACCATCAAGCATGTGGCCGCCGATGCTGGCGTGTCGTTGCAAACGGTCAGCCGCGTCATCAACAACGAGCCCAACGTCCGCCCGGAAATGCGGGACAGGGTCCAGGCCTCAATCGACAAGTTGGGGTATGTTCCCTCGATAGCGGCCCAGCGGATGAGCGGCTCGCGGTCCTATCTGATCCTGGCGATCAACGACCGTGACCGGACCATCGCAGACTGGCGGGCGCGGCAGGGTACCGACTGGGTCGATCAGATGCTGTTCGGCGGCATGCTCAAATGCGCGGAGCACGGCTACCGGATGATCTTCGAGCTGGTCGATACCCACAGCGACCATGTCGAGCGTGAATTGCTCGGCGCGATTGCGGCATTACAGCCCGATGGGATTATTTTAACCCCCCCGCATTCCGACAACCCGCAAATCGTCGCCCTGCTCGACCAGCAACGCATCCCGTTCGCGCGGATCGGCTCGAAGCAGAATGGGGCCGGCATCCCTGTGTCCATGGACGACGAAGGCTCTGCGCGGCAGGCAACGCAGTACCTGATTGATCGGGGTCATACCCGGATCGGGTTCATTTCAGGCTCGCCCGAATATAACCTCAGCGGCTGGCGGATCGATGGCTGGCGTGCGGCCATGACTGATGCCGGTTTGACGTGTGACGGGCTACTGGCGGAAGGCGATTTCAGCTACGCCTCGGCCGAGGTGGCCGCGCGGCACTTGCTGCAGGCTGCCAAGCCACCCACAGCGATCATCGCCAGCAATGACCAGATGGCCCTGGCAACGCTGGACGTGGCGCGGTCGCTCGATATGTCAGTCCCGCGGGACCTCTCATTGATCAGTTTCGATAATACCCCGCTGGTCCATTTTACCCAGCCGCCCCTGACGGCGGTCGATCAGCCGATTGCCGCCACTGCCTCGATGGCAGTCGAGTTGATCATCGCGGCAAAAAAGGGCAGCCCGCCTCCCGGTGCGCTCACGGTGGTGTCGGCCTGCATCCATGAGCGCGATTCGGTTGCGCCGCCACAAGGCACGCGCATTGCCTGATACAGAGGGCAACGCTGCGACTGACAGGTTCGTCCTTCTTTATGCCCTGGCCTGGACCGGCGCGACCATAGCCTATACGCCGCTGCTGACGATCCTGCTGCCGGTGCGGGTGGCTGAACTCGCGGGTACGGCCGCCGGTGTCGACTGGCTGGCCTACATGGCACTGGCCGGGGCGATTGCCGCCAGCTTGGGTAATATCGGTTTCGGCTACCTCAGCGATGTGACGCGAAACCGCCGTGGCTGGCTTGTGGCGGGATTGATCCTGTCCTGCCTGCTGCTTGGTGCGATTGAGCAGGCGACAAACCTCCTCGGCTTGATTGTGAGTATAGTCTGCTGGCAACTGGCCCTCAATATGATGCTGGCACCGCTTGCGGCCTGGGCCGGAGATCGGGTTCCCGATCACCGCAAGGGCTTGCTGGGCGGGCTGATGGCTTTTGCACCCGGAATGGGGGCATTATCCGGCGCGGTCATTACGCACCCCGGCCTTGCAGCAGGTGGCGCGCGCATCTGGCTGGTCGGCCTTCTGGTTGTGATCTGTGTCCTGCCGGTCTTGCTGGTGCGCCTGCCCCCTGCGCGTGATCCCTCTTGCGCGGTCGAGGGTTCTGGAGCGGACAGGGGGCACCCTGTCTCTGGGAAGCGCACGGGGGTCATGAGGATGTGGATGGCGCGTCTGCTTGTTCAGATCGCTGAGGCAACGATGTTTGCCTACCTGTATTTCTGGTTGCTGAAGCTCGACCCTAGCGTGAGCGATAATCAGACGGCCAGGTTGTTCAGCGTCATCCTGCTGCTTTCGGCCCCTCTGGCCCTGCTGGCAGGGCGCTGGTCTGACCGACAGGATCGGCCGATCACGCCGCTACGGGTTTGTGCGCTCCTGTCTGCGCTCGGGCTCACCGGCATGGCGCTCGCCGCTGACCTTGTATCAGCCATACTGGCCTATGGCCTGTTTGGCTTGTCCAGCGCGGTCTTTCTGGCGCTGCATTCGGCGCAGACCCTGCGGATTCTACCCAGACCAGACCGGCGCGGCCGTGACCTGGGCCTCTTCAATCTTGCCAACACCCTGCCTTCGCTGGTGATGCCGTGGTTTGCCGTGACGCTTGTCCCGGCCTTTGGTTTTCAAGGGCTGTTCGCGCTCCTGGCGGTTCTGGCCGCTACTGCAGGTTTACTGCTGGTCGCAATCACAAGAAATCACTAAGCCCTATGCTTGACTTTGCAAATCGCCTCGGGCAGCGTTATGATAACGTTCACATAATAATTGGCGCGGGGAAGATATGCTTCTAAGAAAAACGCTCGCCGTTGTCACGGTTATCTTGGCCGGGTGCTCAGCTCCTTTATCTCAAGCTACTCCCGCCAAGACGTCTGCTGAGGGAGCGCAGGCCACCCCAGCCAACTGGCCTGTTGCGGCCAGCCCGGCGGCAATCACTGACCCGCAGACAGAGACAGCCATCAGTGCCTTGCTGGCCTCAATGACTCTGGCGCAGAAAGTTGGCCAGGTCATTCAGGCTGATATCAGTGCGATCACGCCGGCGGATCTGGAACGCTATCCGCTGGGTTCGATACTCGCAGGCGGCAATTCCGGGCCATACGGTAACGAGCGGGCGAATGCCGCCACCTGGCACCGGCTGGCAAAGGAGTTTCGAGACGCGTCCCGCAAGGCTGGTGCCGGCATTCCCGTCCTGTTTGGTGTCGATGCAGTTCACGGCCACTCCAATCTGCCTGGGGCGACGATTTTCCCCCACAACATCGGGCTCGGGGCGGCCCGCGATCCGGAGCTGATCCGCCGGATCGGTGCGGCAACTGCTGCGGAGATTGCCGGCAGCGGTATCGAGTGGACTTTTGCACCAACCCTGGCCGTCCCGCAGGACTTGCGCTGGGGCCGCAGTTACGAGGGCTATGCCGCCGACCCGATGCTGGTTGCGGCTTACGGTCGTGCGATGACAATGGGCTTGCAAGGTGTTCTGGAGGACGGCAAGCCGATCGGGTCGCGCCAAGTCGCGGCTACGGCCAAGCACTTCATTGCTGACGGGGGCACGACAGACGGGCGCGATCAGGGCGATGCCCACATGCCCGAGGCTGATCTGGTGGTGCATCACGCCGCCGGCTACCCGGCTGCAATCGATGCCGGGGCGCTGACCGTGATGGCGAGTTTTTCCAGCTGGAACGGTGTCAAGCACCACGGCAATGCCAGCCTGCTGACCGATGTTCTGAAGAAACGCATGGGCTTTGCGGGCCTTGTTGTCGGCGACTGGAACGGTCACGGCCAGGTCGATGGCTGTTCCGTCACCCGCTGTCCGGCGGCCCTCAATGCGGGGCTTGATCTCTATATGGCTCCTGACAGCTGGCGTGGCCTCTTCGATACCATGATCATGGATGTGAAGGAGGGGCGCATCCCGATGGCGCGCCTTGACGATGCGGTGCGCCGTATCCTGCGCGTCAAGCACAAGCTCGGCCTGATGGGGCCGGCGGCGGTCGAGCGCGGCGATCTTGCGATGGTCGGTGCACCGGCACATCTTGCCCTGGCGCGGGAGGCGGTTGCAAAGTCGCTGGTACTCCTGAAGAACGAGAATGACGCGCTGCCGGTTCGGCCGGGTGCCAAGGTACTGGTGGCCGGCCCCGGAGCCGACAATATGGCGATGCAGGCGGGCGGCTGGACGATCACCTGGCAGGGAACCGACACCACTGCAGCGGATTTCCCCAATGGGCAGACAATCGGCGCGGCGATTGCAACTGCAGTACAGGATGCCGGTGGTCAGGCGGTCGTATCAGCAAAGGGAGAGACCGATGTGCGCCCGGACGTGGCGATTATCGTGACCGGGGAGGCCCCATATGCAGAGTTTCAGGGCGATCTCTCCCACCTGGCTTTCAGGCCGCAGCACGATGAAAGTGCCCTGATCTCCCGGCTGCGCGCTCAGGGCGTCAAGATTGTCGTGCTGTTCCTCTCTGGCCGCCCTTTGTTCACCGGCACATTGATCAACCAGGCCGATGCTTTTGTCGCCGGCTGGCTCCCCGGGACCCAGGGCATCGGCGTCGCAGATGTTCTCATTGCGCGCCGCGACGGGCGACCTGTGCGCGACTTTTCCGGACGTCTGCCGTTCGCCTGGCCGGCGGATGCGCGCTCGCCCGTTGCCGCACAACAGTTCGCGAGTGGCTACGGGCTGGATACCCGAACCCGCTCACAGCTCGGCCAGGTCAACGAAGACCCGCGACTGGACCTGGCCGCGCTAGACAACACCCTGATCTTTTTCCGCCGGGGTATGGTGCCGGCACCCTGGTACTTCGCCGCGGACGGCCAGATTGCCGCACGCGCGGTTGATCTTTCGGCACAGGAGGATGCGCGGCAGTTCACCTGGAACGGGGCCGGCCGGCTTTCGGTCGAAGGGCCGCCAGTCAACCTTGCGACTCAGGCCTCGGCGGGAGCCGCGCTGATGCTGGAATGGCGGATTGATGCACGCAGTGGTGGACCGGTGGAAATCGCTCTGGGCGGCGGCACGCTTGACATTGCCGGCGTGCTCGGGTCAGCCTCCCTCGGCAAAGTCATCGAAACGCAAATCCCGTTGCGCTGCTTTGCCGGCGCCGGTGCTGATCTTGGTGCAGTCGGTGCACCGTTGCGATTGGTCGCCAGCCCCGGATTCAAGGCAACGATCCGCACCGTTCGTATAACAGAGGGCAAGAGCGAAACAGCTTGCCCCGCAGTTAAAAGTTAACAAGGGGGAGACAGCAACATGGCACTCGCGCCATCGGCAGAGGGAACCTCACAGCCTGGTCAACACGTCGATGCGCCGCAGCTGCGCCTGTTCGTGATGGGATTGTTCTTCATTTTCGGCGGGATCACCAGCCTTAACGACGTGATCATCCCGAAACTGAAAGAGCTGTTCACGCTCAACTTCACCCAGGCGATGCTGGTGCAGTTCTGCTTCTTCACCGCCTATGCCGTGATCGGCATTCCCGGGGCCCGGCTGGTCAAGCGGATTGGCTACATGCGCGGTGCCGTGGCCGGGCTGCTGACCATGATGACCGGCTGTCTGCTGTTCATTCCTGCCAGCCAGACCGCGACGTACAGCGTGTTCCTGCTGGCGCTGTTCGTGCTGGCAAGCGGGGTGGTGATCGTTCAGGTCGTTGCCAACCCGCTGATCTCGATGCTCGGCAAACCCGAGACCGCCTCCAGCCGGTTGACATTTGCCCAAGCGTTCAATTCGCTCGGCACCACGGTTTTTCCCTATTTCGGGGCGATCCTGATTCTTGGCAGCCTTGCAACCGTCACCGCCGATCAACTCTCGGGCGTTGAGCTTGCCGCCTATCGCACGGCGGAAAGCCAGGCGATTGTGAACGGCTACCTCGGCATCGCGGCCGCGCTGGCCGTGGTGGCCGCTGTGGTCTGGATGTTCCGCCATGCGCTGAAGGACGAGCATCACGAGCCAAGCGCAGGTCTGGCCGGGCTTGATCTGCTGAAGCGGACCCGCTTCGGGTTCGGCGCCGCCTGCATTTTTCTCTACGTCGGGGCCGAGGTCGCGATCGGCTCGTTGATCGTCAATTACCTGATGCAGGAGCATGTGCTCGGCCTACCGGAGCAGGCAGCGGGCAAGCTGATCGGCCTGTACTGGGGCGGTGCCATGGTCGGGCGGTTCATCGGCTCGGTGGTGTTGCGGCTGGTCAGCCCCGGCATGGTGCTTGGCGGCGTCTCGTTCGGCGCGATCACCCTCATCGCGCTCTCGACCCATACCACCGGCACCATCGCAGGCTACAGCCTGTTGGCAATCGGGCTGATGAACTCCATCATGTTCCCGACGATCTTCACACTCGCATGCGAAAAACTGGGCCCGCGGGCCGCTGACGGATCGGGGATCATCAACGTCGCGATTTTCGGGGGGGCCGTGATTCCGCTGCTCACCGGCATCATCGCGGACACGACCGGAAGCCTCTCGGTCGCCCTGATCCTGCCCGCACTCTGCTATGCCATCATCGCCGGCTTCGGCTGGTACGCTCGTCGGCCAGCATGATCATGGCTTGAGCTTTCGCAGTGCCTGTCACCGAGCTGTTCCTGCTCGCCCTCATTCTGGTGTTTGCCTTGCCGTACCTGGTGTGGCGACTGGGCAGAACCGACCATTGGGCACCGCTGGTGGTCGTGCAGATCGTTGCTGGTATCCTGCTCGGCCCGGGCATCCTGGGGGCCGTGCTCCCCGGCTACTACACCACCATTTTTACGCCCCAGGTCATCGGGGCACTGAATGGCATTGCCTGGTGGGCGGTGATGCTGTTCGTCTTCGTCGCAGGTCTGGAGCTCGACCTGCAGGAAACCTGGCGCAGCCGGCGGGAGACGGCCATCACGGCGGGGCTGGCCCTGGTTGTTCCCATGGCGCTGGGGGCT
This sequence comes from uncultured Sphingomonadaceae bacterium, assembly GCA_964404985.1. Taxonomy (GTDB): domain Bacteria; phylum Pseudomonadota; class Alphaproteobacteria; order Sphingomonadales; family Sphingomonadaceae; genus Hankyongella. The sequence continues at coordinate 265,165 of CAYOMD010000001.1, forward strand.
GGGGTGGCATTTCTCCTGCTGCAGCAGTCTGACCCGGCCCAATGGATCGGAGCCAAGGGCCAGCCGTGGCAGTTCGTGCTGGGTATCGGCATGGCCTGTGCGGTGACGGCCTTGCCGATCCTGGTCCTGTTCCTGCAAAAGCTTGGCATCCTGCGTACCGCGCTCGGGCAGCGGATCCTGCGTTACGCCAGCCTGGACGACGTCTTGATCTGGGGAGTGCTGGCTTGCATCCTGCTCGACTGGGAACGCATGACCCGGCAGATCGGGTTTCTGTTCGGCTTTGTCATCGCAGTCTGGCTGGTGCGAAAGCTGATCGCGGCCATCCCGGAGCGTGATCGTTGGTATTGTGCGCTGGTCTGGCTGGCGGGGTGTGGCTTCATCACCGATTGGGCGGGACTGCACTATATGGTTGGCGCATTTCTGGCTGGCGCAGCCCTCGATGCCCGCTGGTTCGGGATCGCCGCGATCGATCGTTTCCGCGATGTGGTGCTGCTGGCGTTCATGCCGGTGTTCTTCCTGTCAACCGGGCTCAGGACCAGCTGGGAACTGGGCGGGTTTGTCGCCTTTGCCGCCGCCGCCGCGCTGCTGGCGGCGATGGTAGCGGGCAAACTGGCCGGGCTTGCTCTGGCGGGGCGCATTTTGCGCTGGCGCAAGGGGGAGGCATGGACGATCGGCTGGCTGCTGCAGACCAAGGCGTTGATCATGATCATCTTCGTCAATGTGCTCTACGACAAGCAGGTGATTACCAGTGCGGCATTCACGGCGCTGTTGCTTGCCGCAGTCGGGAGCACCATGCTGACAATTCCCATGGTTGGCCCGGCCCTCAAGAAGCTGGGCGAATCGGGCGCGCGACAGGACGCGGCGTAACAGCGGCCCGTTTCAGGCAAGGGCGAGCGCCGCCATCGCGGCGGCGGCTAGCGCTGCACAAGTCATGTCTTTTGAAGCCTTGACGCACCAGCGTGAGAAAAGGGCGGCTCATCTGTGCTGCACATTACGCGCGCGACGAACCGGTATAGCCCTGCGGCCATCCGGCGAGCCTCGGGTTGACCTTCCGCCCTGACTCCAACACTGTATTGTTGTTGCAAGACACCAAATGTTGAAAGCACTGGTAATTGGCTGAAATTTGTCGTTAACGCAGGCTTAAGAAGTTCGTGCTTCTGGTGAAATGCCCGAGGCTCCGGCTATCGCAAGCAAAGAGGTCGCCTGAACATGCAAATCCAACTCTCGGCTCGTGAAGCTATGGTGGAGAGCCAGCTGCGCACCACCAAAGTCAATGACCCGGCCCTGGTCCGTGCGTTGAAGACGGTACCGCGTGAACTGTTCGTGCCGGACGAGCGCCGCGCCAGCGCCTACGCTGACGAAGATGTATCGCTGGGTGGCGCACGCGTGTTGCTCCAGCCGCTTACAATCGCACGTCTGCTCAACGAGGCGGAGATTGCCGCAGGCGACAAGGTGCTGGTGGTCGGGGCAGGGACCGGCTACGCCTGTGCCGTGCTTGCCCAAATGGGGGCAGTGGTCACCGGCCTTGAGTCCGATGCGGCCATGGCGGCCCGTGCACGCACCGCGCTGGCAGCGGCGGGCCATGGCTCTGTCGTCATCGTCGAAGGCCCGCTGGACCTGGGGTACCCGTCGGCAGGTCCCTATGATGTGCTGGTGGTGAACGGCGCAACCGAGTTTCTCCCGGCGGCATGGGCGGGACAATTGGCGCGCGATGGCATCGCTGTCGCTATTCTCAACCAGGGCGGTGTCGGCAGAGGGGTCGTTGCACGTGCCGTGGATGGGGCTTTTGGCTGTGACGCCTTCATGGATGCGTTCACACAGACTCTGCCGGGTCTGGCCAAACCGGTAACTTTTCAGTTTTAGAAGATCGGCCTAGGGCGGCCGTGGAGGAAAACTACATGACCATTTCTTGCAAGCGCGTTTTCCTGATGGCGCTTTTGCTTGCCGGGGCCAGCAAAGGTGCCTGGGCGACCACGCTCAATGAAGCGCTGGCGATCGCCTATAACACCAGCCCTGACCTTGGCGCGCAGCGCGCGGTGCTGCGTCAGCTTGATGAGGATGTCTCGTCTGCGGTTGCCGGCACGCGCCCGACCATCACCGGTGGAGCGACCTTCGATCGCTCGAAAAACCGCAGCACCTTCACGTTCCCTGACGGCTCGGCTCGCAAGTCGCTGTTCGGGTCGACAGACCAGAACTTCAACGCCCGCCTGACACAACCGGTGTTCCGCGGCAATCGTATTACCAACAACATCCGCGCCGCAGACGCAACCGTGGAGGCCGGTCGCGAGACCTTGCGCAATGCCGAGATCACGCTGCTGGTCAATACGGTAACAGCCTACATGGATGTGGTGCGCGATACCGCCGTTCTTGCCCTCAACGACAATCAGGTAACGGTTCTGCAGCGCCAGCTTCAGGCGGCCAAGGACCGTTTCGAGGTCGGGGAACTGACCCGTACCGACGTGGCCCAGTCCGAGGCGCGCTTGGCGTTTGCCGTCAGCAATCGCACGGCTGCCGAAGGGTCCCTGACCGCAAGCCGCGAGGCTTACCGGCAAGTCGTGGGCCAGGCGCCGGAGACCCTGGTGCCGCCCAGTGCGTTGCCGCCGCAACCGGAGAATGTCGATCAAGCGGTCGAGCGTGGCCTGGAGAAAAGCCCAGCCGTTACTGCCGCCATCGCCAATGAAAAGGCGGCCCGATACCGGGTATCACAGGCCAAGGGGGCTGTTCTGCCAACCCTCGACGGGATTGCCAGCATCACCCATTCCCGTGGCGACGTTCTGGTGGGTGACGCCGAGACTGGCGGTCGACGCAATACCAACCTGCAGGCCGGTGTGCAGATTTCGATCCCCTTCTTCCAGTCAGGTGCTGAATATTCCGCCGTGCGGCGCGCGCAGGAAGTGCGCAGCCAGCGCATGCTCGAGATCGAGTCCGCCGAGCGCCAGGTGACGGAAGACGTCCGCAACACCTGGCAAGCAGTGAGGACGGCGCGTGAGACCATCCGGTCAGCCAGCGCTGCGGTCGCGGCCAACGAGATCGCGCTGGAAGGTGTGCAGCAGGAACAGCAGGTCGGATCACGGACTATCCTCGATGTTCTGGATGCGGAACAGGAGCTGCTGGATTCGCGCGTTGCCCTCACCCGGGCACAACGCGACGAGGTGGTGGCCGTCTACCGCATGCTGGCAGCAACCGGGGAGCTGAGCGTTGCATCGCTGGGGCTGACGGTCGACAGCTACGATCCGGACCAGCACTACGATGCTGTCAAGTACCGCTGGTTTGGCTGGAATTCGCAGAAATAACCACAATGGCTGGCGCGCGGCGCTGATCATGGTAAATGACATGCTATGGCGTAAACACCTGATCAACGTTTAGCCGCCATAGTGACGCCGCACGCGAACAGCCAGAGGTGCTCCATGAGCGCAGCCGAGTCCAAAGAACCGAGCATGGAAGAGATACTGGCGTCTATTCGCCGGATCATCTCCGAGGAAGGCGAGGGGGCACCCGCGCCCAGCCCGGTGAAAGAGGCAACAGCGCCAGACCCCTTCGACGATCTGCCCGACGACGAGGATCTGCCCGAGGATGCCGATCCGGACGTCGCGAGCGAGGTCCTGGAACTGACGACCTTCGCCGAGCGCGCAAAGCCCTCGCGGTCCGCACCCATGGCGATGCCGATGGCGGCGAACGAGGCACCGCTGGTCTCCGACGAGACACTCGCCACCACCAACCAGTATCTGAACTCGTTGTCCGGCATGTTGATGCGCAACTACGCCGGTGCCGAGAATACGCTGGAAGGCGTGGTGCGGGAAATGCTGCGCCCGATGCTCAAGGAATGGCTGGACAGCAATCTGCCCGACATTGTCGAGCAGATGGTCGCCCGAGAAATCTCCCGCATCGCCGGTGGTGGCCGCTGAAGTCTAAGCAGGCTGCTGACTTCAGCCGTTTGACGGTGCAGCGTAGGTGATGAGGCTCAGGACGCCGCCGGTCGGGTCCTGGATGATGGCAAATCGCCCGACATTGGGAATATCCATGGGCGGGTGGATCACGGTACCGCCAGCCTGCACGGCTGTCTCGGCCCGCGCATCGACATTGTCGACCGTCACGAAGCTGCGCCAGTGGGTCGGCATGCCGGCCATGTCCGGGGTTATTGCCATGATGCCGCCGATAGCTTCACCGTTGACCTTGATCAGGGTGTAGTCGACGCCGGGCATGCCGGAGTCCTCAAGGGTCCAGCCTAGCATGTCACGGTAGAAGCTTTCCGCTCTGGCCTTGTCGGTGGTCATCAGTTCGGTCCAGCTGACCGCCCCGTGTGTGGTGAACACGTCACTCATGGTATCTCCCCTTGGCTCCGGGGGCAGCTCCGCAGAGTGCGACAACCCTTTCCCCCCAGGGCGATCTTTGCCATGGTGCCGCTCACTTTACGACCTCAATGATGACTGACGGACCTGCATGATCGACAAAATCTTCGACCCATCCACAACCGAGGCCAAGTGGTACCAGCACTGGGTGGACGCCGGCTATTTTCAGTCCGGCGCGAACGCCAGACCGGGTGCCGAGCGCTTCGTGGTGATGATCCCGCCGCCCAACGTCACCGGCTCGCTGCACATGGGCCATGCGCTCAACAATACGCTGCAGGATATTCTGGTACGGGTGCACCGCATGAAGGGCTTCGATGTCCTGTGGCAGCCGGGGACGGACCATGCAGGCATTGCCACCCAGATGGTCGTGGAGCGCCAGCTGGCCGCTGAAGGAGTCAATCGGCGGGATATGGGGCGCGGGCAATTTCTCAGCCGGGTCTGGTCATGGAAAGAGCAGTCCGGTGGTACCATCATCAGCCAGCTGAAGCGGCTTGGTGCCTCCTGTGACTGGTCGCGCGAACGCTTCACCATGGACGAGGGCTTCAGCCAGGCTGTACTCAAGGTGTTCGTTGCGCTTTACCGCAAGGGCCTGATTTACCGGGCCAAGCGCCTGGTGAACTGGGATCCTAAGTTCCAGACCGCCGTCTCCGACCTTGAAGTCGAAAACCGGGAGACCAACGGCAAGTTCTGGCACTTCGCTTACCCGCTCGAAGATGGCTCGGGCGAGATTGTCATCGCCACCACCCGGCCGGAGACGATGCTGGGGGACGGTGCGGTCGCCGTGCACCCCAGCGACACGCGCTATAAACATATGGTGGGCAAAAATGTGCGTCTGCCGCTCGCGGACCGGCTGATCCCGATCATCGCCGACGAATACCCTGACCCCGAGAAGGGCTCGGGCGCAGTCAAGATCACCGGCGCGCACGACTTCAACGACTTCATCGTGGCGCAGCGGCACAATATCCCGTTCTTCCCGCTGATGGACGCGGAAGCCCGGATGTCTGGCTTGTGGGTCCCGGAGAAGTATCGCGGCATGGACCGCTATGAAGCGCGCAAGGCGATCGTCGAGGATATCGAGGCCACCGGCCTGCTCCGTCAGGTCGAGGACCGGGTGATCATGCAGCCGTTCGGCGACCGCTCGAACGTGGTCATTGAACCCATGCTGACCGACCAGTGGTTCGTCGATGCCGAGACACTGGCGGCGGACGCGCTCGCGGCGGTGAAGGACGGGCGGACCAAGTTCGTCCCGGAGAACTGGGACAAGACCTATTTCAACTGGCTGACCGACATCCAGCCCTGGTGCATCTCCCGCCAGCTCTGGTGGGGCCACCAGATCCCAGCCTGGTACGACGACAACGGCACCATCTACGTTGCCGAGACCGAGGCTGAGGCGCAGGCCCAGGCTGGTGCCGGCGTCAATCTGCGTCGCGACGAGGATGTGCTCGACACCTGGTTCTCCTCTGCCTTGTGGCCGTTCGGCACGCTCGGCTGGCCGGACAACACCGAGGCCATGGCGCGTTACTACCCCGGCTCGGTGCTGGTCACCGGCTTTGACATCATCTTCTTCTGGGTTGCCCGCATGATGATGCAGGGCCTTGAATTCATGGGAGAGCCGCCGTTCCACACGGTCTATGTCCATGGCCTGGTGCGCGATGCCAAGGGCAAGAAGATGTCCAAGTCGGCGGGCAACGTGATCGACCCGCTGGAGTTCATGGACAAGTACGGCGCGGATGCCCTGCGCTTCACCATGGCAGCGATGGAGACACAGGGACGGGACATCAAGCTCAGCGAAAAGCGCGTAGAGGGCTATCGCAACTTCGCAACCAAACTCTGGAATGCGGCCCGCTTCTGCCAGATGAACGGCATCAGCGGTTCGGACAGCATGAAGCCGCCGACTGCCAACTTGACCGTCAATCGCTGGCTAATTGCAGAAGTGGCGGCGACGCTCGGGGCGATGAACGCAGCACTGGCGGCCTACCGCTTCGACGATCTGGCGTCTGCCATCTACAGCTTCGTCTGGGACCGCTTCTGCGATTGGTATCTGGAACTCGCCAAGCCGGTGCTGGGTGGAGACAACGCCGCCGAGCAGGCGGAGACCCGCGCGGTCGCCGGCTGGGCGCTTGATCAGATCCTGGTGATGCTGCACCCCTTGATGCCGTTCATTACCGAAGAACTCTGGCATGCGCTGAAGCCGGACCGCCAGGGCGATCTGGTGGTGGCGGCCTGGCCGGACTATAGCGGCGTGGCGCTGGACCCGCAGGCGGGGCAACAAATTGACTGGCTGATCGCGACGGTCAGCGCAATCCGCTCGGCGCGCACCGAGGTCAATGTGCCACCGGGCGCACTGCTGCCGTGCCTGATTGCCCATGCCGATGCCGGGACGGCGGCGCTGGTTGCGGCACACGAGACGCCGCTCAAGCGGTTGGCGCGGCTGGAGACCGTCACGTTGATCGAGGCGCCGCCGGCAACTGGCACGCTGCAGGTGGTGGTGCAGGGGGCGACCTATTGCCTGCAATTGGGCGATGTTATCGATCTGGTGGCCGAGCGGGCACGGCTGTCCAAGCGGCGGGACAAACTGGATGCGGAAGCGGCCTCGATCCGCGGACGGCTGGGTAGCCCGGCCTTCGTGGACAAGGCGCCGGAGGAGATTATCGAGGAGAACCGCGCCAAACTGGCCGCCGCAGAGGCAGAGTCGGCGCGGATAGCACAGGCGCTGGAATGTTTGGCCTGATTAGCCATGTGCTAACCTGTAGTTTATAGTGTTGCCAACACGTGTAACCGAGTTTGTTGCGTACAGGGGGCAGTGCGAGCGATGAAAAAGCCGAGCGGGCGTCGCGAATTTCTGGCTCGTCGTTTGCTATTCGTGGCGGATCACTCCTCGAATGTCATTCCGCCGGACCTTGGCGATCTCGGGCTCGACCCGTCTCTGCTCAATGAGCACATAGCCGTCGATGTCGGGGTTGACCCGCTGACGCGCACCTTGCGCGACCGCATGGGTGCACGGGCCTATTTCGGCTCTGTCTCTCGTCTGGTGCTCGATGTGAACCGGGAGCCTGACCACCCCGGCTTGATCCCGGATACATCAGACGGCATCCTGATCCCTGGCAATCAGGACTTGAGCGATGCGGAGGTGCAGCGGCGCATCCTGAAATATCATCATGAATATCACGATGGACTTGCGGCTGAGATCGACGCGATCGAGGTCAAATCGCGCGGAGCCATACTGGTCTCGATGCACAGTTTTACGCCCCGACTGCGTGAGAAGCCGGACCTGCAGCGCCCTTGGCATATCGGCCTGCTCTACAACCGCGATCCCCGCCTTGCCACCAAAGCGCTGGAGTGGTTCGGCAAGAACACCAGCCTGACTATCGGCGACAACGAACCCTATTCCGGCAAGGCACTGAACTACACGATGGACCGCCATGCGGAAGCACGCGGGCTGCCCTATCTCACGCTCGAGTATCGGCAGGACCTTATCAACACCCCGGACGGTGTGGCGAGTTTCGCCGCGCTGACCCAGAGCATGCTCCTGGATATCTTGTAGAAGATTTAGATCTGTTATCTGATAAAATTAGATTACAAAACTATCTTGCAGGTTTTCTGCGGCTTCATAACAGTAGAATGACTCCATTCGATTGGAAATCTCTCTAAAGCGTGATGACTTTACATTAACCCGTTCGCCCCGAGCCCGGTCGAGGGGCGGCTCCAGCATAATCTGGACGTGTCTCGACATGGCTCGACACGAACGGTGAGGGTCTTGATTCTGCTTACAGTCATCAAACTCTAAATCCCCTCGGTGCCGTACATGTATTTGTACGCCACGATGCCGATCCATTCATGCAGGGCGGTACTGTAACGCCCAAGTATTGAGAGGCAGTCGAAGTCGAGAGCAGGCTTTTCGCCGGGTTCCAGTGCCCGGTAATCGACAGGGTAGGCGATCGGTTCCAGCCCTTGCGCCTGAAAACTCATCATTGCGCGCGGCATGTGCGCAGCAGATGTCACGAGAACAATTGGGATGCGGTCCTTTTTGGGGATCTGCCGCCACTTCTGGCCGGTGATTACCGCATTGGTCCACGTGGTGGTACTTTGATCCATCAAGGTGATACGGCGACCAGATATACCCAATTGCCGCAAGGTTCGGGCTGCAATGTCGACATCCCGCAAGCCCTTGGCGGACCGAATGCCTCCGACAACCCATATCGGCCATGCCTTGTGCGCGTGCCCCAATTCTGCCGTGGCAATTACCCTCTCGGCAGCTCCGTCATATTCAGAGCGTCCACTGCGCTCGGAGAGCGCCAAACGCTCACTTCCTGTCAGCATGACAATGATGGCACGGTCCGGGAGCCGGGCAGGGGAAGGGTAACGCCCCTCGAGCGGCCGTAAAATCATCAGATCAAGTGGCACGACAAAGAGCATGAGGCAAAGGGCTGAGAACGCACGTGCCGCGATGCGTATTCCTGATGGCGGCATAGCGATGGAGGCTGCCATAAAGCAAAGCGTAATCCAAAGCGGCCAACTCGCGGGACCGACATAAACCCACACGCCTGATAATCCTTGTCAATTCTAGGCTCGTATCCAGGATCTGAAATCCGCCCCGCCAAACATAGCGCGCTGTTGGGCTTCAGATTCGAAAGAGATCCTATTAAACATTTGTTTTCGTGTCGTTTTATGATTTGAAATTTGCTTGAGGGCGCTGTGTGAATGTATGGCTAACTTCGTATCGACGACCCTAGAATGCGTATTATCCAATTTTAATGCAAAAAACAGATTTTACGGCAATATACAATCAGCATTCAGTTGCCCGGCTGATTGTTGGCGAATTGCCGAGGCAAAATTGAATGTCTATCGAATATTTGACCCTGGCTTCTAATTCGACTAGCCGCAAAGAGGGATCATACCAAGGTCCCCATTCGTTAAACTCTGTGTATGCGTTCTCTCCGTCGCTCGAATGAATGAGACGAGCTTATCATGATGATAACCGCAGCGATATGTTCTTTGCTGTATACAGCGGTCGTGTGCTGGCTTGCGTGGCCTGTCGGCGATCGCCTGGGCCTGCTGGATTTTCCTGACCCCTATGGCGGCAGAAAACGTCACGCGACTGTGACCCCCCTGGTCGGCGGACTCGCGTCAGTGCCGGTTTTTATCGTCGCAATGTTTTTAGTGGCGTACGGGTTGAGCGACACACAGGCGATTACAGCCTCTTCAGTGGGCTGGATTGCCCTGGCGGTCAGTGTCATGTTTATTCTTGGCATACTGGACGATCTTTTTGAACTTACGCCACAGACCCGTTTACTGGTAACTGTTTGTTCTATAGGGTTGGCTGTCACTGCTGCGCGCGACCTCTCGCTTGATTTCATATTTTTCTCCGGGCAGCAACAGCCTCTTTTTATCAATGCTATATCCGTACTACTTACGATTGTGAGTATTGTCGGCTTTATCAATGCCGTGAACATGGCGGATGGCAAAAACGGTATAGTCACCGGGCTTTGCATCATGTGGACCGGCTGCCTGCTCTGGCACGCGACGCCTGAGCTGTTCCTGCCGTTGCTCTGCCTGCTGCTGGCGCTTTGCGTCGTCCTGATGTTCAACCTGAAGGGGCGTTTGTTCCTGGGCGATGGCGGCAGTTACGGCCTGGCGTCCATCATCGCGCTGGTCGCGATCAACCTGTACAACCGCAATTTCGATACCCTGCGGGCCGACCATGTGCTGGTCTGGTTTTCTGTGCCGGTGCTGGATTGCCTGCGTCTTCTGGTGACGCGCAGTCTGCAGGGCCGTTCTCCGTTTGCCGGAGATCGCGAGCATTTGCACCATTATCTGCACCGCAGTCTGGGCTGGCCGAAGGGGTTATTCTATTATTGGTCGCTGGCGGCTATCCCCAGCCTCCTGACCTTGCTGGTTCCGCAGGCGGGCCTGCTCGCGCTCGTGCTCGCTGTGGCCAGCTATACTGTAACGATTGTGGTTTTCCAGAGAATGGGTTCTGAAACCGGTAGAGTGGCTGCTTGACCCACAGGCCAACTGTGGCTATCTGCACCGTTCAATCTTCGATGGGGCGTCGCCAAGCGGTAAGGCAGCGGTTTTTGGTACCGCCATTCCCAGGTTCGAATCCTGGCGCCCCAGCCACCTCGCTCTTTTGTTGACACCTATACTGCTGGCGGCTGTGTTACATTACTGCCGCAAGTATCCTGAGCGACAGTTCCGTCAGGCGTCAGCGTGGTGAAGCTGAGATTTCTGGGTCGTGCCACGGCTGTTTGCCGGATTGTCTGCCTCTTGAAGACGGAATTGGGGAATATGGGCGTATAGTCCAGGTAGGCTTCCGCCACGATCACCAACTGGTTCTGATCGAGCACGATATCGCCTGGTAGATCGACATCGCGATTGTTGCTGTTAGACAGGGCGCTTCCCTCGGTTGTCAAGCCCCCTGTACAGCGCTGCCAGAGGATGTAGTTGCCGATACCGTTCGCCCCGCCCTGGACCGCAGAAACATAAACCCGGCCATCTTGCGCGAGATCGCCCGGTTGCATGAGGATTTTGGCGGCTTCCAGCGCATCCGACATCTGGGCCTCAGAAGTCCCGGCATCCGACTGTGCGGTCAAGTCAGCGATGGTTGCTGCCGTGCGAGCGACCTTTTGTGTGGCCATCATCAGCAGGGCCGCATCCGCTGTCATCAGAATGCTCAGGGAGAGCAGCGGTACGAGGAGGGCGAACTCGACAACCGCCATCCCGCTTTCATTGCTGCGCAGCGCTGCCTGTAATTTATGAGTAATCGGCATGATGTCCCCGCTTAGTTATCCGTGCAGTCGATCGGCTCATTGCGCACGATGGTGGATGCCTGAAGCACGGGGTCAGTCAGTTCAAGATACCGGATCGGCGGGACGATACGTTTCAGGTGGAACTTGGCTGTGTACATGACAATACCGCCAGGCCCACCTGCATTGTCGATCAGGCCCGGGTCGTCATCCCATTCGCTGTTCTGGATGAAGATGTCGTCAAACGGCTCACCTTGATCGTATCGGCCGTTATCATTGGTGTCGGTGAACGGCTCCGGTGGGTGGACCGAATTAAAATCTGCATAGGATTTCAGAGTGATTTCCGGCTCTTCACGCTGCAGAAAGCCCTTCATGCTGCCGGTGATGCTGTCCTTGATGGTATTCACCCGTGCTTCATTGTCGATACAGCCCTTTGAGGTTGCAATCGCATCGCGTGCAGCCTGCGCCACGGCGGCATCAAGGGACACTTGCGTGAAGGCGGTATAGCCCAGGTCGACAATTCCAATGATGAACGCCATCAAGACCGGCGCTATAACGGCGAACTCAACCAGCGACGTACCGGCTTGTTCCTTGCGAATACTGTAGAAGACCCTCTGCATAAATCCCTCCTATTGGGCGATATGCAAGGGAACGAGATCGTATGCGATGGCCTGGAACGCATCGGATATTTCCACCGCGTTGTAGGTTGCGAAATAGTGATTATCGCCGCTTGCACACTCTCTGTACGTGTTTGTCGAGGCTTTGAGGGCAATCACATATATTTCTACGCCAGTCGCTTTTGCGGCGTTGCACGCCTTGGCCAACCGCAAATCCATTGCGGCGTTCACCGTACTCGAATTCGTCGAGTTGACGGCGATCTTGTCCTCAAACGTGCCGTATGGTGTGTAGTTGGTGTCGCGCTTGCCGTTCCAGTAGTTACCGTTGTCAAACGACTCGATGATGCCGTCGGTAAACAGCACCAGGATTTGCCGGGTCGGATAGTCCTGGGGATGGCTGACGACATCCTTGAACATGTCTTTGGCTTTGAGCATGCGCCAGGCCCAGGCGAAGCCGACATTGGTCAAAGTCCCGGTCCCCGGGTTGTAGGCCCAATTCTCATTGGCGATGTAGTTGCTGACCTCTGTTTTGGTCACACCCCATTTAGGAGGGAGTGCCTGCGACGGACAGTGGAAATTCGGTGAGGCATTGCGCAGCGTCGCTGTGGTGTACTGGCTGGAGTTCACCCAGTCCGTCCCGCCATTGTTTTTCGTGTAATATCGTGTGGCGCTGGAGCTTGGGCGCTCAAACAGGCCCGCTGTAGTGATATTGATGTGGTTCGTGGATGTGTTGATGAAGCTGACACCGCGCGTCGTGTAGGCCCGGCGGATTGCCTTGTTCCATATGCTGTTAGGGTCGGTCGCAAATGCGTTGCTTGGTGGCCGGTAATAGCCCTGAACGTTGGGGTTGCGCAGATACACCGGCGGGAACAGCAGGGGGTCCCATTTCGGCGCGGCACTGGTGGCAGGATCTGCCAGATTCATGTCGTATGCGGTTGCTTCCAGCACCGTGCGGTCATTGCTGAGGTAGCTGGTGCGCTTGTTCGGAAAGCTGCGCGTTGCGTAGTTTGCATTCGGGGCGAGCCAGCCGTCCTCGGACACGCAGCCTTTCCAGCCCCATGCATCCGTTGCTGCACGGTTCGCATAGTCTGCGGCACCGGCATAGTTGACGCGGTCGTCTTTCAACACGCGGCCTACGTTGGCCATCACCGTGAAGGGCACAATCCCGATGGCCAGGTTCTCGGGCTTGAAACTGCCGTTGTAGATGATATCCGTGAAGGTCTGGGCAGCGTTCTTGACTGCCTGGATGCGGGTCAGGCCACCGCCGACATCGGCTGCGGACATCGAGCCGGTGTTGTCGATCGCCATGACGATTTCGAGCGCCTGCTTGTCGCCGCGCTCCGCAGTCGCGGCGCGGGACTCGGCCGTGATGGTCAGTTCCTTGAAACGCTCGCCGAAGACCGACATGAATGTGGTCGGGAGTGTGATGCTGACGCTGGCCGTCACATCGACGGATGTGCCCTGCGCATTGGCCTGGCGTTGGTCGTTCGTGGAAAAGCCCTCGATCTTGGCGCCGAGGTAGTCATCCGGGAAGTTGGCCCGGAAATATTGCTCCATCGTGGCGTCGCGCTCGGCCTGGGTTGCGCCAGAGGTGGCAGACGCCAGCAAGGCCAGATCCAACGCGGACTTCACGCGCTGCTGCACCATATAGGCACGCCCGGCATCAACCGATAAACCAATGGCACCCATGATCGGAATGATGGATGCCGCAAAGAGTGGGAGAGTCGAGCCGGACCGATCCTGAAATATAGTGCTACATTTGCACCGGAAACACTTCTGAAGTGTCTTCACAATCATAGCCACCGCCTCGAGTTTGCTGGCCGCATTACACTTCACGCGACCATATCTCTCTGGCGATTACTGCATGCAGCGTTAATTTCCTGCTAAGAATTACCCCTAATATATTGAGTTAATGCAAAAAAAATCTATTCGTACATGCAGGCCGAGTGGTTGTCCGGGTGAAAATCCGCCATTTCAGGTGCGCCTTCGATCGATGGGGCACCTTCAAGCGGATCAGTGATCTGAGCCTGATCCTGTGGCTGGCTGTTGGTTACAGGTGCGTCTGGTGTCGATGAGTCGTCGAAAAATTCCTCGTCAGTCGGGATCGTAATGCTGGACTCGCCATCCTTGACCTGAAAGCGGCGCTGCTGGATGTAGGCAGAACGCAACGCAACATAAGGATCCGTGCTTGTCTCGAGCAGTTTATCCACGGAGTCCAGCGCACGCGCACGCAGGTCCACAAGCTCCACAGCGGTCAGGCTGTAATCAATGGAATTGGCGACCGCACGGGAGAACACGACATTCGACGGGCTGCCGAGCGCCTCAGCAACGAAGCCTACGAGGTCACGGGGGTTGCTGGGGCCGAGGAAGGGCAGCATCAGGAACGGGCCATCCCCCACACCCCAGGTTCCCAGCGTCTGACCGAAGTCTTCTTCCTGGCGCTTCACGCCCCACTGGCTGGCCTGGTCGTTGAGGCCGGCAACACCCACAGTCGAATTGATCAGAAAACGCCCAAGCGATTTCAGCGCAAGGTCGCCTTTTCCCTGAAGAAGAGCATTCACGAACGTGAAAGGCTCCTGCAGGTTATTGAAGCCGTTGGTGATTCCGCGGCGTATAAAACCTGGCAGGACCCATCTGTATGCTTTTGCGATTGGCTTCAGAAAGTAGCGATCAGCCCCGTTATTGAACTTGAAGATGGCGCGATTGTAGTTTTCGAAGGGATCTTTGAACGTGTCCGGGTTGCTCCCGGTGGGCGTAGTGCCAGCCGACAGATCGGCTTGTGCCAGCATGACCGGTTCGCCGTTGGCATCGCGCGCAATCTCACCAGGAGTGTAGGATGCAGTGGCAGAAATCGCCGGGTTGGCCATCAGAGCCAGCAGAATACAGGTAGACGCTGTGAGAATAATACGCATCTTGTTTGATTGTACCGCCATCATGTTCTCCAGGAAGCCGCTGGTCCATACAATAGCTGTCTGGCTGCGCGCATTCGTTACAATTGCTGATATTGCTTAAGAGTCAACTCGTTGCTGTTCGTGGTGCCGGATCACCTCTGTGATGATGAAACGCAAAAACTTCTCGGAAAACTCGGGATCGAGCTTTGCACCGGCTGCAAGTGTCCGCAGTCGCTCGATCTGGCGGGCCTCACGCTCGATATCGGCTGCAGGCAGGCCCTGCCTGGCCTTATATGCGCCCACCGCCTGCGTGACCTTGAACCGCTCAGCAAGCATGTAAATCAGGGCCGCATCGATGTTGTCGATGCTGTCACGGTAGGCAGCAAGCACGGTGTCGGTCATCAAGGCGCTCCATAGCTTTGATGTCGTTTAGCTGACACCGCCTCGTGAATAACGTCTAGTCCGTGACAGGATATCGTAGCAAGTGTCCTTAGCAAACGGATTGCTTCTTGTGTCCCAGCAGGCTGCTGAAAAACCCTGATAGCTGCACGCTAGCGCAGCTTTCTCTCCCTTCCCCCGTGAGCGGGGGAAGGGTGCCCGCAGGGCGGGTTGGGGGCATGTGTGCACCAATAACAACGCATTTTTACCCACCCCGGCCCTTCGGGCCACCCCTCCCTCACAGGCGAAGGAGGGGAGACTATGTGCCAATATCCACTCGCTCTGGAGTTTTTCAGCAGCTTGCTTGAGGGAGATAGCGCTTCGGGGCAAATGCCGCGCGACTAATTGACCGTGCAACAGATAGCAGCTTGCACAGTTCAGGCGCGCATTCCTATAGGGAAATCATGGAGACACGCTATGGACGCTGACGTCCACACCCTGAAAGTCAAACGCCCGAGCACACCCTCCGTCGCCAAGCTGCATACGCTGGTCGCTGGCGATATGAATGCGGTCAATCAGACCATAATCGAGCGCATGCAAAGCCCGGTCCTGCTCATCCCGGAACTCGCAGGGCACCTGATTGCCTCTGGCGGCAAGCGACTGCGGCCGATGCTGACCCTGGGGAGTGCCCGTCTCCTGAGTTATGGCGGGACACGCCAATATAGCCTGGCGGCCTGCGTTGAGTTCATTCACACCGCGACGTTGCTGCACGACGATGTGGTCGATGGGTCCGACCTTCGCCGTGGCCAGCAGACGGCCAACATCATCTGGGGCAACAAGGCCACTGTGCTGGTGGGTGATTTCCTGTTTGCCCGCGCGTTCGAGCTGATGGTGGAGGATGGGTCGCTGCGGGTCCTGCGCATCCTCAGCCGGGCAGCGGCGACAATAGCTCAAGGTGAGGTCGACCAGTTGACCACCACTGGCAACCTCGAGACGACCGAGGATCGCTACCTGGAGGTGATCATCGGCAAGACGGCAGTGTTGTTCGCAGCGGCCTGCCAGGTCGCTGCTGTAATTGCCGAACGGGATGACTCGACTGAGTCGGCGCTCGAGTCATATGGCCGTAATCTCGGCATCGCGTTCCAGCTTGTCGATGATGCAATTGATTATGCCTCCTCTGCGGACGTTATGGGCAAATCTGCGGGGGATGACTTCCGCGAGGGCAAGCTGACATTGCCAGTCATCCTCGCCTATGCACGCGGAAATGAGGACGAGCGCGCCTTCTGGCGCCGCACTCTGGCCACCATGGACCGCAAGCCCGGCGATTTTGAGCAGGCGGTCGCGATCATGGCCCGTCGCCAGGCTGTGACCGACACCTTGAAGCGGGCGCATCTCTACGGCGAACGCGCAATCGATGCGCTGGCCGGCTTCCCGGACAGTGCGGCCAAGGCGGCGCTGATCGAGGCGGCAGACTTCACCGTGCAACGCGCTTACTGATCCATGGCCGACCTTCCGGTCGAGGCGGTTCTGCCGCAACTGCGCGCCGCACTGGAAATCAGTAGCAACGCCGTTCTGGTTGCCCCTCCCGGCGCCGGCAAGACCACGCGCGTCCCGCTTGCGCTGCTGGATGCCCCTTGGGTGCACGGCCGAAAATTGATCGTGCTGAGCCCGCGACGGCTGGCAGCGAGAGCCGCGGCCGAGCGCATGGCCTCGACCCTGGGCGAGCAGGTCGGGGAGACGGTTGGCTACCGGGTGCGTATGGAACAGCGTATCTCCGCCCAGACCCGCATCGAGGTGGTGACCGAGGGGGTGTTTACCCGCCGCATCCAGTCCGACCCGGAGCTTGGTGATGTTGCCGCCGTGCTGTTCGATGAAGCGCACGAACGCTCACTGGAGGCTGACCTCGGGCTGGCGCTGGCGCTCGATACGCAAGGCGCATTGCGCCCGGATTTGCGGCTGCTGCCGATGTCGGCGACTCTGGATGGTGCGAAGGTTGCAGCACTTCTGGGCAATGCGCAGGTGATCGAATCTCAGGGGCGCATGTATCCGGTCGAGACGCGGTACCGGCCCCGCGCCGCCGAGGCCAGGCTGGAGGATGCTGTGGCCGGGGCCGTGCTGGCAGCGCTACGGGAGGAGCCGGGCAGCCAGCTAGTATTCCTGCCAGGGGCTGGCGAGATTGCCCGCACAGCCGAGCGTTTGGCACCCAAACTGGAGGCCATGGGCGTGGCGCTCTATCCGCTGCATGGGTCGCTGGAGCCGGCCGAGCAGCGCGCGGCCATCGCCCCCGGACCGCGCAAAGTGGTGCTCGCCACCTCGATTGCCGAGACCAGCCTGACGATCGACGGCGTGCGCGTCGTGATCGACTGCGGCCTGGCGCGTCGCCCGCGCTACGATCCGGCACTTGGGCTGACCCACCTTGTGACCGAGCGGGTGTCGCAAGCCGCCGCCGACCAGCGGCGGGGCCGGGCCGGGCGTCTGGAGCCGGGGGTGTGCATCCGGCTGTGGGGGGAGGGGCAGACCCGAGCGCTGCCCGCGTTCGATCCGCCGGAGATTCGCGAGGCGGATTTGTCCGGCCTGCTGCTCGATCTGGCGGTGTGGGGCGTGCGCGATCCGCTGAGCCTCAAGTGGCAGGACCCGCCGCCGGCACCGGCTTTAGCCGAGGCGCGCAGCCTGCTTGAGGCGCTGGGTGCGCTGGAGCCTGATGGCACTGCAACCGCCCACGGCCGCAAACTCGCCGAGCTGCCGCTGCCGCCACGCCTGGCGCATATGCTGGCAGCGGCTGGGGATGACGCACCTCTGGCCGCCCGGATCGCCATGATCCTGACCGAGCGGGGACTTGGCGGGCGCGACAGCGATCTACGCCAGCGCCTGCGCATGATCGAGCGGGATCGCAGCCCGCGTGTGCAGCAAGCCCTGCGGCTGGCAGCGCGCTGGGCCGAACTGGCCGGTGGTGGTGCTACCCCCGATCCGGAAGATGCCGGGCGTGTCCTGGCGCTGGCGTATCCGGAGCGGATCGCGCGACAGCGCGGGGCCGGGCGCTGTGACTACCTAATGGCGAGCGGGCGCGCCGCCGGCCTGGACGTTGCCGATCCCCTGGCGCGTGAGCCCTGGTTGGCCGTCGCCGAGGTCGCCGGGCGCGCCGACCGGTCCAGCATCCTGCTCGCCGCACCCGTCACGGTGGCAGACGATGATCCGCGGATCACCGAGCAGCAGGACGTGGCGCTGGATACGCGCACCGGCAGTGTGCGGGCGGTGCTGGTGCGGCGGCTCGGGGCGATCACGCTGGCCGAGAAACCGGTGGTCAACCCCGACGCGGCGCTGGTCGCGCACGCGATGGTCGCGGGGCTGGCCGGCCCGTCGTTTCATGCCTTGGGGTGGACCGATGGGCTGATGCGCCTGCGCGCACGGGTCAATTTCCTCCATGTCCGCACTCCGGATCAATGGCCGGACTGGTCCGACGATGCGCTGAAGGCAACCCTGGCGGACTGGCTGGGTCCGTATCTGGCGGGCGTGCGCCGGCTTGACCAGATCACGCCGGACCTGTTGCGTCAGGCGCTGGAGGGGAGCCTCGACCACAGCCAGCGGCGCGCGCTGGCCGCATTGGCGCCGGACCGGCTGGAGACCCCGGCGGGCACCAGCCACGCGATCGACTATGCAGCACCCGGCGGCCCGGCTGTCGAGTTGCGGGTGCAGGAACTCTTCGGCCTGACCGTACACCCGGTGGCAGGCGACCAACCGTTGACTTTGGTGCTGCTGTCTCCGGGTCACAAGCCGATCCAGACTACCAGGGATTTGCCGGGCTTCTGGCGCGGCTCCTGGGCCGCGGTGAAGACCGATATGAAGGGTCGTTATCCCAAGCATCTCTGGCCGGACGACCCAGCGGCGGCCACGGCGACCACCCGCGCCAAGCCGCGGGGAACATGAGAGACCTGAAAAAAAGCCGCCCGGATGCTCTCTCCCGGGCGGCTCTTCTGTAGGCGCAGCTTGTATCGAGCTGCCGCTATTTCGGAGCAGTCATTTTTCCTGAGCTGTTCGCGACCAGATAGGCGATGATGTCCTTGCGATCTTTGGCATCGGCCACCCGGAAGCCCATGGTCGTCCCGGGCACCAGCTTGGCGGGTGCCGCCAACCAGGAATCCAGGAGTGCCTCGTCCCAGATGAAGGATTTGGCGGCCAGGGCCTTGCTGTAGCGATAGCCGGCAACCGTCGCGACCTTGCGCCCGACGACACCGCGGTGCAATGGCCCGATCCGGTTTTTATCGAGCGAGTGACAGCCTCCACAGCGTGCTTCGTAGAGCTTTTCGCCATGCTGGCTGTCCTGGGCATTTGCAGCAGAAGTATGGGCAAGAACACCCATGACCAAGCAAATTCCCACCAGGGTTGGAGAGAGATTATGCGCCAAAGATCAACCCCTCGGCCGGAATCGGCTCACCCAGAGCATTGGCGAGTACCGCCACGTGATAGGCTTCGTCACCGGCCATACGTGCCGCCAGGTAATAGCGCTCCGGCGAGGTGAGGACGGGAATGAGCCCCAGATAGGCGTTCGTAGCACCGCGCTCCAGCTTCAGGGCAAGACGCAGGACGTCTTCCTGGCTTTTCAGCGACGCAGCATCGAGATCGGCGGCATATTCGCTGTCCGGCTTGGCCTCAGGCGGTGTACCGCCAAGCGTACGGACGGCCTTGATCATCTCATCCCGGTGGCGCTGGTGGTGGCTGCGGAACGTTACCCCGACCTGCAGCACTGCCGGCTGCAGCAGGCCACTACCAGCCCCAAGGGTGTAGGCCGCGATGCCTTCATGCTCCAGCGCGATCGCCGTATTGAGCACGCCGATGTCGTTTTGCGCATTCCCGCCCTTCTTCGCAGCGGCCATGGCCGGCATGCCAAAAGCCAGCGAGAGGCCAGCAGCGGACAGAACAGCGCCGCCGAACAGTTTTCGGCGATTCAGGATAAGCGTATCACTCATTTTCAGTCTCCTGGTTATTGCGGTAAGCGTTGGGGGTTGATGAAAACATCCGGGCCAGGATGGCCTGCGTAAGGCGCGCGCATTGGTCGCCGCCAAAGTTCAGGGTTTCATCCAGTACAGGCCTGAACTCCGGCGTGAGGATATCCTGCAGGCGCTGGCGCGCGCGCAGGTGACGGGACTTGACAGCAGCGTGTGAGAGCCCAAGCACTTCAGCGGTTTCCGTGATACTCAGTCCGTTGACTTCGCGCAGAACGAACACAGGCCGCAATGTGTCGTTGAGTTTGGCAACCGCATTCTCGAGTTGGCGGGCAAGATGGCGGTGCTCGAGCACTTCGTCCGGAGTTTGATAGCTGATCGGCGCATTCTCGCGCTGGATATTGGGATCACACAGGTCACTGATGCCCTCTTTTGCCAGCAAGCGTGCCCGTCTGGCGGCATTCCGCCGGCGCTCCAGAGCTTCGTTTATGACGATCCGGGTGATCCAGGTGGAATAGCTTGAAACACCGTTGAAGCGCGCTTCAGTGGTAAATGCCTTGGTGTAGGCATCCTGAACCGCTTCCTCGGCATCGTGATAGGATTTGAGTATGGACCATGCGGTACGCAGGAGCTGCTGGTTGTAGCGACGTGTGAGTTCTGCGACAGCACGACTATCACGTACATGCACGAGGGCATCAAGCTCGACGTCTGGCAATGCTGAGTAGTCTGACGCTGGTTCTGCGCGCACAATTATGTCCCCTCAGTGGCTTAGACGGAAAG
Organism: uncultured Sphingomonadaceae bacterium; assembly: GCA_964404985.1. Classification (GTDB taxonomy): domain Bacteria; phylum Pseudomonadota; class Alphaproteobacteria; order Sphingomonadales; family Sphingomonadaceae; genus Hankyongella. Next base: position 285,866 of record CAYOMD010000001.1, read on the forward strand.
CAAGATCGAAAAGTTTCATCGTGAATGAAAATTAAAATGCGCGACTTTAGCGCTTTGCCCGCTTGAACTGCTGCTTCTTGCCGTAGCGGGTGGTGCGGGTGCCGGGCTTGCCGCCGGTGGCCCGGGCCTTGACGGGCGCAGACAGCGCCTCGACCGGCAGGCCAAGCTCGGCGCTCTCCAGCCGGCGGATTTCGTCACGCAGGCGGGCGGCCTCCTCGAATTCCAGGTCGGCGGCGGCGCGTTTCATGCGCCCTTCAAGGTCCGCGATGGTGGCCTTGAGGTTGTGACCGACGAGGCTTGTCTCTGCCGGATCGCCAAGGTCGACGGTATAGTGATCCCGCTCGGCCGCATGGGCCATCAGATCGCCGATTGCCTTTTTCACCGAGGTCGGGGTGATGCCGTGGGCGGTGTTGTAGGCCATTTGCTTGGTGCGCCGGCGATCGGTCTCGGCCAGCGCGCGCTGCATCGAGCCGGTGATCTTGTCGGCATAGAGGATCACCCGGCCATCGGCGTTGCGGGCAGCCCGGCCAATGGTCTGGATGAGCGAGGTTTCCGAACGCAGGAAGCCTTCCTTGTCGGCATCCAGAATGGCGACCAGACCGCATTCCGGGATGTCCAGCCCCTCACGCAGCAGGTTGATGCCGATCAGCACGTCAAAAGCCCCGAGCCGCAGGTCCCGGAGGATTTCGATGCGCTCCAGTGTATCGACGTCCGAGTGCATGTAGCGCACCTTGATCCCCGCCTCGTGCATGTATTCGGTCAGGTCTTCGGCCATGCGCTTGGTCAGGGTGGTGACCAGCGTGCGGTAGCCAGCCTGTGTGGTGGCGCGTGCCTCGTCGATCAGGTCCGAGACCTGATGCTCGACTGGACGGATTTCAACCGGCGGGTCGATAAGGCCGGTCGGACGGATCACCTGTTCGACGAAGACGCCGCCGGTCTGCTCCAGCTCCCACGCGCCGGGGGTGGCTGACACATAGACCGTCTGCGGCCGCATGGCATTCCACTCGGCGAACTTGAGCGGTCGATTATCAATGCAGGAGGGCAGGCGGAAGCCGTATTCGGCCAAGGTCACCTTGCGCTTGTTGTCGCCGCGTTCCATCCCGCCGATCTGCCCGATCATGACATGGCTTTCATCGATGAACAGCAGGGCGTCCTCCGGCAGATACTCAAACAGGGTCGGCGGTGGCTCACCAGGCAGGCGACCGGTCAGGAAGCGGCTGTAATTCTCCACCCCGGCGCAGGAGCCGGTTGCGGCGATCATCTCCAGATCGAAGTTGGTGCGCTGCTCGATCCGCTGCGCCTCCAGCAGCTTGCCGGTCGCACGGAACAGCTTGAGCTGCTCCTGCAGTTCGTGGCGGATCGCGACCATCGCCTGCTGCATGGTCGGCCCCGGTGTCACATAGTGCGAATTGGCATAGACCCGCACGAAGTCGTGGGCTGCAATCTTCTCCCCGGTCAGCGGGTCGAATTCGGTAATGGCCTCAAGCTCTTCGCCAAAGAAGCTGAAGCGCCACGCTGCATCCTCATAGTGGGCGGGAAACAGCTCGATCGTGTCGCCGCGCACACGGAACATGCCGCGCTGGAATGCCTGCTCGTTGCGCTTGTATTGCAGGCTGACCAGCTTGCGGATGAAATCGCGCGGGTCGATGGTATCGCCCTTTTTCACGGTTAGGGTCATGGCGGCATAGGTCTCGACCGAGCCGATCCCGTAAAGGCAGGAGACCGATGCCACGATAATCACATCGTCGCGCTCCAGCAGCGAGCGGGTGGCCGCGTGGCGCATCCGGTCGATCTGCTCGTTAACCGAGCTTTCTTTCTCGATGTAGAGGTCGGTACGCGGAACATAGGCTTCCGGCTGGTAATAATCATAGTAGCTGACGAAATATTCGACCGCATTATTGGGAAAGAAACTCTTGAACTCGCCGTAAAGCTGGGCCGCCAGGGTCTTGTTCGGGGCCATGATCAGGGCCGGTCGCTGCAAGTGCTGGATGACCTGCGCCATCGTGTAGGTCTTGCCGGAGCCGGTAACGCCGAGCAGCACCTGGTCGCGCTCGGCTGCGCGTGCCTGCGTAATCAGTTCGGCGATGGCCGCCGGCTGGTCGCCCGCCGGCTGGAAGTCGCTCACCAGCTCGAAGCGTTTGCCGCCCTCGGTCTTGGCGGGGCGCACGACCTGCGGCTTCTGGAACACGCCGCCAGGCGAGGGGATGTCTGCAAGTGTGGTGCGGATAACGGGACTGGACATGCGCCAACTATGAATGCTGTCCGCCGATGCCTCAAGCGTTAGCCTGGCATTAACTGCGATGATGCTAACTCCGGGCCATGGCACCGACCTCGCTCCTCCCCGCGGGTCTGCGCGCAACCGTAATCGCCTTTGCTGGTGCCCTGGGCATTTTGCCGCTCGTGGCGCTGGCCGCTCTGCCGCAATCCGGCGGACGCTGGCTGGTGTTCGGTACGCCAGGTCCTGAAGTCGCACTCGTCGATCATTATCGCACGGGTGTATGGTTAGTAGACGCACCCTACGGACTTTCGCCAACCGCAGCATATGACAGCGGTGCATGGCTGGTGCTCGACGCCGCGGTCATGGCCGGTTGCGCCGCGTCCACCGTTTCCCCGTCAACCAAGGATCAGACCGATGTTTGATGTTCAGCTTGATACCCTGCGCGCACAGGCGGCGCGCAACCTTGTTATCTGGCTATGGCTCCACCCGTTTGCGATACTGGCATTTGGCGTTATCTTCGGTACCAGTGTTGTCCCGGTCGCTTTGGCCTCAGCCGCTGCATGTCTCGCGCCGACCCTGCTTTACCGCAAGACAGCAGATGCACCGACAACCCGTTATGCGATCGCGGTTGTCCTGGTGATACAGGCCTCGGCGATGCTGCTGGTTGTCCCTCGCATGTGGATGATCGACATGCACATGTATTACTTCGCGGCAATTGCGATGCTGGCGATCTTCTACTGCTGGCAGACGATCCTGGTGGCGACGCTGGTGACGGCTGTGCACCATCTGGTCTTGAATTTCGTACTGCCGGTAGCGGTTTTTCCCGATGGTGGCGACCTGGCCCGTGTCGTGTTGCATGCACTGATCCTGATTGCGGAGTCGCTTTCTTTGATCGGTCTTTGCTGGGTCATCAGTCGAGCATTGACGGATGCTCGAACTGCACTGAATGAAGCACAAACAAACCTTGAACTCGCACGGGATGCCCAGACTGCCGCAGAGAGCTTGCGCATGGAGCAGGTGGCGCAGATGCAGGCAGCGGCTGATGCGCGCGAGAACATAGCCCGTGCGCAGGAAGAGGAGCGGCGCAATGCGCAGCTGCGGGAGGAGGCCGCACGGCGCGCCTCACAGGTGCAGGTCGCCGATCAGCTGGAGCAGACGGTACAGCGGGCAATTGCTCAGGTTCGCCAACTGGTCGATCAGGCGAGTAGTGGGGTCGACAAGGTTGCAGAGGCGACCCGCACCATGGTGCAGCAGACAGGCCAGGTGTCCAACAACGCGATACAGACTGCGACCAGCGTCGACATGCTGGCGGCGGCGACCGAGCAGCTGAGTGTCTCGTTCGGCAGCATCGGCGATCAGGTCGAACGGTCCGCCCAGATTGCCTCGCGTGCGTCCCAGCTTGTTGGCCAATCAGATCAGGCAATGGCGCTCCTGAACGACTCAGCGCAGCGGATCGGCGAGATTGTCTCGGTCATTCAGAACATTGCCGACCAGACCAACCTCCTGGCCCTGAACGCGACGATTGAGGCCGCGCGTGCGGGTGAGGCTGGCAGGGGCTTTGCTGTGGTGGCAACAGAGGTCAAGTCTCTGGCCAGCGAGACGGCGCGAGCCACCAACGAAGTCTCGCAACAAATCGGCGCAATTCAGGAGCGGGTCGACAACGCGCTGTCAGCACTGGCTGCCATCGCTGCGACTATCAGTGACGCCAGCGATGCCACCCGTCAGATCGAGACTGCGGTGGCAGAACAACAGGCCGCAACCCGCGATATCGCGGCGAATATCCAGACCGCCTCTGACTCGACGCGGGATATCAGTGTTGGTGTTGCCGGGGTCTCCGACTCAAGCCACAGCTGCGACCGCGAGGCAGAAAACCTGCGGGACAGCATGGCGGCGGTGCTGGCGGAAATGGTGCGCCTGTCGGGCGAGATTGACGGTCTGCAAGGGCAGTTGCGCGCTGCGTGAAGACTGTAGCTATTGTCGATCCAGCAGCTAGGATGATGTCTTGGGATTATCGCCCGGAGGTATCATGCGTTTGTTTTTGTCGTCTCTACTCCTTGCCGGTGCTGCGGTCGGCCCAGCATCTGCTGATCCTGCCCTCCAGCAGGCGATCGCGCGCGATTACGCCACGTCGCTGGGGCCGCTGTGGGATCATTTCCACCGCAACCCGGAACTCTCGACCCTTGAGGTCAAGACCGCAGCGCGACTGGCGCAGGAACTGCGTTCTCTCGGGATCGAGGTGACGGAAAAGGTAGGCGGGACCGGGCTTGTCGGCGTCGTCCGCAATGGCAACGGCCCGACGGTGCTGATCCGGGCTGACATGGATGGCCTGCCGGTCGAGGAAAAAAGCGGTCTGCCCAATGCCTCGAAGATCCGGCAGACGGATATCGATGGTGTGGAAAAACCGGTGATGCACGCCTGCGGGCACGATACCCACATCACGGCCCTGGTCGGCACCGCCCGGCAACTCCTGGCGAACAAGAGCAAATGGCAGGGTACGCTGGTTCTGGTTGCCCAGCCAGCCGAAGAGCGGGTGCGGGGTGCCAGCGCCATGCTCAAGGACGGCCTCTACACCCGCTTTCCCAAACCTGATTACGCGCTGGCGTTCCATGTGGACTCGAGCCTGCCTGAAGGGGTGATCCGGGTGCCGGAGGGGACCGCCTATTCGTCATCCGACAATTTCAGCATTACTGTTCACGGGCAAGGCGCACACGGCGCATCGCCGCACCGGGGCAAGGACCCTGTCCTGCTGGCGTCAGAGATTGTCGTCGCGCTGCAGCAGCTGGTTTCTCGGGAGAAGCCTCCGCTGGAGGCTGGCGTGGTGACCGTCGGCTCGATCCATGGCGGGACCAAGCACAACATCATTCCAGACCAGGTTGAACTGCTGCTGACGGTACGATCCAACAGCGAAGCCGTGCGGGCACAGCTGCTGGATGGTATAAAGCGGATTGCGCAGAATATGGGGCGCGTCGCCGGCTTGCCGGAGGATAAGCTGCCCGAGGTCAATCCGCCGTCCGAGGCGACCCCCGTGACCAGTAATGACCCCGAAACCGCACGCCGATTGAAGGCGGTACTGGTGGCAGGCCTTGGTGCTGACAGGGTAACCGACACGCCGCGCGACAATATGGGTGCGGAAGATTTCGCATTCTTCGTGGCGCCAGATACCGGGGTGAAGGGCGTATATTTCCAGGTGGGCGGCACTCCACCTGCGGATTTTGCCCGCGAGAAGGCCGGTGGTGCGCCGGTGCCGTCCCACCATTCGCCATTGTTCAAAATCTCGCCTGAGCCAACCATCAAGACCGGTGTCGCGGCCATGGTGCTGGCCGTCTATGACCTTATGCCCAAACGCTGACCATTTCCGGGAGAGTCCCATGCGCAGAATCATCATTGTGCTCGTCGGCGCGCTTGCCGTGATCGCAACCGGGGCCTTGCTGGTCGGTGCGCCCAGCCAGGCGCAAAGCCCATTTGGGTCACAAAATACTGCACCGCTCAATGTCGCGGCGACAACCGTCGGCACGACCAGCACCATGTGGGCCATCGACGCGCGCACCAGCCAGATCATTTTCTGCACGGCCGTGGTCGGCGGCGCGCCTTCCTGCAAGAGCGTGGCGATGCCGGGTGCCGCACAGCCCTAGATATACGGCCTCGTAGCGTGATGGGCGTCGGGCGTGCTCAGGCTTGGCCGAGTGCGCGCTTTACCGCCTGGTCGAGCTGATCCAGGGAAAACGGCTTCTCGATCACCTCGGTGATGAGCGCCTCCAGATTGTGCGCGCGCTGTTGCTCGTGGGAAAAGCCGGTCATCATCAGGATCGGCAGTTCAGGCCATGTGTCTGCAACCTTCAAGGCCAGGGCGATGCCGTCCATGACCGGCATCACAATGTCCGTCAGCAGCATGTCATACGCCGGATCCTGCTGGAGGATGGCGATAGCCTCGCCGCCATGTGCGGCAGTGGTCACATTGTGACCGAGGGCCTTGAGGCCGCGCTCCACGAAGTCGCGGACGGCCATATCGTCTTCGGCTACGAGGATATGCGCCATAAACTCATCCCTGCCCGTCGATAGGGCGCACTACAGACGCTAGGTTGTCGAGTCCTGAGTGCCGTCAAACGTGATGCGCAGTCGGCGCGCCGTGGGTGGAAAATCCTCGACCACCGTCGTGAACGTTATGCTCTGGCCGGCAAGTATCTGGTTCTGTGTGGTGCGGAACTGCCACGTATGGACCGTGTTGCCTTCCGCATCGAGCATCACCCCGCGCAGTGGCGGCATCTGCTGGACTTCGGCGGTCGGGTTCTCGATCTTGCCCTGAATGGTCTGCAGCCAGCGGCCATTGGCAATCTCGGTCGGCGGCGGCGGCGGTGGGTAGCTGATGCGCAGGTTTTTGGCTGCGCGCTCGACCGCTTCTTCCGTTCCGGCCTTGATGCCGAGTGTGCGCTTGATGTCGCTGCGCGAGATCGGGCTATGCCCCCACAATACCAGGTTCAAACCGGCCAGACCGACAAACAGCACAGCGGCGACACGACCCCAGAAGACTTCGGGGTTGCGGCGGAACTTGCCGCGCTGTGCAGCCGCGACCTTTGCGGCGTTCTGCGAGGTACGCCAGGTGCTGACACTGATCGACGGCTGAGCCTGGAAGCTCCAGTGCGAGTCATCCTGCGGCTGTTCTTCGACAGTGGGTTCCTGCGCCCAGCTTGGCGGCTCAACATCGCCGACAGGTTGGGGTCTGCTCGGTTTCGGCTCCACCGGCCCTGGGGCAGGGGCCGCGCGCCTCTTCTCTGTCTCCTCCCAGCCGAAGCGGTCCGGGGTGGCCGTATCTTCAGCCGGCTGCCGCGAATGACCAACGAGATCGCGCTGGGCTTCCTCGGGCGGCGGTGCCTGGTGCCATGAATGCTTGCAGGCGGCGCAGCGCACAGTGCGGCCGGCGGGGCCTATCGCGGTGTCTGCTACCAGATATTTTGTTGTACAGCTCGGGCAGACGATAATCATGACGGGTCAACTTTCCCCTGGACGTCTTGTACCAGATAACGCGTATTCTGCCGCATCGGCTATGACACGCCAGGTTATAATTTCAAGACGTCTCGCATTGATGCCGCTATTTTCCACACAGTTCATCCAGCCTGGCATGGTGTTTCACGACACTAGACGCTGGCAGACGATCATGCGATGACCAACACAAACGGAACCTGCCAGTGACTACGGTTGTACAGTTTGAAAACGTCGGGCTGCGCTATGGCACAGGTGCCGAAGTCCTGCGGGACATCAGCTTGCGCCTGGATGCGGGCTCCCTGCATTTCCTCACCGGACCGTCAGGTGCCGGCAAGACCAGCCTGCTCAAACTGCTTTATCTCTCCCAGCAGCCGTCCCGCGGCCTTATTTCTATTTTCGGGCACGATGTCGTCACCATGAAGCGGGAGATGCGGCCGGAGCTGCGCCAGCGCATCGGCGTGGTGTTTCAGGATTTCCGCCTGCTCAACCACTTGTCTGCCTTCGATAATGTCGCCGTGCCTTTGCGGGTGCGCGGTGTCGAGGAGGGCGCGGTGCGCCAGCACGTGAGTGAACTGCTCGACTGGGTGGGGCTGACGGACCGGGCCCAGGCCCGCCCGCCGACCCTCTCCGGCGGGGAGCAACAGCGCGTCGCCATTGCCCGAGCGGTGATTGGCCAGCCCGAACTGCTGGTGGCGGACGAGCCGACCGGCAACGTCGACCCGGATATGGCGGGTCGGCTGCTGCGTCTGTTCATGGAACTCAACCGTCTGGGTACCACGCTCGTGATTGCAACCCACGACATGCAGATGATCGGGCGTGTTGCTGGCGCAAATATCATCAACCTGGATCGCGGTGCTTTGACGCCTTCGGGCTGGACACCACCCGTCATGCAGGACCGGCCTTTGCCGCGGAGTTTGCGCTGATGCTGCGTCTGCAGGAAATCCTGGGCACCGGAACCGCACGATTGCTGCCCAAGCCGCCGGCGGTGGTATTGCGGGCGCATCAGGTCATTGCTGTGATGGCGTATCTGATGGCGCTTGCGGTCGGGTTCGTGCTGGCACTGGCGGCGGCCACCACCCACTGGGACGAGGGCCTCAGCAATCGGCTGACCGTTCAGGTCGTGGATGCCGATACAGTCCGGCGTGACCTCCAGGCCTCTGCAGCCCTAAACCTCATCAAGGACTTTCCGGGGGTCAAGTCCGCGTCCCTGCTGCCGGACGCGGCGGCGGAGCAGCTGCTGGAGCCATGGATCGGCAGGGATGCGCTGCAGGCCGGGCTGCCGGTGCCCTCCCTGATTGATGTGACCATGACCGGGCATGACACGCTTGACGTCGCAGCACTGCGCGTGCGGCTGCGGGAGGCCGCACCCGGCACGCGGGTCGACGACCATGCCCAGTGGCTGCGCGAGCTGGCAAGACTTGCCGCCGCTGCGCGCGGCTTCGGCATATGGATCCTGCTGCTGGTCGGGGCATCACTGGTGGCGGTGGTGAGTGTCACGACGCGCACGGCCCTGGCCGAACAGCGGGACGCGATCGAAATCCTCCATATGCTGGGCGCACCGGACCGCATGATCGCCGACGATTTCCAGAAGCAGTTCTTTTTGCAGGGGTTGAAGGGCGGCGCACTTGGTGTGGTGTTTGCGATCCTGAGCTTGTGGGGCCTTGGTGCGCTGGCGGGGTCCGTTCTGGAGGGGCTGGTCGTCGGGCCGTTGATCGGGGTCTGGACGCTGGCCGCGCTCGCGCTGCTGCTGCCGCTGGTCGCGTCTATGACGCTTGCTGCAGCGAGGCTGACGGTCCTTGCGACCTTGAGGGCACTGCCATGAAACGGCGGACGACCGGTGTCCTGGCTGTGTCTACGTGGCTGCTGTTTGCGGCACTCGGCGGTCTGGGGCTGTTCACGGTGCTGCTGCCTCAAGGCCAGTCGGCGCAGGTGCAAACCGACGCGATTGTGGTGCTGACCGGCGGCAATGGCCGGGTCGCGCGTGCGGCCGAACTGTTGAAGGCGCGCAAGGCCCGACGGCTGCTGATCTCCGGCGTGCATGCGGACGTCCCGGCCGAGGATATCCGCACACAATATGACATCCCTATGCCGCTGTTCACCTGCTGCGTGACGCTGGGGCGCACCGCCGAGGATACGATCGGTAACGCCAACGAAACGCTTGCCTGGGTGCGACAGTATAAGGTGCGCAGTTTGCGTCTGGTGACCAGTGACGCGCACATGCCGCGGGCCATGCTGGAGTTCCGTGCGGCCATGCCCTGGGTCGAGATCGTCGGCGATCCGGTGCACAGTACGCGCAGACTGGGCGTCATCGCCGGCGAATATGCCAAGTACCTGCTGCGTCTGGTCATCGTCACGGTCACGCCGGGGCGCCCGGCATGATGGTGCGGCAATGATACTGCGTCTGCTTCGCGCTCTTCTGTTCGAGGTGCTGGTGGTCCTGCTGACACTGGTGGTGGGAATTGGTTGTCTGCCATTGGCCGTGTGGTCGGAGCGCGGGACCTGCGCAATCATGCAGACCTGGGGGCGGCTTGTCCTGCTGCTGTTGCGCGTGGTCGTCGGCATACGGGTCAATGGTCCGGAATGGATCGCAATGCCGGAGGGGCCGGTTATCCTTGCCCCCAAGCATCAGTCCTCAATGGATGTGGTGATCATGGTGTCGCAGCCCTTTCACACGGTTTTCGTGCTGAAGGAGGAACTGCGACGCATGCCGATCATCGGCTGGTATGCCTGGCGCGCCGGACATATTTTCGTAAGCCGGGACGCCGGCGCTCCGGCCTTGCGTGTCATGCTGCGCGAAGCCGAAGCCGCGGTCGCGAAAGGCCGGCCGCTGGTGATCTTCCCGGAGGGGACACGGACGCTACCGGGGGATGCACCGGACCTGAAGCCCGGCATTGTGGCAGTCGCCGGTCAACTGGGTGCGAGCGTTATCCCGGTTGCCCTGAACACGGCCGTGTGCTGGGGACGCAAGGAGTTCCTGAAGCGTCCCGGCGTGGTCACGGTTGTGGCACACCCGCCATTGCCGCCGACCATGGGGCGCAGGGCAATGCTTGCGGCCCTGCACACGGGGATCAACAGCCTGAACCAGACGGAGCAGCAGACGTGAGTTCATCCTGGAAGCGCCACCGTATCGCCATGCTGGCGCTGGCCATCGGCCTGGCGATTGCCGGGTATTTTGCCTACTGGCTCGGGCGGCTGCACGACTATCGCAGCCAGATCTCTGCGGTTCTGGGCCAGGCAACGCCGCCGCTCGCCATCAAGGGCGGGGCGCTCTCCTACGGCGGTTTCCCCTACCGGTTGCAGGGCAACTTGAGGGACGGCACGCTCGAGCGGATACGGCCTGATTACCGGATCACCCTGAAGGGCGCATCGCTGGAGGCAAACCAGCAGCCCTGGCGCAGCGATCTGACCATCGCCGCAATCGACCGGCCATCCCTGGAACTGGTGAGCAAGGCGGTCAGCGGTGGCCTGACCATGAGCGTCAAGGCCGCGCGCGCGCGCGCCAGCATCAGCACCAACGCGCGCGGTGTCGAGCGTTTGTCGCTGGTGTTCGAGGATGGCGAGATGCAGCTGTCCCCCTGGCTGGGTGAGACGAAAGTGCGGTTCGACCAGCTGGAAATCCATGGCCGCGAAACGGCAGCCTTGAAGCGCCAGCGCGGCGACAAGAGCCCAACCGGGCCGGTGTTTCTGGAGTTTTTCCTACGCGGGGAGGGGGTGGCGTTCGGCAAGGGCGCGCAACCGCTGACCCTGATGGCGAGCCTGGGTGTGACCGGCGACCCCAAGGTGAAGCCGGGCGCGCCGATTGTCGAGCCTTGGCGGCAAAAGGGCGGCACCGTGGAACTCTACACGGTGCAGATGATGCAGGGCAAAGACGCGCTGGTGAGTGCCAAGGCAACGCTGGCGCTCAACAGCACGCGGCGGCTCATCGGGGCCGGCACGCTCAACAGCCCATGCCCGCAGCAAGCACTGACTCTGGTCGGGCTGCCGGTTGAGGACGCTCCGGCAGGCCGGCATGTGCACCCGATTGCCTTGCCGTTGCGGCTGGAGGATGGCGCGCTGGTGCTGGATGCGCGCCAGCTGCCGATCAGCGGTGCTCCCGACCGAAATCCGGCGCTGCCGTGTCCTGCGCTGCGTCGATGATCGAGCGGCGGATGTCGCGGGTCCGGCAGAACAGGTCGTAGAGTGCCTGGCCATCTTTCCAGCGGATCGCCCGCTGCAATGCGGTCAGGTCCTCGGTGAAGCGCTGGAGGATTTCCAGCACGGCCTCACCGTTGTTGAGGAACACATCGCGCCACATTGTCGGGTCCGAGGCGGCGATGCGGGTGAAATCCCGGAAACCGCCGGCGGAATAGGCGATAACCTCCGACTGCGTGACCGTCTCCAGGTCGGACGCGGTGCCGACGATGCTGTAGGCAATCAGGTGCGGCACATGGCTGGTAACCGCCAGCACCCGGTCATGGTGTCTGGCATCCATCACATCGACACGCGCGCCGAGTGCTTCCCAGAGGGTCCGCAGCCGCGCGACAGCATCCAGGCTCGCACCAGCGGGGGGGGTGAGGATGCACCAGCGCCCGTCGAACAGGCTGGCAAACCCGGCATCGGGGCCGGATTTCTCCGTCCCTGCAACCGGATGGGCAGGAATGATGTGCACATGCGCCGGCAAAGCCGCAGTCAGGGCATCCAGCACCATCTGCTTGACCGAGCCGACATCCGAGACCACGGCGCCGGGCGTCAGATGCGGGGCCATGGTGGCGGCGACATCTGCTGTGGCTCCCACAGGCACGCAGAGCACCACCAGATCGGCGCTAGTCACCGCATCGCCCAGGTCCGTGTGCATGCTGTCGCCCAGGTTGAGCGCCTCTACGCGGGCCAGTGTGTCGGGGGCATGATCGTAGAGGGCGATATGCACGTCCGGCAGGCGCAGGCGGATAGCGCGCGCCAGCGACGAGCCGATCAGCCCGACGCCGAGAATTGCGATACGGTGGAAACTCAAGACGTCAGGCATGCGCGTAACACCTCGAGCATGCGATTGTTTTCCGTCTCGGTGCCGATGCTGATGCGCAGGCACTCCGGCAAGCCCTGGTTCGGCAGATAGCGCACCAAGACCCCGTTTTCCTCAAGGTATGCGCTCGCCTGAGCAGCCGTCACGCCAACACTGTGCGGGAAATGCACAAGGATGAAATTGGCCGCACTGGGCACCGGGTTGAGACCGAGATCGCTGAACGCGCCAGTCAACCGGCTGCGCCAATGGTCATTGTGCGCCTTGGCCTGTGCGACCCATTGCGTATCAGCCAGCGCGGCAACAGCGCCCGCCTGCCCGGTGGTGCTGACGTTGAACGGCGCACGGATTTTGTTGAGCGTGTCGATGATGGCCTGCGGGCCGGTGACCCAGCCGATCCGCTCGGACGCCAGCCCGTAAATCTTGGAGAAGGTGCGACAGTGCAACACGTTGGGTGCAGTCTTCGCCAGCTCCAGCCCGCACTCATAGTCCGGATGGTCGATGTACTCGGCGTAAGCGGCATCCAGCACCAGCACGACCGAACTCGGCAGGCCGGCATGCAGCCGCCGGACCGCATCGCGCAGGATCACTGTGCCGGTCGGGTTGTTCGGGTTGGCGAGAAAGACCACACGGGTCTTGCCGGTCACCTGCGCCAGAATCGCATCGACATCGGCAGTGTAGTCGGTATCCGGTGCCTCAATCGGGAGTGCGCCGCAACGCCGTGCCGCAATCGGGTACACCATGAAACCATGGCGTACATAGAGCACCTCATCGCCAGGGGCGGCATAGGCCTGCGCGGTCAGGACCAGCAGTTCGTCCGACCCGGTGCCGCAAACGATGCGTGACGGCTCAAGGCCGTGCAGGCTCGCCAGTGCCTCGCGCAGCAGCCGTGCTGTCGGGTCCGGATAGCGATGCGCATTGCTGGCCGCCGCCGTCATGGCGTCCACGGCCCGAGGGCTCGGCCCCAGCGGGTTCTCGTTGGAGGACAGCTTGACGATCGGATGCGTGCCGCCTGCCTTGGACTTGCCGGGCACATAGGCATGGAGTGCATCCAGCCAGGTGTTGGGGCGCGGTGCGATCATGGTTACCTCCTCAAGGACGGCGCAGACTTAGCAGTGCCAAACGGCAAGAGTAAACCCGGCGTGAGTGCGCCATTGACCACCGATGTGCCGACGCGCTAGCGCATGACGGATGGCGTCCGCCCACGATACCCGCTTCGGCCTCAACCGCAGTCTGACATTGGCCCAGCCTTTGCCGCTGGACAGCGGAGCCTCGCTTGCACCGGTGACCATCGCCTATGAGACCTACGGGACGCTGAATGCCGCCGGCACCAATGCGGTGCTGATCTGCCATGCGCTGACCGGCGACCAGTATGTCGCCAGCCCGCACCCGATCACCGGCAAGCCGGGCTGGTGGAGCAGCTTTGTCGGGCCGGGCAAAGTGCTGGACCCCGCGCGCTATTTCCTCATCTGTGCCAATGTGCTGGGCGGCTGCATGGGCTCGTCCGGCCCGACGGAGGTGGACCCCGCAACAGGTCGCCCCTATGCCCTGCGTTTCCCGGTTATCACTGTGCGGGATATGGTGCGGGCCCAGGCTGCCCTGCTCGACCATCTGGGGGTTGCCCAACTGCTCGCAGTGGTGGGCGGCTCGATGGGTGGCATGCAGGTGCTGGAATGGGTGGCAAGCTTTCCCGCCCGGGTGCGCAGTGCGCTGGTGCTGGCCACCACGGCCCGGCACTCGGCGCAGAATATCGCGCTGCACGAGGTCGGTCGGCAGGCAATCATGGCGGACCCGAACTGGCGCGGCGGGGATTTCTATGGGCACGATCAAGGGCCTTCTGCCGGGCTGGCGGTCGCGCGTATGGCCGCGCACATCACCTACATGTCCGAGGATGGGCTCACGTCCAAGTTCGGCCGTACCTTGCAGAACCGTGCCCAGGTCTCTTTCGGGTTTGATGCCGACTTCCAGGTGGAGAGCTATTTGCGCCACCAGGGCATTCGCTTCGTCGAGCGGTTCGATGCCAACTCCTACCTCTATATCACTCGGGCGATGGACTATTTCGACCTGGCCGAGAACCGCGGTATGAGCCTGGCCGAGGCCCTGCGCCCGGCGCGCGACATCCGCTTCTGTGTGGTCTCGTTCAGCTCCGACTGGCTCTACCCGACGGCGGAGTCCCGCCGGATCGTCCATGCCCTGAACGCCTGCGGTGCGCCGGTGAGCTTTGTCGAGATCGATACGCCGTTCGGGCATGACGCTTTCCTGCTGGATGTGCCGGAGCTGTTCCGGGTGACCGGTGGCTTCATGGATGCGGTGGCCGGCGACCTATGAGCTTGCGTGCGGACCTCGCCCTGATCGCAGACCTGGTGCCGCATGCGGCCCGCGTGCTCGATGTGGGCTGCGGCGACGGCGCGCTGATTGCCCACCTGCGCGACCACAAGGCAGCGGATGCGCGCGGCATCGAACTCTCGATGCGTAACGTGGCGGACGCAGTGGCACGCGGTGCCTCCGTCATCCAGGGTGATGCGGACGCAGACCTCGCCGACTATCCAAGCGACGCCTTCGATATCGCCATCCTCAGCCGGACCCTGCAAGCGACCCAGCGGCCCGATGTTGTTCTGGGCCAACTGCTGCGCATCGCCCGGCGCGCCATCGTCTCATTCCCGAACTTTGGCCACTGGCGTGTGCGTCGTCGCCTGATGTTCAGCGGCCGCATGCCGGTTACCCCGGCGCTGCCAGCCACATGGTTCGACACCGGCAACATCCATTTGTGTACCATCGCGGATTTTCATGATCTTGTGGCCGTGCGGGGGTGGCGGGTCGAGCAGGCGCGCTATCTCGCGGACGGCCGGATGCGAGGTGCGCGGCTTGCCAACCTTTTGGCTGACGAGGCGGTTTTTCTGCTGGGGAGGCAATGATGTTCACCCGACTGGACCTTGAGGACGCGGTGAAAACCGTCCACACCGCCATGCCGCCGACGCCGCAGTATCGCTGGCCGCTGCTGTGCGAGCGGCTGGGCCTGGAGGTCTGGGTCAAGCACGAGAACATGACCCCCACGGGTGCCTTCAAGGTGCGCGGTGGGCTGGTTTATGTGGCGCGGCTGACGGCGCGCGCACCGGAGGTACGGCATCTGGTCTCGGCCACGCGCGGCAACCATGGCCAGAGCCTGGCACTCGCGGGCACGCGCGCTGGATTGCAGGTGACGATTTTCGTACCGCGCACCAACAGCCCGGCCAAGAACCGGGCGATGCGCGCCTGGGGAGCCGACCTGAGGGAGGTCGGTGCGGATTTTGATGAAGCCCGGCAGGCGGCGGAGGATTTCGCAGTCGCACAGGGGGCGCATCTGGTCCCATCGTTCCATGCGGACCTGGTGTGTGGTGTCGCGACCTATGCGCTGGAGCTGTTTACCGGCGCGCCGCCGCTTGATGTCGTCTATGTGCCGGTCGGCATGGGTTCGGGTCTCAGCGCGGTGACGATGACCCGCGATCTGCTCGGGCTGTCGACCGAAGTCGTCTGCGTGACGGTGGACGGCGCACCGGCGTTCGCCGAGAGTTTTGCCAGCGGCGTTGCCAGTGTTGGCCTGGCGGCGCGCACTTTCGCGGACGGTATGGCGACCCGCGCGCCGATACAGGCGGTTGTCGATATGGCGCGCAACAGGGGTGTGCGGGTGGTGACGGTGAGCGATGATGCCATCGCCGAGGCAATGCGGGTCTATTTTGAGGATTGCCGTCAGGTCATCGAGGGTGCCGGTGCGGCACCGCTCGCCGCGCTCATGCAGGAGCGCGAGGCGATGCACGGCAAGCGGGCAGCAGTGATTGCCTGTGGTGGCAATGCCGATACCGCTGTGTTTGCGAAGGTGCTGGCCGGCGAGACACCCCAGCCATTTTAGGCAGTCGGGACCGCCTGGGTGACGCGCTGGCGCCTGCCGCCTGCGGGGATGGCTGCCGGGCCGTCCTGCTTTTCGGCGTGGATCACCATAAGGCCGCCGAGTTCCGGGGCCAGCCAGTAGGCGAGCGGCTCCAGCGGCATCAGCCAGCGGCGCGGCGGCATCACAAGGCAGGTGTCCCACCGGCGCAAGGCAAACATGCTCTCGGCGAGCTGAGCGGTAATTTGGCTCCGGGTGAACGGCCTGCCGGCACCGAACGGAGACGCATCGAAGTGTGTCCAGACGCCCGAGCGGTTGGCCAAAACCAAGATAAGCTGGCCACCCGGTGCCAGCACGCGCCAGATCTCGCGCAGGTGGCGGGCCGGGTCCCCGAAGTCCAGCTGGTGCACGCACAGCACCGTATCGAACAGCGCGTCCCCGAACGGCAGGGCCAGATCATCGAGCAGCACGGCACAATTCGGCCCGCCAAGCGGCCAGGCGTCGACGCCCTGACGCGCCGGATGGCCGAGGGCGAGGCGCTCGCAGACACCGTTAAAACCAGCCAGGAAGGGCGCGCAGTACCCGAGGCCCAGCAGCCGGGTTGACGGCCGCACGGTCAAGAGCGGGTCAACGCGGCTGCGCACGGCGCGTGCCACCCTCAGGCCGACTGGTGTCCTGTAGAAGCGGTTCAGCCGTTGGGCGTCAGGCCGCACGGGGGCGTTTTACCGCTCCACGCACAGGGCAATGCCCATGCCGCCGCCGATGCACAGCGTTGCCAGGCCTTTGCGGGCATCGCGCTTCAGCATCTCATGCAGCAGGGTGACCAGAATGCGCGCACCGCTGGCGCCGATCGGGTGGCCGATGGCGATGGCGCCGCCGTTGACGTTGGTCTTGTCCGGGTCCAGCCCAAGGTCTTTGGCGACTGCACAGGTCTGGGCGGCGAACGCTTCATTCGCCTCGATCAGGTCGAGGTCGGCGACGCTCCAGCCGGCTTTCTCCAGCGCCTTGCGGCTGGCGGAGACCGGGCCGATGCCCATGATGGCCGGGTCGACGCCGGTCGAGGCGAAGGAGGCTATGCGCGCGATCACAGGGGCATTCCGGCGCTGCGCTTCGGCCTCCGTCATCAGCACGACCGCCGCTGCACCGTCGTTGAGGCCGCTCGCGTTGGCGGCGGTGACCGTGCCGTCCTTCTTGAAGGCCGGCTTCAGCCCCTGCGTGACTTCGAGTGTCGCGCCGTGGCGGATGTATTCATCATTCTCGACGATGGTGTCGCCCTTGCGGCCGCTGACCACGACCGGGACGATTTCATCCTTGAAGCGCCCGGCCTTTTGGGCGGCCTCTGCCCGGTTCTGTGACTGGACGGCATAGGCATCCTGGGTGTCGCGGGTAATCTGCCAGCGCTCGGCAACATTCTCGGCGGTGATCCCCATGTGGTAGCCGTTGAAGGCATCCCACAGGCCGTCCTTGATCATGGTGTCGATGAATTCGAGGTTGCCCATCTTCTGGCCGGCGCGCAGGGCGGCTGCGTGCGTTGCAAGGCTCATGCTCTCCTGACCGCCGGCCACCACAACAGACGCATCGCCGTTGGCAATCGCCTGCATGCCAAGGCCGACAGCACGCAAGCCGGAGCCGCACACCTGGTTGACACCCCAGGCCGGGGTCTCGATCGGCAGACCGGCGGCAATCGCGGCCTGACGGGCCGGGTTCTGGCCTTGAGCGGCGGTCAGCACCTGCCCGAGGATGACCTCTGATACGTCTTGCCCTTCAACGCCGGCGCGCTTCAGCGCCTCGACGATCACGGTCTTACCCAGCACATGGGCCGGGATGGTGGCAAAGCTGCCAAGGAATGCGCCGACAGGCGTGCGGACAGCGGACGTAATGACAATGTTGGTCATGATAGTCTCCCCATGAACAAGATCTTGGTGTTGCGCTACCCTACACGGTGAGGCCGTCAAGACAAGTCAGCACCCGACAAGGTAAGCCAAGCCGAGAGTGGCGCATAAAGCTGGCGTCTGGCCTGTGCGCCGACAATCATGCCGACATGGCCGAGATCGAGGGCAATGTTCAAAGAACTGGCCGGTGCTGCAGCCAGTGCAGTCGGCACCGGCACCAGCCGGTCGCGGCTAGCGGCGAAGATCGCGACTGGTATATCGAGCCTGTCCGGCCTGATGACCTCTGCGCCGACGCGCCAGGCACCCTGTCCTGGAAGGTCGGCGGCAAAGAAGTCCTCGAAACACTCGCGGGCGGCGGGGAAGGAGAGGGGGGGGCCGCTGTTCGCCCAGTCCTCGATGAGGACGAAACGGCGGGCCGCTGCACTGTCCGGATCGAGGGCGGCAAAATCGAGATATTTCTTTGCCGCACTCTCCGGGTTCTGTGCCCAGAACGCCAGTTGCAGGATTTCCATCGGCAGCCGGCCGAGGCTGCGAGCAGTCGGCGCATACTGTGCCCAGAAGTCGGCGAGGCCTTGCCGGTCCGCAGCAGGGTAGGCCTCAAAACCCCAGGGTGCTGCAATCAGCCCGAGTGCGCAGACCTGCCGGGGGGACAGTTGCGCTGCAGCAAGGGACATGGTGCCACCGAGGCAATAGCCGACCAGAGCCAGCGGACCCGGCAGGGCAGCGATCGCCGGCAGCAGCCGCCAGCGGACATAGTCTGCGATGGTGAAGGACAGTTCCTCGCCGGTTGGCTCTCCCCAATCAAGCAGGAAACAGCGATGCCCTCGACGGCGCAAATCCCGCACCAGTGAGCGTCGTGGCTCCAGGTCCAGCACCCAGGACGGGTTGATGAGCGAGGGAACCAGCAGGACTGGCTGGCCTTCACCGCCATAATCGAGGACCCGCATGCTGCCGAGGGCGAACGCGACTGGCCGCGCGCGGACGCGCCGCCGGTGCGGGTGCTGCTGATAGGCGCGCACAGCGGCCAGCAGCGCCTGACGCCGCTCACGCGGGAGTGAGCGGCCCGGCACAAGGTAAAGCCAAACACCGAGCGGGTGTGGCCCGCGCAGCGTTTGTGCGCAAAATTTATCTCGCCGTTTGTGTGGCACTGCACAAAAAGCCATGTTATGTGCAGCACACAAGTACCGCACGAAGAGAAAACGATGACAGACGCGCCGTCTCCCGCCACGCCCAGCATCATCATCAAGAAATACGCGAACCGGCGTCTCTATAATACCGAGACTTCCAGCTATATCACGCTGGACCATCTGTCGCTGATGGTCAAAGAAAACCGGGACTTCAAGGTGGTTGACGCCAAGAGCGGTGACGACATCACGCGCCAGGTGCTGACGCAGATCATCGTCGAGGAGGAAAACCGCGGCCAGACCATCCTGCCGGTGTCCTTCCTGCGCCAGCTGATTTCCATGTATGGAGACAGCCTGCAGTCGATGGTGCCATCTTATCTCGACGCCAGCATGGATGCCTTCCGGCGCAACCAGGAGCAGTTCCGCAAGGCACTGCAGGGGACCTTCACCGGCAACACATTCGGGCCGTTCGAGCAGCTCGCAAAGCAGAACATGGCGATGTTCGAGGCGGCGACGGAGATGTTTACCGGCCGCAAGGACGGCGCAGCGGAGCACACGCCTGCGACCCTGAAGGAAATCAACGAGCTCAAGGCGCAGATGGACGCACTGCGCGAGAAGATGGAAAAGCTGGGCTAGGCCTTGATCATTTCACATTGATCCAGAAGCAGGCTTGCTTTCACGTTGACCGCACAACTTACCCCTTTTGCGGTGCGTTCAGCCAGCTGGCGAGTTGTGCAAGACATTCGAAGATGGCGCTGTTGAAGCCGCTGGACACATCCAGAGGTTTGAGGGCCGTGAGCGGTTTTTCCACGGTGCACTGCGCTGGACCGACCCCTTTGCTGTTGGGCAGGCGGGCGTCGAGTGCCACCCGGATGGACCGCGCCTGGCCACTCGCCACGATATTGAGCGCCTTTACGGTGAGATAGAGCGTCGGTCGTGTCCGCGTTGTGGCACCCGGCGTGGCCGGTGCGTAGGCCAACGCAGCAGCCTGTCGCAGCAGCCGCTCCGGCCGGTCGATCCATTGCACGCCAGGCAGATATTCGACCAGCGTCGGCTGCGACTTCACGACGATGCGCACGCTGGCATAATCCGCCGGGACATCGACGTGTGCCACGATGGCCTCGAGTGCCACCGGGGTTGGCGGTTGCGGGTTCTCCAGAGTCAGCAGCGCCGGGGGCGGTGCCTCCGATCCAATACTGATCAGAGGTCCACAGCCCGCCAGCAGCATGAGCACCGCCAGCGGCATGACCTCTCTGGTCAGGCCAAGTTGCACCAGATTATTTCTTCGCTGCATCCTGATACTCCGGTAATTTTTCGCCTGAAAACAGCGATGCGGCCGAGCCTTGGTCGATCCGCTCGCCCAGACGGTTCAGCGTTCGTGTCAACTCCCGCAGATCGCTGACCAGCAGGCCAACTTCGGGCAGCGTATCCTGGCTGAAGGCCTTGAGGCCGGGTTTGGCGTCGCCTAGAATGGCATCAAGCTTCTGGACCGTAGCGTCCGTACTTTGGGCCAGCGTGCGTAGATCCTTCAGCAAGGGCCGGGCATCCTCGTTCACGGCCAGGGATGTGCTGTCCGCCAGCTTGGTTACGGATGCAAGACTGCCCCGCAGATCAACGACCGCGCCGTTCAGTTCCTGCAGGCTGGACGCCAGCAGCGGGGACTGTGCGGCGAGTGAATTGGTCAGGCGCTCGGTGTTGGCCAGGATGCCCCCAATGGCCAGTTTGTTTTTGTCGTTGAGTACATCTTTGAGATCATCGAGCACATCGGTTGCCCTCTGGAGGACTTCCGGGATGCTGACGAACAGTTTTTCAAGGGTGGATCGTTTGGACGGAATGACTGGAACGCCAAAGGGTCCAGGCTCCACCAGCGGTGTCCCGACCTGCATCGCGCCGGAGAGTTGCACCAGGGTCGCCCCTGTCAAGCCCTGGGACTCAAGCCCGGCTACCGTGCCTGTGTATACAGGGGTATCCTGCGATACGCGGATGCGCACCCGCACGGCGTTCGGCTGGTCCTTGACGAGTGCTATGGTGGTCACGTTGCCGACCGGCACGCCGTTGTAGCTGACCAGACTGCCCTGGTTCAGGCCGGCGACCGAACCGATGACCATGATGTCGAAATCCTTGGTCGCGCCTGAGTCAACGCGCGCCAGCCAGATGATGAA
This sequence comes from uncultured Sphingomonadaceae bacterium, assembly GCA_964404985.1. Lineage (GTDB taxonomy): Bacteria > Pseudomonadota > Alphaproteobacteria > Sphingomonadales > Sphingomonadaceae > Hankyongella. The sequence continues at coordinate 307,100 of CAYOMD010000001.1, forward strand.
CCCGAACAGCGCTGCGATCAGCACGATGACGAAGCTGCCGACGAGCACATGACTGGCGCGTGTTTCCATCGTCTACTCCCGTGCTGCGGCGACAACCCGCCCACGCGGGCCGCGGAAATATTCCTTGATCCAGGGGTGCGGGTTTTCCAGCAACTCCGGGATCGGTGCAACCGCGACAACCTTGCGATCCGCGAGGACGGCGACCCGATCGCAAATCGCAAAGAGCGTGTCGAGATCATGTGTAATCAAAAACACTGTAAGGCCAAGCAGTTCCTGCAACTCCAGGATCAGCGCATCGAAGGCGCTGGCCGAGATGGGGTCCAGCCCGGCTGTTGGTTCATCGAGAAACAGCAGGCTCGGGTCGAGCGCCAGGGCGCGTGCAAGGCCGGCGCGCTTGATCATGCCGCCTGAGAGCTCGGACGGGTATTTCGGCGCGGCGGACGGCGGCAGGCCGACCATCGACAGCTTGTAGCCGGCGATCTCCCCCAGCAGCGGCTCGACGATCTGCGTATGCTCGCGCAGCGGCGTCTGGATGTTCTCAGCCACGGTCAAGGTTGAGAATAACGCACCCTGCTGGAACAGCACACCCCAGCGACGGCGCAGCGAGACCGCATCGTCCTCTGACAAATGGGCAAGTTGCTTGCCCTCGATGGTGATCTCGCCCGCAGCCGGCACCTGCAGCCCGATGATGCTGCGCATCAAGACCGACTTGCCGGTGCCCGAACCGCCGACCACGCCGAGGATCTCGCCCCGCCGGACATCAAGGCACAAATCGTCGTGCACGACCTGTGTGCCGAACCGGCTGACCAAGCCTTTGACCGAAATGACCGGCGACTCCATCAGATACCCACCAAAGTCAGGAAGACCGCGAAGAACGCATCGAGCACGATCACCAGGAAGATCGACTGTACGACTGCCGCCGTGGTGTGCCGCCCGAGCGACTCGGCGTCGCCGGCAACTTTCATGCCTTCGAAGCAGCCAGCAATGGCGATGATCGCCCCGAAGATCGGAGCCTTCATCATGCCGGCCCAGAAATCCTGCGTGTGAACCGCCAGGCGCAGCCCCTCCAGGAAGGCACTCGGTGATATACCGAGCGATGCCCAGCCAAACACCATACCACCAGCAATCGCCGTCAGGTTTGCATAGATGGTCAGCAGCGGCATGCAGATAATCAGTGCCAGGACACGAGGCAGCACCAGTGTGTCCACCGGGTTCAGCCCCATGGTCTTGAGCGCATCGACCTCCTCGGTGATTTTCATGGAGCCGATCTGCGCGGTAAACGCAGAGCCTGAGCGCCCGGCAACCATGATCGCAGTCATCAGCACACCGAGCTCCCGCAGGGTCAACAGGCCGATCATATTGACTACGAAGGACTCAGCGCCAAAGCGCTTGAGCTGGTAGGCCCCCTGCTGAACGATCACCAGCCCGATCAGGAAGGACATCAGGCCGACGATCGGCAGGGCGTTGAACCCGGCGTACTCGATGTGATGGCTGAAGGCGGTCCAGCGCATCTTCTGCGGATTCGCGGCCAGTCGGCCACCCCGGATCAGCACTGTGCCGACGAAATCCAGAAAATGGCCGAAATTCTGCAGGACTGCGACAGTCGCCCGGCCGATGATGGCGATCTGCTGGACGAAGGCCGAACCAGCATCTGCCGGACGGTCGGACGGCCTGTCAAATCGACCAATCGACTTGAGCAGCGCTGCATGGTTGGCGCGCGCCCCGGACTGGTGAACCGTGATGCCGTCAGCCTGCCACTGCTGCTGCGTGCGATACAGCAGCCAGGCCCCGACGGTATCCATGGATTGAACGTCGCTTAACTCGAAGGTGGCGGGCGAATGGCGCTCGATAGCCATCAGCGCTGCCTCGATCTCTGCAGCGGAGGCGACCGTCAAATCCCCGGTAAAATGATAGACAGCGCCGCCGTCGGATTGCGGCTCAAGGCGCAGAGGAGAAGGCGGTGCAGCTTCGCGCTCGAACAACATGCTCTTATCGCTAAAGCTTTTATGGGGTGTTCACAAGCGCGGCAGTTGTCGTGGCGCCCTCTGGCCGGTATCGAGGGGGCGTGCCAAAACACGCCATCGCCATTTACGATCTCGACCTGACCATCACCCGGGTCGCGACCTTCACGCCGTTCCTGACCTTCGCGTTGCGGAGTGCCCCATGGCGCGCAGTGTTAGCGCCGCTCGCCCTGTTCGTTTTCGCGGCCTATGGCTTGCGCGTGATCGGACGCTCTGCGCTGAAATCTGCCCTGCTACACCTGTTTCTGGGGCGTATCCGGCGCGAACGGTTGGAGCCGCTTGTCGAGGCTTTTGCGGCCCAGGTGGAGGCGCGGTACATCCGTGCGGATGCGCGCGCCCGGATCGCCGATGATCGCGCGGCCGGATGCAGGCTGGTGATCGCCACCGCCAGTTCTGGTTTTTACGTGCGCCCGCTGGCACGGCGGCTGGGCATTGAGGATGTGCTGGCGACCGAATTGCCCATCGCAGACGACGGACGGCTCCAGCTTTGGCCCGCACCAGAGAATTGCTATGCGCAGGCCAAACAGCAGCGGATCGAGGCCTTTTGCGCGGCGCTTGGTGCGCGCCGGGCGCAGGACTTGCGCTTTTACAGCGACCATCCCAGTGATGCCCCCGCCTTCGCCTGGGCGGACCAGCCGGTGGTCATCAGCCCAAAGCCCGCGTTTGCGCGCACAGCGGAGCAACAAGGCTGGCCGGTTGAGTACTGGCGCTAGTGCCCGATGAAATTTGATAGATTACTCTCCCCTCCCTCGCTGAGGGAGGGGAGGCCGATAGGCCGGGGTGGGTGCTCTGTATCCTTACCCACCCCGATGCTTCGCACCACCCCTCCCTCAGCGAGGGAGGGAAGAGCAGGATCAGTGTAATGTCATCAGACTCTAAAGCTTTATTGACCCATGTGGCATCGTCGTTGGATCGCCAAGGCTGCAGGGCAGCCTCGCGATGACGATTCCCTCAGAAGTTCAGCCGGCCTAGGCTTCCTCGTGCGGCAGTGGTGGCTCCGGGAGGGGTTGCAGCGCGCTGATGAACTGGGCGATGGCGGCGTCCCAGCTGAAGTGCCGGGCATAGGCCGCGCAATCGGCGCGTGCGCAGCGCAGCCCCTTGGTGATGGCCTGCGCGAAGTCGGTGTCGATCCCGCCAACGGGTGCGCTCCACCCCGGAATTACACCGCAGCCAGTCTCACCGATCACATCCAGCGGGCCGGGGACCGGAAAGCCAGCAACGGGTACGCCACTGGCCAGGGCCTCGACCATCACCAGGCCGAAGGTATCGGTCAGACTCGGGAACGCCAGCAGGTCTGCACCGGCATAGGCGGCGGCCAGTTCCTCCCCGTGCAATGCGCCAAGGAACACCGCCTGCGGATATTCGCGCCGCAGCCGTTGCAGCGCCGGCCCATCCCCCACCACCACTTTGGTGCCGGGTACAGTGGTTTTGAGGAAAGTCTCGATGTTTTTCTCGACCGCCACCCGACCGACGCAGAGCATGATCGGGCGCTCGAGGCTGGCATAGGCGGGATGGGGTGCGTGTTTGGACGAAAACAGGCCAAGATCAACGCCGCGACTCCAGAGCATGGTATGCGGCAACCCGCGTTCGGCCAGTTCTGCGGCCAGGCGCGGCGTTGCGGTGAGGATATTGCGCGACGGCTTGTGGAACCAGCGCAGGTAGCGCCAGAACAGCTCCGGCGAGAGGCCGGTGCGTGCCGAGACATAATCCGGGAACCGGGTGTGGAATGCTGTGGTGAACGGCAGTTTGTGCCGCACACAATAGCGCCGTGCGGCGATGCCTAGCGGGCCTTCGGTGGCAATATGGATGGCATCCGGTTCGAACGTGCGGATCATCCGGGCCACTTTGCGCCAGCGGGTCAGGGCCAGGCGAATTTCCGGGTAGGTGGGGCAGGGAACCGAGCGAAACTGGCTGGGCGTGATGGTTTGCACCAGGTGCCCGGCGGCTTTCAGCGCCTCAACGGTTGTCACCAGAGTCCGAACCACGCCGTTGACCTGGGGCGTCCAGGCGTCGGTCACCAGGGTCAGTTTCACAGGAATTGGCTCATGAATTAGAGGACGTCCGCCGTGGCCGGCACAGGCTTGGACTGGGCATCGATTTTAGCGGCGTCCTTAGCGGCGTGCTGGCGTGCGCGTTCGGCCCAATCCAGCAATTCCAGCCGCCCGTCCGCATGCTCGACCAGGGCCGTGCAGCTTTCCACCCAATCGCCATCGTTGTAATAGGTCACTGGCCCGAAGGCGCGGATTTCCGCCTTGTGAATGTGGCCGCAGACGACACCCTGCACCTGCCGGTCGGCAGCGGCATGGGCCACGGCTTCCTCGAAGCGCGACATGTATTCGACCGCGTTCTTCACCTTCTGCTTCAGATAGGCGGAGAGCGACCAGTAGGGCAGGCCGAACAAACGTCGGATGGCGTTGAACACCCCATTGATCTTGAGCAGCAGGACATAGGCGGCATCGCCCAGAAACGCGAGCCAGCGGGCATAGAGCACCACCGAGTCGAACTCGTCCCCATGCAGCACCAGCAGCTTGCGTCCGTCCGCCGTGATGTGCACGGCCTCCCGCACCAGCTCGACGCCGCCCAGGTTCAGGCCGACATACGGGCGCAGCACTTCATCATGGTTGCCTGGGATATAGAGCACGCGGGTGCCCTTCTTGGCCTTCTTGAGCACCCGGCGGATGACATCGTTATGGGCATCCGGCCAGTACCAGCTCTTCTTCAGGCGCCAGCCGTCAATGATATCGCCGACGAGGTAAAGCGTTTCACTTTCCGTCGACTTCAGGAAATCAAGCAGCAGCGCAGCATTGCAGCCCGACGTACCAAGGTGGATGTCGGATATCCAGATCGTACGGTAGCGCCTTTTGGCTTTGGGGTCCTCGTCGTCGTCTTCATGCCACGACGCCCCGATAGCTTCACCGGCGGCTTCCATGCCGTCGGTCGCCTTGTGTCCCTCATTCCCGCCGCGGCGCAGCATCGCCAGCATTGCCATCCTCAGTGCTTTGCCTGTGTCGCGTTCAATGTAACGACAAAATATGGTGCCGTCACTCTATTCCACATCTAGCAATGGTTAAACTACCGTAGTTTTCGGTCGTAATGATTTTAGAGCTTAGCACGGTTACGTGCCTGAGGCGACACATCAGGCGCAGCGCCAGGCCGGAGCGGGCAGCAGGCGCGGCAGCTCCAGCGCCAAGTCCCTCACCAGGGATTGCGCTTGCGTGCCGACAGCCGCGAATCGGGTATTCGGCAAACCGCTTGCTTCATCCAGATAGGCGGCACGGGACAACTCGATCTGCAGCACATGCACACCGATTGAAGGCTGGCCGTAGTGCTGGGTGATAAAGCCGCCAGCATAGGGCGTGTTCAAGAGCACCTGAAAGCCGCTTGCGCGCAGCCGCTCTGCTACCCAGCGGCTGATGGCCTGGGCGCAGGTTCCGCCATGCCGGTCGCCCAGCACAGCAACCGGGCTGCCCCGGCTCGCCTGACGGACGGCGTTCGAGGGCATCGAGTGCCAGTCCAGCAAGACGACATGGCCGAACATGCGGCGAACCGTGCCGAGCATGGTGCCAAGCTTCTGGTGAAACGGTCGCCATGCTTCATCCAGGCGGGCTGCCGCCGCGTCGTAGCGCAGCGGCTGTTTGTGGATTTCCAGGCCACCGCCAGCGATGCGGGGAATCACGCCTAGGCCTGCCGACACACGCGAGGACGACAGGGGACGAACGCTCTCCGGCAGATCCGGAATCAGCGCCGGGTCCAGTTCTCGCGCACTGCGGTTCAGGTCAACGTAACTGCGCGCATAGGTGGCGCTCAAGGTTTGCGCCCCGCCGAGCAGCGCCGGGTCATCCCCGAGGAGCTGGTCGATAAAGCGATCCTCTGCGCGTTGCAGCACGTCGAGCGAGAGTGCAGACTGCTGAAGAAAATCAACAGGATAATGCCGACCGCTGTGCGGTGATGTGCACAGAACGGGGATGACCGGCTCGAGAGGCCCGGTGTCTTGATATGGCGGACAGGTCACGCCGCTATTGCCAGAGATGCGCATGACGGTATGAATGGCCTGGGCGCGAAAGTGACGCAATGTTAATTCCGTGGCGGCATAGGCTGCGGGGAGAAAACAGGCGTCACAACCCGGGCGTCCGAAAGCTGCGAGACGATGGCACGCATACTTTTAGCCGAAGATGACGATTCGATGCGGACCTTTCTGGCCCGTGCGATCGAGAAGGCCGGCCACAGCGTGACGGCTGTGGACCGGGGCACGGCGGCATTGCCGCTGATCGCCTCCGGCCGCTACGATCTGCTGCTGACGGATATCGTCATGCCGGAGATGGACGGGATAGAACTCGCGCAGCGTGCCTCGACACTGGCTCCGGACATGCGGGTGATGTTCATCACCGGTTTTGCGGCCGTGGCGCTCAGCCGGGCCCAGACCCAGCAGACCGCGCCGAGGGTGCTGTCCAAGCCGTTTCACCTGCGCGATCTTGTTGATGAAATCGACCGCCTGTTCGCGGCCTGATTATGGCCGGATGGGCTTGCCATCCCTCAGGGGACTGATTATAGGCATCCCCCTGCCGAACGGGGGCGCGTAGCTCAGTGGTAGAGCACTGTGTTGACATCGCAGGGGTCGCAAGTTCAATCCTTGCCGCGCCCACCATTCCACTCGACCAGACAGCCGTCATTTCGACTATCAAAGGTCATCCCAGTTCACACCCGGGCGAGGGCGGCTTGCCAGCCTTTCAGGCGCTGCGTGCGGACCGCGGGTGCCATTGCAGGCGTGAAGGTGCGGATGCCCTTGCGCATGACAGCGGCGTCCCCCAGCGAGGCGAAGACGCCCGCCCCGACACCGGCCAGCATCGCTGCTCCCAGCGCTGTGGTCTCGACGAAATCCGGCCGTTCGACCGGCAGATCGAGGATGTCGGCGAGATCCTGTGCCAGCCAGTCGTTTGCCGCCATGCCGCCATCGATCTTCAGCCGCGCCCAGCGTACGCGGTCAGCGGCAAAGGCGTCCTTCAGGTCATGGGTCTGCGTGCTGACGGACTCGAGGGCGGCGCGCGCGATGTGCGCCTTGGTCGCCGCAAAGGTCAGGCCGGTAATCTGGGCGGTTGCGTCCGGTCGCCAGTGCGGCGCGCCCAGCCCGGACAGCGCGGGGACCAGATAAACGCCCCCATTATCCGGCACCGAGCGGGCCAGCGCCTCGGTCTCCGCCGCAGATGCCAGCATGCCGACGCCGTCCCGCAGCCACTTGATGAGGCTACCGGCGACGAACACCGAGCCTTCAAGGGCATAATGGCGCGCGCCACCCAGCTGGTACAACACGGTCGAGAGCAGCCGGTGGCCCGAGCGCGGGATAGTGGTTCCCGCGTTGGCCAGCACGAAGGCCCCGGTGCCGAAGGTCGCCTTGGTCTCGCCCGGGTGCAGGCAGACCTGGCCGATAGTCGCCGCCTGCTGGTCACCCGCTGCGCCGCAGATGCGGATCGCGCCGCCAAGCAGCGCCGGGTCCGTGGTCCCGAGTTCTCCGGCACAATCGACAATCTCCGGCAGGGCATGGCGCGGCAGGCCAAAGAGGTGCAGCAGGTCGGCATCCCAGTCCGCGCCGTCCAGTGCCAGCAGCATGGTCCGGCTGGCGTTGCTGGCGTCTGTGATATGCTGGCCACCGGTGAGGCGGGCGATCAGGTATGACTCAACGGTTCCGAAGGCGAGATGCTCGCCTGCCGCCCGTACGGCCGGCACATGCTCCAGAAGCCAGGCCATTTTGGTGGCGCTGAAATAGGCATCGAGCAGCAGACCGGTCTTGGCCTGGACAACCGACTCCTGACCCGCCTCCCGCAGGCGCAGGCAATGCGGGGCTGTGCGGCGATCCTGCCAGACGATAGCTCGGCTCAAAGGCATGCCGCTGCGCTTGTCCCAGGCAATTGTCGTCTCGCGCTGGTTGGTGATGCCCAGTGCAGCAATGCGATCCGCGCCGCCCGCCTGCTCGACCATCTGGCGGGCGCAGGCCAGCGTCTTCTGCCAGATTTCCTCAGCATCGTGTTCGACCATGCCGGGGGCCGGGCAATACTGTACCAGCTCAGCGCGCGCCTCGCCCAGCAGCGCACCCTCCGCATCGATCAGCATGGCACGGGTCGAGGTGGTTCCCTCATCGATCACGAGAAACACGGGCTTGGTCATGGCTGCTCCCCGGTGGTGGCACTTATGGTTATGGTCAGGCGCGTGCCAGCGCTACGCCCTTCAGGACCTGGCTAGCCACCAGTTCAAGCTGGCCGCGTGTGGCATCATCCCGGCAGACGCCGCTGGCGTCAAACAGATCGGATGTCGTGCGGATCGCGGCCCCCATGGGCGTCGGCCAGCCGCGCAGGGCATGGGTGATGGCACGCAGGGTCGCCAGCGTGCTGACGGCTGCCTGATAGCCGTAAGCGGTGGCGATCAGGCCGACCGTGCGACCGTCGAGGTACGGGCGTTCGTCCCGGGCCAGGTCTTCAAGGTAGTCGATCGCGTTCTTGACCAGCGCCGAGACGCTGCCGTGATACCCCGGACTGGCGATCAGAACGCCATCGGCCTCCCGCACTGCTGATACCAGTTTCTGGCCTGCCGGTGACTCGGTGGCGGCTGCAGTCCCGTAATGCGGCAGGACCAGCAGCTCCGCGCTGTAGAAGGTGTCTACAGTTGCACCAAAGGCACGCGCTGCTGCAACGGCGACGCCGAGTGCACGCTCAGTCGAGGACTCCGGCTTGATCGTCCCGCCGATTGCTACCAGCTTCACCATGGTCAGTCCCCCTGTTGCGTAAATAGGTCTCGAGCGCTGCGGCCTGCGCTGTCGAGAGGCGCAGGCCGTGTTTGGTGCGCCGCCACAAGATATCATCCGCAGTGCACGCCCACTCCTGCGCGACCAGATAGTCCACTTCGGCCTGTGTGAGGCCGTGCCCGAAGTCCTGCCCCAGGTCTGCCACGCTGCCGGCATCTTTCAACCAGGCGAAGGCGCGCGTGCCATAATGCCGGGCAAGACGCGAAATCGTTGCCTCCTCCAGGAACGGATAGCGCGCACGGATTGTCTCGCGCAGGACCGTGATGCCATCAACCGGGAAATCACCGCCGGGCAGGGGCGCATCGCCGGTCGTTGACGGGTTGCTGAGCGTTGGCAGCCATGGCCGCAGCTTGTCGACCGCCGCCGCCGCCAGATGCCGGTATGTGGTGATCTTGCCACCGAACACGGAGAGCAATGGTGCCTCGCCCGCACCGCCGTCGATCCGCAGGGAGTAGCCACGGGTCGCGGCCTCCGGCTTGCCGGAGCCATCGTCGATCAGCGGGCGCACCCCGGCATAGGACCATACGACGTCAGCCGGTGTGATCTGCGTGCGGAAGTAGCCGTTGGCCCCTTCGCAGAGATAAGCGATTTCTTCCGGTGTCGCATGAACGCTGTCGAGCGAGCCGGTGTGGTCCGCGTCCGTGGTGCCGACCAGGGTGAAATCATCCTCGTAGGGGATTGCGAAGAAGATGCGCTTGTCGGGCAACTGGAAGAAATAGGCGCGGTCGTGGGTGTAGAGTTTGCGCACGACGATGTGGGAGCCACGGACCAGCCGCATGGCTTGCGTGGTGGCCACCTGCGCACGGCCAAGTGCCTCCAGTACGCGCGGTCCGGCGGCATTGACTGCAGCGCGAGCGTGCAAAATGCGCCCGTCTGCCAGGGTCGCGCGCCACAGATCGCCCAGTCGCGCCAACTGAATGAGTTCCGAGCGCGTATATATGTCTGCGCCGTTGTCGGCGGCATCGCGCGCATTGAGGACCACCAGTCGGGAGTCTTCCACCCAGCAATCGGAATACTCAAACGCGAACTGAAATTGCGGCTGCAAGGGCGCGCCGGCTGCATCCTTGTCCAGGTGCAACGTGCGTGTCGGCGGCAGCTTTTTGCGCCCGCCCAGATGGTCATAGAGAAACAGGCCAAGCCGCAGCAGCCAGCGGGGCCTTAGCCCGTCCCGGTGCGGCAGCACGAAGCGCAGCGGCCAGATGATGTGGGGCGCGATGGCCCACAGCCGCTCCCGCTCCATCAGGGATTCCCGGACCAGAGCAAACTCATAATGCTCGAGGTAGCGCAGGCCGCCATGGATCAGCTTGGTCGAGGCAGACGACGTGCCTTGCGCCAGGTCCCCGCGCTCCACCAGCGCGACCTTGGCACCACGCCGCGCCGCATCGCGGGCAATGCCGCAGCCGTTGACGCCGCCGCCGATGACCAGCAGGTCGTAGATCGTCTCCGTCACAGAACCCCCACGGCAAAAGCAAGCGCCACCAGAAACGCAACCAGCGTCGAGGCGGCAACCGGCATCACGCTGCGCCACCCCAGCGACATCAGCAAGCCCAGTTGCGACTTCATGGCGGTCGCGATGACGGCTACCAGCAGCATCGTCTTGGAGACGATGAGGCCATATTGGCCGACCTGCGGGGGCAGGGACACCAGCGAGTTCAGGGCGATCAAAGCAAGGAAAGCCCAGATAAACCAGGGGAGGCGCAGCGCACTTTTGAGCGAGCGCTTAGTCTGCCCGGTTGTTCCGATCATCAGCCCGGCCAAGGCCACCAGCGGTGCCAGCAGGGCGACCCGCGACAATTTGACAATGCTGGCGATCTCGCCGGCATCCTGGGAATAAGCGTAGCCGCCGCCGATTGCCTGCGCGACGTCATGGATGGCAGCGCCGATCAGGAACCCGGCTTGCCGGTCGGTCAGCTCCAGTGCATGGGCGAGCGGCGGGTAGAAGGACATGGCAATGGCGCTGGCCCCCGAGATTGCCACCAGCGTGAGCGTGAACTGCGCCTGGCTGACCCTTTCCTTGCCGATGACCCCATACAGCGCCAGCGCCGCCGAGGCTCCGCAGATGGCAGTCGCGCCGCCGGCCAGCACGCCCTCCGGCAGCGGGCGGGCATACAGGCGTGCGGTCGCCACCCCTGCTGCGACCACGCAGGCCATGGTGACCAGCAGCCCGGCGAAGGACGCCAGCCCCAATTCATGAAACTGCGCAAACGTCACCTGCGTGCCCAGGATGCATATTCCGATCCGCAGGCAGCTTGTACTCGCAAAGTCCAGCCCGGCGTGAATGCGTGCGTCGCTGTTCATGAAGTTCAGCGCCAGCCCCAGCAGCAGCCCGACGAGAATGATGGGTATATCGTAATGCTCGCTGAGCCAGGAGGCGGCGACCGCTGCAATGGAGACCACAATCATGCCATGACGTCGGGCACGCAGTTTCGACCGTCTCGCCGCGTCGGAGAGGTAGAGTTCCCCGAACAGATCTGCTGCAACCGGCGCGCTTGTGTCTTGCGGTGTCATATGCTCACTTATAGTATTTACGCGATTTATGCGGCAATGAATAAATCCGCGCATCTAGATATCCTAAAGCAACGGTTGCGGCTAGCGGGGAGGGAAACATCATGGACATGCAGAAGTCAGCGCCCGAAGCCTCAACTGCCTTGCGGTACGCGTTGATCGGGCTGATTTTTTTCGCGACTGCGCTGAACTACGTGGATCGCCAGGTGCTCGCCCTGCTCAAGCCGACGCTGGTTGATGAGTTCGGCTGGAGCGACCGTGACTTCGCGCATATGGGCTCAGCCTTCCAGCTCTCGGCAGCGTTTGCCTTGCTGGGCGTCGGCTGGTTCGTGGACCGCTTTGGCGTGCGCACGGCGTACGGCCTTGCGGTTGCGGTCTGGAGCCTGGCCGGCATGGCGCATGCTTTTGCCGCAAGCGTGCAGCAATTCCTGGCGGCACGTGTTGCACTCGCGGTCGCGGAGGCCTGCAACACGCCGGCGGCCATGAAAGCCGCCGCGACCTACCTGCCGCTCCGGGAGCGATCCCTGGGGATCGGCATCATCAATACGGCGCCCAATATCGGCGCGATCCTGACGCCCCTGCTGATCCCGCCGCTGGCCCTGGCGTTCGGCTGGAAGGCGGCATTCCTGGTCACCGGGGCGCTGGGGTTCGTGTGGCTGGCCCTCTGGCTGGTTGCTACCCGGCGACTGCCGCCGCTGCAGGCCGCCTCCACACAGCAGAAGAGCGGGACGCCGATCGGTGAGATCCTCAAGGACAGGCGCGCCTGGTCCGTCATCGGGGCCAAGGCGCTCACGGATCTGGTCTGGTGGTTTGTGCTGTTCTGGATGCCGGACTTCTTCAACCGGCAATTCGGCCTCAGCCAGGCCGAGCTTGGCTATCCGATTGCTATCATATTCCTGTTTGCTGCAGTCGGTGCCATAAGCAGTGGGGGCTTGTTCGTCTTTCTCGAGGCTCGGGGTCTGGGCCTGGGCAAGGCGCGCAAGGTCAGCATGTTCTTCTACGCGCTGGCGATATTGCCGATGCCGCTTGCCATGTCATCCGGCAACCCCTGGCTTGCCGCCGTCTTGATCGGGTTTGGCCTGTTTGCGCACCAGGGGTTCTCGACCGGCATCTTCGGCATGGCGACGGATACCGTGCCGGTGCGCCACCTTGCGACCGTCATTGCGTTCGGTGGCATTGCCGGTAACCTGACCGGCACTGCCATGATCGAATTTGCCGGTTGGTCGCTGGACACCGGGCTGGGCTACGCGCCGATGTTTGCCGTGTGTTCGGGCGCGTATCTCGCCGCCTTGCTGCTCATTCACCTGCTGCAACCGAAGCTGGTTCTGGCCAATCCGGACTAGAGCAACGGGCTTTAACAGGCTGCTGAAAAACTCCAGAGGGAATAGATACTGGCACATAGTCTCCCCTCCTTCGCGTGCGAGGGAGGGGTGGCCCGAAGGGCCGGGGTGGGTAAAAATGCGTTGTTATTTCTGCACCTATGCCCCCAACCCGCCCTGCGGGCACCCTTCCCCCGCTTACGGGGGAAGGGAGAACGGCTGCGTTAGCGTACAGCTTTCAGAGTTTTTAGCAGCCAGCTAAGTTTCCATCAAAGCACTGTGGGATAACCCATGGATCATGATGACATTTGATAGACTCGTCATTGCGAGGAGCCGCAGGCGACGCGGCAATCCAGAGGCTGCGATTGTGTTCGCTGGATCGCCACGGCCACGGCTTCGCCTCGCGATGACGTATGTATCGATGTAAAGTCAGCAGTCTCTAGTCGAGGCGGATCCGCAGGTTGACCCCGACGTAGCGGTCCGCATCACGCGGGATCAGCAGCCGCTGCCCGGCTGACGTGTTGAGCGCCACATAGCTCTCGTCGAGGATGTTCCGCACCGTGAAGGTCACGCGGTACTTGTCGGTCTCGTCGGACAGCCCGAAGCTCGCGTTCCAGATGCCATAGCTCTCGATCGGGCCGCCTTCGCCGAGGTCTGAGAACTGGTCACCCGTGTAGCTATACGAGGTGCGCAGATAGGCGACCATCGGCAGGCCAATCGACGACAGGGAGCGCTCGTAGTCGGTGGCGAGGTTGAAGCTCCACTTGGGTGCCAGGGGCAGGCGCGTGCCGTCGCGGGCATCCGGTGCGTTGGTCAGCGGGTTCGGATTGAAGCGCTGAACCTTGGCATCCGAATAGGCGACGCTTGAGCTGACCGTCCAGCCGGGGATGATCTTGCCGACAGTCTCCAGCTCGAAACCGGCGGACGTCACGGTACCGGCATTGGTCAAGTTACTGACAACGGCACCGTTCAGGAGGATGAAGTTATTCGCCTGGAAACCATCGTACTTCACATAGTAGCCGGAGGCATTGACCTGCAGCCGGTTGTCGAAGAATCGGCTCTTGACACCAACTTCGTAAGAGTTTGAGTTTTCCGCATCGATCGGGACCGAGTTTGTCGGCGCGGTATGATTGAAGAAGACGTTGAATGCCGGCCCCTTGTAGCCGCGCGTGTAGCTCGCGTAGAGCATCACATCTTCGAGCACATCATATTGAACGACGGCCTTGCCGGAGAAATTGTTGTTGCTGGTGCGCCCGGTCGAGGCGTTGGTGCCGTTACCGCCTGCGGCAATCGTTCCACCGGCTGGGCTACCGCTGATGCCGGGGCCGGTTGCCGGCAAACCGGTCGTCGCGTTGATGCCAGGTGCGCGTGTGTGGGTGAATTCGACAATATCGCGGGTCCAGCGGATGCCGCCGGTGAAGCGCAGACGCTCGGTCACGTTGTAGGTCGCCTGGCCGAAGAAGGCGAAGTTGTTGAAGTTGACGTCGCTGAACGAGGTTGCCGTCGGGAACAGGGTGTTGACAGTGTCCGCGACATTGCAGGGTCGTCCGCCGGTTGCCGGGTCGGTCGGCAAGGTGGTGCTGGCGCAGGTGATGTCCCGGCGGGTGAAGAGCTGCTGGTTGTCCGAGTGCCACCAGAACCCACCGACCTGGTAGGTGAGGGTTTGGCTCTGGTCCGAGGCCAGACGGATTTCCGCCGAATACTGATCGGTCTCGACGAAGCCCTGGTCGTGCAATTGTGCAGTACCCACCAGTGCGCGCGGCAGGAAGTCCCCCTCGCGGATTTCGGTGTTCTGCCAGTTGCGGAAGCCGGTGACCACGGTCAGCGTGTGGTCAAGCGGCAGGTCGAAATCGCCTTGAAGAGTGGCGCTCCACTGCCGGTCGTTCGACTGGGTGACCAGGTTCTGGTTGATCTCGCGGACTGCCTCGCCACGGGTATTGTCGATGCCCAGTTCCGCATCGAGTACTGCACCGCGTGACACACCGGTGACTTCCGCGCAGCAATCATCATCGGCTTCGTAATAGTCGACGATGGCGCGTACCTTGGCAAAATCGGTCGCTTTCCAGTCCAGCAGCAGACGGCCGCCCCGGCGTTCATAGCCGTTCACGCGCTCGTTGCGACCGTCGAACACATTGGTGATATTGCCATCGTAGGTGCCGTAGAACCCGGTGATCCGTGCCGTCAGGGTGTCGGTGATCGGGCCCGCAAGGCTGACCCGGCCACGGTATTCCGAGTCGGCATTGAAGCCGATTTGAACGTCGCCCTCGAATTCATCCGTGCCGCCCTTCGAGACAACACTGACGGCACCGGCAGACGCGTTCTTGCCGAACAGCGTGCCCTGCGGCCCGCGCAGGACTTCAATACGCTCGACATCGACCAGGTCCGTGAAAGCTTGCCCCGAGCGGCTGAGCACAATGCCGTCAACAACGGTGGACACACTGGGTTCTGCCGCGACCGAGAAGCTGATGGTGCCAACCCCGCGCAGCACCAGTGCCGAGTTGGCATTGGTAGTGCCTTTGCGGAAGGTGAGCGAGGGGACAAGCTGACCGAGTTGCTCGAAGTTGTTGGTGCCAGAGTTGATCAGGGCGTCGCCGCTGACGCTGGACACGGAAATCGGCACATCCTGAAGGTTTTGCGTTACCTTCTGGGCCGTGACGATGATCGTGTCGAGCTCAACGGTTTCCCCTTCCTGTGCGGCAGCCGTTCCGGCAAAGCCGAAAACGCTGGCGCTGCACCCGAGCAGAAGGGCCAAACGCAGGGTCTTGTTGGTCATTTTCGTTCCTTCCTGTGTGGCGGGAGGCTCCGGCTGGACCGGTGCCCCATAGGACTGTCAAAATTGGTATGTGGCAGATAGCAGGGCCGCAGGTGCGACGCCGGGGTTAAGCGATGCTGACGGCGCAGGAGGTTGGAGCAGGACTTTGCCTGTCAGGACCAAATTGGCGCAGATACCATGCGTTGTCATGGCGCTCCTCCCTCAATGTCTCACTGCGTCCATAGTTTTATTGTTGCTTGTCTGGCGCAGAAGCAAAAAACTGATCTTCTAACATTGAAGCGAGTTGCAGAAACCGGACAGTTATGTCAAGCGTTGTCATAATGCGGACAGCAGCTCCGGGCACCCTGCGTGATCAATCCCGCCAGGGTGCAGCATCGGGGCAACACTGCCATGGGGATGAGGGACAATTGCCGGTAATCCACGACGATACCATGCAGCTCACTTTGTGTGAGGATGGCTTTGATTTCGCGCTGGCAGGCCGTATCCTGATCCGGCACCGCGAAAGCAGCCCCTTCCTGTCGGTTGCGGTCGGCCAGCCCGATGTGGTGATGGTTCGCGGCAACTTTGACCTGCAAGACAATGTGTCAGAAGCGTCTGCACTGGCTCATGTTGCCATTCAGGCGGCCGAGGGGCGCTGGACGCTGGATTTTGCCGTCAAGCCCGGGTCGACCCCTGTTGTCCGTGCTGTCATCCGGGCGTCGGATCACGGGGCCAGGATCGACCTGTCCGTTCTGTCCGGCGCATTCAATCGCCTGGCAATCCATCTCGAGGCGCTGGCAGACGAGCATGTCTGGGGCGGTGGCGAGCAGATGTCCTACCTCAACCTGCGCGGTCGGCACTTTCCGCTCTGGACGTCGGAGCCGGGGGTCGGACGGGACAAAACGACGGAGCTGACCCGGGCGATGGATGCGCAGGGCATGGCGGGCGGAGACTATTGGACCACAAACTATCCGCAGCCGACATATCTGTCGTCCCGCGGCTATGCCTTTCACGTTGATACCACGGCTTACACCCTGTTCGATTTCGAGCAGCCGGACCGCCACGCCATCACGGTCTGGAGCGATGTCTGCATGATCGAGCTGTTCGCGGCCGCCTCGCTGGCCGGTCTGGTCAGCGCCTTGTCGGACCGGTTCGGCCGCCAGCCGCGCCTGCCGGACTGGGCAATCACCGGTGCCATCATCGGCCTGAAGGATGGCGCCGAGAGCTACACCAGGCTGGATGCCATCACTGAGGCAGGGGCGGTGGTGACCGGTCTCTGGTGCGAGGACTGGGTCGGCATCCGGCAGACCAGCTTTGGCAGACGGCTGTTCTGGGACTGGCGCTGGAATGCCGCGCGTTATCCCGGCCTGGACAGCAAGATTCGCGAGCTTGCGGCGCGCGGTATCCGCTTTCTTGGCTATGTGAACCCCTACCTTGCGGTGGACGGCATACAGTTCCAAGAGGCGGCCCAGGCAGGATATCTGGCGCTGCGCCAAGACAGTGATGTTCCCTATCTGGTTGATTTCGGCGAGTTTGACTGCGGTGTGGTCGATTTCACCAACCCGGACGCCTGCGCCTGGTTTGCAGAGCGGGTGATCGGCCAGGAGATGCTTGACTTCGGCCTGAGCGGCTGGATGGCGGATTTCGGCGAGTATCTGCCGACGGATGTGCGCCTGCATTCAGGCCAGGACCCGATGCTGGCGCACAATGCCTGGCCGGTCCTCTGGGCCGAGGTGAATGCGCGCGCTATCGCCAATCGGGGCAAGCGCGGCGATGCGCTGTTCTTCATGCGTGCGGGCTGGAGCGGCGTACAGGCACACTGTCCGCTGCTTTGGGCCGGAGACCAATGCGTCGACTTCTCCCGCCATGACGGCATCGGCACGACAATCTGTGCCGCCCTGTCTGCCGGGCTGGTCGGCAATGCTTACAGCCACAGCGATATCGGCGGCTACACCAGCCTGATGGGCAATGTGCGCACGCCGGAGCTGCTGATGCGCTGGGCCGAACTGGCGGTGTTCACGCCGGTCATGCGCACGCACGAGGGCAACCGGCCGGAAGAGAACCTGCAGATTGACAGCAGCCCGGAGTTGCTGGCGCATTTTGCCCGCCAGACCCGACTGCATGCCCGGCTGGCACCCTACACCCGCCATGTGTGCGACAGCGCCGAGGCAACCGGCCTGCCGGTCCAGCGACCGTTGTTCCTGTCCTATGAGGGGGACCGGACCTGCCGCGATATTCAGGATCAGTTTCTGTTCGGGCCGGATGTTCTGGTCGCCCCGGTCCTCGTGTCGGAGGCTCGTACGCGCCGCCTGTATCTGCCGGCGGATGACTGGGTCGACCTGTGGTCTGGCACGCCCCATCGCGGCGGGTGGATCGCGGTTGATGCCCCGCTGGGTCGCGCGCCGGCTTTCACCCGGGCTCAGAGCCAATTTGCACAACTGTTCAGCACCTTCCGCCAGACAGGGGGGCAGGATGTCTGACCGAGCGACGATTCGTGATGTGGCGTTGCGTGCCGGTGTTTCGGTGAAGACAGTCTCGCGGGTGCTCAACAAGCACCCGTATGTGAAGATGGCCACGCGTCAGGCTGTCGAGCAGGCCATGGATGCGCTGGGGTTCCGGCCGAGTATTGCCGCGCGTATCCTGGCTGGAACCAATTCGGGTCAGGTGGCGCTGATCTATGACAACCACAGTCCTTATTACATTCACCAGATTCAGGAGGGCTGCTGGAGCCGCTGCCACGAGGAGCGGGTGCGCCTGCTGGCACAGCCGGTTGATGTGTCGGATCCTGCCGTGGGCGAGCAGGTGCGCGGCCTGATCGCCGAGACGCATGTCGACGGGGTTATCCTGTCGTCCCCTGTGACCGACTGCGTGCCGGTCCTTCAGGCCCTTGAGCACACCAAGATTCCGTTTGTGCGGATCTCGCCGGGTACCAACCGTTCGTTGTCCTCCTCCGTCTTCATGGATGATGTGCAGGCCGCCGATGATCTGACCACCTATCTCGTCAATTTGGGCCATAGACGCATCGCCTTCATCATCGGGCACCCCAATCATACCGCGAGCAACGAGCGCCTGTTCGGGTACCGCCGGGCGCTGGATCGCGCCGGCATTGCCTATGAGCCGCAATTGGTGGCGCAGGGTCTGTTCGATTTCGAGAGCGGCGTGGTCGCGGCGGAGGCATTTTTCGCGCTGTCCGATCGTCCGACGGCGATTTTTGCCAGCAATGACGACATGGCAGCCGGTGTCCTGGCCACAGCGCACAAGCACACTATTGCGGTGCCGCGGGATGTGTCTGTTGCTGGCTTCGACGATACCACGCTGGCGCAGGTGGTCTGGCCGCCGCTCACCACAGTCCGCCAGCCGACGCGCGCGCTGGCCTATACGGCGACCGACCTGCTGTTGACCGGCAGCGCCATGGAGCACCGCCGTCTGGCCCATGAAGTGATCAAGCGGGCGTCAACGGCAGCGCCCGATGCGGCCCGGCCCAAGGTCGATACCGCAGCGCCGGCGCGCAGATATTCCACGAACAAACAGAACAAGGTAACCCAATGAGCATTCTTCCCGCTGTTCCGATGCACCGGCCACTCGGGTCGTCAGGTATCGAAGTGTCCTCGCTCTCCTGGGGCATGTGGCGGTTTCAGGGCGACGACCTGAAGGCGGCGCGCGCCCTCGTTGATGCCGCATTTGACGCCGGGATCACCCTGTTCGACACCGCAGATATCTACGGCGTCGACCAGGACGGTTTTGGTGCCGCCGAACTGCTGCTGGGGCGGCTGTTCAACGCGGACCGGGAACTGCGCCAGCGCATGGTGCTGGCCACCAAAGGCGGGATCATTGTCGGTGTCCCCTATGACTCGAGTGCGGCCTATCTCGCGATGGCAATCGATGCCTCGCTCGCGCGGCTGCAGGTTGAGCAGATCGACCTCTGGCAGGTCCACAGGCCGGACATTCTCACGCACCCGCAAGAAGTGGCGCGTGCTATGGACGACGCCATGAAGGCAGGCAAAGTGCGCAGCTTCGGGGTCTCCAATCATACCACTCACCAGATCGAGGCCCTGCAGGCGGTGCTGCCGTTCCCGCTGGTCTCGACCCAGCCGGAGTTGTCCCCGTTCCGGCTCGATCCGATCGAAAACGGCGAGCTGGACCAGGCCATGCGCCAAAACCTGGCAGTGCTTGCCTGGTCGCCGCTTGGCGGCGGGCGCATCAGCCAGCCGCGCGATGCCCGCGAGCACGCCGTGGTGTCTGAGCTGGACCAGATAGCAGCGCGGTTCGATGTCTCGCGCGGGGCGGTGGCCTACAGCTGGATCATGGCGCATCCGGCACGGCCGATCCCGATCGTCGGCTCGCAGCAGGTCAGCCGGATCGCTGAGGCCGCCGACGCGTTCAAGGTCAGCTGGACCCGCGCTGACTGGTACAAGGTTCTCGTTGCCTCGAAAGGAGTCCCCCTGCCATGACAAACCCCTGCGAAGTTAGCTGGTTTTCCGCCCTGTGCGATGACGACTACGAGTTCCTCGGTGTGCCCGATCCCATGCTGAAATCGAGCTGGGAGCATTGCCGCAACATCGTGCTGCAGGCGGAGAAGGGTGGCTTTGACAACATCCTGCTGCCCTCCGGCTATCAGCTCGGGATCGACACCACAGCCTTTGCCGGCGCCATTGCGCCGCTGGTGCGTCGCATGCGGCTGCTGTGGGCGGTGCGTGTGGGTGAGGACTGGCCGCCGCAGCTTGCACGCCGGGTGGCAACGCTCGACCGCATTCTTGGCGGCAGGCTGACGGTCAATATCATTTCGTCCGACCTGCCGGGGGAGACCCTGCCCAGCAAGGCGCGCTATGATCGCACGGTCGAAGTCATGCATATCCTCAAGACCATGCTGCGCGGCGAGCACCTGAGCCACAAGGGCGAATTTTATCAGCTTGAGCTCGATCCGCCGGGCATCACAACCACGTCAGGAACCTGCCCGCCGCTGTATTTCGGCGGCCTGAGCGAGGACGCCCGCGAGGCTGCCGCCAAAGGCTGTGACGTCTATCTCATGTGGCCGGACACCATGGACAATGTGCGCGCCATCATCGCCGATATGACGACTCGGGCCGCTAAGTACGGCCGCACGCTGAAGTTCGGATACCGTGCGCACATGGTGGTCCGGGAGACCGAGGCGGAGGCACGCGCCTATGCCGATAAGCTGCTGACCAAGCTGGATGCCGCAACCGGTGAGGCGATCCGCCAGAAGTCGCTGGACAGCCAGAGCGTCGGTGTCACTCGTCAGGCGGAACTGCGGGCTGCAGCCGACGCGAACGAAGGCTATGTCGAGGCCAACCTGTGGACCGGCATCGGCCGGGCACGGTCCGGTTGCGGTGCGGCGATTGTGGGGGACCCCGATCAGGTTGTGGCGAAGCTGCGCGCCTATCAGGCTGAGGGGATTGAGGCGTTCATCCTCTCCGGCTATCCGCACATCAACGAGTGCGACATGGTGGCGCGCCATGTTCTCCCGAAAATCCAGCATGGTCCTTTGGTGATCTAAAGCCGTATATTGCGTCCCTGAGGTTTATTATTTCAAGCCTTGGCTTCTGAGACAGGGGGAGTAAATCTGTACCCTGAGAAATCGGGGCTGCGCAGGCCTTCTCTTATCGGGGACCCACATGACTGACACTGCACTTGCCGCCGCCCGCCACCGGATTGCCACCCGCAAACTGGAGGATGAGGCGGCTGTTGTGCAGCGCCTTGCTGACTCGCTCGATATGGTGGCCGATCCCCTGTCCCGCGCGACCGGCACGGCCGTGGGGCTGATCGAGGGGGCCCGCAAACGCCGCAGCGAGCGCGGCAAGCTGGATGCGTTTCTGGCGGAGTTCGGGCTTGGCACCACCGAGGGTGTAGCTCTGATGTGCCTGGCGGAGGCCTTGTTGCGCGTGCCGGATGCGGACACAGCCGACCGGCTCATCGCCGAGAAGATCAGCAGTGGCAAGTGGGATACCCACCTCGGCCAGTCGGACTCGGTGCTGGTCAACGCCTCCACATGGGCGCTGCTGCTCACCGGCCGGGTGGTGGAGATGGACCCGGAGTTGTCGCGTGATCCGCCGGGCTGGTTCGGTCGCCTGGTCAACCGGATGGGCGAACCGGTAATCCGCCAGGCGGTGCGTCAGGCCATGCGCATCATGGGCGGCGAATTCGTGATGGGCCAGACCGTCGAGCAGGCACTGGCGCGCAGCCGCAAGGAGCCGGAGGCATCGGGCATCTGCTCGTTCGATATGCTGGGCGAGGGCGCCCGCACCGATGCCGATGCTGCACGCTATGCTGCAGCGTACCGCGATGCTATTGCGAAAATTTCTATCGCCGACCAGCGTGGCGAGTCCGCCGGGCATGGCATATCGGTCAAGCTCTCCGCACTCGATCCGCGCTACTCCGAGGCGCACCGGGCGCGCACTCTGGCGCGGCTGTATCCGGTGCTGCTGGAGCTGGCGCAGCAGGCGGCGCGCGCACGCATGCAGTTCACCGTGGACGCGGAGGAGGCTGACCGGCTTGACCTCTCCCTCGATATCATTGAGCGGCTGGCCCATGAGACGGACCCAAGCTGGTCTGGCCTGGCGTTCGCTCTGCAGGCTTACGGCAAGCGTGCGCTGGACGTGGTGGACTGGGCGGCGTCCCTTGCGCGCAAGACCGGGCGGCGGATCGCGGTGCGGCTGGTCAAGGGAGCCTATTGGGACACGGAGGTTAAACGGGCGCAGGAGCTGGGCCTGGCAGACTATCCGGTGTTCACCCGCAAGGTCTCGACCGACCTCAGTTATCTCGCCTGCGCCAACAGGATGCTGGCGAACCGGGATGCCCTATATTGCGCCTTTGCGACGCACAATGCGCACACCGTCGCGGCCATTCTGGCACTGGCCGGCGAGGACCGCCGCCATCTTGAGTTCCAGCGCCTGCATGGCATGGGCGACCTGCTCTATGCCGAGGCGCAGCGCCAGATTGCGGATATGCCGCCGGTGCGCGTCTATGCCCCGGTCGGCGCACACCGCGACTTGCTGGCCTATCTGGTGCGCCGGTTGCTGGAGAACGGGGCGAATTCCAGTTTCGTCAACCGCTTCATGGATGTCGAGACGCCGCCGGAGGCTTTGGCGTCGAACCCGGTTGCGGTGGTCCGCGCGCTTGGTGGCATCCGCCACCCTGTCATCCCGCACCCCAAAGGCCTCTATGGTGCGGAGCGGGCGAACTCTGCCGGTCGGGACCTCAGCGATCGTGCCGTGCTCACGCAGATGGCCGCCGCTGTCAGCACGCTGGACGCAAAGCGGCTGGGGCATGGGCAGGGTGTGACGATTGCCGCCCCGCATGACCGGCGGATCGTGGTCGGGACGGTGGCAGAGACGACCCAGGCGCAGGCCATGACTGCGCTGGCGCAGGCGCACGCAAGCCAGCCGGGCTGGGATGCCCTGGGCGGCCACGCCCGCGCGGACATCCTGCTGCGGGCCGGTGACCTCATGGAGGCGCGTCTGGAGCCGCTGGTGGCTCTTCTGACTAGGGAGGCTGGCAAGACCCTGCCAGATGCCGTCGCCGAGGTGCGCGAGGCGGTTGATTTCTGCCGCTATTATGCGGCGCGCGCGCGGGAGGATTTCGGTGCGCCCAAACTCCTGCCTGGCCCGACCGGTGAGACCAACCACCTGAGCCTGCACGGCAAGGGCGTATTCTTGTGCATCAGCCCGTGGAACTTCCCGCTGGCGATCTTCACCGGGCAGGTGGCGGCGGCGCTGGCGGCGGGCAACAGCGTGCTTGCCAAGCCGGCCGAGGCCACCCCCTTGATTGCCTATGCGGCTATGCAACTGCTGCACGCGGCCGGTGTACCGGGGGATGTTCTGCATCTGCTGCCCGGCTCCGGTCCGGCCATCGGCGGCTGGCTGCTGCCGGAGGATCGCGTCGCAGGTGTAGCCTTCACGGGATCTACCGCGACCGCCCAGCGGATCAACCGGGCGCTGGCAAACCGGGACGGCCCTATCGCCACCCTGATCGCGGAGACCGGTGGCCAGAACGCCATGATCGTCGACTCGACGGCACTGCCGGAGCAGGTGGTTGACGATGTCCTGACCTCGGCATTCTTCAGTGCCGGCCAGCGCTGCTCGGCCTTGCGCGTGCTGTGCCTGCAGGAGGATATTGCCGACACCATGATCGAGATGATCACGGGCGCGATGGACACGCTGGTGATCGGTGATCCCTCAGACATCGCGACCGACATCGGCCCGGTGATTGCGCAGGCGGCGGCAGACGGCCTGATGGCCCATGTCGAGCGGATGCGCAGCCAGGCGCGTATCCTGAAGGCGCTGCCGCTTGGCGAGGCCCATGCGCATGGCAACTTTGTGGCACCGCACCTCATCGAGATTACCGGCATAAACCAGCTCACGCGTGAAGAGTTCGGGCCGATCCTGCACGTGCTGCGTTATCCGGCGGCCCGGCTGGATGCGCTATTGGCTGACATCCGGGCCACCGGCTATGGCCTGACCATGGGTGTGCACTCCCGCCTGGAGAGCACGGCACGACGTGTGTTTGCGGCCAGTCGCTGTGGCAACACCTACATCAATCGCTCGATGACCGGCGCGGTGGTCGGCGTGCAGCCGTTTGGCGGCGCGGGTCTCTCCGGCACCGGGCCGAAGGCGGGCGGCCCATACTATCTGCACCGTTTCGCCAGCGAGCGCACCTACACGGTCAATGTCGCTGCGACCGGTGGCAACACGCAACTGTTTACCATGAACGAGGGTTAGAGCGTTCTGGCCGCAAAGGTATCGCAGGCGTTCGGGGTTCCGTCCCGATAGCCAGCCATGAACCAGCGCTGGCGCTGCTCGGCGGACCCATGGGTAAAGGCGTCCGGCACCACACGACCGGTCGCCTGCTTCTGCAAGGTGTCGTCGCCGACAGCGGCCGCCGCGCCCATGGCTTCCTGTACGTCGCCGGCTTCCAGCAGGTTGCGGCCCTGCGCATGGTGCGCCCAGACCCCGGCGTAGCAATCCGCCTGCAGTTCCATGCGGACCTGCAAGGCATTGGCCTCGCGCTCGTCTGCGCGCTGTTGCGCCTGCCGGACCTGGCTGGCGATACCGCTGATGGTCTGCACATGGTGGCCGACTTCGTGGGCAATCACATAGGCGGCAGCGAAATCGCCCGGAGCACTATAGCGTCTTTGCAGCTCATCCAGGAAGGTCAGGTCCAGGTAGACCTTGCGGTCGCCGGGGCAATAGAACGGCCCGGCTGACGCTGCACCCTGGCCGCAGGCGGTCGGGGTCGCCGCGCGGTACAGCACGAGCGTCGCCGGCGCATAGCCTGGCATGATCTGGCCCCAGGTGTCCTCGGTATCGCCCAGCACGCGCGACACGAACTCCACCTGCGGCTGCTCGGCCTGCGCGTCGACGGGCGCTGCTGTCTGTTCCTGGGGGGCGCCGCCCTCGAGCCCGCCTTGAAGGCCACCCAGCACCTGCAACGGATTGATCCCGAGCAGCAAAGAGATACCGACAATCAGCACCAGCCCCAGCAGGCCGCCCTTGCCGCCGGTCGGCAGCGGCAGGCCTGCCATGCGCCTGCCGGGTTGCCCCCGCCGGTCTTCGATATTTCCGCTCTGCCGGGCGTTTCGCCATTTCATCGCTCAGTCTCCCCGAGGCGGATGCGTAGCATGATCGGCGGCCCCCTGCGAGTGCGCGACCACGAGCAATTCGCGATGCACACGCACGGAGCGGGTGGCGATGTAAATCTCGATAAGGAAGAGAATGAGCCCGAGGGCAAGCAGAACCATGACCAGAATGAAGGCGAATGCCACCAGTCGCCCCAGGTCATTGTCGGTGAGGCCGGAGAGAAACAGCAACGCCACCAGCACACAGACGAAAAAGGCTGATGCGGTGCCGAGGCTGATTGCGCTGTGCGCCAGGGTCATGCGGCGGCTCAGCACCTGCAATTCCTCTCGCAGATCCTCCGGCAGATGGCCGTGATAGACCACCGCGCGCTCCTCCAGGATGCGGGCGCGGTCGATCACCCGGCCGAGCCGCACGCTCATGACGTTGAGCATCGAGCCGATCCCTGCGAGCAGAAACACGGGTGTAATCGCCAGCTGAATGATGTGCGCAATATCTGTTGCGGATTGATAGATGTTCGGGGTCTCAAATAGCTGCATCGTACCCGCCGAGCCTGCCGTCGCGAAAGAAAACTAATAAATACAATAGCATATTATCTGCTCATGCTTGCGCGCAGTGCGTGATTACAAAAAAAATGCGCGATTAACATTATTTTATGCTGGCGGCATTAAGCCCTGTCTTCGGGTTCGCTGCCGCGTGATGTTCTGGTGGGCGACAATGTGCTCCTTATCCTTGAGGAACCCCATGAACATCCGCAAGCAAATACTCATTGCGTCCACTGTCCTGATGCTCGCGTTCTGCGTTCTCGGGGTGACTGGTTTGAGCCTGATCAACGCCATGTCTCGCGCACAGGCGCGCACACAGACGATCACATCGGCGCTCCGCAACCATGTCGAGGGCGACATGATGCACGATGCGCTTCGAAGCGGCGTCTACGCCAGCCTGTTCGCTTCGGAACAGGGTGATGCGAAAAAACTCTCTGTAGTCCAGGCCGAATTGAAGGATCATGTCGCCTGGTTCCGCCGGCTGATCGCCGAGAACCGCAAGCTACCGCTTTCCGCCAATGTACGCTCCAGCCTCGCTGAGGTCGATAAGCCGCTCGCAGAATATATTAAGGCTGCAGAAGCGCTGGTGGCGACTGTCGGGCGTGACCGGGATGCCGCTATCAGCCAGCTTGATGCGTTCGATGACGCTTTCGGCAAGCTGGAAATTGCAATGGAGGAGGTGAGCAGTCAGATTGAAAACGCCGCCATTGCTGAAACCGACTATGCCAATAGCCTGGCGAACAGCGCAATTTACCAGCTTGCAGTGTTTGCAGTCTGCGGATCTTTAGCAGTCATCGCGGTCACATGGTTCCTGCTGGTACGGGTTGTGGCACCTATTGCCCGGATTTCAGCCGGCCTGCGGACTGAGGGTCACGGCGACGAAAGTGCCGATATCACCCGCCGTGACGAGCTGGGCGATCTGGCGCGCGGGCTGGCTGCATTCCGCGAGGCTAATGCGGCCGTTGCGGCGGCTGAAGAGCTGGCTTTGCTGCGCGAGAGCGAGGCTGAGCTTCGCGACAGGCAGATACAGCAAGCAGCCGAACAGGCACGGCGGGAGCAGGAATCTGCAGCCGAGCGGGAGTATGAGCGTGCTGTTGCGGAGTCGCACAGGCGCGATCAGCTGACCGCAATGGCCAATAACCTGGAACAGACGATCGGCAATATTGCAACCGTTCTCGGTCATTCCGTTGCCCAGCTCGGGTCGTCGGCTTCGGCCTTGGCAACGGCAACTGACGTGGTGCAGCAGGAAATCGGTCAGGCGTCGTCGGCAACAGAGCAGGCAGTCGCCAATGCCCGCATGGTTGCGGTGGCAACCAGTGAGATGAACACCTTGATCCGCACCATGGCGGAGCGTTCCTCTCGCACTTCAGCCGAATCGCAGCGCGCAGTCTCGCAGGTTGGCGCTGCCGAGCGAGCGGTTGCTGAACTTGAAACCGCAGCCCAGAAGATCGGAACGGTGGTCGGGCTAATTCAGACCATTGCCAGCCAAACCAATCTTCTGGCGCTCAACGCGACCATTGAAGCCGCTCGCGCCGGCGAGGCAGGTCGTGGCTTTGCCGTGGTCGCTCATGAGGTCAAGACACTGTCGAGCCAGACCAGCACCGCAACCAGTGAGATTTCGGCGCATATCGGGTCGATCCAGGCGCTGGTAGGGGATGTGAGCCAGGTGATCGCCGCCATGGCAACCGCGGTAGGAACAGCTGACGAGGTCAATGCATCCATCATTGAAGTGATGGCGCGGCAAACCAGCGTGACCGACGATATTAATCGCAACATTCAGCAGTTGATGGCCGGTAGCGATATGCTCTCCGGTACCATCCGTGCGGTCAAGGTACAGGCGGTGGAGACGGATGAAGTTGCAGGGGCCGTCCGCAGTGAAACTGAGATGCTGCGCAGCCAGTCCGATGCACTCACCAACGCAGTGCAGGAATTGGTGCACTGGGTGCGTGCAGCATGAGTTTGCGGTGGGCCATCCGATCCGCCATACTACTCGTGATGTTCCCGAGTGTGGTGGAGGCGCATGAGACACTGGCACCCGCTGCTGAAGACCGAACCCGCCCGGAAACAATTATCCTGACGCCACGGCCTCTGTCCAAGCCCGCGGCAGAGTTGTTAGAGGCAGTACAAACAACCACCCACACCGGGCGAATTGAAAGGGAATTATATAGATGACTTACTATCATCTTGATCCTCTTTCGGCGGTTTCGGCT
>CAYOMD010000002.1:0-174563 GCA_964404985.1 uncultured Sphingomonadaceae bacterium
AGGCGAGCGCAGCTTTGGTGACCGCCCGCGTGGTGATCGCCCGCAAGGCGAGCGCAGCTTTGGTGACCGCCCGCGTGGTGATCGCCCGCAAGGCGAGCGCCCGTTCCGCCAGCCCGGCAAAGCGGCACCGCACCGCACCGGCGGCGGGCCGCGCCCGACCAATCGGGGTCCTGTGCGTTCGCGCGGCGACAGCTGAACCGAGCGCCTACACCAAAGCATATTGACCGAGACTCATATCGTCATTCCGGCATTCGCCGGGGTGACGCTTTGGGTGTGCCGATACCTGTGCGAGCGGGATTAGGGTTTGATGACTTTACGCAGAATCAAGACCCTCACCGTTCGTGTCGAGCCATGTCGAGACACATCCAGATTACGCTGGAGCTGCCCCTCGACTGGGCTCGGGGCGAACGGGTTTATGTAAAGTCATCACGCTATTGATCTGCGTCCGTTTAGAGCAACGGGCTTCAACAGGCTGCTGAAAAACTTGTTTTCTCTCGTCATCCCGGCGAAAGCCGGGATCTTCAGGTCAAAGGAAACATTGAAAAGATTGCATTATTTCTGCCTGAGATTCCGGCTTTCGCCGGAATGACGAGTTTCTCTGTGCTCCGTGTAGTTTTTTAGCAGCCTGCCAGAGCTGGTCTAACCGTCGCTGAGCGGTTCCATCTGGCTTTGCAGGTAGTTCTGCAGGCCGACCTTCTCGATGAGTGCGATCTGGGTTTCGAGGAAGTCGACATGCTCTTCCTCAGACTCGAGGATGTCCTCAAGCAGCTCACGCGTCACAAAATCCCGCACGCTCTCGGCATGCGCAATCGCATCGCGCAGATCGGGGATAGCGTCATTCTCCAGATCAAGGTCCGCCTGGAGCAGTTCCGGCACGGTCTCGCCGATGCGCAGGCGGTTGAGCGCCTGCAGGTTGGGCAGGCCCTCGAGGAACAGGATGCGCTCGATCAGCCGGTCGGCGTGCTTCATCTCGTCGATCGACTCATGGTACTCATATTTGCCGAGACGCTTCAGCCCCCAGTTGTCGAGCATGCGGGCATGCAGGAAATACTGGTTGATTGCGGTCAGTTCGTTGCGCAGAATCTTGTTCAGGTGTTCGATGACTGCTTTGTCGCCCTGCATCGCGTGTCCCCTTGGTGCGGTATGTCGTGGCTCAGGTAACGTGAATGGGCAAGCGGGGCAACACGCCGCTTATTCTGCGGCAATAAGTGCGCCCTGTTTCTCGTAGAACAGTTCCTCGTCGATCAGGTCCTGCGCATAGCATGCACACTGGCCGCATTGCAGGCGGCACCCGAGGTGCGCGTAAACCGATTCGACCGAGTCTCCGGCGCCGTCACGTGCGGCGGCCCGGACATCCTTTTCCCGCAACTCATTGCAGAAACACACGATCATCGTATCGATGCATCCTTCATCGCTTATGCGAACCGTTAGCAGTATCAATATGGGGTAACTGCGAACGCCTGTCAAATGCATATCTGCGGCAAGTCCCTACTTGTGGCGTGGCGGCATTCAGGCCAGCCTGTGCACAATCGCAACGGCACGGGACCCCCACCATCATGAAACGTCTGCGCTGGTATCATATCCCACTGGCACTGTTGGCGCTGGTCCTGATCGCCGTTGTCGCCCTTGTTCTGCACATGATGCTGGCGCTGCGTGCCAGTGCGCCCCGACTTGAGGGGACGATCACGGCGTCTGTCTCCGCGCCGGTCACGGTTGTGCGGGATAGCGAGGGTGTTCCGACGGTGACGGCAGGCTCACAGGCCGACCTTGCCTACGCAATCGGTTACCTGCACGCGCAGGAGCGGTTCTTCCAGATGGACCAGCTGCGGCGCGCCGGTGCGGGCGAACTGAGCGAACTGCTCGGCCCGCCGACGCGCGCCATCGACCGCAAGCTGCGCATCCATCGCTTCCGCGACCGCGCACGGGCCGAGCTCGCCCGCATGACCCCCTGGGAGCGCGCGGTGCTGGACGCCTATGTCCAGGGCGTCAATACGGGCCTTAATGCGCTGGGTGCTGCGCCTTTCGAGTACGCCCTTCTGCTGGCAAAGCCTGAGCCTTGGCGGGCAGAGGATAGCCTGCTCACTGCTTATGCCATGTATTTCAACCTGCAAGGCGTGGAGCCGACGGACGAGCTCCGGGCGCTGGCCTCGGTGCGCAAAGTCGGCGATGCGATGACCGATTTCCTGTTTCCGGCTGGCAGCGCGCTCGACTCCGCACTGGACGGTAGCGTCCTGCCGGAGCCGCCGATGCCGGCGCGCATCCAGCCAGGCCTTGCCGGGAGTGCGGGGGTGGTGCCGGCACAGGATACGACAGAAGCCCCGAACGGTAGCAATGCCTGGGCCGTCGACGGCGCACTCAGCGCCAGCGGCGCGGCCCTGGTCGCCAACGACATGCACCTTGGCATCAGTACGCCGGGCACCTGGTATCGCGCCCGGATGATTGCGCCCGCCGAGGCCGGTCTGCCAGCGCTTGACATCACCGGCGTCACACTGCCGGGCGCACCGTTCGTGGTCGCGGGCAGCAATGGCCATATCGCCTGGGGCTTCACCAACAGCTACATCGACACGTCTGACGCCATCCTGCTGGAGCCGGGGCCGAACGGGACCTACAAGACCCCGCAGGGGCTGATGCCACTCCAGACCCGCAAGCTGGAAATCTGCGCGCGCACCGGCTGCGAGCCGTTCCCGGTCGAGGAAACCATCTGGGGGCCAGTCATCGCCGAGGACGAGGGCCGCAAGATTGTCATGCGCTGGACCGCCCATGACGCTGGTGCGGTGACACCCGGCGGTATCCTTCGCCTGATGCGCGCGCAGTCGGTGGATGAAGCCCAGGACCTCGCACACCGCATCGGCATCCCGCAGCAGAACATCGTCATCGGCGACCGCAGCGGTGCGGCGGCCTGGACGATCATCGGCCAGGTGCCGGCCCGCTATGGCTTCGATGGCCGTCGCCCGACCAGCTGGGCCGATGGCAGCCGGGGCTGGCGCGGCACCCTCGCACCCGAGAGCGTCCCGGTGGTGCGCCAGTCCCGGATATGGACGGCCAACACCCGTGTGGTCGGCGGGGACGCCTATGCCAGGCTGGGCTTCGGCGGCTATGACAACGGCGCACGAGGTGAGCGCATCCGCAAGCGGCTGCTGCAGAAGAACGGCGACTTCACGCCCGCCGACATGCTGTCAATCCAGCTCGACGTGCAGAGCGACCGCAACCGCTTCTGGCAGACGCTGATGATCGGTACTCTGCCGAAAGACTCGCCGCTGCGCAGTGCCGTCGAGTCCTGGCAGGGACAGGCGGACCCTGCCTCCACCGGCTTCCGGCTGATCAACACGTTCCGCTCCAGGACCATCGATCTGATTTACAACGGCTACCTTGGCGCGCCGGAGGAGAGCGAGCGCGGCTCCCTCGCCACTCGCCAGGCCGAGGGGCCGGTGCGCCGCCTGCTTACCGTGCGCCCCGCCGGGCTGGTGCCACCGGGTTATAAGGACTGGCCGGCCGTCCTGGTGGCTGCCCTTGAGCAGGTGGACGAGGATGTCGAGAAAGAGGCAGGCGGGGACCTCAAGCGCTACACCTGGGGGGCAATCAACAAGCCGAAGGCGAACCACCCCTTGTCCGCGTTTCTGCCGCCGGTCGGCTGGCTCACCGACCCGGCGCCAGTGGCCGTGCCCGGTTCTGGCGGCACGCCCCGTGTTGATAGCCCGCGCCATGGTGCCAGCGAGCGCTTCTCGGTCTCGCCGGGCCATGAGGCCGACGGCCTGTTCCAGATGCCGGGCGGCCAGTCCGGCTATCCCTGGAGCCCCTATTATCTGGCGGGGCACAAGGACTGGCTGATGGGCAATCCGCGACCGTTCCTGCCCGGCGCGCCCAAATGGCGGCTGGAGTTCCGGCCTACCACTCAAACCGCAGGGTGACACGGACATCACGACCGGCAAGCGGCGCAAAGTCCTTCAGGAAGGAGGCATGCCGCCGCGCCGTGACATCGGCGATGTTGTTGGCCGCCAGGTTCAGGCTGACCCGTGGGTCCTCGGCAAACGGGCGGTAGCTGGCTGAAAGATTGACTACCGTGAAATTGTCGGTCGCGGTCTCGAAGCCGCTGATCCGCCGCTGCGGCGCGCTATACTCGATCTCGACCCTGCCCTGTGCACGCGCCGCCTTGGCGGTAAGACCCGCCAGCGTGCGGAATGGCGGAATGCGCGGGACCGGGCCGAGGCCATCCAGCAGTTTGGCGTTCACATAGTCCGCCAGCGCGTCAACCGAGACGGTGACACCCTGAACCTCGGCAAGATCAAGCTCCCCCTCAACTTCAAGGCCATAGTAGCGGGCATCCGCCTGCAGGAACTGGAAAACCGGCAGGTCATCCTCGATGTCCCCGGTCTGCTGCTCGTAGACAAAGTCGC
Organism: uncultured Sphingomonadaceae bacterium; assembly: GCA_964404985.1. Classification (GTDB taxonomy): domain Bacteria; phylum Pseudomonadota; class Alphaproteobacteria; order Sphingomonadales; family Sphingomonadaceae; genus Hankyongella. The sequence continues at coordinate 4,395 of CAYOMD010000002.1, forward strand.
TGAAGCGAGTGACGTAGAGCGAGCCCTCAAGGCGGTAGCCCTTGCCGGTTCCGCGCACCACCAGTTCGGCCCCTAGTGCCCGTTCCTTGGTGAAGGTGGGGTCGCCGATCTCGAACGCCTGGGTACCCGCATGCGGGCCATTCGGCAGCAGTTCCTCAGCCGCCGGTGCACGCACGGTGCGCGACAGATTGACGCCGACCCGCCAGCCGTCCGCCACCTCATAGCTGCTACCGATCGAGCCGGAGACGCCGTTGTAGCGCCGCGCGACATCCACGGGCGCGCCGCGGAAGTCCTCAACGTCCGAAGTCACCCGATTATGCTCGTAGCGCAGCGACCCTTCGGCACGCAGCCGCCCGAATCGCAGTTCCTGCAGGCTGAAGAGACTAACCTGTGCGGTCTTGCTTCTTGGCAGAAACGCTTCCTCTCCCACCACATCGAAGTTGCGCACCAGGAACTGGACCCCGGTCGCACCTTTCCATTCGCCGCCAAACAGGGTGCCTTTCGCCTGCTCCAGCTCAAGGCGACCTTCCAGTCCTTCATTAAAGAAGCGCGTGCCGACCTCGCCGGTCTCCTCCAGCTCGGCGTGTTCATAGTCCGCATAGCCGAAGCGCGCGGAGAGCTTCTCGAACAGGCCACCCAGCGCCAGCGTGCCCCGCAGATCGAACCGGGTCTGTTCGGCATCGATACGGACGGCCTCTGCCTCGCCACCCGGCTCAAGCGCGAACCGCACCGGTACGCCATAGAGGGTATTGAGCCGGGTTACCGAGACGCCGAAATCACTGTCCTCGCCGATCCAGGCCAGACTGCCGGCAACCGTCCAGGTGCGCGAGGCGGTATTGGGCAAACGGTCCCGCAAGTCCGCCAGTTCGGCAATTTCGGGGTCACCACTGGCAAGGGCCTGCGCCCGCAAGTCCTCCGTCAGGATCGGCCCGCCGGTGCGCAAGTCTCCGGTCTCCGCATAGCTGCCGTCCACATGGACGACGAACCCGCGCCCGAGCGGCACATCCACTAGGCCACTGAAGCTGCCCTCGTCCGCCGCAGACCCGAAACCTCCCAGCAGATCGACATGCAGCGCGTGGTCCGGCAGCGCACGCGGAATGCGCTTTTCCAGCACGTTGACGACACCGCCGACAGCACTCGACCCATAAACCAGGGCTGCCGGGCCGCGCAGGACCTCGATCCGCTCCGCCAGTTGCGGGCTGATGATCACCGCATGGTCAACGCTGGTGTTCGAGACGTCGAACGCGCCGATGCCATCCGTCAGCACCCGGATACGCTCGCCCTGAAAGCCGCGCAGGACCGGGCGGGAGGCGTTGGGACCAAAGGAGGTCGCCGAGACACCCGGCAGATGTGCCAGAGTTTCACCCAGTGTCGGCCGCAGTGCCTGGTCGAGCGCATCCGCACTCAGGATCGAGACGCCGGAGAGAATATCAAAGCGCTCCCGCTGATACGGTGCCGAGACGATAATGGTGTCGAGCACAGGCGGCATATCCTGCGCCATGGCAGGGCTGCCGGTCAGGGCAAGGAGCACGCAGGAGCAGTGAGGCGAGAGACGCATGAGACAACCTTCAGTCATGTGATAACATTACAATATCTTCATGAGGCGCGCACTGACAAAAGTAAAGATGTGTTCGCACATCTCGGACAGCCACTTCAGACGCCGTGAGCGCGCGTCCGCGCTTGACAACAGGCGCGCACTCGCAGACCAGACACGAAACAACGGGAGAGAGCTATGAGCATCGACGGCGCCTGGAATTGCACCACCCAATCCCCCATGGGTGCACAGAAATCTGTCTTTACGATCACCACCAACGGCAGCGAATTCACCGGCACCAATATTGGTTCGCTGGGCAGCATGGACGTGGAAAACGGCAAGGTGGACGGCAACACCCTCACCTGGACCATGCAGATGAGCGTGCCCATGCCGATGACGCTGGACTGCACTGCCACCATCGACGGCGACACCCTGACCGGTTCGGTCAAGGCCGGCATGTTCGGCACCCTCGAGATGACCGGCACCCGCGCATAACCTCTGGAGTTGCACCCTCTGCCGAGCGGGAGAGGGTGCAATTTACGCTGTCAGATTATCGCAGTGGCACAGTACAGCGTAGCGCCTGTTCGATATCGCCCCGCTCGAGATAGGGGTATTCGTCAAGTAGCTGCTCGGTTGTGCGCCCGGCGGCAATCTGACCGACGATCATGCCGACCGTCACGCGCATACCGCGGATGCACGGTTTCCCCCCCATGACTGCTGGCGACAATGTGATCCGATCAAGCTCTTTCATGTCCGCATTGTAGCGCGCGCGCCTTCGTTGTGCAAATTTCGACGGTTCGGGCTACCCCCTATGCCGGCCGGGCCGGATCGGCTAGAGCCAGCCCATGAGCGAGACCCCCCACCTGTACCTGATCGACGGCTCGGGCTACATCTTCCGCGCCTATCACAAGCTGCCGCCGATGACCGACCCGCAGGGAACGCCGGTCAATGCGGTTTACGGCTTTACCACCATGGTCTGGAAGCTGATCCTCGACCTGCATGACGCCGAGCACCCGACCCATCTTGCGGTCATTCTCGATGCCGGGCGCGCGACCTTCCGCAACGATATCTACCCCGCCTACAAGGCCAACCGGCCCGAGCCGCCCGAGGACTTGAGGCCACAGTTCGCATTGATCCGCGATGCCGTGCGCGCATTCGATGCCCCCTGCATTGAGATGGCAGGCTTCGAGGCGGACGACATTATCGCCAGCTACGCCAGCGCCGCCCGCGCCGCCGGCTGGCTGGTCACCATCGTGTCATCTGACAAGGACCTGATGCAACTGGTCCAGCCCGGCATCGAACTGCTGGATACGCTCAACAACCGGCGGCTTGGGGAAGCGGCAGTCCTTGAGAAGTTTGGCGTCGCGCCGGACAAGGTGATCGAGGTGCAGGCGCTGATGGGCGATGCGGTCGACAATGTGCCGGGCGTGCCGGGCATCGGCCCCAAGGGCGCTGCCGAGCTGATCCAGACCTACGGCGACCTGGAGACCCTGCTCAGCCGGCTGGACGAGATCAAGCAGCCCAAGCGACGAGAGAGCCTGCAGGCAAACGCTGAGCTGGCGCGCCTCTCCCGGCAACTCGTGACCCTGAAGCGCGATGTTCCGTTGCCTGAGCCGCTGGAGGCGCTGACCATCCGCAAACCGGCGGCCGACAAACTTGCCAGCTTCTTCGACAAGCACGGCTTTCGCTCGCTCAAAGCCAAGCTCGGCGATGTGCCAGCAGCAGCAGACGCTCCCGCAGACCCGATCCGCACCGACGCTTACGAGTGCGTGACCACGCAAGCCCGGCTCGACTGGTGGCTGGCGGAGGCCGAGCGGCTGGGCGTGGTCGCGGTCGATACCGAGACCACCAGCCTCGATGCAATCGCCGCCGAACTGGTCGGGGTCAGCCTGGCGATCATGCACGCGCCGGGCCAGTATCGCGCCTGCTACATTCCGGTCGGGCACCGCACGTCCGGCCTGCTGGGCGAGACCCCGCCGCAGCTACCCCTGGAGGCTGTCCTTGCCGGGTTGAAGCCGCTGCTGGTCCACCCCGGCGTGCTCAAGGTCGGTCAGAACCTCAAATACGACTGCCAGGTGCTCGCGAACTACGGCCTTGCCATCGCGCCGCTCGATGACACCATGCTGCTGTCCTACGTGCTCGATTGCGGGCGCACCGGCCATGGCATGGATGACCTCTCGGTGCGCCATCTGTGCCACACCCCCATCAGTTACGACAGCGTGACCGGCACCGGCAAAGCCCGGATCAGCTTTGCCGAGGTGCCGCTGGAGCGCGCTGTGCCCTATGCCGCCGAAGACGCCGAGGTGACCCTGCGCCTGCATGCCCTGCTGAAGAACCGGCTCTGGCGCGAACAGGTGACTACCGTCTACGAGACGCTGGAGCGACCGCTGGTGCCGGTGCTGGTCACCATGGAGCGCCACGGCATCAAGGTCGATCGCGCCGCGCTCTCCCGCCTGTCCGGGGACTTTGCCCAGCGCATGGCCGCGATGGAGGCGGACATCCACGAACTCGCCGGCGGGCCGTTCAACATCGCCAGCCCCAAGCAGCTCGGCGAACTGCTGTTCGAGCGCATGGGCCTGAAGGGCGGCAAGAAGAGCGCCAAGACCGGTGCCTGGTCCACCGATGCCGATGTGCTGGAAAAGCTGGCTGGAGACGGTGTCGTGTTGGCCCAGAAGGTGCTGGACTGGCGGCAGCTTGCCAAGCTCAAGTCCACCTACACGGACGCCCTGCAACAGCAGATCAACCCGCAGACCGGCCGCGTCCATACCAGCTATGCCATGGCCTCCACCTCGACCGGGCGACTGTCCTCCACCGACCCCAACCTGCAGAACATCCCGATCCGGACGGAGGAAGGCCGCAAGATCCGCGAGGCCTTTGTTGCTGATGCGGGCAACCGCCTGCTGTCGGCTGATTACAGCCAGATCGAGCTGCGCCTGCTTGCCCACATGGCGGATATTCCGGCCCTCCGGCAGGCGTTCGCGGACGGCATCGACATCCACGCCATGACTGCATCCGAAGTGTTCGGCGTGCCAATCGCCGGCATGGACCCCATGGTGCGCCGACAGGCCAAGGCCATCAACTTCGGCATCATCTATGGTATCTCGGCCTTCGGGCTGGCGCGCCAGCTGGGCATAGGCCGAACTGACGCTCAGGCCTTCATCGACCGCTATTTCGAGCGTTTTCCCGGTATCCGCCGTTACATGGACGATACCATCGCCCAGTGCCGCACGCAGGGTTATGTCGCCAACCTGTTTGGCCGCAAGACCCACATCGCGACCATCAACGACAAGAACCCGTCGCTGCGCAATTTCGCCGAACGGCAGGCGATCAACGCGCCGGTGCAGGGAGCTGCCGCCGACATCATCCGGCGCGCCATGATCCGTCTGCCGGGTGCCCTTACCCAAGCCGGGCTCGGCCATGTGCGCATGCTACTGCAAGTCCATGACGAACTGGTGTTCGAGTGCCCGGAGGGCGATGTCGCCGCCGCAAAAGCGGTGATCGTGCCGCTGATGGAGCAGGCGGCACTGCCGGCCGCTACCCTGGCGGTGCCGCTCGTCGTCGAATGCGGCAGTGGCCTGACCTGGGGTGCTGCCCACTGATGATGCCGCTGCTGGGGTTTTTCGGCCGGGCACTCGCCTGGGCCTTGACGGTGCTCGGGGTGCTGGGTGCCACGGTCATCAGCCCGCGCATCCACACGCCGGTTGCCAGCGCGCCAGAACCGGCAGACGCGCGCGCCGTCCAGGACCTGATGAACCAGGTGCGCCGCGTAACGGAGGCGCGGCGCGGCGCACCGGCGATCACGCTGAGCCCGGCCATCCTCGCCAGCACCAACCGGCTGGCACAGCACGGCGTCGGCTGGCTGCGCACGCAGGGCCTGAGCCGCCCAGGCAGCTTCGAGGCGCGGGCCAGCCTGGTGCTCTCCGACCATGCGGCGATCAACGGGCGCATGCACATCGGCAAGCGGCCCCGGGGCTTTCCGGACATCACGCTGCAGGCAGGGGCCATCACCGTGACACCGGCCATGGTCCGCCTTTCGGCCAGGACCGCACTGCGGCTGCTGGCTGTCCCGCAAGAGGAGCAAGACATAAATTTGCTGCTGCCCTCCACCCAGATGCTGGGAGATACCATACGCATCCCTGTGGCCATTCCACCCTCCCTGCGCAACCGCACGCGCGCGCAACTGGCGGGCCTGCGCGGCGCACCGCCGCTGGATCGGGTGATGGCGCATTATGCGGCGATCCTGGCGCTGCAGCCGGCCCCCGGCCTCACACCCGTGCCGTTCGCCACGATGGTGCGCGCAGCCTTCGGCAATGCCGGCACCTGGTCTCCCAGGTCATCACAGACCACCGAGGCACAAGCGGCGCTGATGGCGCTGGCCATGGCGACCATCGGGATTGATGTCGGGCGCATATCCGGCCTCAGTCAGCCGGCGCGGCGCCAATGCACGCCGAGCCTGATCGCCGGGATGCTGCATGGGCGCCGTGATCTGGCGCAGCACTGGAGCCTGAGTGCCGCCCTGACCTTCGGCTTCTCGGACCGCCTGAGTGCTGCCGCCGGCGAATGGAAAGAACTGCGCGACAGCACGCCAGGCGGCAGTGGCTTCTCCTTCGTGGACCTGACCGCAGACCGCGGCGGGCTGCGTGTCGCCCTCGGCCTGCGCGACGCGCGCGCGGCTGAGCTGGTCAAGACGCTTGCCACCATAGACGCCGAAGCACTGCTGCCCGTGTCTGCCCTGACCCGGCTGCAGGAAGGCTTGACCGAGAAACAATTCGTCCGCCGCTATGGCACCATCGAGACGGCGCAGTACCGCAGGGCTGTTGCCGAAGTCGACGCGCTACTCGATACACTGCCGCTCTACCAGGGGCTGCCGCACCCGAAAGTGCGCGCTCAATAATCATAGCGGCACTGGGCAATTTCCTGCCGCTGGTCGTCCTCAAGTTGATCATGGACAGAAAGTTGTACAGGTCAAGCTCGCGCCAGATACGCCTCAGCCTGCGCAACCAGTTCGGCGATGATGTCAGCAACCGGCTCGACCTTCGTGACCATGCCGACCGACTGTCCCGCCATGAGGGAGCCGGACTCGACATCACCCTCGACCACGGCGCGGCGCAGCGCACCGGCCCAATAATGCTCGATCTGGAGCTGCCCCTCAGCCAGCGCCAGTGCGCCCGCAGATACGGCCGCCGCGACCTCCCGCTGGGTCGCCTCGAACGCCTGTGTGCCGTGGTTCTTGAGCGCGCGCACCGGGATGACCGGCAAGCGGGGGTCCAGTTGTACGCTGGCCACCGCATCGCGGGCGGACGCGCGAATGAACGCCTGCTTGAACGCCGGGTGTGCAACCGACTCGGTCGCTGCCGCAAACCGCGTGCCCAACTGCACCCCGCTTGCCCCCATTTCGAGGTAGGCCGCAATCGCCTCGCCTCGGCCGATCCCGCCCGCGACAAACACCGGCACATCGCGGACATGCGGCAGGATTTCCTGTGCCAGCACCGAGGTGGAGACCGGGCCGATATGCCCGCCGGCCTCCGACCCCTCGATCACCAGCGCATCACACCCGGAGCGGACCAGCTTCTTCGCCAGCGCCAGCGCCGGCGCAAAGCACATGAGTTTGGCACCATAGCCCTTGATCGCCTCGATGGCCGGCGCACTCGGCAGGCCGCCGGCCAGCACGACATGGCTGACAGTCTCGTCCGCGCACACCTGGATCAGCTCCATAAGCTGGGGATGCAGGGTGATGAGGTTGACCCCGAACGGCCTGGCGGTCAGCGCACGCGTCGCCCGGATTTCCGTGCGCAGCACCTCAGGCGGCATGGAACCGCAGGCGATAACCCCGAAGCCGCCGGCGTTGGACACGGCCGAGACAAGATTACGCTCCGAGACCCAGGTCATGGCCCCGGCCATGATCGCCAGCTCGCTGCCAAGGAAGTCGCAGCCCCGGCGCATCAGTGTGTGGAGGTTTGCGGTCATGGTCACTCGGCGGCCTCGATCGCGTCCAGGCCGTATGCGCTGTGCAGCGCACGCACCGCGAGCTCTGTGTAGTCGTCGGCGATCAGCACGCTGATCTTGATTTCAGAGGTCGAGATCACCTGGATATTGATGCCCTTGTCGGCGAGTGCTTTGAACATCCTCTGGGCTACACCCGCGTGGCTCTTCATGCCGACGCCAACCACGGAAATCTTGGCGACATTGGCATCCGAGATCACCCGCTCATAGCGCAGTTTATCGCGCAGGCGCTCCAGCAGGTCGAGTGTGCGCGGCAGGTCCGTGCGGTTGATGGTGAAGGTCACGTCGGTGGTGCCGGTATCGTGACTGACGTTCTGCACAATCATGTCGACGTTCAGGTTGGCCTCTGCCAGCGGGCCGAAAATGGCCGCGACCACGCCTGGGCGGTCGGCCACATTGATCAGCGTGATCTTGGCCTCGTTGCGCGCATAAGCGACGCCGGCGATCAGTTCCTGTTCCACGATTTCATCCTCGTTCACAACCCAGGTTCCCGGCTTGTCCTCGAAGGAGGACAGCACTTGCACCCGCACATTATGCTTCATCGCCATCTCGACCGATCGGGTCTGCAGCACTTTGGCCCCGACACTGGCGAGTTCCAGCATTTCTTCATAGGTGATCTGCGCCAGTTTGCGCGCTTTGGGCACGATGCGCGGGTCGGTGGTATAGATGCCGTCGACATCGGTGTAGATGTCGCACCAGTCTGCATGCAAGGCCGCCGCCAGCGCCACGGCCGAGGTATCCGAGCCGCCGCGTCCCAGCGTTGCAACACGGCCCTCGGCACTGATGCCCTGAAACCCGGCGACCACCGCGACTTCGCCGTCCGCCATGGCCGCGAGCATGGACTCGGTCTCGATAGTGATGATCCGCGCAGCCCCATGGGCATCATCCGTGCGGATCGGCAGCTGCCAGCCGGACCAGGAACGCGCCTTTCGGCCCATGGCCTGCAACACAATCGCCAGCAAGCCGGAGGTGACCTGTTCCCCGGTCGAGACGACGGCATCGTACTCGCGCGGATCGTAGAGTGCGGCAGCCTCCTGCACATACCCGACCAGCTTGTCGGTCTCGCCCGACATCGCCGAGACCACAACCGCGATCTCGTGCCCGGCATCGATCATGGCGGCGACCTTGCGGGCGACGTTGCGGATGCGCTCCAGGTTGGCGACGGAGGTTCCGCCGAATTTCATGACAATGCGCGCCATAGCGGCTAACCGGGTCCTTCGGGGTAAGTATGGGGCTGTGCGCCCTCAAAGTCGCGCACCGGATGACCATTGCGCGCTGCAGAGTGTTGCAAAGCCGCGCGTCTCATAGGAAGTTGCCATAATGAACGCAAGCGCTGCCCCATCGACCATCGATCCTGCCGAGCAGGCCAAGTTCGCGGGCCTGGCCCGTCGCTGGTGGGACCCTGGCGGCCCGATGGCACCGCTGCACCGGCTGAACCCCACCCGGCTTGGCTATCTGCGCGACCGCCTGCAGCAGCATTTCAGCCTGGCGGACGGTCGCCGGTGCCTCGATGGCCTGACCATTCTCGACATTGGCTGCGGCGCGGGACTGGTGTGCGAACCCCTGGCGCGCCTGGGTGCCAATGTGACCGGTGTTGACGCGGCAGACGAATCGATTGCTGTCGCCCGCGCGCACGCTGAGCAATCCGGCTTGACGATCGACTATCGCGCCGGTGCTGCAGAAGCGCTGCTGGCGGATGCGCGCTCTTTCGATGCAATCGTCAGCCTGGAAGTGGTCGAGCATGTGGCGGATGTGGCGCGCTATTTCGAGACGATTGCCGCGCTGCTGAAGCCGGGCGGCCTGTTCCTGTTCTCCACACCGAACCGCACCGCTGCCTCCTTCCTCTCGGTGATCGTTGGTGCTGAGTATCTGCTGCGGTGGCTCCCGCGCGGCACCCACGACTGGCGGCGGTTCCTGACCCCGGGCCAGTTCACCCAGGCGCTTGACACCGCCGGGCTGAAACTGCTCGACCTGCGCGGCCTGAGCTACCACCCGTTGCGCGAGCGCTTTCACCTCTCGGATGATCTCAGCGTCAACTACATCGGCACGGCAACCAGGAACAGCGCATGAGCGATATCGAAGATCTTGAAACCGGGCCGCTGCACTGGATCGCCAGCCGGCAGCAGGCAATGGTCCACACCCTGCTGGACTGGTCGGCGCACAATACCGGCTCGCGCAACATCGAAGGCCTCAAGTGCTTTGCCGCCAAAGCGTCGGAGGCCTTTGTGCCGCTCGGTGCAGAGATTGAAGCGCGCGAACCGGCCCCTGCACAATCCCTCGACTCAAGCGGGCGCCTGATCGATCTGGCCCACGGCCCGAATGTGCTGGTCACCCAGCGTCCGGAGGCACCGATCCAGGTGCTGCTGACCGGGCACATGGACACGGTGTTCCCGCGCGACCACCCGTTCCAGACAACGACCTGGCTGGATGCTGGCACCCTGAACGGTCCGGGTGTCGCCGATATGAAGGGCGGTATCCTGATCCTGCTGCATGCCCTGCTGGCGCTGGAGCGAAGCCCCTGGGCTAGCCGTATCGGCTACCGGGTGATCCTGAACGCGGACGAAGAGGTCTCCTCGCTGGGCTCTGCGCCGCTGCTGCAGGAATGCGGGCGGCTGGCAGATGTCGGACTGGTGTTCGAGCCGGCCTATCTGTCTGACGGCACTCTGGCTGGCGCGCGTAAGGGCATCGGCACCTATGCTGTCAGCGCCCACGGCATCGCCGCCCATGCCGGGCGCAATCCGGAGGCTGGCCGCAATGCGGTACTGGCGATTGCGCGCTTCTTCGTGGCGATCCAGCAGGTGCAGGGCATGCGGGATGGCTTGACCGTCAACGCTGCACGTATCGAGGGCGGTGGCCCGACCAATGTGGTGCCGGACCTTGCGGTCGGTCGCTTCGAGGTCCGTGCCTGGACCCCTGAAGACGCAGCGTGGGCAGAATCGGAGTTGCACCGGCTGGCAAGGGAGATCGGCGCACAGTGCGACGTTAAGCTTGCACTGCACGGCCACTTCCACCGACCGCCCAAGCCGATGACTCCGGAGACCCTCAAATTGTTCGAGGCCGTGCGCGACTGCGGCCGGGCGCTGGGTCAGACCATTGCCTGGAAACCGTCCGGCGGGTGCTGCGACGGCAACAATCTGGCAGCGGTTGGCCTGCCGGTGGTCGACACGCTGGGTGTACGCGGCGGGAAAATCCACTCGACCGAGGAATTTTGCCATGTCGAGAGCCTCAGCGAGCGGGCACAGCTTGCAGCACTGCTGCTGATGCGGCTAGCGTCCGGCAAAATTGATTTACCGGGTAGGATATCATGACATCTCTGGAGAGGTTCCGCATGCGGGCGGCCCGCATGGACGACCTCGACGCGCTCTACACACTGGCGGTCGAGACCGGCGGCGGGCTGACGAACCTGCCGCCAGACCGCGATGGCCTGATCAAACGGCTGGAGAATTCCGACGCCAGTTTTGCAGCCGATGTTACCAAGCCCGGCAATGAAAACTATATCCTGGTCCTGGAAGACTCAGCCAGCAGACAGGTCATCGGGACCTCCTGCGTCTTTGCGCAACTGGGGATCGATTGGCCGTTCTACAGCTTCAGGATTGCCCGGCTCAGCCAGACCAATCGGGAACTGCGCAAAATCCACAAATATGACGTGCTGATGCTTGTGAACGATTTCGACGGCGCGGCAGAAGTCGGCGGACTGTATCTCGCCAAAGGGTGGCGGGAGACGGGCAGCCCCCGCGGGCTCGGGCGGCTGCTGGCCCGCAGCCGCTACCTGTTTGTTGCCGCCAGCCGGGAGCGCTTTCCATCCCATATCATCGCCGAACTGCGCGGCTATGTGAACGCGCACGGCCTGCGACCGTTCTGGGAGGCGCTTGGCCGTCACTTCTTCGACATGCCGTTCGATGAGGCGGATCGCTATAATTCGCTCTACGGCAATCAGTTCATCGCCGACCTGATGCCAACCTACCCTTTCTATGTACAGTTGCTGCCGCATGAGGCACAGGCCGTGATCGGCCGGCCCCACGACAACAGCGTGCCGGCCTACAAGCTGCTGATAGCTGAGGGCTTTCGCTATCAGGGCTTTGTCGATATTTTCGATGCAGGGCCGACCGTACAATCCGAAATAGATCAACTGCGGGCTGTGCGCGAGCGTGTGACGGCGGCACTGGTGCAGATCGGGCCGGCCCCGGAGGAAGCGACGTCGATGCTGGTCGCTGCCGGGACCGGGCGGGAGTACCGCGCGACCGTCGCGCGCATCTGGCACCTTGGGTACGGCCTCGGTATCGAACCCCAAACCGCCATGGTGCTGGATGTCGAGACTGGTGAGGAACTGGCCTATGCTCCCTTCTAAGCCCTATTCCGAGATTATCTCCATCGATCCAGCGACCGGTGATGTGGTCTGGCAGGGCCCCTCCGGTGATGTGGACGCCGCCGTCACCGGCGCGCGGGCCGCCTTTCCCGGCTGGGCCGCCATGGCGCTGGAGGATCGTCTGGCGGTCATCCAGCGCTACAAGACGTGCGTGCTGGCCGATGCCGAGGCGTTCGCCCGGCTGATCGCGCAGGAAACCGGCAAGCCGCTGTGGGAGACTCGCACCGAAGTGGCCTCGGTTGCCGCCAAGGTCGATATCTCGATCACCGCCTACCACGAGCGCACCGGCCTGCGCGAGACGGCGGCCGGCGGCGGCATCCAGGCGCTGCGTCACAAGCCGCACGGCGTGCTGGCGGTTCTTGGGCCATATAATTTTCCGGCGCATCTGCCCAACGGCCACATCGTCCCGGCCCTGATCGCCGGCAACACAATCGTGTTCAAGCCCAGCGAGCTGACGCCGGCGGTTGCCTTGAAGATGGCGGAATACTGGGCGCAGGCCGGACTGCCGGAGGGTGTACTGACTGTGGTGCCGGGTGCAGGCGAGACCGGCAAGCAACTCAGCCAGCATGACGGCATCGACGGCTTACTGTTCACCGGCAGCGGGGCGACCGGGGCAGCGCTCCATCGCCAGCTGGGCGGGGCACCGCACAAGATTCTCGCCCTGGAGATGGGTGGCAACAACCCGCTGGTCGTGTGGGATGTGGCAGATATGGCGGCAGTCGCCACGCTGATCGTCCAGTCCGCCTATGTCTCGGCCGGGCAGCGCTGCACCTGTGCCCGCCGCCTGATCCTGCCCGCAGGCCCGGCGGGGGACCGTATTCTGGAGGCCCTTACCGCCCTGATCGACCGGTTGATCATCGGCCTGCCGTTTGACAACCCGCAGCCATTCTATGGTCCGGTGGTCTCGCAGGCCGCCGCCGACCACCTGCTGGCAGCAGCGGCGTCGCTGGAGGCTAAGGGTGCTGTGGTCTTGCGCAAGCTGACAACGCATACGCCCGGCAAGCCGCTGCTTACCCCGGGACTGTATGATGTGACGGCCCTGACCGACCGCGCTGACTCGGAGTATTTCGGGCCGCTGTTGCAAGTGATCCGCGTCGCCGACTTCGATGTCGCCCTCGGGCAAGCCAATGCCACCCACTTCGGTCTGGCTGCCGGGCTGATCTCGGATGACGAAGCACTCTATCGCCGGTTCTGGGCTGCCAGCCGTGCCGGGATCGTCAACTGGAACCGCCCGACCACGGGTGCGGCCTCCAATGCGCCGTTCGGCGGTGTGGGGGCATCCGGCAACCACCGGCCAAGCGCCTACTACGCCGCCGATTATTGCGCCTATCCGGTCGCCGGTATCGAGGCCGCCGCCGTCCAGCCGATTGGCTTTGCTGAGGGGGTCCGGTCATGAATGCCGCGGAGATCAATTTCGACGGCCTGATCGGACCGTCCCATAACTACAGCGGCTTGAGCCTCGGCAATCTGGCGTCCGCCAACAACGCCGGCGAAGTCTCTCGCCCCAAGGCCGCAGCCCTGCAGGGGTTGGCGAAGATGCGCCTGATGATGGCGCTGGGGCTGCGCCAGGGCATCCTGCTGCCCCATCTGCGCCCGCATATCCCGACCCTGCATGCACTGGGCTACCGCGGTGCGCCCGAGGCCATGATGGCGCAGGTCTGGGCCGATGACCCGGCTCTGGCGCGCAACCTCTGTGCGGCGTCCGCCATGTGGACCGCCAATGCGGCGACCATCTCGCCCGGTGCCGATACCCAGGACGGGCGGGTGCATGTATCCCCGGCCAACCTGGTCTCGAACCTGCACCGCGCCCTGGAGGCGGACTTCACCAGCAAGCAACTGCATCTGCTGTTTGCCGACCCGCGCTACTTCTCGGTCCACGCGCCGCTGCCGATGCATCCCGTGTTCGGGGACGAGGGTGCGGCCAACCATGGCCGCCTCTGCCAGCACCACGGGGCGGAAGGGGTGGAGTTGTTCGTCTACGGCGACAACCCGGGCGGTCGTTTCCCGGCTCGTCAGACCCTGCGTGCCAGTCAGGCGATCGCGCGGCGTCATGGCGTCAAGCACCCCGTGTTCGTGCAGCAGGCCAGCAGCGCCATCGAGGCCGGGGCCTTCCATAACGATGTGGTCAGTGTTGCCAATCAGACGGTGCTGTTCACCCATGAAGGCGCGTTTGAGGACAAGGCATCAGCTTACGCCGCCCTGCACGCCGCCTTCCCGTCCCTGCATGTCGAGGAAGTCCCGGCCAGCGCCGTCCCGATGGCGGATGCCATTCGCTCCTACCTGTTCAATTCTATGCTGGTCACCCTGCCGGACAGCACGGCAGACACACCGCGCATGGCGCTGGTCCTGCCCGCCGAAACGCAGGAGACGCCCAGCACCAAGGCCTATCTTGAGGCTCTGGCCGGCAGCAACGGACCGATTGCCGCCTGCCATGTGATCGATGTGCGCGAGAGCATGCGCAACGGCGGCGGCCCGGCCTGCCTGCGCCTGCGCGTGGCCCTGCGTGACCCCGAAGTCGCGGCTCTCGATCCGCGCTTTCTGCTGACGCCGGAGAAGGCCGACGCCCTGGAGGCATGGATTAACGACAGCTACCCGGACGAGATTGCGCCGGACATGCTGGGTGACCCGCTGCTGCACCGCCAACTCCTCACGGCACTCGACCGGCTTCAGACTGTGCTGCGCCTGCCGGACCTCTACGGGCTGTAGGCATTTTCAACGTTTCAAAGCAATTTCAGGGCATTTCATGCGCTTTACGTCCGACAATACGGCGCCGGCCGCACCGGAGATTCTGGCCGCACTCCAGGAGGCCAACCAGGGCCGGGTGAACGCCTACGACGGCGATCCCTGGTCGCAGCGGCTGGACGCGGTGCTGGGGGATTTCTTCGGCACACCAGTCAAGGCGTTTGCCGTCTCGACCGGGACTGCCGCCAACAGCCTGGCGCTGGCGACCCTGTGCCCCCCCTATGGGGCTGTCGTTTGCCACCGGGAAGCGCATATCCATGTGGATGAGGCGGGCGCGCCAGAGTTCTACACCCACGGTGCCAAGCTGCTGCTGGCCGACGGCTGGGGCGCCAAGCTGACCCCTGATGCCGCCGCGGACGTACTGGCCCCGATCCGCGGTGATGTGCACACGGTACAGCCGCGTGTCGTCTCGATTACGCAAGCAACCGAATACGGTCTGAGTTATACTGCGGACGAGATCGCAGCACTCGGAGCCTTTGCCCGGGAACGCGGCCTAGCGCTGCACATGGATGGCGCTCGCTTTGCCAACAGCCTGGTGCACCTGGGCTGTCATCCATCCGAGATCACCTGGCGCGCCGGTGTCGATGTGCTCTCTCTCGGTACGACAAAGAATGGGACCCTCTCGGGCGAGGCTGTCGTCTACTTCCGCCCGGAGCAGGCGAGCGACTTCATCAACCGGCGCAAACGCGGCGGGCACCTGCTCTCCAAAGGGCGGTTCCTGGCAGCGCAGATCGTAGCGTATATCGAGAGTGGCATCTGGGCACGCAACGCCGCCCATGCCAACGCCGGGGCGCAGCGCCTGGCGGCAGCGGCCGGCACGCGCCTGCTGTATCCGGTGGAGGCCAACGAGGTCTTTGTTCGTCTGGGTTCGCAGGCTGCAGCCGCCTTGCGCGCGCAGGGCTTTGAATTTTACGACTGGGGCGCGACCGACAGCGGCCATGCCCGCTTCGTTGTCTCCTGGGACCAGCCGGATTGCGAGGTCGAGGCCCTGGCGCAGGCCCTCATCGCGCTATGACCATCCCGGCACCGCTGCAATTTGCCATTGTGGTGGCGATCTGGGGCTCGACGTTCCTGGCGATCACCACCCAGCTAGAGCCGGGAGCGGCGATCTGGTCGATCTGCTACCGGTTCCTGATCGCCGGGCTGCTGCTCAGCGTGTTGACCAGGGCGCGCAAGGAAACCCCGCCCAAGGGCCTGCGCGTCCATGTAAGCCTTGCCCTGTTCGGGCTGTTTCTGTTCAGCATCAATTATATCGGGACTTACACGGCCGAACAGACCGTGCCGTCCGGCGTGGTTGCCGTTGCCTTCACCCTGATGGCCGTGCTGAACCCGCTGTTGGCGCGTATCGTTCTCGGCCAGCCGTTCACCCGTGGTCTCATGATTGGCGGCGCATTGGCGGTCGCGGGTGTGGTCCTGCTGTTCTGGCGTGAGGTCGGCGCGTTCAGCCTTGCGGATGGTGGCCTGCGCGGTGCCCTGTTTGCGCTGATGGCTGTGGTCTTCGCAGCGGTCGGCAACCTGTTTCCAGCCATGCCGCGCCTGCGCACGCTGCCGCCGTTCGCCCTCAACGCGACAGCCATGCTCTACGGCAGCGCCATGACCGGGGTCATCGCGTTCGCGCTGGAAGGCCCGCCACCGCTTGACCATTCGCCCACCTATTTGCTGGGCCTGTTGTACCTTGCCGTGTTCGGATCGGTCATCGCATTCAGCCTGTATGCGCAGTTGCTGCGCTCCATGGGGGTCGGGCGCGCGGCCTATGTCAATGTGCTGGCGCCGGTGGTCGCACTGGTGCTCTCCACCCTGTTTGAGGGCTATAGCTGGGACATGGCAGCGGGGGTCGGCGCGGTACTCGTCTTCATCGGCACGGCGACCGCCATCCGCAGCCGAACAGCTGCCGCGCAAAACGGTTGAAAAAAGAACGGGCGGCACCAAGGCCGCCCGTCCCGCATTCCCGTCAAGGAACCAGCATTGTCGATCAGATCACTTCATCGAAGCTGAACATGAACGGTTTGCCCGGCAACGGGTTGCCATAACCGTACTGGAATGGCTGGATGGTTCGACCATCCGGCCCCAGGAACGGCCACTGTTCGACAAACCAGCCATCAAGACGTCCCGGAACGTATTGTGCCGGATAATTGTCGGTGTAGACGCCGTAATCGTGCACGGTTTTGCCATTGTAGTCGAGCACGGTCATGGCCGTCGTGTTGAGCGTTAAATCCTGCCCGCGACCTCCATAGCCTGCACCCTGGCCACCGATCGTGACATAGACAGGATCCTTCAGGCGGCTGTCCCGCAAGATGTTGTGCAGCTTGCCGTCATAGTTGAAATGGAAAATCTGTCTGGTTCCACGGCTGACAACATAAAGGTCATCGCTACGGATCACATTGGCAATCGGCGCGGTAACCTGTGTCGGATTCACGCCAGCCTGCCAGGTCCGGATAGGTTGTGTTGGCATCGTCGGAGTCGAGGGCGGATCGATCAGCGAACGCACATTGTACTGGCGGATCGTTCCGTCCATTGAAGCAATCGTAACGCGCTCCGAAAGCTCGTTCCAGTTGTTGCTGATCCATCCGGACAGGGTGTTGGTGCCGGTCCGCAACTGTCGCGCGAACACGGCGGTCGGCTGGGTAATATTCAGCGTGCCCAGAACCACCGGCCTTTGCTCCGGTCTGAAGCCGAAACTGTAAGGCCATTGCCGGGCACCCGGTCCCTGATTGCTGTTGGCCGTCTGATCCCAGTTGGCCTGGGTCGTCAGGTACATTTTGCGGTAGTACGAGAGCAGCGGCTTGAGATCGACGAGTGCGACCTTGTTTTCTGAGCGCGATGCAACGACCGCATAGCCAGCACCCGCCAGAAGTTTCCAGTGAGTCTCGATCGGCAGGAAGCTACCAAGGGGCAGACCACTGCGGGCATTCCATTCATCGCGGCCTTCCTGGGTCAGCAGTTCAGGGCCACGCCAGAAATCATAGCCCCTGAACTTGTGAGTCCCTGTCGACAAAGCCACATCGACCGATGTCGGTGCGACCATCGGTAGGTCGACATACCCGAGAATCTTGAGAGCACGAATGCCTGGCCAGCTCTGCACACCCCAGCCGTAGCGCTTTGCGTCCTGATTGCCGATGTTCGATGGATCATCGGCGCCCACGGAAATCACGGCCAATTGTCCGAGCCGCCGCTGGACATCCCAGACAGTGACAAACAGGAACTCATTCATTGCAGACAATGCCATGGCGGTCGGCACCTTGCCGGATGGCAGCTTGACCCATGACTCGCAAGTCGTACCCGTGCCAAAACCATTGCAGTACTGATCGTTACCGGTACCAGCCCAGGCGATTACTCCGTTCTGGAATGCCAGAAACCCTGTGAGAGACGACTGTACTTGCCCGCGAGCCGTGGCAACTGCCGGGAGAGGCAGGTTCGGGAACGCCTGCAATAGACGGTTCACAGCAGGAGTCGTGGGGACAGAGATGTTGTTCCGGTTCCACCAGTCAGGATACCATTCTGCGCGCATGCGCATGCACAGCCCGATGCGGTCCAGGATGCGGTTGCCGTTTGCATCCAGCTTGAAGCTGCCGTTGGCGTTTCGCTGATACTGGGCCGCCTGTGCCCCGTCAAAGGCGCGCATGTTGGCACTTCCAGCCTTAAAGTCTGCCGGTGCGTCCTTGTCAGGCATGAACAACAACTGGCCAGCCATCTGCCAGCCACCGCCCTCGTCGTATATCCGGGCCTCTTCCTGCTCACTGCGTGGCAGCTTGTCGGACGTCTGGCAGAACTGGTCGGCAAGTGCTGCACTCGTCCCGCCCTTCCATAATCCCAGACTGTCTGGCTGAAACACGGTCGGGAAGGTTTCCGTACTATTCGGGTTCAGTTCAGCCCAGCTCGGCCCAAGACGATAGTCGAGGATTGCCGGCTTATTGTAGTTGCGCGCAATGAACGCGCGTTGATCCCAGTTGATCGAGCCATCCGCATTCAGAATTCGGTCACGGAACAATGCTGTTCCACCGAACTTGCCGGGGTCAAGCGGTGCCTGCCCTGCCTGAGCTGGTGTTGTTTTGACCTGCGCGTGCAGCGGCGTAGACACTGCAAGCGCGAGGCTCATCGTCAAGGCGCTGAGTAGCGCCTGCCTTTTTTCGCCCATGTCCTGACTCCTGTTATTGTTTTTTGTCCCGGGGGACTGCGCAACCAAACGCGACAATCTTTAATCAATGCTTAGGATTCATGAATAACGGGAAACATACGTTAACGTCTGGTCGCATTTATGTTACGGATACGCATTATTTCGTTTTTACAAAACTACAAAGCTCTGCACTCGTAAAGCTTTGCGGCAAGAGGTTTTTTTGCAATGATAGTGCCAGGGAGGGCAGCGATGGTCGCGCATGTTCCAACTGTGGCATTCCTGGGGCTGGAGGCGCGGCCGGTCGACGTGCAGGTGCATGTGGCAGGCGGCATGCCGGCGTTCAACATTGTCGGCCTGCCAGACAAGGCGGTCGGGGAGAGCCGGGAGCGCGTGCGGGCGGCGCTGAGTTCCATCGGCCTAGCGTTGCCGCCCAAGCGCATCACGGTCAACCTCTCGCCTGCCGACCTGCCCAAGGAAGGCAGCCACTACGACCTGCCCATCGCGCTCGGTCTGCTCGGTGCGATGGGACTGGCGGACCCGGAGCAACTGGCCGGCTATGTGGTGCTGGGCGAACTGGGGCTCGACGGCCGGATTGCAGCGACACCGGGCGTGCTGCTGGCCGCCCTCTCGGCCTCCGCACAGGACCTGGGGCTGATCTGCCCGGCAGCACAAGGTGCAGAGGCCGGCTGGGCCGGGCGCATCGAGGTGCTGGCGGCACCGGACCTGGTGGCCCTGCTCAACCACCTGAAGGGCGAGCAACTGTTGACGACCCCGCCACCCGCCGAGGCCGCCGCGCGCCCGCGCGGGCCGAACCTGCGCGAGGTCAAGGGGCAGGAGACTGCCAAGCGTGCGCTCGAAATCACGGCGGCCGGCGGACACAATCTGCTGTTCATCGGACCGCCCGGTGCCGGCAAGTCGCTGATGGCGGCCTGTCTGCCCGGCATCCTGCCCGACCTCAGCCCGGAGGAAGCGCTGGAGGTCTCCATGGTTGCGTCCATGGCAGGCGCACTGGCCGACGGGCGGATCATCCGCGCCCGTCCGTTCCGGGCGCCGCACCACAGCGCTTCGATGGCGGCGCTGGTCGGCGGCGGGCTGCGGGCCAAGCCGGGCGAGGTGAGTCTCGCCCACAACGGTGTGCTGTTTCTGGACGAATTGCCGGAGTTCCAGCGCCCGGTGCTCGACTCGCTGCGCCAGCCGCTCGAGACCGGCAGCGTCGTGGTTGCCCGCGCCAATGCGCACGTGACCTACCCCGCCCGTGTGCAACTGGTGGCTGCCATGAACCCCTGCCGCTGCGGCCACCTTGGTGACCCGGCGCAAGCCTGTTCGCGGGCGCCCCGCTGCGCGACCGACTATCAGGCGCGGCTGTCCGGCCCCCTGCTGGACCGCATCGACCTGCATGTCGAGGTGCAGGCCGTCTCGGCGGCAGACTTGTCGCTGCCGCCGCCCGCGGAAGGCTCGGAGGCTGTTGCGGACCGAGTCGCTGCTGCCCGTGCCCGGCAAGTCGCCCGCTACGCGGGAACATCCGCGCGCACCAATGCTGAGGCCGATGGCGATGTGCTGGCCGGTGCGACTGCTCTGGATGAAGCAGCAAGCCGGTTGTTGACCCAGGCGGCCGAGAGCATGCGCCTGTCTGCGCGCGGGTATCACCGGGTGTTGCGTGTCGCACGCACCATCGCCGACCTCGCGGGCACGGAGGCGATCAGCCGGGTCCATATTGCCGAGGCCTTGAGTTACCGCCGCATCCAGCCGGTGGCGTGAAGCAGGTTGTCGTAGGTCGTGTCTCCGTTTGAAAATCCCCGCTCACCCTGAGCCTGGCGAAGGGCTGAGCGGCTCGTGGTTCTGTCCGAGCTCACCACGAGCGGATTTTCAAACTGACCCACTGCCGCACCGTATCCTGCGTGGACAATCCGGATTACAGCACTTAGGCTGCAAACTATGAGACTGATGCTGTTTTTCCTTCTGGCGCTGGCCGGGCTTGCCCTCGTTGCCCCTCCGGTCGCTGCGCGCACCGCGGCCCCTGCGGCACAACCTGCGCCGCTGGTAGCGATCGACTATTACAAGCTGGCGAACGGCCTCAAGGTCGTGCTGGCCCCCGACACCAACGCGCCGACGACGACCGTCGCGGTCTATTACGGCATCGGCTGGCGCATCGAGCCCAAGGGCCGCACCGGCTTTGCCCATCTGTTCGAACATCTGATGTTCCAGGGCTCCGCCAATCTGCCGAAGGGGGAGTTTGACAAGCTGATCTCCGGAAACGGCGGCTCGCTCAACGGCTCCACCCGCTGGGACTACACCAACTATTATCAGGTCGTGCCCAGCCACGTGACCGAGACTGTGCTGTGGGCTGAGGCGGATCGCATGAAATCCCTGGCGATTACGGCGGAAAACCTCAAAAACCAGCAGGATGTCGTCAAGAACGAAGTCAAGGTGAACGTGCTGAACCAGCCGTACGGCGCGTTCATCTGGCTGGACATGCCGCAGGTCGCCTTCAGCAACTTCTACAATGCGCATAATTTCTACGGTGATCTGGAAGAGATCGACGCTGCGACACTCGATCAGGCCAAGGCGTTCCATGAGGCTTATTACACGCCCGGCAATGCCGTGCTGGTGGTAGCTGGCGACATGGACACCGCGCAGGTCAAGGCCTGGGTGCAGCAGTATTTCGGCGGGGTCGCCGCGAGACCAAATGCAGCCCTGCCCGACATCCGCGAACCCGTACAGACCGCCGAGAAGCGCGCCGAGCGCACGGACCCGCTGGCTCCCAAGCCCGGCCTGCAGGTGGCCTGGCGGGTGCCGCCGCGCCATACGGACGACTTCTACGCGATGGGCTTGATCGAAGACCTGCTCGCGGGCGGGGACGACAGCCGCTTCATCCAGCGTCTGGTGCGGGAAAAGGGCCTGACCGACAGCGTCTCCGGCGGGATCAACCCCTTCCTCGGCAGCCAGTTCAGCTACAATGGCCCGATGCTGATGACCTATGGGTTGATCCATGACGCAAGCGTCACGCCCGAGACGATCCTGACTGAAATCGATGCCGTCATCGAGGACCTGCGCACCAAACCGGTGCCGGAGAGTGACCTGACGCGCATTCGCACCCAGTTGCGCTCCGGCTTCTATGACCTGATTTCCTCGTCGAACCGCTTTGGCCTGGTGGACTTGCTGGCGAGCTTTGCCCTGTTCGATGACAACCCGAGCCTGATCAACACCATCGAGGCACGATTTGCCACCATCACGCCGGAACAGGTGCGCGCAACCGCTGCAAAGTATCTGGCGCGCGACCAGCGCACGGTGCTTGTGGTCAAGCCCGGCGCGGAGGCCAAACCATGATCCGCACACTCGCGCTGCTGTTCGCGCTCGCCCCTCTGCCCTCACTGGCGCAAGTCGAGGCACCGCCGCCCTTGGGGGTACCCAAGGACTTCGCCCTGCCCTCAGTTGAGACGTACACTTTGCCGAACGGCATGGGAGTGACGCTCATTCCCTATGGTTCAGTGCCGAAATTCTCGGCCTCCCTGCAAATCCGCACCGGACGGCTGGACGAGGGGGTGCGCGGTCTGACCGATCTGTTCGCCGCCCTGATGAACGAAGGCTTCGATGGCAAATCGGCAGCTGACGTTGCACGCGCCTCCGGCGACATGGGCGGTGGCGTCGGCTTCTCCGGCGGATCGGATACCATGAGCGCTGGCGTATCGGCACTCAGCGAGTTCGCTGGCCCTGCCCTTGGTCTGCTTGCCGGGCAGGTGCGCCGGCCGAACCTTGCAGAGGCCGAACTGCCGCGCCTCAAGCAGGACGCGCTGCGTGGGCTGGCGGTCAGCCTGCAAAGCCCGCAGACGCAGGCCGATATCGCGTTTGCCCGCAGCTTCTATGGCAGCCACCCCTACGGTCAGCCGGTTGCCCGCGCCGAGGACCTGCAGGCCGTAACCCATGCCCAGATCAAGGCCTTCTTCCAGTCACAGCTCGGTGCCCGTCGCGCGCATCTCTATGTTGCCGGCACGTTCGATAGCGCCGTGGTCAAGCAGGCCATCGCCAAAGAGTTCGGCGACTGGCAGGCCGGTCCGCCGATTACGCACAATCCGCCCAAGCCGAATGAGCGGCTTGCGGTGACCCTTGTCCCCCGCCCGGCGGCCCCGCAATCCACCCTGATCGTTGGCCTGCCGATGCCGGATGCCAGCAGCCCGGACCGCACTGCACTCGGCGTCGTCAACGAACTGCTGGGGGGTGATTTCTCCTCGCGTATTACGCTCAGCCTGCGGGAGGACAAGGGCTACGCCTACTCGCCGGCGTCTTCCTTCAGCCTGCGCCCCGGCTTCGGGCGCTGGGTTGAGGTGGCGGATGTGACCGCCGCCAACACGGCAGACTCGCTGAAGATCGTGCTCGACGAAATCGGCACGCTAAAGCAGGAGGCACCGCCGCAGGACGAGCTGGACCGGATAAAGAACGGCCTTGCGGGCAGCTACCTGTTCCGAATCGCCTCACGCGGCGGGCTGATCTCCAGCTATGCCTCCTACGATCTGCTTGGCATTCCGCGTGAAGAACTCGGTCGGTATGTCGCGACCATGCGCAAGGTCAGCCCCGAGGACGTGAAGCGGGTCATGAACACCTATTTCAATCAACAGCGCATGACCATCGTGATCGTGGGGGACGAGGCCCAGGTGCGTGCGCAGATGACAGCGCTGCCAGCACTCAATGCCGTGATCGCCAAGCCCTGAGCCTCACGGCGCTGCCCGTTTGCCGGCAAACACCAGCGCGATCCCCAACGTTCCTGCCGCAAAGAGCAGGAACAACTGCGGCGGTGACCAGCCGGACTTAAGCAGGATTGCCGCCAGAATCGAACTCGTGACAATCAGCCCTGCGTTGGCGATGTTGTTGGCGGCCACCGTGCGCGCCCGCCGCTCCGGTGTGCTCAGCGCCTGCAAGCGCGCATAGAGCGGCGCGATGAACACACCGGCGGCCAGCGCAATCAACAGCAGGTCTGCAATCAGCCCCCAGGAGGACGGGGCGGCGAGAAATGCCGGGATATCGTAGAGCCCATCCGCTGGCTGGGGGAAAGACAGGGCGCGCCGGGCAGCATCCGCCATGCCGAGCGCCATCAGCCCGGCCGCCCAAGGCGTGAAGCGCAGCGATATCTGCCCGCGCAGCAGCGTGCTGACCAGCAGCGAGCCCGCCGGAATGCCGAGCGAGAAGCACACCAGCAATACCGTCGCCACCTCCTCCTGTGCGCCCAGGTGGTTGCGCACGACCGGCACGAACTGGGCCGTAATCAACGCACCCGCCGCCCAGAACCAGGATATACCAAGAATCGTCAGCGTCAGTGGGCCGCTGGAAAACGCCGTGCGCAGCACGCGCCAGCTCTGGCGGAGCGGCTGGAATACCAGATCCCGCGCGACCGGCGGGGCAGGCGGAATGCGGCGACTGACCAGCCAGATCACCACAGCCAGTCCGACCAGTACCGCCCCGGCACTCCGGTGCGGCAGCAATCCGCCGGCCACCTGCCCGAGCAGGACCGCCACAAACGTACTGCCCTCGACCAGGGCGTTGGCCATCAGCAATTCCTGCGTGCGCACATGCTGGGGCAGAATGCCGTATTTGACCGGACCGAACAGCGCCGCCTGCACGCCCGCCAGTGCGAGGGCGGTCAGCAGCACCGGCACACTGCCGAACCAGAGCCCCAGGGCTGCCACCAGCATTACCGGGATTTCCGCAAGCTTGACCACCTGCGCCACCCACGCCTTGTCGCGCGCGTCGCTCAAGTGCCCGGCAAACCCGGATACCAGAAAGAACGGCAGCATGAACAGCGCTGCCGCCTGCGCAGCAAGGCCCGCCGCTGCCGTCGCATCGCCGGCAAAAAGTTGATAGGTCGCGAAAAAGACCAGACTGGTGCGCAGCACATTGTCGCTGAAGGCGCTCAAAAACTGCGTGACGAACAGCGGGCCGAAGCGGCGGCTCAGCAGCAAGGGGCTTGCGGCGGAGTCAGTCGTCACGCTTGGGGTACGGCGTGCCGTCCTTGTGTTCGTAACCGCCGCCGCCTGTATAACGCCCGGCTAAGAACCGCATGTCGATGTCGGAATATTCGCCGTGGTCTGCAGGGTCCCGGTTGCTGACCACCAGAAAAGTTGCCGGCTGGTCGCTACGGTTCTGCAGATGGTGCCCGTTGGCGACACCCGCCGGGTGAGCCGCGCAGTCGCCGGCCCTCAGGATCGTCTCGCCGTCGTCCTCGACCAGCACCAATTCTCCGGACACCAGCATCACGAACTCGTCCTCATGGGCATGCCAGTGCCGCTGGCTCGCCCAGACACCTGGATCCAGCGTCACCAGGTTCACGCCGATCCTGGTCAGACCCGAGGCCTCCGACAAGCGCAACGCACTGCGCGCGCGACATGGTTCGTCATGGGGTGCCGGATAACGGGAGCCGGTCAGGACCGGTGCCTTTGACAGATCGATTTTCGGCATGGAGCCTCCTCTTGATGGCAGCATAATCGAGACGATTGGCCGTGCAAGAAAGTTGAGTGCATAAAAGGCAGTAGCGAATGGAATGTTATATAATTACATTAACTAGCGCGACGAACCGTTATTAACGAAATGACCCATCAACTCGTCGACATAATATGTCGTAAAATTTTACACTCCGCAGTTTCGTTAATTCTATTTCAGAATTATTACAGCATGTTAAAGATTGGCCCGAAAATTGCTGATGTATCCCCACCAGTTGCTCACATGCTGTAACGGCAGGAGCTACAGGCAACATGGAAACGTTAATATTCGGGAGAGACCAATGCAGAAAGGCTTTACCAAGTCTTTAAAACTGCTGGGTGCATCAGCCGTCGCCATGGCGACGCTGGGTGCCGCCCAAGCCCATGCCGTGGCATTTAACTTCACCTTCAACTTTGGTGCATCCGTTGACGCTGCGACCCGTGCGCAAGTGGAAACCGCCTACCGCACCGCGGCCCAGTTCTGGAGTGATCGTCTGGGAGACGATATCACAATCAACCTGAACGCCGGTTTTGCCTCGCTCGGGCCGAATATCCTGGCACAGGCTGGCAGCACGCGCATTGACGTGAGCTACTCCGCTGTCCGCAACGCCCTGATCGCCGACGCGACCACCGCAGCCGACCAGACCGCGATTGCCAACCTGCCGACCGGCAACTCGCTGAGCTTCTTCCACAATGCGCGCGGCACCGACGGTGCTGTCGCGGATGACGACGTAACTCTTGCTGAACTCAAGACCGACATCGAGACCATCTCGGGTGACCGGATCACCACCGATGCCGAAGGTCGGCTGCTGGTCGGGGCCAACAACACACCCGACGGCGTGATCAGCCGCAACGAGCTACGGGCGCAGGGCATCATCTTCAACGATGGCTCGAACGGCGCAGACTTCGACAACGAAGTCATGTTCGTGAACACCTCGAACCTGAAGGCGCTGGGCTTCGACATTGCAGCCTTGGGCGCAAACCCCAACGGTCCCGATGCCACCCTCACCTTCAACAGCGACTTCACGTTCGACCTTGACCGGTCGGACGGCATCACTGCGGGCACCACCGACTTCGTCTCTGTTGCAACGCACGAAATCGGCCATGCGCTGGGCTTCGTGTCGGGTGTGGACTTTGTCGATATCGTCACCGGTCGCGGGCCGTTCAGCGGCTTCTTCACCGACGACGATGGTAATGTTCTGCAAAACCAGATCGATCCGCTGGGCTCCTTCACCAGCGTGCTTGACCTGTTCCGCTACTCGAACCTGTCGTTCGATGACACCGGCGCGTTCGTCGGCTTCGACTACACGACCGGCCTCGGCACGCTGCTGGACAGCCTGACCAACGAGCAAATCCTGACACTGAATGCGAGCGGCGTGCCGCTGGATGTTCCGTACTTCTCGATCGACGGCGGCAAGACCCGCCTGCAGACGTTCAGCACCGGATCATTCAACGGTATCGGCTATACGATCACCACCTGCGACGGCTTCATCCTGCTGCCGGGTGCCGCGTGCGCCGGTGTGCTTGGCTCCGTGCCGGTTGGGTCGTTCCAGGCCAGCCACTGGCTGGAGACCTTCCTGTTCGACAACGCTCTGGGCCTGCCGGTCGGTATTCTCGACCCGTCATTCCCGCGCAACCGCGTCTTCGATCCGACCGGTCTCGACTTCCTGGCATTCGACGTGATCGGCTACAACCAGGTGCCGGAGCCGGGTTCGCTCCTGCTGCTGGGTGCCGGCATCGCCGGTGTCGCGATGGCGCGCCGTCGCCGTCGCTAAACACAAGACCAAATGCTATTACACCGGCGGGCCATGCTCGCCGGTGTTTTTTTATGTGTCATGACGTTCCATCGAACCGTTCGCCCCGAGCGCAGTCAACGGGCGGCACCTGTGCGCATCAAATGTGTCTCGACGGAGTTATCCTGAGCAACGCTCGCCAAGCGGCGTCGAGAGGCTCAACACGTCCATATAATGCTGCCAGATGATGCTGGCGCCGCCCCTCGACCGGGCTCGGGGCGAAAGGTTCAATCTAAAGTCATCACGCTCTAGTGTCCCGAATCTGAAATCCGTTACATTGATATCGAGCCTGGGATGGATTTCAGATTCGATAAGGACACTAGCAACTTATTGTCATAGTGTCGTTTTTAGCATCGAAGTTCGCTCGAGTGCCCGATATCATTCTGGGGCGAACTTCGATTCCACGACACTAGAAATCGCTGCAGACGCCGCCGACTTCCCAATCGCCATAGCGTGTCGGCTCTGGCCCTTTCGGCCCACCCTGCTCTGGTGCTTGTGGCGTCCCTGCGGGCGCTGGAGTTTGCTCCGGCGCTCCGGCGGGATTATCGAGAGGTTCTTCAGTGAGCGTATCCATGACACAGAGGTAAGCCGCAGGCTGGCGCGGGGCAAGCACGCCGCAGCAAAATCGCTACGCGCGCCGCTTGAAGGCGCGTGGCCCGGTGCCACATGGGAGTCATGAACAAGAGGGAGTGTGAGATCGCATGAACACCATGAAAACCGGCTTGCTGCTGGCGGCGCTGACGGCGCTGTTCATGAGTTTCGGGTTTTTTCTCGGCGGCCAGGCCGGTGCCCTGATCGCGCTGGTGGTGGCTGCCGGCATGAACCTGTTCGCCTACTGGAACGCAGACAAGATGCTGCTGCGCATGCACGGCGCGCAGGAGGTCGACGCCCGCAGCGCGCCGGAGCTTCACGGCATGGTCGCGCGGCTGGCTGCCAATGCGGGCCTGCCGATGCCCAAGGTCTACATCATCGATACGCCGCAGCCCAACGCCTTTGCCACCGGCCGCGATCCGGCCCATGCTGCCGTGGCGGCGACCACGGGCCTGATGGCGATCCTCAGCCGGGACGAGCTTGAGGGGGTGATGGCCCATGAACTGGCACACATCCGCAATCGCGACACCCTGGTGATGACCGTGACAGCAACCGTCGCCGGGGCCATCTCCATGCTGGCCAACTTCGGCATGTTCTTCGGCGGTAGCCGCGATGAGGATCGCCCCAGTCCGATTGTGATGATCGCCATGATGATTCTGGCACCGCTTGCCGCCATGCTCGTGCAGATGGCCATCTCCCGCACCCGGGAGTATGGTGCTGACCGCGGCGGGGCGGAAATCTCTGGCAAGCCGATGGCGCTGGCGTCCGCGCTTGCCAAGTTGCAGGCTGGCGCACAACGCATCGTGAATCCGGCGGCTGAGCACAACCCGGCCACCGCGCACCTGTTCATCGTCAATCCTCTGTCCGGGGCCAACATGGACAAGCTGTTCTCCACCCACCCCAATACGGAAAATCGCATCGCCGCCCTGCAGGAGATCGCCGGAACGCAGCGCCCGGCCCCTGCCACGCCCCGGCGCTCGGCGCTTGGCCCGCTGGGCGGGCGCCGGTGACGCCAAGGCCCCGCCGCAGAGCTGCACCACCGCGCCCGACGCCCGGTGTCGCGAGCCGGGAGGCCGCCTTGCGCCTGTTGATGGCCGTGCTGCTGCGCCACCAGCCGCTGGAGCAGGCCATGGACCAGAGCCTGGCCGGCCTTGACGACCCAAGCGACCGGGGCCTGGCCCATGCGATCGTCGCGGCGACGCTGCGCTGGCTGCCGGATCTCGATGCACTGATCGACAGCGCGACCCCCAAGCCGTTGCCGCCGGATGCCCGGGCGCGCCTGGTGCTGCGGCTGGCGCTGGCCCAGGTGCTGGCGCTCGGCACGCCGCCGCACGCCGCCGTATCAACCGCTTTGCCGCTGGTCGAGTCCGGGCCACGCCGTCTGGTGCACGCGGTCCTCGGCCGGCTTCTGCGCGAGGGCGTCCAGTTGCCCGAGCGGCCAACCCTGCCGCCACCCTATGCCAAACGCTGGCGCGCCGCCTTCGGACCAGAGGCTGTTCTGGCGCTGGCCGACGCCTTCAAGGAGCAACCGCCGCTCGACATCAGCCTGCGCGACCCGACGCAGACGCAAGAGCTGAGCCAAAGCCTTAGCGGCATATCGTTCATGCCCGGCCACCTGCGCCTGGCCGCAGGCAGCCCGGTCACCAGTCTGCCGGGGTACGCCGAGGGGAGCTGGTGGGTGCAGGATATCGCCGCCAGCCTGCCGGCCCGGCTGATCGATGCCCGGCCCGGCCAGTCGGTAGCCGATCTCTGTGCGGCACCGGGCGGCAAAACGCTGCAGCTGGCAGCAACTGGCGCACACGTAACCGCTGTCGACAGCGCGGCGCAGCGGGCCGAGCGCCTGCGCGAAAACCTCGCGCGCACCGGCCTGAGCGCTGACGTGGTGGTGACGGACATCACAGCATGGCGACCGACCAAGCCGTTTGACGCCGTACTGCTCGATGCACCCTGCAGCGCGACCGGCACGTTCCGCCGGCACCCGGATGTCCTGCATCTGAAAGCCGGGCGCGACACCACCGACCTGCTGGACTTGCAGCGCCGCCTGCTGGACCACGCAGCGGCATGCGTGCGCCCGGGCGGTATTCTTGTCTATGCGGTGTGCTCGCTCGAGGACGAAGAAGGCCCGGCGCACATTGAGCGCTTCCTCAACGCACATCCTGACTGGCGACGCGCCCCCCCAGCAGACACAGAACGCGGGCCGTTTCCCGCCACCCCGCTGGGTGATATTCGCACCATGCCCGGCGCACCGGACCTGCCCGGCGGCTGCGACGGCTTTTATGTGGCCCGTTTACGCGCGCCCTGAGCGCTGCTGCGATTGATGGACGATTCTGTAGCTGCTAAGGAAGGATCATGTCCAAAAATCCTGTGCGCATTGCGCCTTCGCTGCTTTCGGCTGATTTCGGCATTTTGGGTGCGGAAATCGAAGCCATCGACGCGGCTGGTGCTGACTTTATCCATATCGATGTGATGGATGGCCATTTTGTGCCGAATCTCACGCTCGGCCCGCCCGTGATTCGCGCCCTGCGCCGTTTCACCGCCAAGCCGTTCGACGTCCATTTGATGATCACGCCTGTCGACCCGCTGCTGGAGGCCTTCGCGGACGCCGGTGCCGATATCATTACCGTGCACCCGGAGTCCGGGCCGCACCTGCACCGCACGCTGCAGCGCATCCGCCAACTGGGCAAGAAGGCCGGTGTTTCGCTCAATCCTGCCTCGCCGATCAGCTGGCTGGACTCACTCATGGACGATATCGACCTGGTCCTGGTGATGTCGGTCAACCCCGGTTTCGGCGGCCAGGCCTTCATCTCCAGCCAGCTGGACAAGATCGCGCAGATTCGCCGCCGCATCGACTTGAGCGGCCGGGACATCATGCTGGAGGTCGACGGCGGCATCTCGCTGCATACCATCGGCGATGCTGTCGCCGCCGGCGCAGATGTGCTGGTCGCCGGCACCGCCACATTTGCCGGTGGACCGGACCGCTACGCCGGCAACATCGCTGCCTTGCGCTCTGCGGCTGCGGTTCGCGCACAAGTGCCGGAACTCGCGACATGACCGTCCCTGTGCGCAAGGCCACTGCGGACACAATCCCGGCGGGGAACCGGCTCGTCCGCGTCGGCGGGGACCGGGGCTTGTCGCTTGTCGAGAAGGTGACCTGGCGGCTGCGCCAGATGCACTACCGCTCGTTCCTGCATGGCCTGCGCCTGCGCGGCCGTTTTCCGCTGAAATTGCTTGCTGCCCCTGCCGACCTCTGGATCGGCGAGCCGCTGATCGGCAAGGCGCTGGCGGATGGCCGGTTCGATTTCATGGGGATCGCCATCAACACCAACGGCATCCGCTTCTCTGCGATCCACGCCCCGCTCGCCTGGCTGGAGTGGCTGCATGGTTTCCGCTGGCTGCGGGATGCCGCGACCGTCCTCGACCATCGGCGCGGGGCGACGATCATCGAGCCGCTGGTGCAGCGCTGGCTTGATGAATACGCCCGCTTCGACGAACTGGTGTGGCGACCGGACATCCTTGGCGAGCGGCTCATCAACTGGATGACCCATGCGCCCTATCTGCTCTCCTCCTCCGATCAGGTTTACCGCTCGGCTGTCTTGAACACGTTGGCCCGCAGCGGCCGGCATCTGGCCCAGACTGTCGAGAAAACTCCGAACGGGCTCGCGCGGGTCAAGGCGTCGGCCGGGTTGATCGTCAACGGCCTGCTGCTGCCAGGCGGTGAGCAGCGCCGCACTGTCGGTGAACGCGCACTGGCGCGGGGCCTCGCGGAGACTGTGCTGGCAGATGGCGGCACCATCGCGCGCTGCCCGAGCGAGCATCTGGAAATCGTCAAGCTGTTGCTGACCGTGCGGCAGGTCTACCGGGATCGCCAGGTCGAGCAGCCGGAGTCGCTGGTCAGCGCGCTGGACCGGATGATCCCGGCGCTGTTCGGGCAGGTACTCGGCGACGGCCTGTTGAGCGCCGCGCATGGCGGTAGCTTTGGCAATGCGCAGGAGCTGGAGCGTATCCGGTCAACCTCCGACGTGGCGACGACACCCTTGCGCAACGGCATCCACTGCGGCTTCCAGCGGCTGGATGGCGGGGACTCGATTGTGGTCATCGATGCCGGCCCGCCACCACCGGCGCGAACCGGCACGGTGAGCCACGCCGGCACGCTCTCGTTCGAGTTCAGCGACGGCCCGCACCGGGTGGTAGTGAACTGCGGCGGTGGGCGCTCTGCCGGCCTGGCGATGCGCACGGACCTGCATGAACTGCTGCGCACAACGGCCGCCCACTCGACGCTGGTGATCGAGAACCTCAATTCGACCAAGCTGCGGGATGACGGCACACTCGGATCCGGAGTCGAGGAAGTGACGGCTCTGCGCCAGGAAAGTGCGGAGGGCGTCTGGCTCGACAGCGGGCACGACGGCTACGCCAGCCGCTTCGGGCTGGAGCACCGCCGCCGACTTTACTTGAGCAGCGACGGGGTCGACCTGCGCGGCGAGGATCAACTGGTGGGGTCGACGCACAGCCGCTGGCGCAAGCCACGCGCGGGCCTCAGCTTTGACATACGGTTTCACCTCGGTGACGGCGTCGAGCCGACCATGACGGCGGACCACCAGGGAGCCGTACTCAAACTGCCGCACGGCGTTCTCTGGGCTTTCAAGGCACGCGGTGCGAAATTGCGGGTCGATGACAGTTTGTGGGTTGACTCGCTCGGCAAGGTGCGCAGAACCCGCCAGCTTGTGCTCACCGGTGATACGGCTGAAGACGGCGCTCTGGTGCGCTGGTCGTTCAAGCGCGGCACCAGAGCCTAATCTATAAAGGAACTCCCATGACCCATGCATCGGCGGCAATCCGCTATGCGCTGCTGTCCGTCTCCGACAAGACGGGCCTCGTTCCGTTTGCAACGGCACTCCAGACGCGCGGTGTAATCCTGCTCTCGACGGGGGGTACCGCCCGTACACTGCGAGAGGCCGGGCTGGAGGTCACCGATGTCTCCAGCCACACCGGCTTTCCGGAAATGATGGATGGACGGGTCAAGACCCTGCACCCCAAAATCCACGGCGGGCTGCTGGCGCTGCGGGACAACCCCGAGCATGCCGCCGCGATGGCCGAGCATGCCATCGCCCCTATCGACCTGGTGGTGGTCAACCTGTACCCGTTCGCCCAGACGGTGGCGCGCGGGGCCGACTATGACACCGCGATCGAGAACATCGATATCGGCGGGCCGTCGATGGTGCGCTCAGCAGCCAAGAACCACCGCTCGGTGACGGTCGTGGTCGACCCCGCAGATTATTTGACGGTGCTGGACGACCTGAGCGCCAACGACGGGGCAACCGGCTACCCGCTGCGCCAGCGCCTGGCCGCCAAGGCCTATGGCCATACCGCCGCCTATGACGCGGCGATTGCCGCCTGGTTCCAGCAGAGCGTGCTGGAGAATGCCTTTCCAGACCAGCTGACCCTGAGCCTCAATCGCGCACAGCCGCTGCGCTACGGCGAGAACCCCCATCAGGCGGCGGCACTCTATGCCTTGCCGGCGGCCACGCACGGGGTGGCGCACATGCACCAGTTGCAGGGCAAGGACCTCAGCTACAACAACATCAACGACACCGATGCCGCCCTCGACCTGATCCGCGAGTTCGAGCGCCATGGCCCGGCTGCTGTTGCCATCATCAAGCACGCCAATCCGTGCGGCGTGGCGACCGGGGACAGCGTCGAGGCCGCCTATGCCAAAGCTTTGCTGTGCGATCCGGTCTCCGCGTTCGGCGGCATCGTGGTCGCCAACCGTGCGCTTGACGCGGCGTCCGCACGCGCAATGGCCGAGATCTTCACCGAAGTGGTGGCAGCCCCGGACGCCGATGAGGAAGCGCGCGCCATCTTTGCCGCCAAGAAGAACCTGCGTCTGCTGCTGACCGGGCCGCTGGACCAGGCGGCGGGAGAGGCGCTGATCCTGAAGGCTGTCCGCGGCGGCTATCTCGCCCAGACCCGGGACGACGCACGCGTACTGGCCAGTGACGTCCGTGTCGTAACGCGCCGAGCCCCGACAGCGCAGGAAATGGCCGACCTTCTGTTTGCCTTCCGCGTGGCCAAGCACGTGAAGTCCAATGCCATTGTTTATGCGAAAGACGGCGCGACCGTCGGCATCGGCGCGGGCCAGATGAGCCGTATCGACAGCACGCGCATTGCCGCCTGGAAGGCGCGGGAAGCCGCAGACGCCGCAGGCCTGCCGGAGTCACTGACGCAGGGTTCGGTGGTGGCGTCTGATGCCTTCTTCCCGTTCGCAGACGGTCTGATCGCTGCGGCGGACGCCGGCGCAACCGCCATCATCCAGCCGGGCGGCTCAATCCGTGATGCCGACGTGATCGCAGCTGCTGACGAACGCAACCTCGCCATGGTCTTCACCGGAATCCGCCACTTCCGGCACTGATGCGGGATCACTTTAGAGTCTGATGACTTTACGCAGAATCAAGACCCTCACCGTTCGTGTCGAGCCATGTCGAGACACGTCCAGATTACGCTGGAGCCGCCCCTCGACTTGGCTCGGGGCGAACGGTTTAACCTAAAGTCATCGCGCTTTAGATTGAACCGTCATTGCGAGGAGCCGCAAGCGACGCGGCAATCCAGAGTATTTGATTTTTGCTGGATCGCCACGGCTGCAGGGCAGCCTCGCGATGACGAATGGGACACTGTAAAGTCCTCAAGCGCTAACTCAGCAGCAAGCGCACCTGGTTGGCCAGGTGCGTGAGCTTGGCTGTGGTCACCGGTTCGCTCGCGCGCACCGCCTTCACCTTGGCGAGCACGCGCTGAACGGTGGCGTCTTCGGCCTTTATCCAGGCCTGGACGGCGGCCAGCGGCGGCTGGGCGCTTTGCTTGCAGAGCTGCTCGATCAGGCTGATGCGGATACGCTCGAAATCGCTGACGACGCTCGCCGCCAGCAGCCGCTCCCAGGGGTCGGCCGGGGCCAGTGTCTTGGCCGCACTGTGTGCCCAGCCCAGCATGAGCGCCTCCCCGAGCAGGCCATAGGCACGGGCGACTTCTGTGGGCTCGACCTGGAAGTCATGCGCAATCAGCACGACACCGACCCCGCCATCCATCGCGGCGAGCTGCGCAATCTGCTCGGCCACATCGCCAGGGGCACCAAGCGCGAGCAGCTGTTGCTGATGCGCGCGATACTCCTCACGCGGAGCATCGGCCAGCAAGGCCATCAATTGACTGCGCAGGCTGGAGATACCGCCACGCAGCCAGCTTGTGTCCGTCCCGATCAGGCGGGAGGCATAGCGTAGCACATCTTCCATATGGAGCCGCAGCGCGCGTGCGGCCTCCAGGTGCAGGGCGGTCTGGACAGCGGCCGGTATCTGGTAATCGTAGGAGTCGATCAGCCGCCAGAGGCTGCGCATGTCATAGGCCTCCCGGGTCAGCACGAAGGCGGAGGCGACATCTGCGATCTCGCGCCCGGCTTCCTCGGCCAGATCATAGGCCAGTGTAATGCCGCCCCGGTTGACGATGGCATTGGCGAGTTTGGTCGCAATCAGCTCACGACGCAGCCGGTGGGTGCGCATGTCCTCGGAGAACCGGTCGACCAGTTCCTGCGGGAACGCCATTTCCAGATCATCGATCAGGCGCGGATCGTCCGGTACTGGACTGTCCAGCAACTGCTCGAAGATATTGATCTTGGCGTAGGAAAGCAGCACTGCCAGCTCCGGTCGCGTCAGGCCTTCCCCGGCCGACAGACGGGCAGCGAGCTGGGCATCAGTCGGCAGGCCTTCCACCTTGCGGTTGAGATGGCCGGATTGCTCAAGCCGCTGCATGAAGCGCTGCTGCGCCGGCAGCGCCTGCAACCCCGCCGCCTGCGCGACAGAGATCGCCTGGGTCTGCAGGTAGTTGTCACGCAGCACGATCGCGCCGACATCCTCGGTCATCGCGACCAGCAGGTCATTGCGCGCATCCTGGCTCATGCGCCCGGCACTGACGATCGGGTCGATCAGAATCTTGATGTTGACCTCATTATCCGAGCAGTCGACTCCGGCCGAATTGTCGATGAAGTCCGTGTTGATCCGCCCGCCGCGACGGGCAAATTCAATCCGCCCCGCCTGGGTCACGCCCAGGTTGGCCCCCTCGCCGATTGCCTTGACGCGCAGGTCGACGGCATCGACGCGGATCGCATCGTTGGCCTTGTCGCCTGCTTGCGCATGGGTCTCCTCGGACGATTTCACATAGGTACCGATCCCGCCCAGCCAGAGCAGATCGACTGGCGCTTTCAGAATGGCGGACAGGAGGGAGGTCGGGTCGAGCACGGCGTCCGTGATGCCCAGCACCGCACGCATCTCCGGGCTGAGCGGAATTTCCTTCATGGAGCGCGCAAACACGCCGCCTCCGGGCGAGATGAGGGCCGGGTTGTAGTCCGCCCAGGATGAGCGCGGCAGATCGAACATGCGCTGACGCTCGGTAAAACTGGTCTCCGGATTGGGGTTCGGGTCCAGGAAAATGTGCCGGTGATCAAACGCGGCCACCAGCTTGATGGCCCGGCTGAGCAGCACGCCATTGCCGAAAACGTCGCCGGACATATCGCCGATGCCGATCACCTGGATCGGGTCCACGGCCACGTTGACCCCCATCTCGCGGAAATGCCGTTCGACGGAAATCCAGCCGCCGCGCGCCGTGATGCCCATCTTCTTGTGGTCGTAGCCCTGGCTGCCGCCCGAGGCAAACGCATCACCCAGCCAGAAACCGGCCTCCTGGCTGATCGCATTGGCGGTATCGGAGAATGTCGCCGTGCCCTTGTCCGCCGCCACCACGAAATAGGGGTCGTCGCCATCCAGCCGGACCACGCCCGGCGGCGGCACGATCTGTTCGCCTACGCGATTGTCGGTGACGCTGAGCAGCGTGCGCACAAATACCTTGTAAGCCTCACGGCCCTCGGTGAGGAACGCTTCCCGGTCCGACGCTGGCGGCAACTGCTTCGGGAAGAAGCCGCCCTTGGCCCCGACCGGCACGATCACGGCGTTCTTGACCATCTGCGCCTTGAGCAGGCTGAGGATTTCCGTGCGGAAATCATCCCGGCGGTCGGACCAGCGCAGCCCACCGCGTGCGACCTTGCCACCGCGCAGGTGGATGCCTTCCACACGCGGCGAATGCACAAAGATTTCCATGTACGGCACTGGCGGCGGCAGGTCTGGCATTTCGGCAGAGCGGATTTTGAAGGCAAGGGCTTCCGGCTCCGGCGCCTGGAACGCGTTGGTGCGCACGGTGGCCCGGATCGCGACCAGGAAGCGGCGCAGGATGCGGTCGTCGTCGAGCGCGGTGACCTCACCAAGTGCGGACTCGAAGTCCTTGACGATCTGCTTCTCGCTCTGCGCGCTGTCCGGCGCGCCGGAAAACCGGGTCTCGAACAGGAATACCAGCATTGAGGCCAGATGCGGATAGCTGCGCAGCGCGCCGTAGACCGTCTCCGCCTCATAGGCGAGACCCGTCTGCCGCAGATAACGGCTGTAAGCGCGCAGCCAGCTGAGCTGCCGATGGGTCAGCCCGGTCGAGAGGACCAGCGCATGGAAGCCGTCGTTCTCCACCCTGCCTTCCAGCACGGCCTCGACCGCCGCCCGCAGGCGCTCGCCGACAGCCGCGAGGTCGATGGCCTGCCCGCCGCGATCGGTCACCAGGAAGTCGTGAATCCAGCCCAGCGTGCCGCCATCCAGATCGAAGGGGTATTCCTCCATGACGGTGAGGCCAAAGGCTTCCAGCAGCGGCACCGCCTCCGACAGCGGGATGATCTCGCCCAGGCGATAAATCTTCACACGCAGCTGGTCCGGACGGTCGCCCGCATGCTTGTAGATGTGCACACCGCGCTCCGACGGCGAGGCCAGCGAGGTGAGATAGCCGATATCCTGTGCGGCCTCGGCAGCGCTGAACTGCGACCGGTAGGATTGCGAGAAGAGCTTGCCGTAGGTGCTGGTCAGGCGCAGCGCGGCCTCCGGGCCGAAGCGCTCCTCCAGCATCAGTTCGAGCTGATCGTCCCAGCCGCGGACCAGCGTTGTCAGCTTTGCGTCCAGATTATCGGTCGAGATATCCGGAATCTTGCCGGGTTCGGTCGCGAGGATGAAATGCACCCGCGCCAGGCTGTCGTCATCCAGCCGAACGGAGAACATGGCAACCGGCGACTGGTACGCCTCCTGAAGCATGTCGGCGATCCGCTTGCGCAGATCGGCGCGGTAAATGTCTCGCGGCACATATACCAGAATCGAGACATGGCGCTCGAAGCGGTCAAGGCGCACGAACAGCTTCGGGCGCGGACGGTCCATCAGCGACAGCAGGCCGATCGCCGTGCGCTCCAGCAAGTCCACATCGATCTGGAACAATTCATCGCGCGGGAACTGCTCCAGCACGTGGATCAGCGCCTTGCCGGCATGGCTGCGGTGATCGAAGCCGCAGCGCGCGATCACCTGTTCCACCTTGCCGCGCAGCACAGGCACCGCGCGCGGGTTGGTGCCGTAAGCCACCGAAGTGTAGAGCCCGACGAACTGGCGCTCGCCAACCAGTTGTCCGGCATGGTCGAAGCGCTTGACCGCGATATAATCAAGATGCACCCGGCGATGGACGTGCGAGAGCGCATTGGCCTTGGTGATCAGGATCGGCTCTGCCGCATTCAGGAACTGGCTCAGTTGCGGCGGCAGTTCGGTCCCACCCCGAGTGCCGCGCCAGAGCGGATAATTCGGGTCCGACAGCAGGCCATGCCCGACATGGGCCCTCGGGCGCGCATCCTGGGCGCTGTAATCCAGCACCTGACTGCCGAGAAACGTGAAATTGTCAGCGCAGAGCCACTCGAGGAACGCGATTGCCTCCTGCGCGTCCACCCCGCGCGGCGGATTCCTGCGGAGATCCTCGATTGCTGCCTGCATGTCGGCCAGCATCGGTCGCCAGCCGGTCACGCAGCGGCGCACATCGGCCAGAACATCCTCAAGTGCTGACTTCAGGTCGGTCCGGGTACGCGCTGTCGTTGGCTCGAACTCAACATAGATGACAGACTCGCGCACACTGCCGGGTGCAGGCGCGGTACCAGCTTGCGCCGGGACCGCTGATATCGCCTTGCCAGCCCCATCGCGTACGACATCAACAACCGGATGCAACAGGCAATCCATCGCCAAGCCGCGCGCACTCAATTCGCCGACGACTGAGTCGACCAGGAACGGCGTATCGTCGTTGATGACCGTGAGACGGGTACGCCGGCGACCAGCCACGGACTCGGCAGCCGTCATCGGCTCGATGGAGACCAGCGTCTCGCCCGCCTGCCGGAAACGCTGCTGGTCATTCAGCAGCAGGGCTATGCGGGCAATGCCCTCGCCATCCAACTCGTCAAGTTCTCCGGTCGCCGACGGCTGGAACCACGCACTCAGGAAGGGTTTCACCTCTGCTGCAACCGTGGCGTCCCGTTTTGCAAGCGCTGCCTCTACCGCTGCTGCGCGCTCCCCACTCAGGCCTGTTGCAGTCATTGTGATCTCCCGCTGGTATTATATTTTGTGATGCGTGGCAGCCGGACGGCATTCCCCGACGCTTACCGAGCAAATAATCGATATCAGACGCTATGATAGCTTCACCGTTTGCTCAAGCGCATCTCGCCTGCTGCTATTTCTGTTTATCTGATCTGGTGTTGCGGGACTGGGCTGCCAGCCGCCTTGCTGCGGCCTCCGCCATGCGGGATGACCCGGGCACAGAGCCAATGACCTCGACCGTGTTCTCCATCGGTCGACGTCGTACCAGGACCAGCGCAAACTCCTCCTGATCCGGGATCGAGGCCCCCTCGATAGTGGCGATGGCCGGCAGGCGGCGCAGGACATCGCGCATCCCCTCGATGCTGTCGGTACGGCGATTGCCCATCGCTTGCGCCCGCGCTGCACGTTCGGCCTGCACCATGCCCTTGAGGCCGCCCGGGAAGTTTTCGATGAAATCAAGAAAGCTACCGGCGCGAACACCTTCGCGGTGCGCGTAACTGAGCGATGCGGCAAACTCGGTCAGCCGTGTCTTGTCATAATCTTCCCCAAACACGAGTTTCGTGATCGGGGTGAACGGCGCGCGCTGTTGCTGTTTTAGGCCCGCAGTCTCCAGCAAGCGTTCGTACGCTTGCGGCGCTGCGGTTGCTGCCAGGCCGAAATCATGCGCCTCGGCTAGGGCCTGATAGAGCGCCGTACGCGAGCGATGATCCGACGAGCGGGAGGCGGCGGCTTTTAACTGCGCCAGTTCCAGCTTGCCGAACAGTTCCTCGACGGCGCTGTCGTCTCCCTCCGCGTCTTGGGCGCGGCTTTCCGGCACCTGCGACCAGCCCACAAGATCAAGCGGCGCGTCTTCACCCTCCGCCGCCTGGCTCTCCAGAACCAGCGGTTCGGACAGTTCCAGCAAATCCTCGTCATGCACTGCCGCCGGTTCATCGATCACGGCGTCGCCTGGCCATTCAAGGGTGAGCGCATCGTCCTGCGGCGCACCGCCTATGACTGGCTCTGGCCCTGAGGCGGTATGCGCCGAGGCTGCGGACAGCAGATCCTCAATATCGGGAAGCGTTGTCTGATCAGGCGCGTCCGGAGCGACAGTGTCCAGCGTCAAGGCATCCGCAAGGTCCGCGTTGACGGTCTCAGGTTGCGCGGGCCCATCCGGTTCGGTGACCGGCATGCTGAGGAGCAGGGCGTCGATGTCGTCATCATCCAGCGGCAATTCCTCGACCGGGGTTGCAAGGTCGAGGATATCCTCCTCCATCGCACCCGTGAGCTCGAGCGCATCGTCCTCAAAGGCAGCGTTGTGAGATGGTGTCGCCGCAAAATGGCCTTGAGCGTCAATGGCATCCTCGAGGAGCGCCTCGTCTTTCCAGGAGACAACGCCATACATGAAATTGATCGTCTGGCCGTCATCCGACAGGGGCAGCAGGATACCACGGTATTTGGTCATGACGTCGCGGGGCGATTCAAACTCCGCCTCAAACCCGACCGGCGACAGGTTGGCATGAATTTCCATATAATGTGCGGTCAGGCGCGAGATCAGCGAGCGTGTCGGGACGTCAACAGGACTGAGCACCCCCTGCTCGATGCCACCCTCCTCCCGTAATGCCCTGCCGACAAAGCGCAGGATCGGAGCTTCAGGCCCCTGGGTAAAATCCAGCAGAATGGACTGGTCGCTGAACGATGCCACCGCCTGCGGATCAAGATCGGCAACGGATGGAAACAGCCGCCCGCGCAGCAACGACTGCCAGTAAAGATACGCCCGCATGGTCAAACGCCGCTCGTCCAGCGCGGACGCCGCGAAATCCGGCGCATCGTGATCCGGGTCGTGTGTGTCGACAGGAGACGGCTGTTGCATCACTGGGTCGCCATCCTTGTTGTCTTGATCCGTTCTGGCGTATCAAAATCGATGCAATACCCGTTAAACGAATGCTTCCGTTGCGAAAAGCCTATTCTTGCCGGACTGCACGCCGTGACTGTCACGGTTCTATGGTTTTTTGAGACTTCAGCACAGACTTGAGGACCAAATAGCCGGCAATCGCAGATACCAGCGAGCCACCGAGTATCCCAATCCGCACGGCATCAAGATGCTCCTTGTCGGGAAACGCCAGACCGCCGATGAACAAGCTCATGGTGAAGCCAATGCCGCACAACAGGGCGAGGCCGGCCATTTGCCGCACGTCAACACCCTCCGGCAGCCGGGCCAGCCGCAGCTTGGTCACCAACAGGCATGCCCCCAGAATACCAATCGGCTTGCCGACGATCAGGCCCAGTGCGACCGCCGCCGGCAAGGGGCCGGCCACATCACCGGACAGCGGGACACCGGCATTGAGGAATGCAAAAACCGGCACCACCAGGAACGTCACCCACGGATGGATGCCATGTTCAAGCCGCAGGAGCGCACTGTCCCGCCCGCCACGCTGCTGCAGCGGGATCGTCAGCGCCAGCATCACCCCGGCCAGAGTCGCATGCACGCCGGACTTGTATGTGGCGTACCACAGGGCCACGCCGATCAGCAGATACGGCCAGACCCGCCAGACGCCCAATTTATTCAGCATCAGAAGCAAGAGGAACAGGCCGAGTGCTGCCAGCAGGTATGGCAAAGCCAGGGACTGGGTGTAGAACAGGGCAATGATGATGATCGCGCCCAGATCGTCGATCACCGCGATGCTGGTCAACAGAACCTTGAGCCCCAGTGGCACACGCTTGCCCAGTGCCATCAGAACGCCGAGCGCAAAGGCAATATCGGTCGCCGCCGGAATAGCCCAGCCGCGCACCAGGGTAGCATCCCCGCCGATAACAGCGAGGTAAACCAGTGCCGGAACCAGCATGCCGCCGAGCGCCGCCACAAGCGGCAGCAGCATCTGGCCCTTGCGCGACAGCTCCCCCTGCAATGCCTCCCGCTTCAGTTCGAGGCCGACCAGCAGAAAAAACAACGCCATCCCGGCGTCATTGACCCAATGCTCGAGAGACAGCGCCAGGCCGAAAGGTGGGGAACCGATGGCGAGCTTCATATAGCGCGCGGCTTGATACCCGTCGTTGAGCGGAGAATTGGCGATAATCATGGCAAGGACCGCCGCCGCCAACAGCAGATAGCTGCCGATCCCCTCGATTTCGATGAATCGCCTGAATACGGCTCCGGCGGATGAAAAGGAGCGCACAGATCTCATAGCAGCGGTCTACAACTGGGCCACGCCGTGCAGCAAGGGCATTCGGTCAACAGACTGCGCAGCATGCTGTGGTGGTTGCTGATGATACAATCTGGCAAAATCCGCTATCGGCATCGGACGGCCGAAAAAATATCCCTGGGCGTATTGAACACCAAGCATTATCAATAAATCACGCTGCTCTGAATTCTCGACACCTTCAGCGATAACACCCGCACCCACGGCAGAGGCAATATCTATAATTTGCGGTATCATGGAAGATCTTACACTCGACTCTTCCATTTCAAAAACGAATGATTTATCTATTTTTATAATATCTGGCTGTATTTTTTTGACAATACCAAGATTTGAATAACCTGTCCCAAAGTCATCAACCATAATTTCGTATCCAGTTTGCTTAATTTTTTGTATCTCATATATTATTTTTTCGGATATGCTGTGCTCAGTTACTTCTATTCCTATTCTAAAATAATTATTACAATTAATCAAGATATCTGAAAAATGCTTAGATAGTATTTCATAGTTTATATCTTCTGGGAACAAATTAATTGCCACGCGAAATGGCTTATTTGGATGAATATTTTTATTTAATTCATATAAAGCTTTACTTGATATTATAGAATCAAGCGCCCACGTCATTTTTTGATCAGAAATGTCTTTTAATATTTTGTCAGGATAAAGTATGGAATTTCCATCTTTTATCCTAACAAGAACCTCACAACCAACGATCTCATTGGTATGCATATCAATAACAGATTGATAGTGACAAATGATATTTTCATGACGACAAAGGTGCCGCAGGCGATATTTTGAACGACTAAGAATCTTCAGCCGCGGAAGCATGGCAAACGAAATAAGCAAAGAAAAAAGTAATCCAATAGTTAAAAACAGCAGTGTTGTTCTTAAATTTTCTCTTATTGAATCTATGCAATTAACAACAGAGTGAAGCTTATATAGTTCATCACCTGATTTTGTTACAACATAATCTCT
Source organism: uncultured Sphingomonadaceae bacterium (assembly GCA_964404985.1). Lineage (GTDB taxonomy): Bacteria > Pseudomonadota > Alphaproteobacteria > Sphingomonadales > Sphingomonadaceae > Hankyongella. Next base: position 47,618 of record CAYOMD010000002.1, read on the forward strand.
ACATTTAAAATATTCTGATATATTTGCGTTTTTTACTTTGCCATTTAAATTCTCTTGTATCAATTCAATGTTTTTATTATTTGAAATTATAATAAGCGCCTTGCCGGAAGGCCCCCAGGACAAGGCATTAATAAATTTATTCTGACGTATTTTTGATATAAGATCCAAATTAACATTATAATCAACAAAAGAAACATATGATCCTAATTTTTTTACGCCAGTGCGCATTTTATAATCTGTTATAGGGATTTGCAAATTCCACCAGTACTGATAACCATGCATTTCCCTATGCGGGTTTGGAAATTTTATTGGAAAATCAATTTTACCAAGCCCAGTTGTGCAAAGCAATCTATTGTTATTATCCATTATACCAATGTCGTTTATATATCTCTTCGTGAATTGTAACTTTCTTAAATACAACAACCCTTTTTCATCGCAGCTCGGCATATAATTTGAGTTTAAAAGCCAAAGAGTTTCTGTTTGTTCTTTAATTATTTGGTCGCCTACAGAAAGTATTTCGACATGCTGTTCACTGACGTGCTCCGCTTGAATAGCATTAACGGCGATGACCGTAGCAATGACCGCAGCGAAAAAAACAGCGAGACCCGTCGATAATGAGATAATGAGCCAGTGCGTGCCTGCGAACAGCAAACATTGCGAGATAAGGCGGCTGACATATAATCCAGTTTTCATACTGCGGCCTGTGCGCCCGTCCCAGCCATGAAGAAAATCATGCCAGAAAAAATATGTCCCATTCCAGTATATTGCCTACCCATCATGGGAGTCGTTCCTAAAGATACCGTGGCGGGCAAAATGCCGGACTCACTCTCAACAGCGCGACAACATCCGCTGAGTATCTTGAAATATACTGAACGAGGCTAAAAAGTCTCAGTCAAGGGCATAAACCATGAACTTCAGATAGGCCGTCTGCGGCAGCAGCGGGTGCACCGGATGGTCAGGGCCGGCACCGGCGACATGGATGCGCCGACCGGCGCGTCCGGCGGCACGCAGGCCCTGTGCGGTCACCTCGGCAAAGGCCTCAGCCTGAATATTGTGGCTGCAGGACGCAAGACACAAAAACCCGCCGTCGGCTGTCCGCTCAGCAGCAAGCCGCGCCAGCTTCTCGTAGCCCTTGAGTGCGGCTGGCACGTCCTTGCGGGACTTCGCAAAGGCGGGAGGATCGGCGATCACAACATCGAACCGCCTGGTTTCCTGCTCCAGATAGGCAAAGCCCTCGGACTCGATGACGTCGATGCATTCATCCAGATTGCTCAGGGTTGCCGCCTGTTGCACCAGGGCCAGCGCGGGGCCGGACCTGTCAACCAGCGTCACCTTGGTGGCTCCGGCTTTGGCCGCAGCAAGGCCGAAACCGCCCGCATAGCAATAGACATCCAGGACGGACGCATCGCGGCTGAGGCGTGCAGCGAAGGCACGGTTATCCCGATGGTCAAAGAACCAGCCGGTTTTTTGCCCCCCCACCGGATCGATGGCGAACTGGCAGCCATTTTCCGCGATCACCAGCGGTCCGGAGGGCATGGCACCATAGACATCATGGAGCGGCTCCAGCCCCTCACTCGCCCGGGCCGGGCCATCGCTCGCGACGATGATCGTACGTGGCGCGAGCAGCGTATCCAGCGCGGCCATTATATCCGGGAGTGACTCTGTCATGCCGGCGGTATTCGGCTGCACCACCAGAACATCGTCGTAGCGATCGACCACCAGCCCGGGCAGCAGATCCCCCTCGGCATGGCAGAGCCGGTAGAAGGGCAGCGCGAACAGTCGCTCGCGAAGCCTGAGCGCGCGTGTCAGCCGTTCCAGGAAATAGTCGACATCCACCGCGCGGTCGGTGTTCCGGGTGAGCAACCGGGCGGCGATCAGACTATGCGGATTGAAATGATAGAGGCCCAGAAGTCGCCCGTTCGCCTCGGCAAGGCGGACGACGCTGCCAGGCTCGACCCGGCGCGCGTGCGCACTCATCTGCAGCTGGTTGGCATAGACCCAGGGGCGGCCACGGACCGCTGCGGGTTTTTCTGCAGCGTCGAGGGTGAGTTTTGGCATTTGATCATTTTTCATTGTCTGGCTGTAGGCCTTTGCTGGAATGGTTTCAATTCCGTAGCGCGAGCGCTAAAGGCGGCATGACGTAAGGTCAGGGAGCAGGCATGGGCGCATGGTTTATCTGTCGTAGCGGCGATCCGGTTGCGACATCCGCCAAATTGGCCGACGCACGCGCCCAGTTCCGCCGCCATGGCCTGCCGGAGCCGGTCGACTTCACCACGCCGACCCATCAGGGCTTTTTCTGCGGCCCTGTCCACGCCGGCCTGCCAACTTATGTGCAGCGCGGCGATGATTTCGTCGCTGTCGCCGGCACGCTGTTCTACAAGGGTCAGGGCGGTGACGCAGCACTTCTGCAGTTGCTGGACGACTTCAGCTTTCCGTTCGAGCGCTGGAGTGACTGCATCGGCCAGTTTGCGCTGCTGGTCTGTAAAGGCGGCGTACTTCATGTCGCGACAGATTATTTTGCCGCCTTCCAGGTATTCCATGATGCAGCACGCGATATCGTCTCCACCTCCATGCTTGCAGTCGTGGCCTGCCTGCCACACGTGCGCTTCTCGCCGCAGGGTGTTTACGAGTTCGTCTTCAGCGCCTTCCCGATGGGGGACGAGACCGTCTTTCAGGAATTGAAGCGACTGGGACCGCACGAACAGCTGCGACTGGACAGCAGGGTGGATTTTGCGGCGACCGCCAAGCGCTTGCCGGATGACTATGATGATCGCCCGGCGGAGCAGCTGGTACGGGAGCATGCCGATCGGGTGCTGGCGATCTCAGGCGTTGCCGTCAAACTCTTCGGCGACAATATCCAGTGCCCGCTGTCTGCCGGCTATGACTCCCGCATGGCGCTTGCGGCGCTGCGGGCACATGGCGCGCGACCCTATGTTTATGTTTATGGGTCTCCGGGCGACGCGGATGTCGAACTCGCCCGCGCTATCGGCAAAGGCGAAGGTTTCGAGGTCAATCTGTTCCAGAAGAGTAGCTGGCAGATGGTGACGCCTGCCGAGTTCCCGGCCATCGTCGCGCAGAACTTCGAGGAAACGGACGGTCTGGTGACAGACGGCGGCCTGTTCGATAATGGCGGCAACCGCCGCGCCCGTCTGGACCGGCAGGCAGGCGGCGCCATGGCAGTCTCCGGCGGGTGCGGCGAGGTATTCCGGAACTTCTTCTATCTGCCGGATGGCCGATATACGACGCGGGATATTCTTTATGCCTTTTTCTCGCAGTTCGATGCCGCCGACTGCACCAGCGAGTTCGATGCGCATCGCTATTACACGGTGCTTGCGGCCAAGCTGAAGGCTGCGATCATGACCACCAGTGACACGCTCACCCGCCAGCAGGTGGAGACGATCTACCCCGCCTTCCGCTGCCGGCCGTTCTTCGGGCGGGAGATCAGTCTCGTTGGTCGTCACGGTGCCTACTTCATGCCGTTTCTCGAGACCAACCTTGTCCGCGAGGCTGTGCGCATCCCATTGGAATACAAGACATTTGGGCAATTGCAGGCCAGTCTTATCACGGCTATCGACCCGAAGATCGCGCATTACATGTCCAGCTACGGGCATAGTTTCGATCAGTCGCCGGGGATGGAACACCGCCTGTCCGAACTGAGCGGGATGGTGCGCCCGCCATGGATGCGCCGCCTGAGCCACCCGCTCAAGAACCGCCTGAACCTGACCACGGACGACCATGGCGGCCTGCTTTCGCCGGAGTTTCTGGGCCGGGTGATCGATCTGAGCTACCCCGCCATGCGCCGCTATTTCCAGATGGACCGGCTGCGCGACCCCGGCATGCGGCGGCGCATTGCCAATCTTGAGTATCTGGCAACCTGGCTCGGCAGCCGCCTCATCCAGGATTGAACGCCCCCCTTTTCCTGCGACCCTTCGTGCATTACATGCCTATTACACTCATGGATGAGGGCATGATGACAAAAATCGCTCTACTCAAGGCGCTCGCCGTCGGCAGCCTGTTCGTCAGCCTGTCGGGCTGCGGCATCAACGACGTACCGACCAAGGGGGAGGCTGCGCGCAAGGCCTTTGCCGACCTCCAGGCGCAGTACCAGCGCCGCGCGGACCTCATTCCCAACCTTGTCGAGACCGTGAAGGGCTATGCCGCGCAGGAGAAGGACGTGCTCGTCGGCGTGACCGAGGCGCGCGCCAAGGCAAGCCAGGTCACAGTCGCGCCCGGCGACCTCTCGGACCCGGCCAAGCTGCAACAGTTCCAGGAAGCGCAAAGCGGCCTCGGCAGCGCTTTGTCCCGCCTGCTGGTGACGGTCGAGCGCTACCCCGACCTGAAGTCCAACCAGAATTTTCTGGCGCTCCAGGATCAGCTCGAAGGCACGGAAAACCGCATCACCATCGCGCGCGAGAACTACAACGAGATGGTCCAGACCTATAATCTGGAGTTCAGCACAATCCCGGACAAGTGGGTGTCTGGCACCTTCCACGGCGAGACCAAACCGATGGCGATGTTCCAGGCGAGCAGCGCCGCACAGGACGCGCCGAAAGTCAGCTTCAATTGATCCGACTGCTGAACGCTGTCCTTCTGGCGCTGCTGCTGGCCGCGGCACCGGCAGCGGCCTTCACGCCCCCCTCACTCACCGGGCGCGTGGTCGATGCGGCTGACCTGCTGACCCCGGAGGAGGAAGGACATCTCACCGGCTTGCTGGCAACGTTGGAAGCAAAATCCAGTGACCAGCTGGTGGTCGTGACGCTGCCGGGCCTCGAGGGTCAGGACATCGCCGCCGTCGGCTATCAGTTGGGCAAGAGCTGGCAAATCGGCCAGAAGCAGGTGGATAACGGTGCGCTGCTGATCGTAGCCCCCGCTGAGCGCAAGGTGCGGATCGAGGTCGGGCGCGGGCTGGAGGGTCAACTGACAGACCTGATCAGCGGCTTTATCATCCGCGAGTCGATCCTGCCGCGTTTTCGCGAAGGCGACTTTGCCGGCGGAATCGAACGTGGGGTCGAGGATATCTCCAGTGTACTGCTTGGTGATGTTGCCGAATGGCAAAAGCGCGCATCCAAACGCCCGGAGCGAAGCGATGGCTCTAGCGCAGCGGGCACAGCGTTATTCATACTGTTCCTCATCGTGTTCTTCGTCCTGCGCGCCCGCAACGGCGGCCGGGGGGCGCTGCCGTTGATCTGGTATGTCGGCACGCGCGGCTGGCAGGACGGCAGTGGCAGGGGCGGTTTTGGCGGCGGTTTCGGCGGTGGCGGCTTTGGTGGTGGTGGCGGGCGCTTCGGCGGTGGAGGTTCCAGTGGCGGCTGGTGAGACCCTTAGTCCTGAAGACAAGCGCCGCGTACGGGACGCTGTTGCCCGTGCCGAAGCGACCACCAGCGGCGAGATCGTCTGCATGGTCGCGCCCCGCGCGATCGACCCGGAGCCGTTCTGCGGGCTGGTCGCGGGCGCACTGGCGCTGGCGACACCCTGGGCCCTGATGTGGCTGACCGCCTGGCCGCTGCTCGATATCCTGCTGGCACAGATCGGCGTGCTGCTGCTTGGCCTATGGGCTTTGCGTGCGGCCGGCCTTCGGGCCATACCCTCGGTACTGATCAGGCGATGGGTGCGCTCGGAAGCCGTGTCGCGGTTCGCCCAGCATGGGCTTGCGAACACCCGGGAGCGGACGGGCTTGCTCTTGTATGTGGCACTCGCCGAACACCGCGTGGATATCGTCGTCGATGCAGCGCTGGCGGATTCAGCGCATCAGCCAGTCTGGGATGCGATGGTCGCAACCGTCGTCGCGGCGATCCACCGGGACACGCTGGCCGACGGGTTGATCGCGGCGGTGGAGCAGGCCGCTGCCACCCTTGCAGAGGCAGCACCCCCGCGCGCCGACGATCGCAACGAATTGCCGGACCTGATTGCCTGATCGCTAGAGCGTGATGAAATTACTTAAAATCACGACTCTACCGTTCGTGTCGAGCCAAGTCGAGACACGTCCAGATTATGCTGGTAGATGATACTGGAGCTGCCCCTCGACCGGGCTCGGGGCGAACGGATCAAACTAAAGTCATCAGGCTCTAAATCTTGTTGCGCGCAACACTGGCCGCCATGCGGTCGAGCTGTTCCTGGGTTGCGGGCATCTGGTGCTGCGCGCGATACGCGTCATAAGGCATGCCATAGACCCATTCGCGCGCAGCCGCCTTGTCAAGCGACGCACCAGCCTCAGCAGCGGCGTCCGCCAGCCAGTCGGCCAGGCAGTTCCGGCAGAAGCCGCCATATCCCATCAGGTCGATGTTCTGCACATCGGTACGCTGGCGCAGATGCTCAAGCAGCCGGCGAAAAGCCATGGATTCAAGGTGCTGGCGCTGTTCTTCCGTCATGTGACTTCCTTTGGTTAAGCCGGCGTGGTACGTCGGTCACAATTACACAAAATCTGCAAATGGGGATCGCATGTCCTTTCAGCCACGCCAGCGCAACACCCGGATTGTCGCCACCCTCGGCCCGGCCTCCAACACCAAGGAGATGGTGACCCGGCTGATTGAAGCGGGAGTAGACGTCTTCCGTATCAACATGTCCCATGGCACCCAGGCGGACAAGGGAGCGCTCATCAGGATCATCCGCGAGATCGAGAGTGAGGAGCGCCGCCCGCTCACGATCCTCGCGGACCTGCAAGGCCCTAAGCTGCGCGTCGGCCAGTTCGCGAACGGGCCGGTGGTTCTGGAAAATGACGCGAGCTTCGTATTCGATGCCGACCCGACACCAGGTGACGTCTCCCGCGTGCACCTGCCCCACCCCGAACTGTTCGCAGCGCTTGAAGTCGGCCAGCGGCTGATGATCGACGATGGCAAGGTCAAGGTCGAGGTGGTCGAGGCGTCTGCAACCCGCCTCCTCACCCGTGTGCTGGTCGGGGGCAAGGTCTCCAACAACAAGGGCGTCAACGTGCCTGACGCGGTGATCCCGCTGGCGGCACTGACCGAGAAGGACCTCTCCGACCTTGAGTTCGCGCTGGAGCACAACGTCGACTGGGTCGCGCTGTCGTTCGTGCAACGCCCGGAAGACGTGATCGAGGCGAAGCGGCTGATCAACGGGCGCGCCGGCGTTCTCGCCAAGATCGAGAAGCCCTCAGCCCTCAAGGACATCGAGGCGATCCTCGACGTATCGGATGCCGTGATGGTCGCGCGTGGTGACCTCGGCGTCGAGCTGCCGCCGGAGGAGGTTCCGCCGGCCCAGAAACGCATCGTCGAGCAGGCACGCGCCAAGGGCAAGATGGTGGTGGTGGCCACCCAGATGCTGGAATCCATGATCCAGTCGCCGACGCCGACCCGCGCCGAAGTCTCAGACGTCGCCAACGCTATCTACGACGGCGCCGATGCCGTGATGCTCTCCGCCGAATCTGCGGCTGGCGCCTTCCCGATCGAGGCGGTTGCGATGATGGATGCGATTGCGCGCCAGGTCGAGTCGGACCCAGGCTATTCCGCACGCATGCACCTGACTCGTACCGACCCGGAGTCAACACCCGCCGATGCCTTGTCCCGCGCTGCGGCCCAGGTCGCGCAGACTGTCTCCGCCAAGCTGGTGTGCTGTTTCACCTCGTCCGGCTCGACGGCCATACGGGTGGCGCGCGAGCGCCCCGCGACGGCGATCCTGGTGCTGACGCCGGAGCTGACGACAGCGCGCCGGCTCGGCATCGTCTGGGGCGTGCATACGATCCACACCCGTGACGTCGTCGACTTCGAGGAAATGATCGCCAAGTCCAAGCGCATGGCGCTGCGCTCGCAACTCACCCAGGGCGGGGATCGCATCGTCGTGGTCGCCGGCTATCCCTTCGGCATTGCCGGGTCCACCAACACCCTGCATATCGCCAAGCTCACTGGCAACGAGCTCTACGCCTAGACCCTTTCCGACTTTGATGGAATCGCATCGTGATGGCATCAAAGGTCGGAAAAAAGGGTCGGCTCATATGTCTGGAGCCTTTCTTGTCGTTTCTTGATTGAACCGCTGGTTCAATCAAAAACGGAAAGGCTCTGACACAGAAACATAAAGACCGCCGGCGATGTGCTGGCGGCCTGCTGGTAGATGGTTTTTGGAGCAAACGGCGGAACGGACCGCCGGCGCAGGCTTAGCCCTGGCGCGCCTTGAAGCGACGCTGCGTCTTGTTGATGACGTAGGTCCGGCCACGACGGCGGATCACGCGGCAATCCCGGTGACGACCTTTCAGTGATTTCAGCGAGTTGCGAATCTTCATAACAAACGTCCAAATGCGGGCTGGCTGCGAGGGACGATGCCGTATGGAAAATCCCCGCCAGAGTCAAGCACGAGAAGCAATGATCGCGGATCCATCCGCCAGCGTAATCATTATGGCATAGATACTCGACAAACTGCCGCGCAAGGGCCACATCTGTTCGTGACGTGCCGTATCTTAAGGTAACGTCACACTCATGGATGCCTCATGTTCTCGAAGCTGTTCAAACGCAAGGAAGCGCCCAAGATCGCCACAACCCCGCCCGGCGAGCAGGTGTTCGCGATCGGGGACGTGCATGGGCGGCTCGACCTGCTGAATGAACTGCTGGCCATAATCCTCGCCGATTGTCGCGATCAGGCGAGCAAGGGCACCCGCAGCTTCATAGTCATGCTCGGCGACTATGTTGATCGCGGTCAATCCTCGGCGCAGGTGATCGAGCGCTTGATGGCCCTGCAGCAGGAATGGCCGGATACGATTCTGCTGCGCGGCAACCACGAGCAGATCATGCTGGAGGTGCTGGGGGACCGCCCGGACCTTGAGACCTTCGAGAGCTGGATGCACTATGGCGGTCGCGAAACGCTGATCAGCTACGGCCTGACCCTGCAGGATGTGTTCAACGAAAATTCGCAGCTGATCCTCAACAAGGCACGCCGGGTTGTACCGCAAGGTCATCTGGACTGGATCACAACCCTCAAGAACAACTGGCAGCGGGGCGACTATTATTTCGCCCATGCCGGGGTACGCCCCGATATCGCGCTTGACGAGCAACGCCCGCAGGACCTGTTGTGGATCCGGGAGCCGTTCCTGTCCTCGCGGGAGGATTTCGGCATGGTGGTCGTGCATGGCCACAGCGTGTCCAGCAGCGTTGACGACAAGCCGAACCGCATCGGCATCGATACTGGTGCCTATGCCTCAGGCGTGCTGACCGCTGTGCGCCTGACCGAAGACGGCCTGCGCAGTTTCGTCGACACCCGCGTGCATTCTCGCGGATAGATTTCTACCGCAGTGCGGCGATAAGCCCGGCCGTCGAGGCGTCCCAGCCGTCCGGCAAGGGCGCGCCGGCCATCGGCCCGGTCAGGTCGCGCGCCATCAGCTTGCCGAGCTCGACCCCCATCTGGTCGAAGCAGTTGACCCCCATCAGCACCGACCAGGCGAACGTGCGATGCTCGTAGAAAGCCAGCAGCGCCCCCAGGGTGTGTGCGTCCAGCCTGTCGAGCAGGATGGTGGTCGAGGCACGGTCGCCCGGCGAGACCAGTGCTACATCGACACCCTCTGCGCGGCCACGCAGCAGCGCACTGGACTGGGCCAGACAGTTGGCAAGCAAGGCCTGGTGCGCTGCCGCATGGCCGTGCGCCGGAGCCTTGACCATGATGAAATCAACCGGGCACCAGTCACTGGACTGATGCAGCCACTGGAACACCGCATGCTGCGCATCGGTGCCGACGCTGCCCCAGACCACCGGCATCGCCGGGCCGCTGTAAGGCTCGCCGTCATGGTCGACACGTTTGCCGTCGCTCTCCAGCTCCAGTTGTTGCAGGAATGGCACCAGCAGGGCCAGCCGCTGGTCGTAGGGCATGACGGCGCGCGTCGCCCTGCCCCAGACTCCCGCGTACAGGAAACCCATGAGCGCTGAGATCAGCACTGCGTTGGACTCTGGCGGCGCATCCGCCATATGGGCGTCCATGTCGCGTGCACCGGCCCGCAGTGCCTCGAACACCGGCAGGCCGTAGTTCAGCGCGACCGGCAGGCCGACCGCCGACCACAAGGAGTAACGCCCGCCGACCCAGGCACCGAAATGCGCGATCCGCTCCGGCGCCACCCCCTGCGCCTGCGCCAGGTCCGGCCTGGAGGTGACCGCGACAACGTCCGCATAGGGGTTGACGATGCCCGCCGCCTGCTTCCAGGCGAGCGCCTGCGCCAGGTTGGTCTGCATCTCCAGCGTGGTCCAGGTCTTGGAACAGGCAATCAGCAGGGTGCGCGCCGGGTCCAGCCCGGCTATCGCCTGCTCGAACGCATGGCCGTCGATGTTGGAGAGAAAGCGCAGGTCATATCGGCCCGGCGTATCAAGCCGCAGGGCATCCGTGATCACTGCCGGTCCAAGTACCGAACCGCCGATCCCGATGTGGATGATCGCGCTGTAGTCGCCGGCATGGACGTGCCGCACCACGCTGGCCATCTGCGCATCTGCTGCTGCCACATCCGCTGCTATACGGTCCCCATTGGCGGCAACCTCCGGCACGCGGAAGCCGCGGGTTGCCGTGTGGAGCGCCGGGCGCCCCTCTGTCGGGTTGACGATACCGCCGCCAACCAGCGCATCGGCAGCCGCACGCCAGCCGGCGGCCTGCCAGAGCGCAGTTCCGGCATCGCGGATCGCCGGGCAGTAATGGGTCTTGGAGAAATCGAACAGCAGTGGGCCAACCCGCAGCGTGCAGGCTGTAAAGCGCTGGGGGTCATCCGCGAACAGCGCCATGATCGGTCGCTCGGCGATTGCGCCGGCAACTTCGGCCAACTTCTGGCCAGCGAGCGAGCGATGCGGCTGCTTAACGAAGGCGTGAGTCAAGGTCTCTCTCCCACTTGAGCGCGGACTCGACGATAAAGTCGAGGTTGCCGTAGCGCGGCTGCCAGGCGAAAATCTCGCGGATGCGGCTATTGTCGGCAACCAATGCGGCCGGGTCTCCGGGGCGGCGCTCGCTGAAGATGCGGTTGATCTTCGCGCCGGACACCCGGTCGACCGCATCCAGCACCTCCAGGACCGAGAAGCCCCGGTTATAGCCGCAGTTGAGCGTGAACGAGTCCGCAGGCCTGTCGATCAGGTCCCGCAGCGCCAGCACATGCGCCTCGGCCAGGTCCATCACATGGATATAGTCGCGCACGCCGGTGCCGTCGGGTGTATCATAATCCGTGCCGAACACACTGACATGGTCGCGCTTGCCGAGTGCGGCCTCGACCCCGACCTTGATCAGGTGGGTGGCATTGCGGGTCGATTGGCCAGTGCGCCCCGCCGGGTCAGCGCCTGCGACGTTGAAGTAGCGCAGGACCCCGTAGTTGAGCGGATGCGCAAAGGCGGTGTCGCGCAGCATGGTCTCGGTCATCAGCTTGGACGCGCCGTAGGGGTTGATAGGGGCGGTGGGCATGTCTTCGCGCACCGGGGTCACCTCCGGGATACCGTAGACCGCCGCAGTCGAGGAGAAGATGAAGTGCCGGACGCCGTTGCGCACCGCCGCCTCGATCAGGGCCCGGCTTTTGACTGTATTGTTGAAATAATATTTGAGCGGATCGCTGACCGACTCCGGCACGATGATCGAGCCGGCAAAATGCATGATGGCACTGATGCCATGGTCGCCGATAATGCGGTCGAGTGCGGCATCATCCGCAATATCCGCTTCATAGAACGGCGTGCCCTCCGGCGTTGCCCAGCGGAAGCCTGTGCTGAGATTGTCGATGACCACGGGCGTGAAGCCGGCGTCGCGTAACGCCAGAACTGCGTGGCTGCCGATATAGCCAGCCCCGCCTGTGACCAGAACCGCGACGCTCATGAACACTCTCCATCTGTAACAGCCGGGCCAATATACTTAGGTCGAACTGCGGGCGACCGCGCTTGCCTCTACCCCATTCAGTCGCAGGCAGCAACGTGAATGGGGCGTGGTAAGAAAGCGTTAACTGCAAGTGTTCACGGCTATTTCGGACGTGACACGCTAGGGTGTATCGATTTCGGTTCACGGGGATGCCCGCCTTCCATGCACATTCTGCTTTACGTCATCGGTGTGATGGCAACCCTCATCGGCATAGCGGCAGGCGTGCTGCTGCAACAATTGCCCATGATCGCCAACGGCCTGTTGATCGGCGTATTGTTCGGGACGCTCGGCAAGGGCCTGCACCTGCTGCAGAAGATTGAAAACCACCTGCGGGTCGGCTTCATCAATCTCAAGATGGCAGACAACCGGTGGGAGACGCTGCTGAAATTCGGTGGTCTTGAGCTGCCGGCTGGATCGATCTCCGCATCCCCTGCAGCACAGGCCGACGTGGAACCAGACACAGCATTACCAGTCGATACGACGAACGGCGCGCGGCCACACTGATCGCGAGCCATTGTTCTGCGAGGCACAAGCTCCTAAGCTTTACGGCAAAAGCTGGAGTGTGATCCTATGTCTCTTCGCGTTGTTCTCCCTGCACTCATGCTGCTGGCCGGGTGCGCGAGCAGCGGCTTCAAGGCCGATGTCGTGCGCTTCCACCAGAACCTCCAGCCGCAGGCGGCGACACTGGACGTGCGACCGGCGGACCCTGCGCTCGCCAACAGCCTGGAGTTCCAGAGCATCGCACAACTCGTGCGCAGCGAACTCGCCAAGCACGGGTATGGCGCAGCGCCGGCAGGGCAAGCTGCCGCACTGGTTGCAACCATATCCCTGACCGTCACCCCGCGCCCGGCCCTCAACGATGGCGACCGCCCACGTAGCGGGGTCAGCGTCGGTGTGGGCGTGGGCGGCGGCAGCGGGAGCCGCGTCGGCGGCGGTGTCGGCGTCGGGATCGATCTGTCGAACATTTTCAAGGGCGATACCAAAGACAACAGCATCGCAGCCGCCGAGCATGTCCTGGCTGTTCGGCTCGCACCGCCCGACGGCGGAACGGCCCTATGGGAGGGTCGCGCGACAGCACTGGTGCAAGGCAAGGGTGCTGCCCTGCCGACGACCAGAGCGGCCGAGCTCACGCGCCTGCTGTTCCGGACCTTCCCCGGGACCTCCGGCCAGACCGAACGCCTGACCGACAACGGGAGCACCAAGTGAGACTGACCGTCAATGCCGCCTTCGACAGCGGCAATATCGCCGTCGTGGACCAGACCAGCCCGACCACTTTCGACCTGAATATCGTCAAGGACCATTTGTCCGACTTCTTCCAGTGGTTTCATTTCCGGCTGGCAGGGGCGGCGGGCCACACCTGTACCCTGCGCATCCTGAACGCCGGCAGTGCTGCCTACCCCTATGCGTGGGATGGCTACCGGGCCTGTTACAGTGAGGACCGCCAGACCTGGACCCGGCTGGAGACTCACTATGCCGAGGGTGTGCTGACCATTACTGTAACGCCGACGCTGAACGCCGGATGGATCGCCTATTTCGCGCCGTACAGTATGGAGCGGCACCATGATCTGGTGGCGCAGATGGCCGTGCGTCCCGGCGTGACGCTCTGCGTTCTCGGCGAGACCCTGGACGGCCAGCCGCTCGACTGCCTGACCATCACGGACGCCGAGGCCCCGGCCCGCAAGCTCTGGATGATCGCTCGCCAGCACCCGGGCGAGACCATGGCGGAATGGTGGATGGAGGGCCTGCTGGAACGCCTGACCGACCCGGCCGATCCTCTGGCCCGCCGGTTGCGCCGCCAGCATGTGTTCCACATTGTGCCGAACATGAACCCGGATGGCTCCCGGCGCGGCCACCTGCGCACCAACGCCGCCGGGATCAACCTGAACCGGGAGTGGCAGGCCCCGACGCTGGAGCGCAGCCCGGAGGTCTATCATGTGCTGGAGGCCATGCACCGCACCGGCGTCGACTTCTGTCTGGACGTCCACGGCGACGAGGCTCTGCCGCACAACTTCATCGCCGGGTTCGAGGGCATCCCTTCAATCACCGACCATCAGCTCAGCCTGCTCGCCCGCTACAAGTCTGCCCTCGAGCATCTGAACCCGGACTTCCAGACCCGGGTTGGCTACGATATCGCGCGGCCCGGCAAGGCCAATATGGCCATGTGCACCAACGCTGTTGCAGAGGCCTTCGGCTGTCTGGCGATGACTCTGGAAATGCCGTTCAAGGACGCCGACGAAAACCCGGATCCGGTCCACGGCTGGTCCCCGGCGCGCTCGAAGCATCTGGGACGCAGTTGCCTCGACGCGCTGGCAGCCGTGATCGACGACCTCCGCTAGGCCATCATCGCTTCAGAATGACTCAATCTGAAGCGATGATGGTCTAATTCGTTGGCAGCAGTTTCAGAATGCGCCCGTTGAAGTTGTCGGTCAGCAGGTAGAGATAGCCGTCCGGTCCTTCGCGCACGTCACGGATGCGCTCGCCGAGGTCGGTCAGCAGGCGCTGCTCCGAGCGCACAGCGAGCTTGTTCATGATCAGTCGCACCAGGTGTCGATCTGCCATCGCGCCCATGAACAGGTTTCCGGTCCAGCCGGGGTAACGATCGCTGGTCAGGAAGCTTAACCCTGACGGTGCGATCGACACCGGCACCCAATAGCGGCTGGGGCGGACGACATCCGCGCGGTCGGTCCCTTCACCGATTGGAGTGCCGGAACCATATTCGCGGCCATATGTAATCACGGGCCAGCCAAAATTCCCGCGGGAGCGTACGATGTTCAACTCGTCGCCCCCAAGAGGTCCGTGTTCATTCAACCAGATGTGGCCCGTTGCCTTGTTGAGCGTCAGGCCCTGAGGGTTTCGGTGCCCGTAGCTCCAAATCTCCGGGCGAACCCCCGGTTGGCCCGCGTATGGATTGTTTGGCGGGATTGTGCCGTCCGGGAAGATGCGCACGACCTTGCCGAAGGATGTCGAAAGGTCCTGAGCCCAGTCCCGGTAACTTGCGCGGTCGCCGAGCGAGATGAACAACACGTAGGGCTGGCTGAGGTTTGTCACCGGCTTGAAGGCCAGTCGTGATCCATAGTGGTTATCGCTGAAAACTTTGGGAAACTGCCGGAAGATCACTTGCAGGTTGGTGAGCGCCGTGCCGCTCAGCTTGGCCCGCGCCACAGCCGTGCCGGACTGGCCTTGCTGATCCGCTTCGGCATAGCTGAAGTATATATAAGAGTTGGTCGCAAAATTCGGGTCGACGGCAACATCGAGCAGCCCGCCCTGTCCGCGAGCCATCACGGTCGGCACACCGGTGACTGGCGGCGATACCGTGCCATTTGTCTGGACGATGCGAAGGCGGCCCGGGCGCTCAGTCACGAGCATGCGGCCATCCGGCAGGAAGGCAAGCCCCCAGGGGTGTTCAAGCCCGCCGGCAACGGTCACCACCTGCACACCCGCCTGGGCGGCTGTGAGCGGTGCCAGCGCCTCGACAGGCGGAGACATCTCAGCGGAGAGCGCTGGATTTTCAAATGCTTGCACACTGTTTGTCAGCAACAAGCCTAAAGAAAACAAGCAGACCATTTGCACACGTATGACTAAACCTCCCTCAGAATCTGGGTGATTAAGCCACAGACTGCACGTCATATCGGCGACAGAACGCGCTGAACCGGTCTATTTCAAGGATATTGCGCTGCCGATGGTCGCTTGACCGGCCACCGTAACGCCTTAGCGTGGCGGGCCTGATCATATGCAGAATTGCAGGGGGTTGAGTATGGAGTTGCGCCATTTGGTCGTCCTGGGTGCCACCTTGGTCGTGGTCGCCAGTCCGGCGCTGGCCGGGCCTAAGAAATTCGAGAGCCTGGACGTTTTCAACCTCGAATGGGCGGACGATCCGCAAGTCAGCCCGGACGGCTCCAGCATCGTCTATGTCCGGCGCGGCTTCGACATCATGACCGACCGGGCGCGCGGAAACCTCTGGCAGGTCAACATCCGGACCGGCGCACACGAGCCGCTGCTCTCCGGCACCGCCAGCTACAGCCAGCCGCAATGGTCGCCGGACGGCACGCGACTCGCCTATGTCACAGCAAGCGATGGCGGCGCGCAGATTTACGTCCGCTGGATGGCCAGTGGCCGCACCGCCCGCATCACCAACCTGCAGGAGGGGCCACGCAACATCCGCTGGTCCCCGGATGGCAGGCAAATCGCCATGCTGATGGAGACTCCGCGCGAGTCCAAGCCGCTCGCCAGCCTGCCCAAGCCGCCTGAGGGTGCCAAGTGGGCCGCGCCGCTCAGGGTCATCGACCAGACCGTCTTCCGAGCCGATGGCGGCGGCTACCTGGAGCCGACCACCACACAGGTTTTCGTGGTCCCGTCAGACGGCGGGACACCGCGCCAGGTGACCACCGCCGACTATGATCATGAGGGCGCGCCGAGCTGGAGCCCGGACGGCAAGACCCTCGTCGTCTCCGCCAATCCGGAGGCACGCAGCAAGGAAATTCCCGGCAACAGCGATGTCTTTGCCGTCGATGTCGCCAGCGGCACGGAAACGAAACTGACCAGCCGCTTCGGGCCGGATCAGCAACCGGTGATCTCACCCGACGGCAGACTGATCGCCTACATAGGCTACGACGACACCTACCAGGGCTACCAGAACACCGTACTCTCCGTGATGAATGCGGATGGCAGCAATCCCCGCGCCCTCACGACTGCGCTCGACCGCTCGGTCTCCGACCCCGTGTGGGCCGCGAACGGCCAGGGTGTCTATTTTCTCTTCGATGACCAGGGCGTGACCAAGCTGGGTTTCGCCGCGCTGACCGGCAAGGTGCGCACCATCGCCAGTGATCTCGGCGGCACCAGCATTGGCCGACCTTACGGTGGGGCTGCCTTCAGCGTCGGCGGCAGTGCCGTCGCCTACAACAAGGCGGCTACAGGCCGCCTCGCGGACCTCGCGGTGCTGGGCAGCAGCGGTGAACGGCTGTTGACCCGCCTGAACGAGGATCTGCTGGGCGACCGTGCTCTCGGCAAGGTCGAGAAGATCACCGTGCCCTCGACCAAGGGGGCGCAAATCGACGCCTGGGTGATGACGCCGCCCGATTACCAGCCCGGCAAACGCTACCCGATGATCCTGGAAATCCATGGCGGCCCATTCGCCAATTACGGCCCGCGCTTTGCCGCCGAGCTGCAGTTGATGGCGGCACATGGCTATGTTGTGGTCTATGCCAATCCGCGCGGCTCGGACAGCTATGGTGCGGCCTTCGGCAACCATATCCACCACGCCTATCCCGGCGATGACTATGACGACCTGATGGCGGTCACCGACGCCGTGGTCGCCAAGGGTATCGCTGATCCGGACCGGCTGTTCGTCACCGGCGGCTCGGGCGGCGGCGTGCTTAGCGCCTGGATCATCGGCAAGACGGACCGGTTCAAGGCTGCCGTGGTCGCCAAGCCCGTCATCAACTGGACCAGTTTCGTGCTGACCGCCGACCTCACGCCGTTCTTCTATCGTTACTGGTTCGGCCAGGCCCCCTGGGACGAGGGCGCGCAGGCTAATTACTGGCGGCGTTCGCCGCTGTCGCTGGTCGGCAACGTCAAGACACCCACCATGCTGATTACCGGCGAGGCCGACTATCGCACCCCGATCTCGGAGACGGAGCAGTATTACTCGGCGTTGCGCCTGCGCGGAGTGCCGTCCGTGATGGTGCGGGTGCCGGACGCGCCGCACAACACCGATGGCCGCCCCAGCAACCTCATCGGCAAGGTTGCGCATATCCTTGCCTGGTTCGACAAATACGGCGGCAACCCGGCAACGAACTAGAGTCCATCCCGGATTACGTTATACTAGGATGAACTGATCGTGACTCATGCTGTCATTCCGGCGAATGCCGGAAGGTGGAGTCACGGCTGAAGTTTATCCTGAGCGCCGGTCGCCAAGCGGCGTCGATGGGCCGGGGTGACGGGTATTATCATCAGCGCCGGAGAGTTATTCACAAGCCTGCCAGGCAATGCTTGCCGTTGATGCCGGAGCCGCCCCTCGACCGGCCTCGCGTTCAAAGCGCAATGCTTTTGACCGGGACGCCGTAGAGATCATGGTCGTCAGCGTCCTCGATCAGCACGTCGACGAATTCGCCGACCTGCAGGCCCGCAGCCGCGCGCAGCTTGACCATGCCGTCAATCTCCGGGGCATCGGCCCTGGAGCGGGCATCAGCGCCGTCCTCGTCCACGGCATCGACCAGCACCGTCATCACCTGGCCAACCCGTGCCGCGAGTTTGGCGGCACTCACCTCGGCCTGGGCCGCCATGAAGCGATCCCAGCGTTCCTGCTTCACCTCTTCGGGCACCGCCCCGGACAGGTCGTTGGCGGCTGCACCCGCCACCGGCTCGTAGGTGAAGCAGCCGACCCGGTCCAGCCGGGCTTCCCGCAGCCAGTCGATGAGAACATCGACATCGTCTTCCGTCTCGCCGGGGAAGCCGACGATGAAGGTGGAGCGCAGCACGATCTCCGGGCAGATGTCGCGCCAGCGACGGATGCGCTCCAGCGTTTTTTCCTGGTTGGCCGGGCGGCGCATGGCCTTCAGCACGGCGGGCGATGCATGCTGGAACGGGATGTCGAGGTAAGGGAGGATTTTCCCCTCCGCCATCAGCGGGATCACGTCGTCAACATGCGGATAGGGGTAGACATAGTGCAGGCGTACCCAGACGCCGAGCTCGCCGAGAGCCGCTGACAGGTCGGTCATGTGTGCGCGCACTTCGCGCCCGCGCCACGGGCTGGTCGCATGGCGCAGGTCGACGCCGTAGGCCGAGGTATCCTGGCTGATGACCAGCAGTTCTTTCGTGCCGGCGGCTACCAGCTTTTCCGCCTCGCGCAGGACCGCGTTCACCGGCCGGCTGACCAGGTCTCCGCGCAGCGACGGGATGATGCAGAAGGCACAGCGATGATTGCAGCCTTCGGAAATCTTCAGATAGGCATAGTGGCGGGGTGTGAGCTTCAGGCCCTGCTCCGGCACCAGATCGACATAGGGCCCGCGTGTCGGCGGGGCAGCCGTGCGCACGGCGTCCACCACCTGTTCATATTGTTGCGGCCCGGTGATTGCGAGCACGGCGGGGAACCGCTCCCGGATCATCTGCGCTTCCACGCCCAGACAGCCGGTGACGATCACGCGGCCGTTCTCGGCCATCGCCTCCCCGATCGCATCGAGCGATTCCGCCTTGGCGCTGTCCAGAAAGCCGCAAGTGTTGACCAGCACAACATCGGCCCCGGCATAATCGGGGGCGATATCATAGCCGTCCGCACGCAGACGGGTGATGATGCGTTCGCTGTCGACCAGTGCCTTCGGGCAGCCGAGCGAGACAAGCCCGACTTTCGGGGCAGGGGGCAGGGTTGTGGCCATGCAGGCCTGATAGCGATGAATGGGGCTGAGGGAAAGCGTGCTGTTCCCGGCCCACACATCTGCGCTACACCGCATCATGGACCTGCGCCCCTACATCCTGCACTGCGACGATGCCCTGATCGTGCTCAACAAGCCTGCCGGTATTGCTGTGCATCCCGGCCCGCGCACGCCGGAAAGCCTGGAGGACGGGCTGGCATCGCTCCGGCTTGGGCGGCGCGCCAGCCCGACGATCATGCACCGGCTGGACCGCGACACCGGCGGCTGCCTGCTGCTGGCCCGCACGGCGGATGCGCGCCGGTGGATCACGCAGGCCTTCGAGGCCAGGGCCATCGCCAAGACCTACCGGGCGAAGGTCAGTGCCCCCATTGACCCGCCGGAGGGCCTGATCGACGCCCCGCTCGCCAAAGTCTCGACCGCGGAATCCGGCTGGCGCATGGTCGTGCGCGGGGACGGTGCCTCTGCGCGGACCCGTTACCACACACTGGAGGATGGTCAGGTGGAGCTTCAGCCCGAGACCGGCCGCACTCACCAGTTGCGCGTGCACCTGGCGCATCTGGGTGCGCCGATCATCGGCGACCCTGTCTATGGTGCGGGCGGTGGTCCCTTGTGTCTGTATGCCCGCGCACTGGCAATTCCCTGCTCGGATGGAACCGTGCTCCGTGTCTCCGCACCACCGCCCGAGCACATGGTGTGAGGATTGATGACATTTGATGGATTACTCTCCCCTCCCTCGTCGAGGGGGGGAGAGCCAGGTTGATGGAGCCTCTGGCTGACGTCGCGTTCAAGCCGTGTCGCTGCCGTCGAGCCTTGCCAGGAAAGCGCTCGCGCTGGCCCGGGTTGCCGCCTGGCGCGGAGGGTCCAGCTTGTCCCAGGTCCGGTAGACCGGACCGAGGCGCGGATTGTGCCCCAGTGTGTCGCGATTGCGCACCAGGAAATCCCAGTAGAGCGCATTGAACGGGCACGCGGTTTCCCCGGTTTTGGCGGTCACGTCGTAGCGACACCCCCGGCAGTAATCTGACATCCGGTCGATATAGCTGCCGGAGGCGGCATAAGGCTTGGAGCCGAGCAGGCCGCCGTCGGCAAACTGGCTCATGCCGAGCGTATTGGGCAACTCGACCCACTCAAAGGCGTCCGCGTAGACAGCCAGATACCACTCATGCACCGCGTGCGGGTCGATGCCGGCGAGCAGGGCAAAGGTCCCGGTGATCATCAGCCGCTGGATGTGATGCGCGTAGGCGTGCGTGATGGTCTGGCCGATGGCCGCCTTGAGGCAGGCCATATCCGTGTCTCCGGTCCAGTAGAAGCCAGGCAAAGGCCGGGTGGCCGAGAGCGCGTTGCGCGTCACGTACCCCGGCATCTCGCGCCAGTAGATGCCGCGCACATATTCGCGCCAGCCGATGATCTGGCGGATGAACCCTTCGACCGCGTTCAGCCCGGCCCGTCCGGCATGATATTCGGCCTCGGCACGCCGGCAGACCGCCAGCGGGTCAAGCAGCCCGGCGTTGATGTAGGGGGAGAGCACCGCGTGATAGAGAAACGGCTCGCCGGTGATCATGGTGTCCTGATAGTCGCCAAAGTGCGGCAGGGCGTTCGCGATGAAATGATCAAGCGCGTGCTCTGCCTGCTCCGGCGTTACCGCGAACCAGAACGGCTCCAGCGTGCCGATGTGGTCGCCGAAGCGCTCGGAAACCAGACGGAGCACGTCGCGGGTGATGGCATCGGGCTCGAACTGCGGTGGTTGCGGGCGCAGCAGCGCACCGCTGGCCAGCAGGGCCTTTGCTGATTTGCGGTTCTCTGCGTCCAGGTTCCACTGGCCGCCTGCTGGTTTGTCGCCGTCTATCAGCAGCCCGGTCTTGCGGCGCATGTCCCGGTAGAACCACTCCATGCGCAACTGCTTGCGCCCGTCGGCCCAGGCGGCGAAGTCCTCGCGGGAGCACATAAAGCGATCGTCGTTAAGGATGGTCACTGCGGGCCAGAGTCGCATCGCCTCCAGCACGCGCCACTCGCCGGGTTCGGTCGCGAGGATACGCGTTGCCATGTGGCGTTGGCAGGCGCGCGCGATCTCACCGCTCAGCGAGCCGCTGTTGTCCCGCTCATCGAGACGGATGTAGTCAACCGTCCAGCCGTCAGTGCGCAGGCGCTCGGCAAAGTGGCGCATGGCGCTGAACAGGA
This sequence comes from uncultured Sphingomonadaceae bacterium, assembly GCA_964404985.1. Classification (GTDB taxonomy): domain Bacteria; phylum Pseudomonadota; class Alphaproteobacteria; order Sphingomonadales; family Sphingomonadaceae; genus Hankyongella. The sequence continues at coordinate 68,965 of CAYOMD010000002.1, forward strand.
ACGCGATTTTCTTCCGGTGGTGGCGCACATAGGTCGCCTCCTCCATCACCTCCGCCATCAGGACCACGCTGGTCGCCCGGTCCGCGGCCCGCAGCGAGGCGAGACCCGGCGACAACTGGTCCCCGAGGATGGGCAGCAGCGTCGTCATCAGAACGGGATACGCTGGCCGTCAAAGGCGAACAGCTGGCCGCTGTCAGCCGGGGTCAGCCGCTCTATGACGCTGAGCATGCGGGCTGCACTCTCCTGCGGGGTGAACAGGGTCTTGACGCCCGACTGAAACGGCAGCGACAGCGCGGTATCGACAGTACCCGGATGCAGGCCGACGCACAGCGCCTCCGGCCACTTGATCGCCTGCTCAATAGCCAGACAGCGGATCAACTGGTTCAGCGCAGCCTTGGAGGCCCGGTAGCCATGCCAGCCGCCCAGCCGATTGTCTTCGATACTGCCGACCCGGGCCGAGATCGCGGCAAACACTGCCTTGCCGGTGCGCGGCAGCCGGGGCAGCAGGTGTTTGGCCACCAGTGCCGGGCCGATGGCGTTCAGGGCATAGACCCGGCTGAGGGCCGAAGCATCGAGGCTGCGCCAGCTTTTCTCCGGCATCTGTGTCGTATCATGCAGCAACCCGGTCGCGACGAACACCAGCCGCGGACTGCCGATGGTTTGTGCGGCACTGGCGATACTGGGCTCGTCCAGCAGGTCGAGGTGCCCGGTGACCAGCTTGGGGTGCTCCAGCGACTGCGGCGACCGTGCCAGCCCATGGACCCTCTCGACGCGCGGGTCATCCAGCAACGCCTGCGTCACCGCCGCGCCGATACCGCCGGTGCTGCCGATCACCACGGCGGAGAAAGTGTCTGGCAGGTTGCTCATGATATGGCCTTGAAGAGCGGTAATTCATGCAGCCCGGCGATCATTGTGCCGGTTCGCGCTTTGGCACGCCGACTTTCTCGAGTCGCCATCGGAGCGTATCGATCCGGTCCTGGCCAAAGAAGGGCTCGCCATTGAACACCATGGTTGGCACGCCCCAGCCGCCGGCTGCATCGAGCGCCGCCTGATTGGCTTGGATCTGGGGCAAGGGGTCCTGGGCTGCGATCGCGGCGTCGAGGTCGGCCAGATCCAGCCCGGCTTTGGCGACGGCCTCCGCGAGCTTTCCGCCCTCGTTCCATCCCCGCTCCCCTCCCCAGATGAGGTGAGACACATGATATGCGAACTCGACCCCCTTGCCCCGGCGTTCAGCCTCGACGCCCAGACCCGTGAGGCGGTGGATGTAGGGCTGCTCCTCGGCGACCTTCAGGGTCTGCATATCCTGGACGATGGGATCGGGCGAAGGCATTCCAATTTTCATGCCCAAGAATTCAGCACGGCGCACAGCATCAATCATGATGTAGCGCAGCTTGTGGGAACCGCCGGTGAACAGGATTTCTTTTGCGCGCACGGCGATCGGCAGGACGGGGCGGAGGTGAACGCCCACCACGAAATCTTCCCGCAGGCGCAACAGATCAGGCGTCACGAGATAGGAATAGGGGCTCCGGAAGGACCAGAAGACGTCGATAACGTGGGTCATGGATTGGTTCCTCGGTAATTGTTTATTGCAGCCTTGAAGAGGGGTAATTCATGCAGTCCGGCGATCAAGCGCGGGATCTGCTCGCGAAAGGCAAAGAAGCCGCGGGTGGCGTGTGGCCAGGCCGCCTCATCCCAGGCACGGCGTACAGGGACTAAGGCAATCCCCTCTGCCGCCATTGCGGCGGCCATGCTGCTCAACCGATCCTGCGTCGGCCCGACCGGGGCATAGGCAGTGGCCACGCTGGGTACACCCAGCCCACGTGCCCAGGCCACGACCGCCTCTGTGCCATCCAGCATCACCGCCGGCTTGTTGAAGTGACACTGCGCCCGGTCTGCGGCGTCCTGCAGCGCCTGGGCGCGCCAGGCGGCCAACCGGGGCGGCGCGCCCGCATCCGCCAGCAGGCCGATGCCGGTTAACTCTGGCAACGGTAGGCTTTCCGGGTGCAGGTCCTCAATGGTCAGCAGCAGCGCGCACGGCCCAGTGAGCGCTGGGCAAGGGGCCAGTGGTGCCGCGCGCGGCAAGGCCGGCTCGGTGAACGGTGCCGCGACCGGGCTCAGGCCGTCCGGATGGAAGCGCCCGCCGGTATAGGTCGTGATGTTGTCCGGCCGGGCGAGGTAGGTCTTCCCGGCAGTCTGCAGCCCGACCACCCACCGCCAGGACAAGGTGTTGGAAGCCGGGTCCCCATCCAGCAGGTGCGTGAGGAAGAACTCAGCCCCCAGTTGCCAGGGCAGGCCGAGCGTGTGGCACCAGATCGAGGCGAACCACATGCGCGCATGATTATGCAGTGTGCCGGTCTCCAGCAGCTCTGCGACCCAGGCATCGAAGCAGGCGATCCCGGTGCGACCCTCTGTCGCGCGGGTGTAGGCGGCACTGCGCGACAGGTGCGCCAGGTCATTCAGGTAGCGGTGCCACACGGCGGGCCGAAATTCCAGCCAGCCCTTCCAGTAGGTCCGCCAGCAGACTTCCTGGATGAACTTCTCTGCCGCCGACGGCGTGTGATGCGCCAGCACGGCGGCGATCACCTCACCCTCGGTCAGCATCCGGTGGCGGATATAGGGCGACAGGCCGGAGACATTCTCGCGCGCAAGCGGCCCAAGGTCATGGTTGCGCCGCTCGGCATAAGCGCGGCCTGCGCGCGGCAGGAACGCCTGGAGACGGGCAAGACCGGCATCGCGGGTAGGAGATACTGGGTACATAGCATTGAATTAGCGTGCCGAGCCAGCACGGCCAGTGGTTTGTGCACGCCCCGGCCAGTGATCTTGTGCGCCTGAGAGGCATTCGCAAAAAACTGCTTGTTTGCGCGTTCGAGGCCGGTTAGTCAGCTTGTGCAAGTCATTCTCAAATATAAGGCCCTGACCACCATGCGCGCACATGTTGCCTCCGTACCCCTGACCGTCCTGCTCTCCAGTCTCCTGTGCTCCACACCCTCACTGGCGCAAGAGCGGATCGAGCTGGCACAACTGGATCGTATCACGGTGATCGGCCAGCGTGCAGGCTATGCGACCAAAGTGGCCGAGAGTGCCACCAAGACTCCGACCCCGCTGGTCGATATTCCGCAGTCCGTCAGTGTCCTGTCCGAGGACTTCATCGCGGACCTCGGGCTGCGCTCGATCGCCGATGTCAGCCGCTACGTGCCTGGTGTCCTGATCGGTCAGGGCGAAGGCCACCGCGACCAGATTACCATCCGCGGCAACAATTCAACCGCCGATTTCTACATCGACGGCATCCGGGACGATGTGCAGTATTTCCGCCCGCTTTATAACCTTGCACGGGTCGAGGTGCTGAAAGGCCCCAACGCCCTGATTTTCGGGCGTGGCGGCGGCGGCGGTGTGGTCAACCGGGTTGCCAAGGCCCCGCAGGAAGACCGCCTGATAGGGGCCAGCATCACTGCCGACACCTTCGGGGACTGGTCTGTCGGTGTCGATCTCAATGCGCCGCTGGCACAGGGTGTGAAGGCGCGATTGAACGCCTTCTACGAGCAACTGGACAATCACCGCGACGCCTTTGGCGGCGAGCGCTTTGCCGTGAACCCGGTGGTGGCGTTCGACCTTGGCGCGAATACCCAGCTTGGCCTGTCCTACGAGTATGTGGAGGACGACCGGGTTATCGACCGGGGTATCCCCTCTCAGGACGATGGGGATGCGACACGGCCCAACCGCCCGCTTGGCGATGCGCGCGCCCGCTTCTTCGGCGATCCGGACGTCAACAGGACCGTGTTCGACGCGCATGTCGTGCGGGCCAACCTGCGCCATCAATTCAGCGAGACGCTGGAGTTGAATTCGCGCATCCTGTTCGGGGACTATGACAAAACATACACCAACGTGTTCCCGGTTTCGGCAGCACCACGTGCCGGGGCGGCGCAGACGATCAGCATCGAGGCCTATACGGACCCGACAGACCGGCGCAACCTGTTCAGCCAGACCGATCTGGTCTGGACGGTGTCGACCGGCCGGGTGGAGCATGTCGTGCTGGCGGGCGTCGAGTTCAGCAACCAGTTGACGCGCAACCAGCGGATCAACGGCTTTTTCGACGGCCCCGGCGTGAGCGTCAACGCAACGCGTCTGCGCGCGACCATTCCGTTCGCCGATCCCTTGCCAGTGCCCGAGGTGACGTTCCGCGCCGGCAGCGGCAACCGCTCCGTGCGCAGTATCCTCAATGTGCAGTCGATCTATCTGCAGGATCAAATCTCGATCAGCGAGCACTGGGACCTGATCGCCGGTGCCCGCGTCGACCGCTTTGCACTCGATATTGAGAATCTGCTCGCCGGGCAGCGCTTCGAGCGCAACGATACCCTGGTCTCGCCGCGTGCGGGGCTGATCTACAAGCCGATTGAACAGGCATCCGTTTATTTCAGCTACGCGCGTTCATTCCTGCCGCAGTCGGGCGACCAGTTCGTCTCGCTCGATCTCTCGCTGGCCGCCCTCGAGCCCGAGCGCTTCAACAGCTACGAGGTCGGTGCGAAGTGGGACATCCTGGATAATCTCAGCGCCACCATCGCGCTCTACCGCCTGGACCGAACCAACACGCGTGCGGCCGGGCCGACGCCGGGGATCATCCTGCTGACCGGGCGTCAGCGCAGCCGCGGGCTGGAGCTTGGCCTGGCCGGTAACATCACCAGGAAGTGGCAGGTGAACGCGGCTTACACCCTGCAGGATGCCGAGATTACCCAGACGACGACCGCCGCACCCGCCGGGCGCGATGTCGCGCAAACCCCGCGCCATATCTTCGCGCTGTGGAACCGCTATGATGTCAGCCGGCATTTCGGTGTCGGGGTCGGGGTGTACCACCAGAGCGAGAGCTTCAACACCATCAGCAACGCCGCCGTCCTGCCATCCTACACCCGGCTGGATGCCGCGCTCTATGTGCCGATCACCAAGGGGATCGAGGCGCAGGTCAACATCGAGAACCTGACCAACGCGCGCTATTTCCCGACTGCGCATACGGACAACAACATCTCGACCGGCGCGCCGGTGAACGCGCGGTTCAGCCTGAACGCCCGGTTCTAATGAGCCTCTAGCTGCCAAGGCTCTCTGAGAGCTCCATGACCTCAAGCCAGCGCAGCTCGCGTTCGTCCAGCTTGGTGCGGGTGGCATCAAGCTCTGCGGAGAGGCGCGCAAATCGGGCAGGGTCTTTGGTGTAGAGCGCCGGATCCGCAAGGGCTGCCTCCAGCTCCTGAATGCGGGTGCCGAGCGCCTCGACTTCTGCCGGCAGCACCTCAAGGTCCCGCTGGTCCTTGTAGGAGAGTTTTTTGCGCGGCGCGTCGTCCCTTGTGCGGGGTGCATCCGGCGTGGTCGTGCGCGCTTTGGCGTTGATCACCGGTGCAGCCCGGCGCTTGGCCTCGTAGTCCGAGTAGCCGCCGACCACGACATCGACGCGGCCTGACCCATCGAGGCCGAGCACCATGGTCACGGTGCGGTCGAGGAAGTCGCGGTCGTGGCTGACGATCAGCACCGTGCCGTCGAAATCGGCGATCGTCTCCTGCAACAGGTCGAGGGTTTCCAGGTCGAGGTCGTTGGTTGGCTCGTCCAGCACCAGGAAGTTGGAGGGCTGGGCGAAGGCGCGCGCCATGACCAGACGGGACCGCTCGCCGCCGGACAGGGTATCGACCGAGGCGTCAGCCAGGTTGGGATCGAACATGAAATCCTTCAGGTAGCCGATGACGTGCTTGCGCTCGCCACGCACCTCGATCCAGTCGCCGCCGTCCGCCAGCACCTCGCGCACGGTGCGGCCAGGTGCTGCGGCTGTACGCTGCTGGTCGATGTGAATAGGGTCCAGCGTTTTCGCCAGCGTAACCTTGCCGCTGTCTGGCAGCAGTTGCCCGGTCAACATCCTCAGCAGGGTGGTTTTGCCGGCACCGTTTGGCCCGACCAGGCCAATGCGGTCCCCGGCCTGGACGCGCAGGCTGAAGTTCCTGACGATCATCTTGTCGCCGAAGGATTTGGACACGTCGTGGGCGACGATGACCGATTTGGACTTCTGCTCGGATGTCTCCAGCGCGATCCGGGCGACGCCGGCCTGGCCGGTCATGGCGCGGCGGACTTCGCGCATCTCGTCCAGCTTGCGCAGGCGGCCCTGGTTGCGCCGGCGGCGGGCGGTGACGCCGCGCGCCAGCCAGTGCAGTTCCAGCTTCAGCTTGGCATCCAGCTTTTCAGCTGCGCGCTCGGCCTCCGCCTGGACCTGGTCCTGCCAGGCTTCGAAGCCGCCGAAGCTGACTTCGTTGCGGCGCACGACCTTGTTGTCGAGCCAGAGGGTCTGGCGGGTCAGGCGCGTGAGGAACATGCGGTCGTGACTGATGACCATGAACGCGCCGGTGAAGCGGTTCAGGCGCTCCTCCAGCCAGGCGATGGCGGCGAGGTCCAGATGGTTGGTCGGCTCATCGAGCAGCAGGATATCCGGGTCCAGCGCCAGCGCACGGGCGATCGCTGCGCGCCGTCGCTCTCCACCCGACGCGGTGGCGGCTGGCCGGTCGAGATTGATCTCCAGATCGCCGGCGATAGCGTCCACTTCATAAGGGGCCGGTGCGACCCCCAACGCGTCCGGGGACAGCGCGAAGTCACGCAGGGTGGCAAAGCCGACAAGCGGCGGTTCCTGCGAAAGCAGAACAACGCGGGTGCGCGGACGCAGGGTCCGGCGACCCGCGTCCAGCTCCAGCGTGCCCGCGATGACGCTCAGCAGGGTCGACTTGCCGACGCCGTTGCGCCCGACCAGCGCCAGGCGCTCGCGTTCCCCGATGAACAGGCTCAGGTCCTGGAACAACCAGCCTTCGCCGCGAATGACGCCGATATTTTCAAGGCCCAGCAATGGTGCGGCCATAGTGTAACAATTCCTTGGAGTTTGCGCCTGTTCATGGCCTATTCACGCGGGAATCGCTAGATCAAGAGAGCGATGCTTGTCACCATGAACGCGCGTTGGACCCGGATGAACAGGTTATTGAGCCTCCTTGCCCTTGCCGTACTCTACGTTGCAGAACCAGCCTTGGCCCAGCGCGGCGATGCCGATGCAGCCTATGGGGACGTGCAGGCGGGTCGGATTCTGCCGCTGGGGGAAATTCTCTCGCGCGTTGCCGCGTCTGGCCTGGTCGGGGGGGATCATGTCGGTACGGACTATGACGCCGGCCAGCGGCTCTACCGCCTGACCTTTCGCAGCCGGGATGGCAAACAGATGAAAGTCGAGGTGGACGCGACCTCCGGCCGGATCGTCGGCGTACGGGGACGCTAGGAGGGCTTCATGCGTTTGTTGATCGTTGAGGACGAAATCAAGCTGGCCGGCCAGTTGCAGGAGGCGCTGATCAAGGCCGGCTATGCCGTCGACGTGGCGCATGACGGGCTGGATGGGCACTTCCTCGGGGAGTCGGAGAGTTACGACGCCATCGTGCTCGATATCGGCCTGCCCAAGCGCGACGGGCTGGATGTCCTGTCAAGCTGGCGTAAATCCGGGATCGCCGCGCCGGTCCTGCTGCTGACGGCGCGCGACAGTTGGTCCGACAAGGTGGCCGGGCTGGACGCAGGAGCGGACGACTACCTCGCCAAGCCCTTCGAGATGCCGGAACTGATCGCGCGGCTACGCGCCCTGATCCGCCGGGCAAGCGGCAATGCATCTGCAGACCTGGTGTGCGGGCCGCTTGCCATCGATACCCGGGCCAGCCGGGTGACGGTCAACGGCGAGCCGGTGGTGCTGACGGCACAGGAGTACAAGCTGCTGGCCTATATGATGCACCACAAGGGCAAGGTTGTCTCCCGCACGGAATTGACCGAGCACATCTACGACCAGGATTTCGACCGGGACTCGAATACCATCGAGGTGTTCGTGACCCGTATCCGCAAAAAACTCGGCGTGCCGGTGCTGCGCACCGTGCGCGGGCTCGGCTACGTGCTCGATGAGTCAGGCGCGTAGTTTTCGCATCCTGCTGCTCCGTGGCTCGCTGTCGCGGCGCATCCTGGCGCTGGCGGTGGGTTTTCTGTTGCCGGTGTTGCTGGGTGGCGGGCTGGCGCTCGACCGGGTCCTGGCGCGTGCGCTGACCCAGGCGTTCGACGAACAGTTGCAGGATGCGCTCTCCAGCCTGATGGGGGCGGCCGATCTCCAGCAGGATGGCACGGTGCGCCTAGAGCGGCCATTGGCGGACCAGCGTTTTGCCGAGCCATACTCCGGCAAATACTGGCAGATCAGCACGGTGGGTGCCCGTCCGCTGCGCTCGCGCTCCCTCTGGGACCGAGCGCTGGAGAGTGACCTGACCCAGGTTCGTTTCCGACAGCCGACCAGGCGCGTGGTCATTCTGGGCGAGGAGCGGTTGCGCCAGCTGGAGCAGGATGCGGTGTTGGCCGGGTCCCGCCAGATCTACCGCTTTGTCGTGGCGGTCGATGCGACACGGCTTGAGGCGCAGATTGCGGCGTACCGGCAGGTACTCATCTGGTCAGTCGCGCTGCTGGGCGTGGCAATGTTGCTGCTGGTCGGGCTGTTGGCCGCTTATGGCCTGTGGCCGCTGCGGCGCATCCGGGAAGGGATCGTCGCGGTGCGGACCGGGTCCAGCAAGCGCATGACCGGTGCTTTTCCGCCCGAGGTCCAGCCGCTCGTCGATGAGGTGAACGCGCTCCTCGACCACACAGACGCGCAGGCCGATGAAGCCCGCACCCATGCCGGCAATCTCGCGCATGCGCTGAAGACACCGATGACCGTGCTGCTGAATGAAGCCCGCGAGCAGGACACCCCGCTGGCCGCCACGGTACACGGCGAAGTCACCCGCATGAAGCGTCACGTTGACCATCATCTGGCGCGGGCACGGGCGCTGGGCCGTCGCGCGGCGATCAGCGCACGCACGCCGGTCTGGCCGAGTCTCGACGGCCTTCAGCGGGCTCTGACCCGAATCTACGCCGAACGCGGCATCACGATCACGCTGGGCGGCGACCGCGCTGTTGCCTATCGCGGGGACCGTCAGGACCTGGAGGAAATGCTTGGCAACCTGATGGACAATGCCTGCAAATATGGCGGCGGTCGGGTCAAAGTGAGCGTTACAACGGATAGCGACGCTGACCCGATGCTGATCCTGCAGATCGAGGACGACGGGCCGGGTTTGACCCCGGAGCAGCAGGCACGGGTGTTCCAGCGCGGGGAACGGCTGGACCAGCAACAGCCGGGCTCCGGCATCGGTCTGGCGATCGTGCGCGACCTGGCGGAGCTTTGCGGCGGCAGCGTGGTCCTTGGGTCATCCCCGGCGCTGGAAGGCCTCAGCGTCTGCCTGCGCCTGCCAGCGGCGGGTTGAGCACAATCACGGCTTTCCCCTGTACGCTGAAAGGGTCATACCAAGATACACTGCTTGAAACCCATAGAAACGTCGTCACCCCGGCGAAGCCCGTTTTCAACCGCTGCACTTCAACCGTGACTCCACCTTCCGTCCTTCGCTGGAATGACGGCATGAGTGAATGCAGCAGTAGTCCTCAACCCTCGATAAGGCTGAAGTCTGCGACCGCATGGATGGCGGTGCGGATACCGTTGAGCAGGCACAGGCGGTTGGCGCGCACAGCGGGGTCTGCGGCGTTAACCATCACGGCTGCAAAGAACTGATCAACAGCTGGGCGCAGCGCCGCGAGTTCAGCCATGGCCCCTGTGAAGTCCTCGCTGGTGACGGCGCGCTCAGCTGACGGACCGACGCGGCTGAGGGATTGCGCCAGCGCCACCTCGGCAGGGTCAGTCAGTGCGGCAGCGTCGACGGCCTCGCAGTAAAGCCGGGCGTCCTTCTTTTCCTCAATCGCGAGGATGTTGGCAGCCCGCTTGTAGCCAGCCAGCAGGTTGGCACCATCGTCAGTCGCCAGAAAGTCCTGCAGCGCCGTGACCCGCGCCAGCAGGCGGACGAGATCGTCGTTCCCCCCCTGCCCGCGCGCCGCATCGATATGGTCGTGGCGCACGCCGGACTCGCGCTGCTGGACCTTCAGACGCTCCAGCACGAAGGCAAGCAGGCTGTCATCGCCCCCGAAAAGCGTTGAGAGGTTCAGGCGCAGGCCATTCTCGACGATGAGCCGGATGACACCCAGCGCGGCACGGCGCAGCGCATAGGGGTCTCGCGAGCCGGTCGGCTTTTCGTCGATGGCAAAGAAACCGGTGAGCGTATCAATCTTGTCGGCAAGGGCGACTGCGATGGAGACCGGCGCTGTCGGGCAGCGGTCGGACGGGCCAGCCGGGGCATAATGTTCCGCAATCGCCTGCGCGACCTGCGGGTCCTCGCCGGACGATGTCGCGTAATAGCCGCCCATGACGCCCTGCAGCTCCGGGAACTCCCCCACCATCCCTGTGACCAGGTCCGCCTTGGCGAGCAGGCCGGCGCGCCGGGCCAGTGCCGGGTCGCAGCCCGGAATCTGCGCGGCCAGATGTTCGGCCAGCTTTGCAACGCGCTCGGCCTTTTCCTGCATGCTGCCGAGCTTCTCGTGGAACTTGATCTGCGCGAGTCTGGGCAGATAGGCCGCGAGCGGCTGCCGTCTGTCCTGCTCCCAGAAGAAGCGCGCATCCGACAGGCGCGCGGCGAGCACCTTTTCGTTACCGGCGACGATGGCCTTGCCCTTGTCCGCCGCGTCGATGTTGGCCACGCAGACAAAATGGTTCGAGAGGGCCCCGGTCTCGGTGTTGTTCAGCGCGAAATACTTCTGGTTTACCCGCATGGTGAGCTGGATCACCTCGCGCGGCACCTCCAGAAACGCCCGGTCGAAGGTCCCGAGCAACGGCACCGGCCACTCGGTCAGCCCGGCGTTCTCGGCGAGCAGGCCGCCATCCTCGATCAGGGTCAGCCCGGCAGTCTGCGCCAGTTTCTCGGCCCCCGTCTGGATCACGCGCATGCGCTCCGCAGGATCAAGGATCACGCCATTGAGGCGCAGCTTGGTGCGGTAGCCCTCGAAGTCGTCGACACGAAACGATGAATTGCCATGAAAGCGGTGGCCGCGGGTAATGCTGTCCGCCTTTATGCCCTCCAGCTCCAGCGGCACGACTGCGCCGTCCAGCAGGCAGATGATCGACTGCAACGGCCGCACCCAGCGCAGGCAGGCTGGATCGCGCGAGCGCTCGCCCCAGCGCATGGATTTGGGCCAGGGAAAGGTGCGCAGGATCGGCGGTATCAGTTCGGCCAGAACGTCCGCCGCAGGACGGCCAGAGCGCTCCAGGGTCGCATACAGGAACGTCGCCTTGCCGTCGCTGCGCTCCTCCAGCTGGTCGCGGGTCAGGCCGGTCGACTTCAGGAATCCATCGATGGCTTTCTCCGGAGCGTCAACCCGCGGGCCGCGCCGCTCCTCGCGCGTATCCGGCTGAGCAAGCGGCATGCCGGTCGCGACCAGGGCCAGCCTGCGCGGCGTTGCATAACTCTCCAGCGTCTCCGGCGTCAGACTGGCGGTGGCCAGTACCTCCCGCAGCAGCCGCTGCAGGTCCTCGCAGGCGCGGGCCTGCATGCGCGCGGGGATTTCCTCGCAGAACAGTTCCAGCAGCAGTTCGGCCATATCAGGCCTCCCAGCCCGGATAAGCGGTGGCCCAGGCAGGCGTGTTCTGGTCCATCCAAGCCGCACACGCCCCTTTGGCCAGATCCCGTACCCGGCCGATGTAGGACTGGCGCTCGGCCACCGAGATAACACCGCGCGCGTTCAGCAGGTTGAACAGATGGCTGGCTTTGATCGCCTGATCATAGGCCGGCAGCGCCTTGCCATTTTCGATCAGGAAGCGGGCCGCGGCCTCGGCCTCCCGGAACTGGCGGGTCAGCACGTCGGTATCAGCAAACTCGAAATTGAAGGCAGAGAACTGGCGTTCGTTTTCCAGGAACACGTCACCATAGCTCACGCCCTGACCGTTGAAGTCCAGGCTATAGACGCTGTCGACGCCCTGGATATACATGGCCAGCCGCTCCAGCCCGTAAGTAATCTCGCCCGCGACCGGCTTGCAGTCATAGCCGCCCATCTGCTGGAAGTATGTGAACTGCGTGACTTCCATGCCATCGCACCAAACTTCCCAGCCCAGGCCCCAGGCCCCAAGGGTGGGGCTTTCCCAATCGTCCTCGACGAAGCGGATGTCGTGGTTGGCAAAGTCGATGCCGATCTTCTTCAGCGACTCAAGGTAGAGCTCAACGATGTTTTCTGGGCTGGGCTTCAGGATCACCTGAAACTGGTAATAGTGCTGCAGCCGGTTGGGGTTCTCGCCGTAGCGCCCGTCGGTCGGGCGGCGGCAAGGCTGCACATAGGCCGCGCGCCAGGGCTGTGGCCCCAGGGCACGCAGGGTGGTCGCCGGGTGGAAGGTGCCGGCCCCCATCTCGAGGTCATAAGGCTGGAGGATGAGACACCCCTGCTCCGCCCAGTGGCGCTGCAGCGTGAGTATCATGTCCTGGAAGCTGGGGCGTCTGGCGTCGGCCACGTGCGTAATGATCCTGTTGCTCGGGTCGGCTGGCGGGGTCTAGCTGTCTAAAGCCATTCCGGTCAAGCGCGACAAAACTTAGCTGGCGTTCCGCCGGCGTGGCAACACAGTCACCGGGTCGACTGGGCGGCGTCCCTGACGAACCTGGAAATGGAGCTGCGGCTTGTCGACCGAGCCGGTTGCCCCTGCCCGCGCGATCACATCGCCCTGACGCACCGTGTCGCCCCGCTGGACCAGCAGCGCCTCGTTATGGCCATAGGCCGTGACCCAGCCGCCGCCATGCTTGACGATCACCAGCCAGCCGAAGCTCGGCAGGTCGTCCCCGGCATAGGCGATCACGCCGTCCGCTGCCGCACGCACCGACGCCCCCTGGGTCGCGGCCAGATTCACGCCCTCGTTCTTGCGGCCACCGGGTTTCGGGCCAAAGCCGGAGAGGATACGCCCCTCGCCCGGCCAGATGAACGCTGGCCGCGCCGCCAGGGACGCAGGCGGGGCCGGTTGCAGCGCCTTGGGGGGTGCCGGAGTCTGGGATGTAGGTACTGGTACTGCTTTCTGGGGTGATGCGGGTTTTTCCGGCTCTCGCGTGGTTACCTCGGCCTTGGCAGGCTCGGGCTTGGCAGGCGCCGCCGGTGACGACTTTTGCGCGGCCCCGGGCTTGGGCGCGGATGTCGCAGCCGGCTGCCTGGCCTGATTGAGGACAATCTGCGCTGTCGTCAGGGCCGGCTTGGCGGCGGGTGTGGTGATGACAGGGGCAGCAGTCGGCAGGCGCAGGCGTTCCCCCAGCTTGACGCCGAACGGTTCGGTCAAGCCGTTGATGCGCACCAGTTGCGACAGGCTGACGTCATAGCGCTCGGCGATGCCGGAGGCGGTGTCCCCGCGTCCCACGATGTGATAGCGCGCGCCCGGCACGGTGAGCAGCTGGCCGGCCTGCAGCGCATAGGGCGGCTCCAGCGCGTTGGCGTCCACCAGGTCGCGCACGCTGGCACCGGTGCGACGCGCGATGGCGTAGAGCGTCTCTCCCCCGCCGACCGTGATTGTCTGCGCGTTGACGCTGACCAGCTTGCCCGGCTCCGGCGGGGCAGGCGCGGGTTTTGGCAGCGGCTGGGTTTGTGCCGGGGGCGTTGGCACCGGGGTGGCGCGCGGCGGCCCCCAGGTCGCAGGGTCATTGCCGCTGCATGCGGCAAGCAGCAAAATGGCCGATAATGCTCGCCTAGCCACGGTTAAGCAGCGTCCCGAGGGTAGCCATCTGACCACGGTGCGTCAGGTTGAGTTGCAGCGGCGTGACTGACACATAGCCGTCGCTGACTGCGCGCAGATCGCTGGCCAGCCCGGTCTCCAGAAAGTCGCGACCCAGCCCGAACCAGAAGTAGCGGAAGCCCCGCACGTCGGTACGCTCGACCACTTCCAGCCGCCGGTGGTCGCGCAGGCCCTGTTCCGTCACGCGGATGCCGCGCGCCGGGTTGTTCGGAAAGTTGATGTTGATCAGAACGCCCTTGGGCCAGCCCTGCGCCAGCAATGCCTGGATGAGCGCGGGGGCTTCGGCCTGCGCGGTCGCAAACGCCTCCTCGCCGACGGCGCGTTCTGCAGTCTCCTGGCTGAGCGCGATGGCCGGGACGCCGGCAAGCGTCGCCTCGATCGCCGCCGAGACCGTGCCGGAATAAGTCACGTCCTCCGCCAGGTTGACGCCGCGGTTGACGCCGGACAGCACCAGCGTTGGCTTGGGCGGCGGGATGATATGGCCAAGCGCCATCATCACCGCGTCCGTTGGCGTCCCGCGCACGGCATAGCGCTGGGGTGCGAATTCCTGAATACGGATCGGGCTGACCAGACTGAGCGAATGCCCTGCCCCCGATTGTTCGTCCGCCGGTGCCACCACCCAGACATCATCGCTGAGCGTGCGGGCGATACGCTCCAGCACCGCGATGCCGGGAGCATGAATGCCATCGTCGTTGGTGACCAGAACCCTCATGCCTGCAAGCGGGTCAGCCCGCCCATATAGGGGTGCAGGGCCGCCGGCACCGCGACCGAGCCATCCGCCTGCTGGTAATTCTCCAGCACGGCAACCAGCGTTCGGCCGACCGCCACCCCGGAGCCGTTCAGGGTATGGACGAACCGGGTCTGCTTGTCGCCCTTGGGCCGGGTGCGCGCGTTCATGCGCCGTGCCTGAAAATCCCCGCAGTTGGAGCAGGAGGAAATCTCCCGGTAGGTCTGCTGGCCCGGCAGCCAGACCTCCAGGTCATAGGTCTTGCGCGCGCCAAAACCCATGTCGCCGGTGCACAGCAGCAGGGTACGGAACGGCAGCTCCAGCGCTTTCAGCACGGCCTCTGCGCATTCGGTCATGCGGTCGTGCTCGGCGTCGGACTGCTCCGGCGTCGTGATCGACACCATCTCGACCTTGTTGAACTGGTGCTGGCGGATCATGCCACGGGTGTCGCGACCCGAGGCCCCGGCCTCCGAGCGAAAACAGGGCGTAAGCGCGGTCAGGCGCAGCGGCAGGCTCTCGCTGTCGATAATCTGGTCGTTGACGAGATTGGTGAGATACACTTCCGCCGTCGGGATCAGCCAGAAATCATCGGATGTGCGGAAAAGGTCGTCCTTGAACTTGGGCAACTGCCCGGTGCCGTAGAGCGCCTTGTCGCGCACCAGCACCGGCACGTTCACCTCAGTGTAGCCGTGCTGGACCGTCTGCAGGTCCAGCATGAACTGACCGAGCGCGCGCTCGAGCCGGGCGATCTGCCCGCGCAGCACCGCAAAACGGGTACCGGACAACAGACCAGCGATCTCGAAATCCAGACCCAGTGGCGCACCGAGGTCGACATGATCACGCGCATCAAAAGCAAAGGTCGCCGGCGTGCCCCAGCGGCGAACTTCCACATTGGCCGCTTCATCGGCGCCGTCCGGCACATCGGCGGCCGGCAGGTTCGGGATGGTCGCCAGAATATCGTCCAGCGCTGTGCGCGCGACGTCTGCCGCCTGCTCCTGGTCCGGCAGGTCAAGCTTGGCGGCGGCAACAGCCACCTGCAACCCGTCGATCTTTTCCAGCAGTTCACGCCGGTGCTCGTCCTGCACCTGGTCGTGCGCGTCGTCCGGAATGCGCTTCAGGTTGCCCATGGCCTGGCCGATCTCGCGGGAGAGCGCGTTGATCTGCGCCTGCGCGTTCTGGGCGGCGGTCAGTGCGGCGCGCAGTTGCTGGTCCAGCGCCAGGACCTCCGCCGCGCGCGGGGACAGGCTCCGGCGGGCCAGCCCGGCATCAAAAGCGTCCGGAGCGTCGCGGATCGCGCGGATATCATGCATGGCCTGCCTCGTGCGGTTTTCTTAACCCTTTAGGCGGGGAACAAACCGCATGGCAAGGGCGGGACTTGGCGCTATACGACTTCCGCTCAAACCCGTTCGCCCCGAGCCCGGTCGAGGGGCGCTACTGCAAGGGAATGCGTGTCTCGACCAAGCTCGACACGAACGGCGTTACAGCCATCGCATCCTGCGCGGTCACACAGTTCAATCGCCGGTGACGAGGCGGTCCATCAGTTCCTTGACCGTCGGCACATAGCCGTTCGAATAGAACGAGTCCTGCGCAAAACGGTAGGCGTTGTGCCCGGCGAACATGAGATTGTTCTCGATATCGCCGCCGTGCGCGATGTCCTGAAGGGTCTTCTGGATGCAGAAGCTGCGCGGGTCGGCCAGCCGCCCGGTCGAGTTCTTCTCGTTGTCCGCCCAGCTGGAAAAGCTGCACTGGCTGAGGCAGCCCATGCAGTCGCTCTGGTCCTGGCGGATCTCGCTCTTCTCTTCCGGGCGCACGAACACCAGCGTATTGTCCGGGGTGCGCAGCGCCTCCGAGTAGCCGAGCGCCACCCATTCGCGGGCGCGCAGCAGGTCACCACGGGTGACGAAGGCCTTGCGCCCGACGCCGAAGCCCGCGATGTCCAGCTCGAAATCATGGTCGCCCGCGCGCTCCAGGCTGTAGGCAATCTGCCGCTCCGAGCGCTGTTCCAGATTGCGCAGGAACCGGTTCTTCACCGCCGACGAGAAAAACCCGGTCGGCGAGAAGCGGTGCAGCAAAACGTCGCCGGGCAGCAGCTTCAGCAGCGCCTGCTTCCAGCTCTCCGGAATCGGGCTTTCCCTGGTAACCAGTGGCCTGGTACCGAACTGGAAGGCGATGGCACCCAGGTCCTTGTTGTCGATCCAGTCCTGCCATTCCTTCAGGTTCCAGACCCCACCCGCCATGATGATCGGCACGCTGTCGGCGATCCCCTCCTCACGCATGACCTGGCGCAGTGCCAGCACGCGCGGGTACGGGTCTTGCGGCAGCAAGGGGTCCTCGGCGTTGGAGAGGCCGTTATGGCCGCCAGCGCGCCACGGGTCCTCGTACACTACCGCGCCCAGCAGTTCGGCGACCCGGGAGTAGGCCCGCTTCCACAGCAGGCGGAAGGCCCGGGCTGAAGAGACGATGGGGTAGTAATGCACGCCGTATTGCGCCGCGATTTCAGACAGCTTGAACGGCATGCCGGCACCGCAGGTCACGCCGTGGACCAACTCCCGGGTCTTTTCCAGCACACCATGCAGAACCCGCTGGGCACCGCCCATTTCCCACAGCACGTTGATGTTGATGAGACCCTTGCCGGAGGCAACTTCCCACGCGCGGCGCACCTGTTCGATGCCGCCGGCGATCGCGTATTTCACCAGCTCGTCGTGACGCGTGCGTCGGGTCCGGCCAACGTAGCGCTGCGGGATGATACTGCCATCCTCGGCGTAGCTGTCAGCATTGACCGCCGACACGGTGCCGACACCGCCCGCCGCCGCCCAGGCACCGGACGAGAGATAGTTGGTCGCCGAGATGCCCTTGCCGCCCTCGATGAGGGGCCACACGTCCCTGCCACCCAGTCGCAGGGGGGATACGATCGCCGTCATGCGTGCCTTTCCAATTGCCAGTTTCCAAACTTAGGCAAAATTGTGGCGCGATGCAAACCCTCTGCGCGGGATTGCCACGGCATATCCCGCAAAGCACACAGGCTGGACCGCTTACCGCGACCCAGCCTGAGCGAACCTGGTTAATAAGGGATTAGGACGCGATGCGCCTCATGCCTTCCATGCGCGGATTTTGGCCTCCAGCACCTGCATGGGCAGTGCGCCGGTGTTCAGCACCTCGGCGTGGAAGCCCTTGGCGCTGAAGGCGCTGCCCAGACGCTGGGTTGCCTCGGCACGCAGACGGGTGAGGATGAGCTGGCCGATCTTGTAGGCAAGCGCCTGGCCGGGGATGGCGATATACCGCTCCACCTCGGAGCGCGCATCCGTCTCGCTCTGGGCTGAATTGTCGAGGAAATACTGGATACCCTGCTCGCGGGTCCAACCCTTGGCGTGCAGGCCGGTATCGACCACCAGCCGCATGGCGCGCAGCATCTCGTCGTCCAGGCGACCGAAATACTGGTAAGGATCGCCGAACATGCCCAGTTCCTTGCCGATCGACTCCGCATAGAGCGCCCAGCCCTCCACATAGGCGGTATTGCCGCCAAAGCGCATGAACGGCGGCAGGGACGCATTCTCCTGCGCGAGGCTGATCTGGAAGTGGTGGCCGGGGATCGCCTCGTGCAGGTACAGGGTCTCCATGCCGAAGCTGGTACGCGAGGGCAGATCGTAGGTATTCACATAGAAGACACCAGGGCGAGAACCGTCGGGCGTGCCTTGCTGGTAATAGGCCCCGGCCTGGTTCTTCTCCAGGAACTCTGGCACCGCGCGGATTTCCAGCGGCGACTTGGGCGTCAGTTCGAACAGCTCCGGGATGCGCTTCAGCACCTTGGCCTCGACCCCGCGATAGGCCGTCAGCAGCGCCTCTTTCGACTCGAACTTGAACTTGGGGTCGTCCCGCAGATGCGTGAAGAAAGCCTTGAGATCACCCTTGAAGCCCACCTGACCCTTGATGGCATTCATCTCGGCGGTGATGCGCGCCACTTCCGCCAGGCCAAGATTGTGGATTTCCTCGGCGGTCATCCTGGTCGTGGTGTGGTTCTCGATCAGATATTGATAGACCTTCTCGCCATCCTTCATGGAGACGAGGCCCGGGCGCTCCGACCGGCTGGCCGGAAGGTAGGTCTCGACCATGAACTTCTCGAGCCGCTGGTAGGCCGGGATCAGCGTTTTGCTGATGACATCCCGATACGCTGCGGTCAGCCGTATCTTGTCAGCGTCCGAGAAGCTGGCAGGCAGCGCCTTGATCGGCAGGTAGTACGGGCTCTCCTCCAGCGGCAGCTTGGTGATGGTCTGCAACTGCCCGATGACGTTCTGGGTGACAACCTTGGGCTGGACGTGCCCGTCCCGGATGCCGAGCACCATGAACTTCTGCGCTTCATCCAGGAACTTCACGAAGCCGTCACAGCGCTTGAGGCCGTTTTCGAAATCGGCGACCGTCTTGTAGGGGGCGGCTGACTGGCCGGACTGCAGGTCCGGGAAGAAGGTGTGCACGCCGGTGAAGTGGTCGATCGGCAGCTGGCGCTGGATCTGGGTCAGGCCGCGATCAAACGCCGCCAGACCGAACTCAACCTGATACTTGAACACATCGTAGGCGATCCGGTCGACCGGGCCGAGCTGGTCCCGCGGGATCGCCAGCAGGCGCTTCAGCTCGCCGCGCGCATTCGCTTCCGACTGCTGGTAGTAGGCATCACTCAGATAGTCGCCGAACTGATCCGCGTAGCGCATGTCGCCGCGAAACAGGGCCGACAGGGGATTGAGCTTTAGGCTGGCCTCGTCGCTGTCGTTGAACAGCTGGCGCAGTGCCTTTGCGGGCCCGTCTGCTGCACCCTGGGCGAAGGCGGCAGGGCTTGCAAAGCCAGCGGCGGCAACGGCTAGTGCGGCGTTGGTGATGAAAGTGCGGCGACTGACGGACATGCTGATTCCCCTGATCATAATGCGCCCTTGCCGGGCAGCGTTTTACTCGGGCAACACGCTAAGATGCCGCGCACCGCATCGCAATAACCTTGCGCAGCCGCTGCGACCAACGTGCCGTCTTGCGCGCCCAGCCGATTTGACACGAATATATTGCATCCCGGTCCTGCTTTGGCCAAGGGTAGGCCACACAGTCGCGAGCCGTCATGACGCCAGAAAACCCCTGCCCGCGCTCGGCCGTGCGCCCGCTGACCACCTACGCCGGGATCGCGGCAACGCTCGCCAGCCTCTGGATCGTGCTGCCTTACGCGCCGCTCGCCTATCAGAAGTCGGTGTTGCTGGCCCTGTTCGTGGCGGCTCCGATGATCCTGCTGGACCTGTTTGTGTTTCGCGTTGACCGCAACGACAGCTCCGGCCTTGCACCCGGGATCGTCAATGCCCTGAACCCGCACCGGCTGCTGCGCAAGGTATTCGGGCTGGGCGTGTGTCTGGGGGTGGTTGCCCTCGCCTACTGGGCGTTTCCGGAATATGCTGGCGACTTCTACGATCCGTTCTGGGCCGCGCTGCGCTGGGTGTTGCCGCTATTTCTGCCAGCGACCGTGCTGTACATCGTCTATGTCGATCTGCGCCAGAAAGAGCCGGAGGACGTTTACGCCCGGCTCGGTGCCATGGTGCTGAGCGGTGCGCCAGCGCCCGAGGGTTTGGCCACGCTGGCGCGCACCTGGGCGGTCAAGGGCTTCTTCATGCCCCTGATGTTCATCTATCTGACTAAAGATATGGATTTTGTCACCGCAGCACTTGCGGGCGGGACGCCGCAGGGGTTCATGGCCTGGTATGACCTGCTGTACCGGATGATCTTCACGTTCGACGTTCTGTTCACGATCATCGGCTACACCCTGACCGTGCGCCTGCTGGATGCCCATGTCCGCTCTGCTGAGCCGACCATGTTCGGCTGGACCGTCTGCCTCATCTGCTACCAGCCGTTCTGGAGCCTCATTTCTGGGCAGTACATTCGCTTCGATGACCCGCTCTACTGGGGAGCGGCGTTCCAGGGGCTGCCGGTGCTGCAATATGTCTGGGGCGGCGCAATCCTGGCCTGTGTGATCGTCTATGTCTGGGCGACCTTCTGCTTCGGAGTGCGCTTCTCCAACCTCACCGCGCGCGGCGTCATCACCCATGGCCCCTACCGCCTGACCAAGCACCCGGCCTATCTCGCCAAGAACCTCTCCTGGTGGCTCATCTCGGTGCCGTTCATCCCCAGCGGCGACTGGGCCGAGGCCCTGAAGCACTGCCTGCTGCTCGGCCTGCTCAACCTGATCTATGTACTGCGCGCACTCACCGAGGAACGCCACCTGGCGCAGGTCGAGCCGGACTACCCCGCCTATCAGGCCTGGATGCGCGCGCACGGCCTGTTCGCACCGCTCCGGCGGCTGGTGCGAAAGCCGCAGCTGGCAGGCTAGAGCGCGGTCAGGCCGCAGCGCCGTGACAGTGCTTGTACTTCTTGCCCGAGCCGCAGGGGCACGGCTCGTTGCGACCGGTGGACCACCAGGTTGTCGGGTCGGAAAGGTCTACGGCAGACGAGGCCTGCGCCGGCGGTGCCGTCAGTTCCACGCCGCCCAGCCCCGCCAGCCCGGCCCCGAAGTAACCGGCGGTCAGTGCCGTATCCGGCCCGGCTTCATTGCGGCCGGTCAGCGGGTCGATATGGGTTTCCTGGAGGCCATCCAGCATCTCACGCGGCATCGGCTCGAAGCGGGCGAGGCTGGTGGTCTGGGAGACGGCTTCACGCACGCTCGCCAGCATGCGCTCGAACAGGGCAAAGGCTTCTGCCTTGTATTCGTTCAGCGGGTTGCGCTGGGCATAGGCGCGCAGATGGATGACGGCACGCAGGGCATCCAACGTCGCCAGATGCTCCTTCCAGTGGTGGTCAATCGCCTGCAGCAGGATTGATTTTTCCAGCCACACCCACTGGTCGCGGCCAACGGTCTCGATCTTTTCCTCAATCTGGGCATCGGCGGCGGCGGTGATACGCTCAATGAGCATGGCCGGCTCCACCGCCTGCTCCTGCAGCCAGTCCTGGATCGGCAGCTCCAGCCCAAAGATGCGCGCCACCTCTTCCTTGAGGGTGTCGATGCCCCACTGCTCCGGATAGCTGTTCGGCGGGCACGCGGTGGCGACCAGCACATTCACAGTCTCGCGGCGCATGTCGGTCACAACATCGGTCACTGCGGCTGAGTCCATCACGTCCCGGCGCTGCTCGTAGATGACCTTGCGCTGCTCGTTCATCACATCGTCGTATTGCAGCAGCTGCTTGCGGATATCGTAGTTACGCGCCTCGACCTTCTGCTGCGCCTTCTCGATGGCTTTGGAAATCCACGGGTGGGTAATCGCCTCACCGTCCTGCAGGCTGGAGTTCATCACCCGCTGCAGCAGGGTTTGCTGGCCGAAGATGCGCAGCAGATCGTCTTCCAGCGACAGGTAGAATTTCGAACGACCGGGGTCACCCTGGCGGCCGGAGCGCCCGCGCAACTGGTTATCGATACGCCGGCTCTCGTGACGCTCGGTCGCCAGCACGAACAGGCCGCCCGCCGCCAGCACATCCGCCTTCTCGGCAGCGATTTCGGCCTTCAGCCGCTCGCGCGCGGCCTGCAGTTCCGCCGCATCGGTGACATGACTATACTCATCGGTCATGCGGAACTCGAGGTTACCGCCAAGCTGGATGTCCGTCCCGCGGCCGGCCATGTTGGTGGCGATAGTGACCGCACCCTTGCGACCGGCCTGGGCGATGATATGCGCTTCCTGCTCGTGGTAGCGCGCATTCAGCACCGTGTTCTTGACATTGCGCGACTTGAGGAACTCGGAGAGCAACTCAGACTTCTCGATCGACACGGTGCCAACCAGCACCGGCTGCCCCTTGACGGCGGCGACCTCGATCTCCTTGACGATGGCTTCGAACTTTTCCTTGGCGGTGCGGAAGAAGTCATCATCGTCGTCTGCGCGCTGCACCGGCACGTTGGTGGGGATTTCGACAACGTTGAGCTTGTAGATGTCGAAGAATTCCGAAGCCTCGGTCGCGGCCGTCCCGGTCATGCCGGCAAGCTTGGGGTACATGCGGAAGTAGTTCTGGAAGGTGATCGAGGCCAGAGTCTGGTTTTCCGGCTGGATGTCGACGCCTTCCTTGGCCTCGACAGCCTGGTGCAGGCCATCCGACCAGCGGCGGCCATCCATCATGCGACCCGTGAACTCGTCGATGATGATGATCTTGTTGCCCTTGACGATATATTCCTGGTCGCGCTGGAACATCTTGTTGGCGCGCAGGGCCTGGTTCACGTGGTGGACGACGGTTGTGTTTTCAAAGTCGTACAGGTTTGGCGACTTCAGCAGGTCAGCCGCCTGCAGCAACTGCTCCACCTTCTCGGTGCCGCCTTCGGTCAGGATGATCGAGCGCTGCTTCTCGTCCTTCTCGTAATCCTCCTCGACCAGTTGCTTCACGATCTGGTCAACGGCGATATAGAGTTCGGACTTGTCCTCGGTCGGGCCGGAGATGATCAGCGGGGTACGCGCTTCATCCACCAGGATCGAGTCGACCTCGTCGACGATCGCGAAGTTGAACGGACGCTGGACCATCTGCTCCAGCGTGTACTTCATGTTGTCACGCAGGAAGTCGAAGCCGAATTCATTGTTGGTGCCGTAGGTGATGTCGGCGGCGTAGGCCGCGCGCCGTTCATCGTCGTCGAGGCCCGGTACGATGACCCCGACACTGAGCCCGAGGAAATTATAAATGCGGCCCATCCACTCGGCATCGCGCTTGGCGAGATAGTCGTTGACGGTGACGACATGGACACCCTTGCGGGTCAAGCCGTTCAGATAGACCGCCAGGGTTCCGACCAGGGTCTTGCCTTCGCCGGTGCGCATCTCGGCAATTTCGCCGCGGTGCAGCACGATACCGCCGATCATCTGCACATCATAGTGGCGCAGGCCAAGGGTGCGCTTGGCCGCCTCGCGCACCGTCGCGAAGGCTTCCGCGAGCAGGGAATCGAGCTTCTCGCCGTCATCGAGGCGTTTGCGGAAAATATCGGTCTGATTGCGCAGCTCGTCGTCGGACATCGCCTCCATCGTGCGCTCATAGGCGTTGATGCGCGCGATGAGCGGACGCAGCGACTTCACATAGCGGTCATTGGACGACCCGAAGAGCCGCCGGGCAACCGTCGCAAGACCTAACATGAAAAACCTCTATACTCAGTTCGTGCGTGGGCACGCGGGCGATCCGCCAGCCCGCCAGGGCATAGCGGCGCACCGGCCCCAAGCGTTTGCGACATAAGAGTGGCGGCGCGCTTAGTCAACCGATGGCCCTTGTGCAGCGCGATAAGCGGCAGCACCCGGCACCGTGGCGGCCACCCGGTTATAGCGCAAAACCGCCGCATGAACGTCGCCATCGCGTAAAGCGCTCGCCAGCCGCGCGACTTCGGCGGCCTGCGGACACAGGCGCGAGTGGCTCGCAGCCACGACCGCGGCCTCCAGTGCCGCCTCAGACCTCGCACGCTCCGGCGGAGTCATGCCGGGGCGTTGTGCCAAAACATCAAGGGCATGGCGCAACGGCAGGGCTGCGGGGTCCGCCTCAGGCAGCAGCGCGCACAATTGGCTGGCCAGCCTGCGCCGCCGCTTCAGCGCTCCGTCCAGAGCCAGCCAGGCCGGCAAAACGCCGCGCGGCCTGGCGCGCAGGTGCAGCGCCGTTACAGCACCGGCAACGAGAACGGCAACCAGGGTATAGGCTATCCAGTCAGGCATGGCACACCGTGCATGGAGGGGCTGGACTGGTCGGAGCGACAGGATTCGAACCTGCGACCCCCAGACCCCCAGTCTGATGCGCTACCAGGCTGCGCTACGCTCCGACCGAACCGGCTTCTTAAGTGCGCCGGTCCGGTCATGCAAGCCTCCGTTACTCACCGGTAGCGGGGCAGCTTGCAAGTCCGCACGTGGTGAGCATGACGCCCCCCCGCCGCTCGGCCCTTCGTCATGCTCAGGGCGAGCGGCAGTTTCTTCAAACTAATGCGCCACTTACTTGCCAGTCGACTTGATGGCAGAGAGCATGGTGCGTGCCTGCGTCAAGGTGTCGAACGACTTGTACTTTGCCAGCAGGCTTTCCAGTTCCTTCACGGCATCGCGGGTACGGCCGTTGGCGCGGTAACCCGCCGCCAGGTGGAAGCGCATGTCCGGGCTGTCCGGGCGCTTCTGGACCGCTTGCTGCAGCAGCAGCAGGCCGCGCTTGGCATCCTTGTTGGTGCGGATCAGGTGCCAGCCGAGCGTGTCGGCGATTTCCGGCGAGTTCGGCGCCAGCTTGTAGGCCCCTTCCGCCACGATCAGGGCGCGCGAGTCGTTCTTCAGGTCGTAGATATAGGCGATGTTGTTGAGGATCGCTGCGTTCTTCGGCTGCTTGCGGACAACCGCCTGATATTCCTTCAGCGCCTCGTCATAGCGTTTGTTGGCCAAATGGATATCCGCCACGCCGACGCGGATGATGATGTCGCCCGGATTCTTGACCAGCCACTCCCGCAGGACGGCGATGCCTTTGTCCGGCTGGTTGGCACCCAAGTACGCCTGGCTGAGGCGCACCGCGACCTGACGGTCGAACTTCACCCTTTTGGCGGTCTCGTAGGCCCCGATGGCCTTGGTGAAATCCTTGGCTCCCATATAGATGTTGCCGATTGTCATGTCGGCGACATTCTGGTTGGGATATTCCTTGCGCAACTGGTTGGCGTAGCCGAGTGCGACGCTGTAATTGCCCTGATTCGCCTCAAAGTTCACCAGGTCGACCAGCACCGGTGCCAGTGGCTGACCCTTTATGGTCAAAGCGCGCTGATAGGTGGAGCGGGCGTCCGCAATCTGCTTGTTGGCCGCCTGCGCGCGCGCCAGCAGCACGCGGGCGTTCACATTATCCGGCAGCAGGCCGATAATGCGGTTATAGACGCGCACGGCATCCGCATGGTTGTTCGAGGCAGAGTGAGCCGACGCGAGGATTTCGAGCGCGGCTGTGTTCTGCGGGAAGTCGCGCTCCAGCGAGGTCGCCTCGTTCAGCGCCCCCTTCTTGTCGCCGAGCCTCAGATAGGTCTGCACCAGCGCGAGGCGCGGCTGCAAGGACTGCGGGTTGGCTCCAACCGCCTTGCGCAACCAGTCCAGTTGCTCGTCGGTTTTCTTCTGCAGGCCGGCAAGGTTGGAGAGCGCCAGCATCGTGCGCAGGTTGCCGCGGTCGGTATCCAGCACGCGGAGCAGCTCGCGTCGTGCTTCGTCGTAGCGCTTCTGCGCGACCAGCAACTGGGCAAGGTTGCGCCGTGCCTCGTGATAGTCCGGCTTCATTTCCAGCGATTTGCGGAAATTCGCCTCGGCCGCCTTGAGATTGTTCAGGCCGAGGTAGGAAGCCCCGAGCATGTTATAGCCGATCGGCAGCTTAGGGTAGGTCGCGATCAGGCGCTTGGCGGATGCTTCCGCCACCTTGAAATTGCTGGCGCGCAAATCGATGAGCGTGGTCATCATCAGCGCCTGCAGCGACTTGGGGTCGATGCGCAGTACGTCCTGCAGGTCCCGGGTTGCACCCCGGTTGTCGCCGGTTGCGACCCGCGTCATGGCAAGCTGGGTGCGCAGCGCCTCGGCATTCGGCTCGGAGGCAACCGCCTGCTCAAAATACTTCTGTGCCGTGTTGAAGTCGCTCTTGCGCGCATAGGCCGAGCCCATGAGCGAGAGCAGACGCGGGTCCGCCTCGCCCTTGTCGAACAAAGGCTTCAGCACTTTAATGGTGCCATCCGCATCGCCCAGGCGCATCAGCGTGGCCCCATACATGCGGCGCGCCACCGCCGAGTTCGGGGACGCCGTCACCGCCTCGCCGAGGAACTTCTTTGCCTGCTCCAGGTTGTTGGTCTCATAGGCAACCGCACCCTGCAGCAGCATGGCCGGCGGATATTTGTCGAGCACACCTTTGGTGCGGGTCATCAGGCCTTGCGC
Source organism: uncultured Sphingomonadaceae bacterium (assembly GCA_964404985.1). GTDB lineage: Bacteria > Pseudomonadota > Alphaproteobacteria > Sphingomonadales > Sphingomonadaceae > Hankyongella. The sequence continues at coordinate 95,264 of CAYOMD010000002.1, forward strand.
CCCGGCATAGTCACCGGTGCGCGCGCGCATCACCGCTTCCAGGTAGAGACCAAGCGGGTGGTCCGGTACCACCGAGAAGACCTTCTTCAAGTCGGCACGTGCTTCCTGCTCCCGACGCAGATCGACGTAGGTCGCCGCCCGTTCAATCAAGGCCTCAAAGTTGTTGGGGTCGATCTGCAGCGCCTGGTTGAAATACCCCAGCGCCTTGGCCAGACCTTCCGTACCGCGCGCAAGGTCACCCTTCAGCATAAGGGCACGCACGTTGGTCGGCTGCAGTTTCAGGGCGGCGTCGACAGCCGACAGGGCGGCGGGAATATTCTTGGCACCGGCCTCGAAGCGGGCCCGCTCCAGCTTGACACGAACGTTGTTCGGGTCATTGGCCTCGGCAGCGCTCAGTTCCTGGTTCGCGGCGTCCCGGTTCTTGAGTCCGGTGTGTGCCATGGCACGCACCCGCGCCGCATCGGCCTGGAACGAACTCGGGATCGAGCTGGCATCCGCTTCCTTCAGCGAGTCGGAGAACTTGCCCTGAAGTACAAGCGCCTCGGCATAGAGGTGGCGCGTATCATCGCGTGACGCTCCCAGGCGACGTGCCGCCTCGATCTCGGTTTGTGCCGGGATACCCTGCCGCAACTCGATATAGGCGCGGGCAAGAACGATGCGTGCGCGTGGGTCATTCTGGCCTGCGCGCTGGCTCTTGCGCAGTTCGGCGACCGCCTCGCGGGCACGCCCCTGGTTTATGAGTTGTTCGGCTCGTGCAATGCCGCCCGCCTGTGCGTGCACAGGCTGTCCCGATACCGCAACACCGGCAATGGCGGTGAGGCTGGCGACGGTGGCGGTCAAGGCAAGGCGGTTCAATCGATGCAGGCTCATGCGCAATTCCTTAGCAGAAACGGACAGTGTTCTATCCTGGTGGGCCTATCCTGTTGCACTCTTCATGGTCCCCGCCCGTGCGTCCTCTGGTTACAGGGGCAGAGTTTTCGTTACACGTTTATTTTATACTGCTTAAGCAGGTCGTAAAAAGTCGGCCTGCTGATGCCCAGCAATTTGGCTGCTGTCGAGATGTTGCCATCCGCCCGAGCCAGCGCCCGCCGGATGGCGCGACGATCAGCATCTTCCCGGACCTGCTTCAGCGGCAGCAGGCGTTCATCGCTGGTCTTGCCCTCAAGGTCCAGATCCACCGCGTTGAGCCGTGGCCCTTCCGACATGATGACCGCCCGCTTCATGCGGTTCTCCAGTTCGCGCACATTGCCCGGCCAGTGCCAGGCATCCAGCGCCTGGAGGGCATCGAGCGTGAATCCCTTCAGCGCGCGATTCAGTTCACCGTTCAGTTTGTTCAGGAAATATTGGGCGAGCAAGCGGGCGTCGCCATCGCGCTCGGCAAGCGACGGGATATTCACGACAATCTCCGCCAGGCGGTAGTAAAGATCCTCCCGGAACCGGCCGGAGGCGATCATGTCATCGAGGTTCTGGTGGGTTGCGCAGACGATTCGCACGTCGACTTCGATCTGCCGGCGACCACCAATCCGCTCGATGACCCGTTCCTGCAGGAAGCGCAGCAGCTTCACCTGTAGCGGCAGCGGGATGTCGCCGACTTCGTCAAGGAACAGAGTGCCGCCCTGGGCGAGCTCGATCTTGCCCTCGGTGGTTTTGACCGCCCCGGTGAAGGCGCCCTTCTCATAGCCGAACAACTCTGCTTCCAGCAGGTTTTCCGGAATCGCAGCACAGTTGATGGCGACAAACGGCTGCTTGATGCGGGGGCTTGCCTGGTGGACACCGCGCGCCAGCAGTTCCTTGCCGGTTCCGGAATTACCGAGCAGCATGACCGAGACGTCGGCCGCTGCCACCCGCTCGATCATCTGGCAGACCTTCTGCATATTCGGGGAGGCAGTGATGATACCGCCGAACGTCCGGTTGCCGATTTCCGACGAAAGCCGCCGATTTTCATCCTCAATATCGGCCAGATGGAAGGCGCGCTTCACAATCATCCCGAGTTCGTCGAAATCGACCGGCTTTTGATAGAAGTCATAGGCTCCGTGCGCGATCGCGCGCAGCGCGCTCTCGCGCGCGCCGTGGCCGGAGGCGACAATCACCTTGGTCTCGGGCTTGAGGTGGATGATCTCCTGCAAGGTCGCGAACCCCTCGCTCACGCCGTCCGGATCAGGGGGCAGCCCGAGGTCCAGCGTTACAACAGACGGCATCTCCGCGCGCATGATCTCCAGGGCGGTGCCACGGTCCCCCGCCACGAAAACATCATAATTTTCATAGGACCAGCGAAGCTGGCGCTGCAGCCCGCTGTCATCTTCCACCACAAGCAGCTTGGGGCGCTGGTCAGACATCACGTCTGAGCCTCTTGCAAAGCGACCGGCAACACAACCGTAAACACAGACCCCTCTCCCTCACGGCTTTGCACCTCTATGCGACCGCCAAAGCCTTTGACAATCTCCCGTGCTTCATAGGCACCTATGCCAAACCCGCCGGGCTTGGTAGAGCGGAAGGGTGTAAATAATTCGTTACGGATGAACTCCTCCGACATCCCGGCCCCCATGTCCATCACATCGATGCGGGCGGTGTCCCCGCCGTTGCGCAGTGCCACCTGGATTGCGGCCCCATCGCGCGAGGCCTCGATGGCATTCTGGATGAGATGCCCAAACACCTGTTCCAGCTTGGCCGCCTGCGCACGGACGAGAACTGCACCAGTCACGGAGAGCGCAAGGCTCGGGTAGCCATGCCGCTTGGTAGCAACCAGTCGCTCCAGCAGGGTGGAAAGATCGACATCCTCGCTGTCCTGGCGCTGGATGTTGTGCTGCTTCAGCCGGGCCAGCAGATCGTTCATCTTGTCCACGGACTCTTTGATGGTCAGCATCATGTCGCGCTGAAAATCCGGTTTGTCGGCGTGGCGTTCGGCGTTGCGGGCCACCAGAGACAACTGGCTTACCAGATTTTTGATGTCGTGCATGATGAAGGCGAAGCGGCGGTTGAACTCCTCGAACTTGCGCGCTTCCATCAGCGCTGCTTCCGCCGCTTGTTCGGCAAGATAGCTCGCTGCCTGCCTGCCGACCGTGCGCAGCAGGTCGAAATCTTCCCAGTTGAGCGTGCGCGGTGTGCGGGGCGTCTCGATGATGAGCAGGCCTGCCAGCCGCTCGAGGTGGATCAACGGCACACCGAGCCAGACCCGGCTGTCGGCTCCGGCCCAGGCGGGCACGGTCAAATCGCCGTAATCCCCCTCCTGCTCGCGCAGTTCATTGAAATTCACGATCCGCTGGCGTTGAGCCAGGTAGACGATCAGGGGGCCATCCGCTGGCTCCACGCCGCTCCAGGCGGTGCGGAAATTCCAGCGGGACGCCAGACCGAAGGCACCCGTCTCGTCCGGCAGCCAAAGCGCACCGCCCGGCGAGTCCACAATATCGCACACTGCCTGAATGACGCGGGCGTGCAGACTGGACGGCTCGGCAGCCGAGCCGGACAGTGTCGCGATAAAGCGCAGCCACTCCTCGCGGTAATCATATTTGTAGGCGAAGAAATGCTTGTTGATCTTGACCTTGGCCCAGGCGCGAAACCGCCCAGACGACATGACCAGAATCCCCAGCATCACACAGCCGAACAGGAAGCTGACCTGCAGCAGCCCGCCGATGCTGCCGCCCACCAACCGCAAGCCATAGGATGCGAGCGACATGGCGATGAAATAGCCGCCAATGCCAATGAGCGACAGCGACTGGAACACCGCCTGGCGCGAGACCTGGATATCCAGCTTCCACAGGCGATTGCGCCGCGCTGACAGAATGATGAGGGGTACGACCAGCAGGTTGACCATGCCGCGCGCATTGACCAGCGCCTCGCCCGGAGACCCATTCAGGATGGTCAGGGTGTAGAGGTTGAGATCATAGGCAAACAAGCCGCCGACCCCGATGCACAGCGAGCGGATGCCCCAGCGGTGCAGGGGATTGGCGTTCACATAGACGTTGTGCACGAGCACCAGGCCGCCGATGGCACACGCCAGACGCCCGACCAGGAACAGGGGCGAGATCAGCGGGTAGGATTGCGCCCAGGTCTGGGTGAGGCCGGCGAGATGCGCGCCGTCCGCCAGAACCTGGAACGCAAAAATGAAGCTGAGTGCCACCGCCCACAGGAAGGAGTGGCTGATTTGCTCGCTCACCCGCCAGAAGCGGATGAGAAGAGAGGCAAGAAATACGATCCAGGCGGCGGTCCGTGCGGTCTCCATCAAGGAGACAATGGCCGCGCGCTCCTGCAGCAGCATATCGGACGTGACGTTGACGATGTTCCACAACGCCGTGGCGATGGCCGCCAAAGCAAGCCAGCGGCTGGAGGCCGTCTGTTCCTTGCGGACGAGCAGAATGCCGGCTAGCGCGAGAAATCCGACAGCCGCCAGGCCATGGGTCAGCAGCCCGACTTGGGAGAGTTGCTCGTACATGTTGTTTTCCCGCAGGGACTACGCGTTTCGTTTAACGCACGCCATCCTGCCACAGAACTACACGAACCGTCTGTATCAGGATCAGGATATCCAGAAAAACCGTATAATTTTTGACGTAGTACAGATCATATTCCAGCTTGTGCCGGGCATCCTCGGTCGAGGCACCATAAGGGTAATTGAGCTGCGCCCAGCCCGTAATCCCCGGCTTTACGATATGCCGTTCTGCGTACAGCGGGATTTCCTTTTGTAATTCATCAACGAAGAACGGACGCTCGGGCCGCGGCCCAACGAAGCTCATGTCGCCCTTGAAGACATTGAAAATCTGCGGGATTTCATCAATCCGGGTTGCGCGGATCACTTTGCCCACGGTGGTGACGCGCGGATCGCTCTTCTGCGCCCATTGCGGCGTGCCATCCTTTTCCGCATCCGTGCGCATGGAGCGGAACTTCATGATGCGGAAGGTCGCACCATACAGCCCCACCCGCTCCTGCCGGTAGAATACAGGCCCCGGGCTGGTGAGCTTGATGGCCAGCGCCGTCAGCAGCAGGATCGGCATGGTGACGATTAGCAACAGCGCGCTCGCGGTGATGTCGAACAATCGCTTGAAGATGGCCGACATCCGGTGTGACGCCAGGAAACCGTCCGAGAAGATCAACCATGACAGACTCACACTGTCGAGATCGACACGCCCGGTTTCGCGCTCGAGAAAGCTCGACAGGTCGTAGATGCGGGTACCGAGCACCTTGGTCGCCAGCAGATCCTGCAGCGGCAGCGCGCCGCGACGCTCTTTCATGGCGAGGACGACTTCTTCTGCCCGTTCCTGCTCCACGAGTTCAGCCAGCGTGCCGACCGCGCTCCGGTCAACAGCCTGCTCCACCTCGATCTCGTCGGGCGCCATGCGCACATAGGCGGCAACGTTGAAGCTGGCGTCCCGTTGACTGGCAAGCTCACCAACACGACCCGCGCGCGCGCCGGCTCCCAGCACAATGATCCGGCGGCGGAAACGGTCCCACACGACAAGGCGGCTGAACAGCACGCGCGTGCAGAACACGCCGAGGATCGAGATCATCGTCGCAATCAGCAGAACGGAGCGCCAGAGGGCAACAATCGGCACCAGAAAGAAAATCACCGACAGCCCGATCAGCCCCACGCCGCTGGCAACCAGCACCCGGCTGATCGACTCGCGGACAGACCGGCAGGCAGAGGCCTGGTAGGCACCAACCGCCAGGTAGGCGACGTACATGACGATGCCGAACGTCACGATCTCCGGGATATTATCGAAAACGGAGCCCGGCTGACCGTTGATCTGATAGACACGCAGGCGCCAGCCGAGTTCTGCGCTGACAACCAGCACGATAAACTCGAGCAACCCCAGCACAAGCAGAGGGGTCGGCAAATAATGTTTGAAAACGCGTATCATGCGTTGCAGTCACCCCATCATTGCCGGCGTTGCGCTCCGCCCGGCCTGGCTCAGTCTTGGAGCGCTTCCCCGGTTGCCTTTAGAGAAACGCTGCAGCACAACATTCTCATGCGCCTCCGCGAGGACCTCTTGCCAGCAGTGGCGGGTTGATACAGCCACGTCCCGTTGTCAACTCCTGCTGCACTGCCGCAGTTTAAGATTTAGCATAGCATACAAGAGAATCCCCCGTTTCGCCTGCATTAACCATCTTCATGATCCTGGCTGGTTGCACTGGACTGCAGGATTGTGGCATGCCCGCACAACAAGATTGTGCAACGCGACATAAGACGGACACGCATGATTTCTCCCTGCCTATCCCTCTGCGAGCTTGATGCCAGCGGGCGCTATTGCACCGGCTGCTGGCGCCACCGCGACGAGATTGCCAGCTGGCAATCCTTGAGCGAGGCGGCGCGGGAGAGGATTGTGGCGTCATTGCCCGAGCGGGAGGCCATGCTGCGCGCCGGCAATGACCACGACTGGATCCGGAGCAATGCCGCGTGAAGATCACACCGGTTATCCTGTCCGGCGGGGCCGGCACCCGGCTTTGGCCGCTGTCGCGCCAGCACTTCCCCAAGCAGTTGCTGCCGCTGCACGGTGATGCCTCCATGCTGCAGGCAACCCTTGCGCGGGTCAGCGATCCGGCCCGTTTCGCGGCGCCGTTCATCGTCGCCAACGAGGACCATCGCTTCATCATCGCCGACCAACTTCAGGCTATGGGTCTTGAGCCCGCAGCGATCATCCTGGAGCCAACGGCGCGCAACACCGCACCGGCGATAGCCCTTGCAGCGCTGGCTGCATCTGAGGATGCTTTGCTCCTCGTGCTGCCCTCGGACCACGTGATCACGGATACTGCCGCGTTTGATTCAGCCGTTGCAACCGCCGCCGAGACCGCACTTGCGCACCGGCTGGTAACCTTCGGCATCACCGCCAACCGGCCCGAGACCGGCTACGGCTACATCCGCATGGGAGATTCTATCGGCTCTGCCCGCGAAGTCGCTGCGTTCGTTGAAAAGCCGGACCTGGAGACAGCGCGCAGCTATGTCGAGTCCGGAGCCTATGTCTGGAACAGTGGTATGTTCCTGTTTACGGCCGCTGACTTCCTGCGCGAGCTGGGCCGCTTCGAGCCGGACATCCTGGCGGCCTGCCAGACAGCATTTGCCGGCCGCGCACACGACGGCGCGTTCCTGCGCCCGCAAGCTGCCGCCTTTGCCGGCAGCCCCTCCAAGTCCGTTGATTACGCCGTGATGGAGCGTACCGACCGCGCTGCCTGCGTACCCGCTGACCTCGGCTGGTCGGACGTCGGAGCCTGGTCCGCGCTCTGGGAGCTCGGCACACAGGACGCAGACGGCAACGTCCGGCAGGGCGATACCCTGGTCAAGAATGCACACCGCAGCTACCTGCGCAGCAGTGGCCCGACGGTTGCCTGTGTCGGCCTCGACGACGTGGTTGTGGTGGCGACCCCGGATGCCGTGCTGGTCGCGCACCGGGACAAGGTGCAGGATGTCAAAGCCATCGTCGAGCAACTGGCCAAAAGCGGGCGCGACGAACACCTGTTCCATACCGTTGTGCACCGCCCCTGGGGCACCTACGAGATCACCGACCAGGGCGAAGGCTACCAGACCAAGCGCGTGGTCGTGAAGCCGGGCGAACGGCTGGCACTGGCCAAGCACCAGAACCGCGCCGAACACTGGATCATCGTGCGCGGCACCGCGCGGGTTACCCGGGGGGATGCCACCTTCGTGCTCAGCGAAAACGAGTCGATCTATGTGCCCGCCGATACACCACACCGGCTGGAGAATATCGGCAGCGGACCGCTGCACCTGATCGAGGTGCAGTCCGGGCGTATTCTGAGCGAAGACGACGTGGTGCGCTTCGAGGGCCGCTGATTTGGCCCCTTGTCAGGATGCTGCACCCGGCGCATGCTGCCCTTCATGGAGCGCTATACGACCTTCCGGGATTTCTGGCCGTTCTACCTGCGCGAACATGCGCAGCCTGCAACGCGCCTGTTGCACTACATTGGAACGTCCATTGGCCTTTGCCTGGTGATGTATGGCCTGGCCACGGGTAATCTGTTGTGGCTGCTTGGCTTTCCTCTCTCCGGCTATTCCTTCGCCTGGGTGTCGCATGCACTGATCGAGCACAACAAGCCCGCGACCTTCACCTACCCGCTGTGGTCGCTCATAGCCGATCTGCGCATGTGGGCGCTCTGGGTGACCGGTCGCCTGACCCCGCACCTCGTGCGCGCCGGCGTCACTCCCTCCGGGCTTCAGGCGCGCTGATTACTCCTTCACGCCCAGATAAATCTCGCTGCCCAGGGCGCGGAACTCCTCGGCCTTCTGCGCCAGACCCAGGTCGATACTGACTGTGTCGTTCTGGGCGCGGGCAGCGTCACGGATGTCCTGGCTGATCTTCATGGAGCAAAATTTCGGCCCGCACATGGAGCAGAAATGCGCAACCTTGTGCGCCTCCTTGGGCAAGGTCTCGTCGTGGAAGCTCATCGCGGTATCGGGGTCGAGGCTCAGGTTGAACTGGTCCTCCCAGCGGAACTCGAAGCGGGCGCGGCTGAGCGCATCGTCCCGCAGTTGCGCTGACGGATGGCCCTTGGCGAGGTCGGCCGCGTGGGCGGCGATCTTGTAGGTGATCACCCCGACCTTGACGTCGTCCCGGTTCGGCAGACCCAGATGCTCCTTGGGAGTCACATAACAAAGCATGGCGGTGCCAAACCAGCCGATCATCGCGGCACCGATGCCCGAGGTGATATGGTCATACCCCGGCGCGATGTCGGTGGTGAGCGGCCCGAGCGTGTAGAAGGGGGCCTCGCCACAGACAGCGAGCTGCTTATCCATGTTGACCTTGATCTTGTGCATCGGCACATGGCCCGGCCCCTCGATCATCACCTGGCAGTCCTTCGCCCAGGCCACCTTGGTCAGCTCGCCCAGCGTCTCAAGCTCGGCAAACTGCGCGGCATCGTTGGCGTCGGCAATCGAGCCGGGGCGCAGGCCGTCGCCGAGGCTGAACGAGACATCATAGGCGCGGCAGATGTCGCAGATTTCGTCGAACGCCTCGTACAGGAAGTTCTCCTTGTGGTGCGCCAGGCACCATTTGGCGAGGATCGAGCCACCACGGCTGACAATGCCGGTGGTGCGGCTGGCAGTCAGAGGCACATAGGCCAGGCGCACGCCCGCATGGATGGTGAAATAGTCCACGCCCTGCTCGCATTGCTCGATCAGGGTGTCGCGGAATACCTCCCAGGTCAGGTCCTCAGCGATGCCATTGACCTTCTCCAGCGCTTGATAGATCGGGACGGTGCCGATGGGGACCGGGCTGTTGCGCACGATCCAGTCGCGGATGTTGTGAATGTTGCGCCCCGTGGAGAGGTCCATCACCGTGTCGGCACCCCAGCGGATCGACCAGACCATCTTGTCAACCTCTTCGGCCACCGAGGAGGTAACCGCCGAATTGCCGATGTTGGCGTTGATCTTCACCAGGAAATTGCGGCCGATGATCATCGGCTCGGTCTCCGGGTGGTTGATGTTGGCCGGGATGATCGCGCGGCCACGTGCCACTTCGTCGCGCACGAATTCCGGCGTGATATAGTCCGGGATCGCGGCCCCAAAGCTCTCGCCGTCGCGCTTCATCGCGTCGCGCACCTGCTCGCGGCCCAGGTTCTCGCGCACCGCAATGAATTCCATCTCCGGTGTCACGATGCCGGCGCGGGCATAGGCAAGCTGGGTGACCGCGCGGCCCGGCTTGGCGCGCAGAGGTGCGTGGCGCACCGGAAATTCCGGCACCAGAAACTGGCCTTCCGCAAAGCCGTTGTCTTCCGGTCGCACATGGCGACCGTCGTAGGTCTCCACATCGCCGCGCGCCATAATCCAGCCGGTGCGCAGGCGCGGCAGGCCGGCATTGATGTCGATGGCCGCAGCGGTATCCGTGTAGGGGCCGGAGGTATCATAGACGCGCACCGGCGGCTCATTGGCACTCGGGTGCAGGGTGATCTCGCGCATCGGCACGGCATTCGGGCCGACATGAACTTTGCGACTGCCCCGGATCGGCCCGGTGGTGACGTTCAGGTCGGTCATGGGCAGGTTCTTGGGGTCAAGCGGTTTGTTCACGGCGGCATCTCCAGCAGTACGCCGGATCGTGTGCGGGAAGCTGAAAGACGGGCGGACCCCTTAGTCGGGGCGCGAGTACGTCCATCCCTTCGCCGGCATGACCCGGATCAGGTTCGAAGGGTCTGCCGCAAGCATCGAATGCGGTGTCTCAGCGCCGCAAGCCCGGCGCACCCCTTGGATCATGTCAACACTTAGGCAAATGCGCCGCAGGGTCAAGTCGCAACTGTTGAACTGGCCGGGCCGGCACCCCACCTCAGGTGCTCATCAGTGTGAAAGGACAGCAATGCCCCTGTTAGTCAGCCCGATCGACGGCCAGACCCCCATGCAGCAGATCACCCGCGATGGCGTGCAGATCGACCGTTGCCCCGTATCCGGCGGTATCTGGCTCGACCGCGGAGAGCTGGAGAAGCTCCTGCTGGCCGCACAGGAGGCAGCAGCACAGGACCGCCGCGAGTACATGGACTATCGCCAGAGTCACCCGGCACCACCCCCACGCCCGGGCCGCGCCTATGACGACGACGACTACGAAGACCATTACAAGCGCAAGCACGGCAAAAAGAGCGGTGTGGCCCGGCTGTTCGATATGTTCGATTAAGCCGCCTTATCCAGCCAGATTAATCGATTGCAGCGATTACTCTGGCTGGATTGATTTATTTGCGACCAGCTCTCAGTTGCATTAAATTTCCTGTATCAACTGGGAGACATACGATGCTGCGTGAAGTGCTCAAGGTATCAGGTGCCATACCGATCCACCTGATGGTCGGGATTGGTGTGGCGCTGGCTGTCACCGGCTCCTGGCAGATGGCCGGGGCGATCGCGATCATTGAGCCTATCGTCGCGGCGGTCGTCCTCTGGGGCTACGAGAAGCTGTGGCACCACCCTCTCGCGCATGCCCACAGCCCGCACCGGGTGCCCCCGGTTGCAGCGACATGGCAGGACATCTGCGGCAGCACGCTGCCAACCACTGCACCAGCCGCTAAGTGTTGAAGTAGGCGTCGCCGCGCAGTTCGCTCGACAGCCAGTCCACGAAGGCCCGGACACGCGGGGCCTGCAGCCGCCGGGATGGCATGACCGCCTGCACAGCGCGCGGACGGGGCGAATACTCCTCCAGTGCTGCCACGACAGTGCCGTTTGCGAGTTCGCGGCGGAAGAACCAGCTAGGCGTGATCGTCGGCCCCAGCCCGAGCAGCACCGCTTCCCGCAAGGCATCCGAAGTGCTGAAGGTCAGGCGACCCGTGATCGGTACCAGTCGCTCACCTTCCGGCCCGCAGAACGCCCATGCGCCTTGCTCGCTCAGCCCCGTAAACACCAGACACGCATGCCGGCTCAGGTCTTCCGGCGTCTGCGGCAGACCGTATCGTGCCCAGTATGCCTTATCGGCAACCAGGACCCGGCGGTTGGCCCCCAATGGCCGCAGGATCAACCCTGCCTGCTCGACCGGGCCAATACGGATCGCAACGTCGATTCCGTCCTCAACGAGATCGACCGCCCGGTCCGAAAGCTGAAGATCTAGGGAAATCTCAGGATAAAGGTCAAGAAAGCGGGCGATCCGCGGCAGCAGTTCCAACCGGCCAAAGACCACTGAGGCCGCAACACGCACCCGGCCCGAGATCGTACGGCCGCGGATATTCAATGCGCCCGCTGCGTCTTCGACTGCGTCAAACACACGGTGCGCCTGGTCATAAAGCGCCATGCCATCCTCGGTCGGGCGCACGCTGCGGGTTGAGCGCTCCAAGAGTCGTGTGCGGTAGTTTTCCTCGAGTGCTGCAATCCGTCGCGAGACCGAGGGCTGGGTCAGGCCGAACTCCTCTGCGACGCGCGTGAAGCTGCCGGTCTCTACCACCCGGGCGAACAGACGCAGCGATTCCAGCAGCCCCACATTCATACGTTCACTGTATCAATGATATACAAAATGGCAATGTTATCATTGTGTGAGAATGGGGCGATACCCGGGACATCGCAACACGGGGTCACAAAAACCACCCCCAAACCCAGAGGACACCGACCATGACGCACTTCACCCAGCATGAAATTGCAACCGCCCCGGAAGGCTCGAAAGCAATCCTCCAGAGCGTACAGGATGCCTGGCATTTCGTGCCGAACCTGCACAAGACACTCGCCGAGAGCCCGCAAGCGCTCGAGGCCTATGCTGCAACGTGGGCCCTGTTCGAGAAGACCGCCTTTTCTCCGGTCGAGCGCAACATCGTCTATCTCGCGGTCATTTTCGAGAATGAATGCCGCTATTGCATGGCGGGCCACAGCGGTCTGTCGAAAATGGCCGGCGTGAAACCGGCACATATCGAGGCGATCCGCAACGGTATGCCGATCGATGACCCCAAGCTTCAGGCGTTGCGCCTGTTCGCCCAGAAGGTCACAGCCCAGCGTGGCCGTGTGTCGGATGCTGATACGCAGGCTTTCATCAGTGCCGGCTACAGCACGCGTGCAATCCTCGATGTCATCCTCGGGGCTGCGGTGAAGTTGATCTCCAACTACACCAACCACTTCGCCGATACACCGCTCGACGCCTTTATGGCAGGCAACGAATGGACTCCCCCGGCCCGCGCCTGACCAACACTGCGCCCTGCACCGATCCGTGCGGGGCGCAAACAGTCGTTAATTTCTTGTTTTGTTCCCGATTGCCTGTTACGGCAGGCCATGAGGGGACGTTAAGATGCAGAACGACCTGACGAAAGGGGGGCGGCTGTCCTCCATTGATGCGCTGCGCGGGATCATCATGGTCATCATGGCGCTGGACCATGTCCGCGATTTTTTCCACGACAGCGCCACGCGCTTCGACCCGATGGATCTGGAGCTCAGCAATCCGGCACTGTTCTTCACCCGCTTCATCACCCACTATTGCGCGCCGACTTTTGCGCTGCTGGCGGGTTGCGGTGCCGGGCTCAGCCTCAACAGCGGCCGGCGCACCGGCGGGGAGCTGCGCACGTACCTGCTGACGCGTGGAGCCTGGCTGATTTTCCTTGATGCCACACTGGTCACCCTGCTGTGGACGTTCTCCATCGCACCGACGAGCTTTTTCGGGACTCCGGTCCAGTTTGTGCTGGGTGTACTGTGGGCCATCGGCTTCAGCATGGTGATGCTGGCGCTGGTGTGCGCCTTGCCGCGCGCCGTGATCGCCGCCCTGGGCCTGCTGATCATCGCAGCCCATAATGCGTTCGACCCCGTGACTCCTGCTCAATTGGGTGCGCTCGGGCCGCTCTGGACCCTCCTGCACGAAGGCGGCGCCGTCTCGCTCGGCGGGATCAACCTGCTGTTCTTCTATCCGTCCCTGCCCTGGGCCGGCATCGTGTTCCTGGGTTTCGGGGCCTCCGCCCTGTTCGCCTGGACGCCGCCGGACCGGCGCCGCATGCTGTATCTGATCGGCGGCCTGTGCATCCTGCTGTTTGCGGTCATTCGCGGGTTCAATCTCTACGGTGACCCGAACCCGTGGCAGGCCCAAGACCACGGCCTCGGGCCGGTCTATGCCATGCTCAACGTGCAGAAGTATCCACCCTCGCTCAGCTACGCGCTGATCACGCTTGGGCCGGCGCTTATTGTCCTGGCGCTGCTCGAGCATGCGCGCGGGGCCTGGGTGAACCTGATGGCGGCGATCGGCCGGGTGCCGCTATTCTATTACCTGCTGCACCTGTTCCTCATTCACCTGACCGCGATGCTTGCCGATCTTGGTCAGGGTGCAGCGCTCGCTGATGCGGCAGAGGCCTTCTGGCTCCACAAGCCTGGCGAAGGCCCGGCCTTTTCCCTGGCCGTGACTTACGGCGTCTGGGTGGCCATCGTGCTGTCGCTCATCCCGGTGTGTATCTGGTACGACAAGGTGAAACGCCGCAGCCGCTCGGTTCTGCTCAGCTATCTCTGATCAAGCCCTGTCACTGCCGGCGATAAACGCCGAGACCATGATCGTTTCAGATTAAGTCAATCCGAAACGTGAATCACGGTCTAAAATCTTGAGAAGAGCCTGATTCACGCCATCGGTTGAAGCAATAGAGCTTCAACCTCAACCGATCAGGCTCTATCTGTGCGGGATTACTTGTCCGAGGTTTTTTGAATGCACCCCGCTCCCGATGCCGACACTCCGCCTGCGCCGATCCGCGGCAAGACTCTTGCGCTGCTGCGGCGGTTCCTGCCCTATATCTGGGCCAAGGGCTCGCCGGAGCTGCGCTGGCGGATTTTCCTCGCGCTCGGGCTTATGCTTGCCGCCAAGGCCGCCACACTGGCTACCCCGTTCTTTCTCTCAAGCGCCGTCGATGCACTGGGCGAGCAGTCGCCCGCCGTGATGCTCGCTATCGGCCTCACCGCCGGGTATGCCGGGATGCGGCTCATGTCGTCCGCGTTCCAGACCGTGCGGGATGCGATCTACGTGCGCGTCGGTCAGCGGGCGGTGCGCTATCTGGCGCTCGATGTCTTCAAGCATCTGCATCGCCTGAGCCTGCGTTTCCACCTGGAGCGACGCACCGGCGGCCTCTCCAAGGCAATCGAGCGCGGGGCCAAGAGCATCGACGAAATGCTCTACTTCCTGGTGTTCAATATTGCGCCGACCTTCCTGGAACTGGGGGCCATTGCCATCATCTTCGGTGTCAAGTTCGGGCTGGGCACGGTTGCGATCACGCTGGTGTCGGTGGTCGCGTATGTCGCATTCACCGCTCGCGTCACCGAGTGGCGGGCTGCCCTGCGCAAACAGGCGGTCGAGACGGACACCAAAGCATCCGCGCGCGCGGTCGACAGCCTGCTGAACTTCGAGACGGTCAAGTATTTCGGCAACGAAACCTATGAGCACCGCCAGTACGACGAGGCCCTGCGGCGCTATGAGGATGCGGCCACCAAGTCCGACTCCTCGCTGGCGCTGCTGAACATCGGCCAGGGTGTGGTGACCTCGCTGTGTCTGTTCGGCGCCATGTCACTGGTGATCCACGGAGTCGGGACCGGCAAGCACAGCGTGGGTGACGTCGTGCTGGTCTCGACCTTCCTCATGCAGTTGTTCCGCCCGCTCGACATTCTGGGCTGGGTGTACCGGGAGATAAAACAGGGTCTGGTCGACATGGATTACCTGTTCACCCTGCTCGACCGGCCACTGGAGGTGGAGGATGCGCCGGGCGCGCCGGCCCTCGTCGTGGAGCATGGCGCGGTGCGCCTGCGTGATGTGGTGTTCGCTTATGAGCCGCGCCGCACCATCCTGCACGGCCTCAGCCTGGATATCCCGGCCGGGCATACCCTCGCGGTGGTCGGCCACTCGGGTGCCGGCAAATCGACGCTGAGCCGGATTCTCTACCGGTTCTACGACATCCAGTCCGGCAGCGTGACCATCGACGGGCAGGACATCCGCACAGTGACCCAGGAGAGCCTGCGCAAGGCTATCGGGATCGTGCCGCAGGATACGGTGCTGTTCAACGACACGATCCGCTACAACATCGAGTATGGCAGGCCCGGTGCGACCCAGGCCGAGATCGAGGCCGCTGCCGCCAAGGCGCAGATCCACGACTTCATCCAGAGTCTGCCGGACGGCTATGAGTCCGTGGTCGGCGAGCGTGGACTGAAGCTCTCGGGCGGCGAGAAGCAGCGCGTGGCCATCGCCCGCACCTTGCTCAAGAACCCGCCGATTCTGGTCCTCGACGAGGCGACATCCGCGCTCGACACCCGCACGGAGCGGGGTATCCAGGCAGCCCTGGACGCAGCGATTGTGAACCGCACGACCCTGATCATCGCGCACCGGTTGTCGACAGTGGTCAACGCCAACCGCATCATCGTGCTGCACGAGGGCCGCATCATCGAGGAAGGCGCGCACGCCGATCTGCTGGCGCTGGACGGCATCTACGCCGACATGTGGCGGCAGCAGCAGGAGGCAGCGATGGGGGAGGAACTCGCGGACGCAAATTAGCGTTCACCTTCAATTTCCTTGCCCCGGGCCAAGGTGGCGGCTAAGCCCCGATGGCTTTTGCCCCCTGTTCTTACCGAGTTCTTCGCCATGGCCGACCGGGTTCTGACCACCCTCTACCCCGAGCATGCTGCGTTCGGCTTTTCGCGCGTGCAGCACCGCTTCGTCTATTTCAGTTATCTCAACAGCATCCTGCGCCCGGACATGACCGTCGTCGACCTGGGGGCCGGTCGCGACAAATGGGAACATATCGAAACCGGTTACCTGCGCAGCCTGACCCGCCTTAAAGGCAAGGTCGCGCGCCTGATCGGTGCGGATGTGGACACAGCGGTTCTGGATAACCCGGTGGTGGACGAGGCGGTGATCCTGAAGATCGGCGCGCCCTACCCGTTCGACGCCGGCAGCATCGACCTCATCACGTCCTGGGCCACACTGGAACACATCGCCAACGCGGAGGAGACCGCACGCGAGATCGAGCGCATCCTCAAGCCCGGTGGCTGGTTTTGCGCGTGGACTCCGAACAAGTGGGGCTATGTCGGGATGGGCGCACGCCTGATCCCGAACGCGCTGCACAAGAAGCTGCTGCGCTTTTTTGCACCGAAGCGGGATGAGGTCGACACCTTCCCGACCACCTATCGCATGAACACGATCAAAGACCTGAAGCGTCTGTTCCCGGAAACCCGGTTCGAGCACTTCAGCTACGTGCATAACGGTCCGCCATCCTACTACAGCAACAAGCTGTGGCTGGCCCGGTTCTGGCAGTTCTACGGATGGGCGACCCCGGCCGGCATGGGCCAGGGCCTCCACGTCTTCATCCGCAAGCAGTGAGTTACGCCCGGCGGCGGCGCAGGCCGAGCGCCAGCAGACCGGCACCCAGCAGGCTGAGCGATCCCGGTGTCGGCACATCGATGCCGCCGCGATCCGGGTCAGCACTGTCGGTGTCGGCGAAGAAGGTGATCGAGTCACCCACCCGCAGGACATCCGCGAAGGTCACCGTCAACTGGGTGAACAATTCGCCGAAAAACACACCCCCCACCGAAAGTGCGTTGGTGTAGCTGCCGGTCACCGGGCCGGTGTCATCAAGCGGTGCCGGACCATCAACCGACCCGAACGGATTGCCGGAAGCTGATCCGGGGGACACCTCGAACGTCGGATCGATATCGAAAACGGTGTTGCCAGGAACGCCGTTGAAGATGAAACCGAGAATACCGTTGGTGACCCCAGTGTTGGTGAAGGTCCACGGCGAAATGAACGTGTCGCCGCTCAGCGACAGGCTCCAGAATGCGTTGGCTGCAGCGCCAGAGCCTGCACCAGTGTCTGCCCAGGCAACAGCCGGCCCGACATTGCCATTCGCCATGATGATGGACACCAGCGATCCATCCATGCCGTCCCCAAATGTCGAGAAGCCCGTCAGGGCTGCGGTGTTGAACGAAGTCCCGACCGAGGAATTGACGGTCGAGTTCAGGGGAACTGCGTGCGCAGCTGTTGCAAGCATCAGGCCTGCGAAGGCCATAGTCAAAGTTTTCATGTTTGTCTCCCTCAAGGTGGCTGTTCCAGCCCACGGGACTGATGCAATTTTGGTACCACGCATGCAATTACAGAGGCGGCATCATAGAACATTGTACAGTATACGTAATTTTTAGCGCCAGTTTACCAATCTTTAAGCTCTGAAAGTATGCGTCAATTTTTCCGACACATTCAGGCACCAGGCATATGTACTTATTAGATATAATTCATACACATAATCAATTAATAGTAGTAAAAACAGGCGCTTCCTGCAACGTTGCGGTAACGCTTTCTGTTAAATCTTCGTTAGCAGTCCACTGGTAAACAACGTGAATGCCCATTTCACTCGATTCCGGTGGCATTCTCGGTTCGCTCCGCAGCTATGATGCGGGGAGAACCGCCGCACGCGTGCAGGAGCAGGCGCAGGCCACCGCCACCCTCGGTGTGGCCAACGCCAGCGGCCCGCCGCAGCGGGTCAACGCGACCCCGGTGACTGCCCGCTCCCAGAGCGAGCGGGAGCAAAGCGCCGAACAGCGCCGCAGCGATCAAGACGGCGCGGTGACACGCGAAAGCCCGACAGGACGCCGGCCGAAGTTCGTCGCCAAGGGCCAGTCGGTCAATCTGCTGGTCTGACCCTTTTCCCAAACATTTCCCTGTTGGTTAATTCATGCTGCGTCCGCTAAAGGGCGCAGGCAATCCGAATCCTTCGGGGGCTCGCGCTCCGGAGGACCATCACCGTAGAGGTGGAATAAACATGTCTATCCTGGTTACCGGCGCTGCAGGCTTCATTGGTTATCACACCGCCTTACGCTTGCTGGCCCGTGGCGAGACCGTCATTGGCCTTGATAATCTCAATGACTATTACCCAGTCCAGCTGAAGCGCGACCGCATCGCCGACCTTGAGTCACGCCATCATAACAGCTTCAGTTTTCTGCAGACCGATTTTGCGGACTTCGCAGCCCTCAAGCAGGCGCTCGCGCCGCACCGCATCACCCGGATCGTGCATCTGGGTGCGCAGGCAGGCGTACGCTATTCCATCGACAACCCGCATGCCTATGTGCAGTCGAACCTGGTCGGGCACCTGAATGTCATGGAGATTGCCCGCCATACGGACACGGTCGATCATCTGGTCTACGCCTCCTCCTCCTCGGTATACGGGTCTAATCCGCTGGGGGATGGCGGCTTTGCGGTCGAGGACCGGGTTGACCAGCCGATCTCCCTCTATGCGGCGACCAAGAAGGCCGACGAGTTGATGAGCGAGACCTACGCCCATCTCTACCGCCTGCCGCAGACGGGGCTGCGCTTCTTCACGGTTTATGGCCCATGGGGCCGGCCGGACATGGCGATGTGGCTGTTCACCAAGGCCATCCTCGCCGGCACGCCGATCGCCGTGTTCAACAACGGGGATATGCGCCGCGATTTCACCTATGTGGACGACATTGTGACCGGCGTGGTCGCCTGCCTCGACAACCCGCCGCCCGACGACGGCCAGACCAAGGCCGGCGGCTCTGTCAGCCCGCACCGAATCTACAATATCGGCAACCACCGCTCTGAAGAGCTGATGCACATGATCGACGTGCTGGAACAGGCAATCGGCATCAAGGCTGTGCGCAACCTTCAGCCGATGCAGGACGGCGATGTGAAGGAAACCTTTGCCGACATTTCGGCGATCAGCCGCGACCTGGGGTTCGCGCCGACGACCCCTATCGCGGTCGGCATCCCGCGTTTCGTCGCGTGGTATCGCGGGTATCACGGCGTTTGATGAGTGCTTACATCCCCGCGTGGGGCCATTTTTGATCCTCTGGAGTTAACGTATGCAAATCGTAATGGTGGGTTCTGGTTACGTCGGCCTGGTGTCCGGCGTCTGCTTTGCGGACTTCGGGCACAATGTCATTTGCGTGGACAAGGATGCCGGCAAGATTGAATCGCTGCGCAAGGGCGAGATCCCGATCTACGAGCCCGGCCTCGATGCCCTGGTCTCCCAGAACCTGGAGGCTGGCCGCCTCTCTTTCACTACCGACCTGAAAACGGCCGTCGCGCAGGCGGATGTGGTGTTCATCGCTGTCGGCACCCCGTCACGCCGTGGCGATGGCCATGCCGACCTCTCCTACGTGTACGGTGCAAGCCGCGAGATTGCCGAGGCCGTGCGTGGCTTCACCGTGATCGTCACCAAGTCGACCGTGCCGGTCGGCACCGGTGACGAAGTCGAGCGCATCATGCGTGATACCAATCCGGATGCCGACGTCGCCGTCGTATCCAACCCGGAATTCCTGCGTGAAGGGGCCGCAATCAGCGACTTCAAGCGCCCGGACCGCATTGTGGTCGGGATCGAAGACGAGCGCGCGCGCGACGTGATGAACGACGTCTATCGGCCGCTGTTCCTCAATGCTGCACCGATGCTGTTCACGGCGCGCCGGACGTCCGAGCTGATCAAATATGCCGCAAACGAGTTCCTCGCGATGAAGATCACCTTCAACAACGAGATTGCCGATCTGTGCGAGGTTGTCGGTGCCAATGTACAGGACGTGGCGCGCGGCATCGGCCTCGACAACCGCATCGGCGCCAAATTTTTGCACGCCGGTCCGGGCTACGGCGGCTCCTGCTTCCCCAAGGATACCGTGGCCCTGGTCAAGACTGCGCAAGACTATGGCACCCCGATCCGTCTGGTCGAGACGACCGTCGCGGTCAACGACCAGCGCAAGCGCGCCATGGCCCGCAAGGTGATCAACGCCTGTGGCGGGAGTGTGCGCGGCGAGACTATCGCCGTTCTGGGCCTGACCTTCAAGCCGAACACAGACGACATGCGCGAGGCCCCTTCGCTCTCGATCATCCAGGTGCTGCAGGACGCTGGCGCCGATGTCCGCGCCTATGACCCGGAAGGTGTCGAGAACGCACGCAAGCTGCTGGAGAATGTGCATTACGGCCGCAGCCCCTATGATATTGTAGAAGGGGCCTCCGCACTGGTGATTGTCACGGAGTGGGATGCGTTCCGCGCGCTCGATTTTGACCGCATCAAGCAGGCCATGAAGCGGCCGATCGTCGTGGACCTGCGCAATGTCTATCGCCGCGAGGAGATGGCACGCCATGGCTTCCACTATGTAACCGTGGGACGACCGCAGGAAGAAATCCTGCCGTAATACCAAAGTGCATTGACTGTGACTCATGCCGTCATTCCGGCCCTTCGACGACGCCTGGCGAGCGGCGCTCAGGATAAACTGCAGCCGGAATCCAAGAACGCTACAGTCTCATGAATTTGGGAAAACGAAGTGTTCATGGACCCCGGCTTTCGCCGGGGTGACGACGTTTATTTGGGTTACAATCAGCGCATCTTGGTATATGACTGTAGCGCAATGATTTTACGTTGATCTATTGGTCATCGTGAGGCTGTGCAACAGCCGTGGTGGTCCAGCATTACCAGAAACTCTGGATTCCCGCGTCGACTGCGCTCCTCGCAATGACGAATGGGTTAAATGTCCTCGCGGCCCAGCAACCGTTCCGTCAAAGCTTTCAGTTCGGCAATATCGAGCGGTTTGCTGATGTAGTCATCGCAACCGGCATTGAGCGCATCTATGCGAGCGCGGGATGTTGCATCGGCTGTAACGGCAATAATTCGCATGTGGCCAGTATTGTCCATCTCGCGAATGCGTTTGGCAGCGTCATACCCTGAAAGCCCTGGCAGATTTATATCGAGATAAATAAGATCATAGGTGCTGAGCATAAGTCGCTCCAGACCTATTTCGGCAGTAGGAGCGACATCGACAGGCCACCCCCAGAGAAAGTTAACAACATCTTTCAACAGCCGCGCATTTACGGGCTGATCTTCTATATACAGTACCTTTCTGGCTCTAGCTGCCATTTTTCTAGCACTCAACAGTGAATGACGTGCCCTTACCCAGAGTACTTACATAGCTGATCTTGCCGCCCATTTGGGCAACCAGATCCCGCACAATAGTGAGGCCTAAACCATTTCCGGGGACGACACCACCCTGTGCCGGGCCACGTTCAAAACGGTTGAATATCTTGTCGCCGACATCCTCTGCAATGCCAAGCCCGTTATCCTGCACGATCAGTTTGCATCTATCCTGGTAAGACTCGCTCATGACCATGACATGCCCGTCTTTTCGATTATACTTGATCCCGTTCGAGATAAGATTCTCAAGTATAGAACGCAGAAAAGCCGGTTGCGAAGTAATACTGAAACCCGGAACCACCTCATTCTGCAGTTTAACACCATATTCACGAGCCATTGGTGTAAAAACGGATAATATTTCCTCAACAAGGTCACGAACATTAACTGGCTTCACCTGAGAGTCCTGCACCAAATGTTGGGACTCGGCATAAGAAAGGAGTGTCTTTATCTGATCCAGCAGGCGGGCACTGTTCTCTGATATTATGTTGACATATGCTTCCTGATCAGGATCGAGAGACGTATTCAGTTTCAGCAACTGAATATAACCCAAAACAGCGTTCAGCGGGGTGCGCAACTCATGACTGACCGCTGACAAAAAGGCAGATTTGGCGCGCGCAGAGGCTTGCGCCTCGTCGAGTGCGTTGATCATGGCCGTGATATCGGTGCGTACCCCGATGAAGCGCTCCAGCTCCCCGTTCTCGTTCATTTGAGGGATATAGCTGGCATCAATCCAGTAATCGTCGCCGCATTTCGTTTTGTTGTGTACAATACTGCGCCAGATTTCTCCAGCACGGAGTTTGTTCCATGCATGCTGAATATAGTCTTC
Organism: uncultured Sphingomonadaceae bacterium; assembly: GCA_964404985.1. Taxonomy (GTDB): domain Bacteria; phylum Pseudomonadota; class Alphaproteobacteria; order Sphingomonadales; family Sphingomonadaceae; genus Hankyongella. The sequence goes on from CAYOMD010000002.1 coordinate 117,393, forward strand.
GGTATGATGCATCGGCATCAAGGTACGGTGCGGTTGACTGAGTAGCTCCTCTCGGGTCCAGCCGGTAATCTTGCAGAGATTCTCATTCACATAAACCAGATCGCCGTTCTTATCAGTTATGCTTACAAGACAATGCTGGTCGAGTGCCGCTGACTTGAAATTCAGGTCACGCCACGCTTGCATTAACATTCTGTCCGACAACATACGCTCGATATGCGCTTCAATGTTCAGCGCCAGGATACGCAGGACAGCAATTTTTAGAGCACGCGCGTCCTGAAGAATAGGCTTGGTATCAATGCAGGCGAGAATACCAATCGTACGTCCCCGGGAGTCGAGGAGCGGTGTACCGAGGTAGGACTCGGCCCCCATCTGCTGCAAATACAGGTCCTCCGGAAATTGCAATGCAACCGAATGCTCGTAACAGCACAGGGTATCAGTATAGACATTCTCACACGGCGTACCGGCTCGCTTGTAATCGATGTTTGGTTGCAGCACGCCGTCGCGCACCAGCACAAGCGTCTCGAATCTATCGCCCGCGCCTTCTGACAGCATGGAGATCAGCACCATCTCGACATCCATCAACCCGGCAGCACCGACTACAACCTCCCTGAGATAATCCTCAGCGTTTCTGCGCGCATCGGGGGATGTCAGATTGAGTGCGGCAAAAATTTCAGGCGGGATATTCATTGTCTGCACCCCTTTCGGTTTTGGCCGTTCGTTGTCGGTGATGCATATTCCAGTTCTGCAGTGCGTTGGTCAGGCTGCCCGATATCCTTTGAATATTCAATAGTTAAACATACGAGTATTTATCGGACGCATACCTCCTATGGTGATCGGTATCGCAGAACCTGTCTCAGCCAAATGTAAGAAAAATCTACAGTATCTTCAGAGGTGGACTGCTTTTTGACCAGAGGCTATCCCGCTATGGTGAACAGGTTTCCATTCATTCTGTTTGGTATTTACCACAGTTTAAACAATTCATGGTGGTAATATGCGCACATGAACGGTGTAATAACGTGTTCATGGGCAGGGTCACCTTAGTCAGCGCTATGATGATTAAACCCTGTCAACGGCCCTTGTAGTTGGGCCCAGTAAATATGTGGCGTGGCGTACTGATCCGTAAATCGTACTCCAACATCTGGAAAGGTGTGCCGCCACATGTTCAAGGTTATCAACAGTTCAATCCGCAACAAACTCGTCTTGCTGTTCCTGATCTTCGGTCTGGTACCGGCGGCTATACTGGGGGCAGTCAATCTATCGACGAGTAAAGCGATGAAAAAAGAAGTCGACACCACGATGGAGCTTGAGGCACGCGCACTCGGCCAGGCGATCGATGCCAATATGTTCGAGCGCTACGGAGACGTGCAGGCCTTTGCCTCCAACGGTGCGGCCCTGGACCCGGAGAACTGGAACCGTACGGATGGAACTGGCGAACTGGTGAACGCCATGAATACCTACGTACGCCTCTACGGCGTCTACCCGCTTATGATACTGGTTGATAGCACCGGCAAGGTGCTGGCGGTCAACAGCCGCAACGCGCTGGGCCAACCCGTGAACACTGCCGGGCTCTATGCGAAGACATTCGGCAATGCCGTCTGGTTCAAGGCTGCGATGGCTGGGCGGTTTCAGACCTCTGGCGACGGCGGCGCCACTGGCACCGTAGTCTCGGACCCGCAAAGGATTGCCGAAGTCGCCACTGTGACTGGCGGCGACGGCTATTCGCTGGCGTTTGCCTCACCGGTCAAGGACCTGGCCGGCGCGACGATCGGGGTCTGGGTGAACTTCGCGGACTTCGGCTTTGTCGAGACGATCATTGATCAAAGCTACCAGCGCATGAAGAACCGCGGCAATTCACAGTCAGAAATCACCCTGTTGGATCGGACAGGCACGATCATCGTCGACTATGACCCTTTCATTCGGAAAACAGACCTCCACACGCGTAATTTCGCGGTGGTCGACAAACTCAACCTCGTTGAAAAAGGCATTCGTGCTGCACGACTGGCCGTCAAAGGAGAGTCCGGCTCTCTGGTTGACAGGCATGCCCGCAAGAAAATCGACCAGGTCAACGGATACACGCGTCTTGAAGGTGCCAACGGCGCCCCCAGCCTCGGGTGGTCTGTCCTGGTACGCAAACCCGTCTCGCAGGCTTATGCGCGCATTTACATGGTCGAGAGGCTGATGCTGATTGTGCTGGGCTTGTCGCTAGTCGGCATTATCTTCGGGGGGTCGCTGGTCGGGTCCGCCATGGCCCGGCCCCTGCGCCGCCTGAAGCCGATCCTGCACGATCTGGCGACCGGGGAACTTGACACTGTTATCGCGCCGACCCGTCGATCTGACGAAATTGGCGAACTGACCCGCTCTGCCATCGACCTGAAGGAGCAGTTGATCGCGGCAGAGCAGTTGCGGATCGAGCAGGAAGCCCTGCGTCTGCAAGCGGAGGCTGCCGAACTGGCGCGCAAGGAGCGCGAGCGCGAGGCTGAGGTAGCAGCAGCGCAGGAACGGGAACGCGCTGCAGAAGAAAGCCGACTGGCGGTCGTCAATGCACTACGCAATATGGCAGACACGGTTGAGCGCGAACTGAATGGTAAGATCGAGCAGATTGCGACTGAGGCCACGGAAATGCTGACGATTTCCCTAGCCCTCAACGAAGCGGCGGGCTTTGTCGTCACAGAGTCCGATCAGGCGGACGTCCAGTCCCGGACGGCGCTCGAGGCGGCGCAGACGGTGGCAGCAGCCTCCGAGCAGATGGCCATGGCCATCGGGGAAATCTCCCGCCAGATTCAGACTTCTGCTGATCTCGCCCAGAATACGGCGCGCGTTGCCGGCAGCACCCGGGCAACAGTCTCGGGCATGGTCACGGCAGCGGCTGACATCGGCAATGTCGTGGGCCTGATCAGCGAGATCGCCGAGCAGACCAACCTGCTGGCCCTGAATGCCACCATCGAGTCCGCACGGGCAGGCGACGCGGGTCGTGGCTTTGCGGTTGTCGCCTCGGAGGTCAAGAGCCTGGCGGCGCAGACCGGCAAACTGACCGAGACGATCCGGGGACAGGTGGCCGGAATTCAGAGCGCGGTTGCCGATGCGGTCAAAGCCATCGACACCATAAATGCCCATGTTGTCGATATCGACAGGGGCTCCACGGTGATCGCCGCCTCGATCGAGCAACAGTCTTCTGCAACGCGCGAAATCTCCCAGAGTGTCCAGCATGCAGCAGGCGCCGTGGCCTCGGTGTCGCGCGGGATCGGCGCAGTCAAGGACAGTGCCGGCGGCAGTTCCCGTTCAGCCCAGCACGTCTACACCAAGTCCGAGGAGATGCACGCCTCAACCCAGGCACTGCGCGAGCAGATGGTCAAGATCATCCGCACCGTGGTGCCGGAGGCCAACCGCCGGGCCGCCGAACGCACGGTCATCGCAGTCCCTGCTCGCCTGCTTGTCGCCGGCACGCTTATGCCGGTGAATGTCTCAACGATCGACCTCTCGCCGATCGGGGCCAAGATCGGTCTTCTGCCACCGCTGCCGCAGCTGCCGCGCGAAGTTCAGATCGAGATCGACTCAGTCTCGGGCAGCATGCCCGCACGGGTGGTCGAGCAGACACCAGACATCGTGCGGATGGCCTTTGCAGCCAGCGAGTCCCAGCGTGCCCAGTTGCACAAGCTGCTGCGCACCGCCGGTGCGCGCATCGCAGACGCCGCCTGACAGACCTTGCAGGCTGCCAATCACAGGATGACATCCGGGCGCTTCAAACTGTGATTGGCAGCGCCCGGATGCGGCCGCCACCGGCGCGCGCAATGGCGTTGGCGAGTGCCGGGGCCGCAAGCGGGGTCGCCAGTTCCCCGACGCCGCCGGGTTCGGACACGCTCGGGAGCAACACAATATCCACCGGCGGCGCATCCGCCAGCGCCAGCAGCGGATAGCGATCAAAGCTGAGGCTGGTCACCCGGCCATCCCTGTACCCGACATGGCCGTAGAGCGCATCGGACAGGCCATAGAGGAACCCACCCATCATCTGGGCGCGCACGATATCCGGGTGGACGATGTCGCCGCAATCGACTGCCAGCGTCGCCTGCACCAGCCGGGGTGCCTGATCGGTGCGCAGCGCAACCTCCAGCACGGCCGCCGCCACCGAGCCATAGCCGCAGTGGAGCGCCAACCCCTGCCCGCGCCCCGCGCCGAGGCCATCTGCCTGGTAGTTGGCGCGCGCCAGAGCAGCCTCAAGCACCCGGCGCGCCCGCCCGCCCTGCGGCAGATGCGCCAGCCGGAACGCCGCCGGGTCTGCCTGCGCGCGCAGGGCCAACTCGTCGAGGAAGCACTCGCGGGCAAAGGCCGCCGCCGGCTGCTCGGTCGCACGAACTGCCCCGGCACGCACCGGCAGGTCGATGTGTGTCGTCTCCAGTCGATGCTTCGGGATCGTGTAGTCTTGCGCCAGAGTATCCGCGGGCATCCCGCCGCTCGGAGCCATGGTTTTCAAGTCCGGCACCGTGCGCGCCAGCAGGCTTTTCGGTGCGGACTGGGTGGCAAAGCGGGCCTGCCACGCAGCGACGGTGCCCGCATCGCTCAGGCGACCGCTCACGTCAGCCAGGACTGCCGGGCGTACCCCCTGCAGGGCCATGTCCTGCTCGCGGGTCAACTGCACCTGCACCGGTGCGTTCGTCGCACGGGCGCACAGGGCGGCCATGGTCACGGCGTCCACTTCGATCTTTCGACCAAAGCCTCCACCGACCAGTGTCGGGAATACCGTCACGTCCTTGTCGCGCAGGCCGAGCGCCCGTGCCGCCGCCCAGGCGACCAGAGTCACGGACTGGGTAGGAGCCCAGATTTCCGCCGCATCGCCGAACACCCGCGCGGTCGCCGTCAGCGGCTCCAGCGGTGCTGCCGCCGTTGCCGCCAGCGTATAGCGGGCACGCACGTCTGCTGGGTCATCGCTGATGACGGGCGACCCCAGTGCCGCCTCCAGACGCTGGGTGATACTGGCGTCATCCAGCCCGGCAGCAAGCGGCGGCAGTGGCACCTCCAGTGACTTTGCCGCCTGATGCGCTTGCCACCAGGTATCCGCGCACACCGCGATCCAGCCCGGCTGCTCGACGATGTGGCGCACACCGGGCATCCCGCTGGCAGCGCTCAGCGCATCCGGCCTGCGGTCGACCAGCGCGACCGCCGCATAGAGCATGCCAGCAAGCCGTACGTCTGCGCCGTAACGGGCGCTCCCGTTGACCTTGCCCGGCAGATCGAGCCGGGGGACGCTGCGACCGATCAACCGGCGCATCTCGCGCGGGCGCAGGTCGAGCGGCGCATCGACGGTCATTGTGGCAGCCGTTTGCGCAATCTCGGCGAAATCCAGCATGCGGTCGTTGTAGACCACCTGCCCGGCCTCGGTATCGCAGTCGCGCCAGTCAACGTTCCACTGGCGAGCCGCCGCCTTGCACAGGAGAACACGTGCGGCCGCTCCCGCCTCCTGCATCGGTTGCCAGAAGCCACGCACGGATGTGCTGCCGCCGGTAATCTGGAATGCATAGCTCTCCGCTGCCTCGCCGATAGCCCAGCGCGCCGCACCCTGCAGAAATCCGGGAACAGCACTCAGCCCCTCCTGCCCGATGATACGGTTGGCGTAGAGCGGATGGCGCGGTGCCGGCTCGACAGAGACCATGGACCAGTCTGCCCCCACTTCCTCCGCGACCAGCATGGCGAGCGCGGTATAAACCCCCTGCCCCATCTCCGCCTGCGGGATCACCACGACGAGTTGGCCGTCTGCGCCAATCTTGACCCAACCGCTCAGCAGGGTCTCGCCTTCCCCCACGGAGAGGTTCAGCGGGGTCTCGCGCGGCCAGACCGCAGCCGCCACGACAAGGCCGAGGGCTGCACCGCCGCCGATAAGAAATCCGCGGCGGGTCGACGTTGCGCCGGTGTTCGTCTGTGTCATGGCTATGGCTTAACGCAAAAACGCCGCCCCTGGCAAACGAGACCGCAGCCCAACCACTGTTGCCGGAGGTGGCCTTGCAGGCCGGGGTGGCGTGGCATAGGCTGTATGCATTGGAGGCGGCATGGCGACACAACCCGCAGAGATCGAGAAGCCCGACCCGGACGAGGGCTGGAGCCTGCCAGCCTGGCTCTACCAGGATCCGGAATTCTTCGAGCTTGAGATGGCGCGGGTCATCCGGCCCGCCTGGCAGGTGGTCTGTCACCTGAGCGACATCCCCAACGCCGGCGACTGGCATACGCTTGAGTATCTGGGCGAAAGCGTCCTGGTGGTGCGCGGGGAAGACGGGATGGTGCGCGCCTTTGCCAACGTCTGCCGTCACCGCGCCTCCCGGCTGGTCGATGGCAGCAGCGGGTGTGCGAAGAAGCTGGTCTGCCCCTACCATGCCTGGACCTACGAACTGGACGGACGCTTATCCGGCGTGCCGATGCGCAGCGACTATCCCGGCCTCGACATGAGCCGCCACGGCCTGGCCCCTGTCGACCTGGAAATCTGGCGCGGGTTTCTCTTCGTGCGGCTGGAGGGCGGCGGGCCATCGGTTGCCGAAATGATGGCCCCCTACGACCATGAAATCACCCCCTACCGCTTCGAGGACCTGCAGGCGCTTGGCCGGGTGGTCCAGCGCCCGCGCGCCGTCAACTGGAAGAACGTTGCCGACAATTATTCGGATGGCCTGCACATTCCGGTAGCACACCCCGGCCTCACCCGGCTGTTCGGGCGCGGCTACGGGATCGAGGCGAACACCCATGTCGACAAGATGTGGGGCGCTCTGGTGACGCGCGAGTCCGCGAACCTCTCCGAGCGGCTCTACCAGCGGCTGCTGCCGCCCGTCGCCCACCTGCCGCCGGACCGCCAACGGTTGTGGACCTATTTCAAGCTGTGGCCCAATGTCGCCTTCGACATCTACCCGGACCAGGTGGATTTCATGCAGTTCCTGCCGGTCTCTGCCACCGAGACGCTCATTCGCGAAATCGCCTATGTGCTGCCGGATGACCGACGGGAGATGAAGGCGGCTCGCTACCTCAACTGGCGAATCAACCGTCAGGTCAACCGGGAGGACACCACCTTGATCGCGCGGGTTCAGCAGGGCATGGCCTCCGGCAGCTACACGGTCGGGCCGCTGGGCACCAGCGAGGTCTGCCTGCGCAGTTTTGCCCGCAAATTGCGCGCCCTCATTCCGGAGGCGCGCCAGCACAGTGCGCCTGCACCCGGCTGGAGCCGCCGCGCCAGCATCAATTCCGTGAGCTAAACAGACGCCAATCCGGGGAGACTTCACACATGCAACGCACCGACGCGCTGATCATCGGCGGCGGCCACAACGGCCTCGTCTGCGCCTTTTACCTCGCGCGCGCCGGGCTGAAGGTGCGGGTGCTGGAACGACGCGCGATCGTCGGCGGTGCTGCCGTCACCGAGGAATTCCACCCGGGCTTTCGCAACTCGACCGCCAGTTACACGGTCAGCCTGCTGCGCCCGAAAGTCATCGAGGACATGCGACTGGCCGACTATGGCTACCGGGTGATCGAGCGGCCGATCTCCAACTTTTTCCCGCACAGCGACGGCGGTTATCTGAAACTCGGCGGCGGCACGGCGCGCACACAGGCCGAGTTCGCCCGCTTCTCGCCCAAAGACGCGCAAGTCTTCCCTGCCTATTCGGACGCCCTGGAGAAGGTGGCGGAAGTGCTGCGCGATCTGGCGCTCAAAACGCCGCCCAACGCCGGCGGTGGCCTGCACGCGCTTCTTGCAGCAGTAGCACAGGGGCGCAAGCTGGCCGGCATGACGCTGGAGGAACAGCGGGACGTGCTCGACCTGTTCGTGAAAAGCGCCCGCGACTTCCTCGATGCCTGGTTCGAGAATGACTATGTGAAGGGTGCGTTCGGCTTCGACGCCGTGGTCGGCAACTTCGCCAGCCCCGATGCTGCGGGCTCGGCCTATGTGCTGCTGCATCATGTCTTCGGCGAGGTGAACGGCAAAAAGGGCGCCTGGGGCCACTGTGTCGGCGGCATGGGCACCATCACCCAGGCCATGAGCAAGGCGTGCCTGGCCGCAGGCGTCGAGATCAGCCTGGACGCACCGGTCGAGAAGCTGCTGGTCAGCGGTGGTCGCGCTGTCGGCGTCCGGCTGCAGGGCGGGCAGGAGCTTGCCGCAGATATCGTCGCCGCCAACGTCGGCCCGGCCTTGCTGTACCGCCAACTGGTCGACGCCAGTGACCTGCCCGCTGACTTCCGCAAGCGTATGGACCAGTTCAAATGCGGCTCGGGGACGTTCCGCATGAACGTGGCGCTGAGCGAACTGCCCGATTTCACCTGCCTGCCTGGCAAGGACCCGGCAGAGCACCACCAGAGCGGCATCATCATCGCCCCGACACTCGACTACATGGACCGCGCCTACACCAGTGCGCGTGCTGACGGCTGGTCGGCCGAGCCGGTGATCGAAATGAAAATCCCCTCCGTCGTCGACGACAGCCTGGCCCCCAAAGGCGCGCATGTCGCCAGCCTGTTCTGTCAGCACGTCTGCCCGGAGCTGCCGGACGGCCGCTCCTGGGACGAGGAGCGCGAGCGCGTCGCCGACCATATGATCGAGACCGTCAACCGCTATGCCCCCAACTTCAAGGCGGCGGTGGTCGGGCGTTTAGCCCTCTCCCCGCTGGACCTGGAGCGACGGTTCGGGCTGATCGGCGGGGACATCTTCCATGGCCGCATGTCGCTGGACCAGCTCTGGGCGGCACGACCGCTGCTGGGCTTTGCCGATTACCGCACGCCGATCCGCGGGCTGTACCTGTGCGGCTCCGGCGCGCATCCGGGTGGCGGCGTGACCGGTGCCCCCGGGCACAATGCCGCCCGCGAGATCCTAGCGGACCGCAGTTTTGTCGGTCGCCTGCTGCGCCGGGCGTGACTTCACCAGCAGCGCGTAAAGCGGAAGCCCGGCCAGCACCAGGGCAGCGCCCCAGCCGGCGGCCTCCAGCCCCGCGCCGAACACGGTCCAGACCGAATAGACCAGCGCGACCAGCACCACGACCCGGAAGCCGAGGCTCGCCCCGAGCCGGCCGCCGGCAATCAGCCGGGCCGCAGCCAAAGACACGCCAACATACATGACGAGGGTGATGGCGGACGACAGCAGGATCATGAACTCGAACAGCCCGGCCATCGACCGGCTGTAATTCAGCAATACCGCCGCAGTCAGCAGGCCACTGGAGACCAGATGCGCGACCACTGGCGCGCCGGTCAAGGAACTGCGGGCCATGGGGGACGGCATCACGCCGTCCTTCGCCATGGCATGCGGGACCTCGGCCTGCACCAGGATCCAGCCGTTGAGCGCGCCAAGTGCCGAGATCGCACCGGCTGCCGCCACCAGCAGCGCCCAGTCGCCACCAACATAGCGCGCCACAAAATCCGCAAACGGCGCTGCGGACTGCGCCGTCTGGTCTGCGGGCAGCATGAGTACCACCGCTGAACACACAAACAGATAGATCACGCCGGCCAGCGCCGTGCCGATAAGTGTGGCACGCGGCACCGTGCGTTCAGGGTCGCGCACTTTGTCTGCCGGCACGGTCGCGGTCTCGATGCCGAGCATGGCCCAGAGCGCCAATATGGCCGCCGTGTTGACCTGTCCGAGGCTCAGGTCTGCGGGATCAAACGGAGCCAAAGGCGGCGGGCTTGTCGTGGTCAGGACAAACACGGCGATGCCGAATACGGCGACCAGCGGCACCAGCTTCAGCACCGTCGTCACCAGCTGCACGCGACCCACCATGCGCACGCCGCGCAGGTTGATGGCAGTCAGGAGCCAGACGATGGCAACGGCTGCCAGCGACGCCACATCGGCCAGCCCGGGGATCAGCCTGCTGAGATAGCTGACCGCCGCGATCGCGATGGCCGCATTACCGGTCCACAGCGAGACCCAGTAGGCCCAGGCGACCATGAAGGCCGGCGGCCTGCCAAACGCCTCCCGCGTGAAGGCATAGGGCCCACCCGCCGACGGATAGGCGCGCGCCAGCCGGGCGAACACCCCCGCCATGCAGAGGGTGCCCGTGATGGTCACCAGCCAGCCGATGACCGAGTTCCACCCGAGCGGCGCCAGGCTGACAGGCAGCAGGAACACGCCGGAGCCGATCATCGAGCCGACAACCAGCGCCAGCGCCATCCAGAAGCCCATGGTCTGCGCGGGGCGTGGGTTTACACCTGCGCTGCTCATACCCAGCCGTAGGCGCGGCGCAACAGATTCTGGAAGTGCCACACCCCAGCTTCCCGACGCGGCGACAGGCGGCCCGGCCGATAAACACCCGACACCAGCGCCTTTTGCACCTGCAGACAAATATCGACATCCTCGCGCTGGATCTGCGCCGTGAAGCGCAGATCCGCCTCGACACGCGACTGCACATCGGAATCGTCGAGATAGTAGAAGTCGAAGTCGACGGCGCAGCGATCCGGCCCCAACGGCGTCACGATATTCGTCTGCAGCCGTCCGGGCATGATGTTGAGCATGAAATTGGGGTAGATGAAATAATACAGCGCCTCGCCGGCCCCATAGGCGTCACCGGTGCCGGATACCGGCGCATATTGCAGCGAATACCAGGGCGCGAGCGTGCTTTTGTAATCGGCATAATCCACCACCCGCGAGAGGTCCGGGTGGACGAACGGCAAGTGATAGCCCTCGAGAAAGTTATCGATGTAGACTTTCCAGTTGCAGGCGATCTCATCGCGCCAGTGGCGACGGTGGACCATCGGCGAAAGCCGGGTGGGGGCCATGCGGGCCTCGATCCCGTCAAGAACCTGCGCGAGTGGCGGTGCATCGGCGCCGAGGCAGACGAACACAAAGCCCTGCCACACGCTAACCCGCACGGGCTCCAGCGACACACTCTCGACTGAAAATCCCTCCGCCTCCTGCATCTCGGCTGCGACCTTGAGTTGACCATCAAGCCCGTAGAGCCAGCCGTGGTATTTGCAGCGCAGCGCGCGTGCCCCCTTGCCGTCGCAGGTGGCAAGGGGCCCGGCGCGGTGGCGGCAGATGTTGTGGAAGCCGCGCACCGAGCCATCCGGCTGCCGGACGATCAGTACCGGAACGCCGGCGATCTCGCGCACCAGATGGTCGCCCGGCCCGGCGATTTCCGCAACCGACCCAACCAGTTGCCAGGACTGGCGGAAGACGCGTGTCTGTTCGATCGCCGCCCAGTCCGGATGGACGTAGGGTTCGACAGCAAGGGCGCGCGCCTCAGTCAGCGGCAGGGCGGGGTCCGCGTTTGCGGTGCACCCGCCCGGTGCCGCCGTGACCGGCATCAGAACTTCTGCCCGACCCGGAACCCGAACATGCGCGGCCGTGTCGGGATGATGTTCACCCGGCCGCCACACACCTGTTCCGCGCACTGGGTGAAGCGGTTGAGTTCGGCCCGCTCGTCGAAGGCGTTGTCGAGATAAAACTCTGCAGTCAGGTTATCGCGCTTGAAGCCGAGCGAGAAGTTGACAAGATCATAGGTTCCCTGCGGCCTCAGGATGTCCGCCTCGAGCCGGCGCAGGTCAGACCTGCTCGAACTCTGGTGGGTGTAGTTGAGCTGCATAAACGGCTCGGTCTCGCCCCAGTTGAACTCGTAGCGCAAGGTGGCGTTGGCCTTGAACCGGGGCACTTCCGGAAGCCGGTCGCCATCGAGAGCAAGCTCGGCTCCCGGACAGTCGGTCTCCGGGCTGCCGTCCGGGCGTGTGAATCCGCAGTAATTTTCTGTCAGCACCGAGTCTGTGAATGCGGCACCGCCGGCCAGGGTCAACCCGGGCGCCAGGGTGGCAAACAGGTCCGTCTCGAAACCGCGAATTCGTGCATTACCCGCATTGGTGATGACGGTCAGGCCGTTCTGCCCGAGGAACGGGAACTGGAAATCCTTCCAGGTCGACCAGTAGAACGCGCCATTCCAGCGGACTCGCCGGTCAAGCCAACTGGTCTTGAAGCCGACTTCGTAGTTGACGAGGAAGTCCGCATCATAGGGCACACCCCCGCGCCGGTTGATCCCGCCCGGACGGAAGCCCCGCGACCAGGTAAAATAGACCAGCTTGTCGGGGTCAATCTTGTAGGTCGCGTTGATCTTCTGGGTGACGTTCACCTCGTTCTGGGCACTGTTGATGTTGGTGCACGGCGAATTGGGCACAGACGGCGGTCGCAGCGATCCATCCGGCAGGCGGCAGGCGGCAACCCCCGTCCCGCCGCTGAAGCCTTCGCCAAAGCCGAAGAAACCCCGCAGCGAGTTGTTGTAATAAAAGACCCGGACGCCGCCGGTCAGGATCAGGTTGTCGAGAAGATCATAGCTCAACTCGCTGAAGGCAGCATAATCCCGGTCGACTCGCCGCTGCTGGGTCAGCCAGAGCGTGTCATCGAACCCTGGAACTTCGATCGCATCGGCCAGATCGTCGACGATATATTCCTGGGTGATGTCATCGACCTGTCGCTGATAGAACAGGCCGCCGACAAAGCGGAAACTGTTCGTGGACGGCGAGCTGATACGGAGTTCCTGGCTCAGCTTGGTGAACCGTTCCCGGCCATTGATACGCTGCGATGGATCAATGATCTCGCCGGCGTTGTTATAGAGCGTATATCCGGCCAGCGAGTCGTAGAAATATGAATAGTCGGAATAATCCGCGCGTGCCTGCGCATCGCGCTGGAAGAAGGAACCGGCATAGGTCAAGTCGAACGAACCGATTTTACCCTCAACCGTCAATGCCGCCTGATAGAAGCGATCCCGTGCACGCTCCGGTGCAAAGTGGGAAATATTCAGGTCGCCATCGTTCTCGGAATAGGCAAAGAAACCGTGCTGCAGCTGTTGCTGCGCAAATAACGAGGGTGTGACCGTCCAGTTGTCATTGAGATTGATCTTGAGCGCGACACGGCCGCCGTAGGTCACGACGTCATTATAGTCATCTTCAGCGAATTCGGCATTATTCTGCTGGATGGGAACGTTGGTTTGCCCGTTGTCTATAGCGGCTTGCGTTGAAGACGGGAAAATCCGCGTGCTCTCGACATTGTCGATGTAGCCCCCATCCCGCTTGTACCAGCCGACCAGACGGATCGCCATGCGCTCATTGATTGGCTGATTGTAATAGCCCTGCACGGAGCCGCCGACACCGCCGCCGTCGATCTTGTTCAGTTCCAGATCATAGCCGCCTTCGATCCTGTCGAAATTCGGCTTGTTGGTGATGATGCGGATGGTGCCCGACTGCGAACTGGCCCCGAACAAAGTGCCTTGAGGGCCGGCAAGCGCCTCGACCCGCTCGATGTCGTACACATTGATGTCGACAGGGCCGAGGATGGTCGTGATAGGCTGTTCGTCGAGATAGACCCCGACACTTGGCAACGATGCGGAGTGGTTGCCGTCACCGCCGCTGGCAACACCGCGGATGTAGATGGTGGTCGCACCTGGTGCCGCCGTGTCGAAAGACACGCTAGGCAGCAACCGCGCGACATCCTGGAAGTCACTGACCCCCTGCTCTGACAGCATCTCGGTATTGAAGGCCTGAATGCTGATCGGCACATCCTGCAGGCGCTCCGAGCGCCGCGTCGCTGTGACGATGATTTCGTCCATCATCATCTCGGCCGATGCTGGAGGTGTAGCCTGCTGCGCTATTGCCGGGCTGGTTGCGAGCGCCGTGCCAGTGAGCAGGATGGCGAACCCAGCCGAGCCGGCAGCGGTCTTGGAGCAAATGTTGGTCATGAGAGACATGTTTCCCCGTCGTTGTCGATCTGCCGCATGGTCAAGCGGGACGCCGCGAGCACTCCACATTGTCCTCCCCGTGGAAATTATGCCGCGTAGCAACAAACAGCGTCGACTTGGATGCTAGGCGCGAAGATTGTTGCCCGCAAAGGCGCATACGATTGTGTAAAATTTTTGCGACAAAGTGTTGCCGCCTTGCCGCATCAAGCGGGATAGCTGGCCAGGGCCGGACCGAGCGCCGCCTTGAGTGGCCCCAGATACGGCTCGAACGCCCGCCACTGGTCGAGTCCGTCGCTGTAGATCGGGCGACGCACCTGCTCGGAGCTGGCGGTGCGCACCGCGCGGTCGTTCTCGAAAAAGCGCAGGCAATCCGGTTCGAACGGCAGGTCGCAGGCATCGAGCAGCCGCCGGACCTCGCTCTCGAAATTCTCGACCATGTGCTCATAGTGTACCCGGTGAACCCGTCCCGGCATGGCCGTATCCATATGTGCCATCAGGTCTACATAGTCGCGATAATAACGCCCGATGTCCTCCAGACTGTAGGTGAACGCCTGCCCACGGGCGAAATGCTGCTTGAAGCCGGAGAAACAGCACCCGAGCGGGTGGCGGCGCGCATCGATGATGGTTGCCCTCGGCAGCATCAGGTGGATCAGCCCGACATGCTGGAAATTGTTGGGCATCTTGTCGATGAAGCGCGGCCTCGCGGTCTTGCGCTGGATTTGGGTACGCGCGAGATATTCCCGGCCCAGAGCGGTGTAATCCTCAGGTGACAACTCTGCGAGGACTTCCGGGTACCGCGTCGGGTCATGGAGACGCTTGCGGCCACCCAGGCGCGATGCCAGTGCGATCACATCCGGCAGTTCGTGAGTCCCCTCGACAGCCGAGTGACTAGCAAGGATCTGCTCGATCAGGGTCGAGCCTGAACGCGGCAGGCCCACAATGAAAATCGGGTCGGGCGCATCATGCCCCCACCCCGTACGCGCGGCAAAAAACGCGGGCGTCAAGGTCCCGACGCACCGCTTGAGGTGCTGGGTCGTGTCATCGGCGCGGTAGTCCAGTTGTTCGCGCCGCCAGGCATTCGCCTGATCATAATAGGCAAAGGCCTGCGCGGCATCGCCTGCATCCTCATGGGCCTTGCCGAGGGCGAACGCCAGATGGAAGCGGTCTTCCTGGCTAAGGTCATTCTCCTCTGCCAAGGCCGTTTGCATTGACTGGATGTGCTGCGACGTAAAGGCAAATGTCTTTAGGTTGGCCAGACTCCACCAGGCCTCGCCCAGAGTGGGGGTCTGCGCAATGGCACGCAGATAGGCCGCCTCACACGCATCCCGCTGACCGAGCGTCTTGAGCGCATGGCCGTAGCTCATCCAGACTTTGGGCTGGTTCGGGTAATCGCCCAGCAGGCGACCATAGATTTCGGCGGCCCTCGCGTACTCGCCGACATGGCTGAGCGCTGCCGCTTTGAGGCTGAGGTAGCCCGGATTGCCAGGCTCCTCGGCCAGCAGGCGCTCCAGGTGGCTGAGCGCCTCAGCCGAGCGGTTGCGACGGTGCAGCACCAGCGCGAGATTGTAGCGGGCCGGCGTGAAGTCGGGGGTCAATTCCAATGCGCGCGTCAGTAGCGCCTCGGCATCCTCGAAGCGCCCGAGGCGGGTGCCAAGCTCTGCAAGCATGCGGATCGCAGCAACGTCGCTCGGCATGCGCTTGAGATGATCGCGCAGCAGTTGCTCCGCCGGCGCCAGCTGCCCTTCGTTGAGAAATGCGGCCGCCTCCAGCAGCTGCGGCGACTTGAGGGCAGCGGCAAGCGACTGCGAGCGGGCCTCCTGCGCACCGGGCAGATCGCCGGCCAGCTCCAGCACATCGCCGAGTGCCGTCCAGGCGCTGGCGCGCTCGGGGTCGAGTGCCACGGCACGCTTGAGGGACGCCAGTGCCTCCGTTTGCTTTCCTTGCGTCGCCAGCAGACGCCCGCTCTCAAAGACCGGTGCGGCCCAGAGCGGAAAGCGGGCTGCAATATCCTGCAGCAAGGTCAGCGCAGCCTCTGTGCGCCCGAGTGCACGCAGCGCCCGCGCCTCGATCAACTGCGCGCGCGGTTCCCCTGGCACCACGGCAAGGATTTCGCGCACCTGTTCCAGCGCCAGCAAAGGGGCCTCGCGCAGCAAATGGCTTGCATGCGCCAGCGCCTGATCGAGCGAGCCGCGCGTATCATCGTGAGAACTGTCTGTCGCCATCAGCAAGGGGTTGCGAAATGTCAGCCCGGCGTCAAGTGCCGTCCTGCGATGCCTCTAAAGACGGGAGACGGCGCATGCGGCACCCGCATGGACAAAGCGGCCATGCGGAAAGGACGTGGCGTCTGCGGCATCCTGCAGCCGGTCCAGCGCCGAATCATCGCGCTCCGGGTGGTGATGCGCCAGCCAGAGCAGCGGCACCCCCGCCTGCCCTGCCAGCTCCAGCCCAGCCTCCCAGGTCGAGTGACCCCAGCCGCGATGCCCCGGCATCTCCGCCTCAGTGTAGGTGGAGTCGTAGATCATCAGGTCGGCGTGCCTGATGCTGGCGACCAGCGCGGCATCCAGTGGCGAACCATGCTCATGATCGGTGACATAACATACCGAACCCTGCCCGGATTCGATGCGGAACCCATAGGCACCACCCGGATGATGCACCGCAAACGCCTGAACGCTCAGTCCGTCCGCAACGGCCAGCGGCGCATCCGCTGCATATGTCATAACCCGGATCGCCGCCGGCATCTCGGCAAGGCGCACCGGAAACAGGGGCGGCTCCAGCAGTAGCCCCGCTGCTGCACCCGGTTCTCCGGGCGGCAGCCAGAGCGTGATGGGTCGGCCCGCCTGCCAGAATGGCGCGAACTGGGTGAGGCCAATGACATGGTCGATATGACCATGCGAGAGCAGAATATGGGTCTCGCGGGCATCCATGGCGTCGCCGAGTGCCTTGAGGCCGGTGCCAGCGTCGAGAATCACGCGCACATTGCCGGCCAGCACTTCAAAGCACATGGTGTCGCCGCCGTAGCGGGCAAAGGCGACGCCCGGCGACGGAAAGGTGCCGCGCGCGCCCCAGCACCGTACCAGCAAGGCCGGCTCCGGCGGCATCAGCCGATCACGACCAGATCGAACTGCCCGGAAATCCCGGCCACCGGGCGCTTGTCGCGGATTTCCAGCGGCGTCTTGAAGCCCTGTTCGAAGGCCAGAACATACGTCTCGGATGTGGCAAGGCCGCGTACCTGCTCGGCCTTGGTCTGCTTCTCCAGTTTTGCGGCCAGGTTCACGACGTCGCCCAGGACTGTATATTCCAGCCGGTCTTCCGTCCCGATCGCCCCGAACAGGACTTGCCCCGAGGCAATGCCCATGCCGATCGCCGGTGCCGGCTTGCCCTCGGCCTGCCGCGCGGCCTGCCAGGCGTCCGTGGCTTTTGCGATGGCCAGCGCGCTCTCCAGCGCATCACGGGCATAGCTTGTACTCGGCTCCACGGCCCCGAAACTGGTCAGGATGCCATCGCCCAGATACTTGTCGATACTGCCGCCATGCGCACGGATCAACGGCACGACGAGCGCATGATAATCGGACAACAGGCCAACCATCTCGTGCGGCGTCATGCTGCGCGACATGTTGGAGAAACCGCGCATGTCGAAGAAGATCACCGCGGCATGGCGCATTTCCGCCAAACCAAGCGCTGTCACCTCATCGCTGCCCGCGATCCGCCGGGCGAGTTCCGGCGCGAAGAAGCGGGAAAGCTCTTTCGTGGCCGCCGCACTGATGTGCGCTTTGTAAACCAGCGCCCGACTGCGACGGACCGCCAACCACAGCACAGCCGTCACCGCCAGCAGGGCCGCAACGCGGTCAAATTCTGCCGCCGGCAACACTGTTGCGGTGCTGAAGTAAACCAGAGGATCAGCGGTCAATGCCCCCGGCTCGGACGCCGCAAACACCGCGAGCAAGACCCAGCCAGCTGCTGCAACTGCGCCGCTGAACGCCACCCAATCCGGCTCGAGCCGCAAGGCGCGCAAGGCGACCAGCGCGAAGGCATAGGCAAAGGCGGTGTGCTTCAACGCCAGCGCCATCGGCGCATCATAAGCGAGCGGTAGCAGCGCGATCAGGCCGTAGAGCAGGGAGAAGTCCAGCACGATGGCACCGGCCTGCACTGCAACCGGGACAGGGCCGCGATAGGCCAGCCAGAGACGCGCAGCGACAAAGACCCCATAGAGAAGCAAGGCGATCGGTGCTGGCTCGAAGGCGGAGTCGACCGAGAATCGCGACGGCGTTGCCAGATAAATGACCAGAAACAGGACTGCCCCGCCCAGCTGGGTCCAGACGGTCAGCCGTTCACTGGCTTGCGCATGTGCGGTGATCGCCTGAGCCGCACGCGCAGGTGGCTCCCCGGTTACCGTACCGAGCGCCTCGCGCAAGATACCGCGCAAACCCAAGGCCACAGGACTGCTCAAGATAAGTAGTCGCGCGTCAGGTCGACGCTCGATTCCTTGCCGACGGAGTCCGAGGCAGACTCAAGCCAGGCAGATGCCGCCATACGACCGGCATCGCGCAGTTTTATCAGGAACGGCCAATCGGTCTCGAACTTGCTGGCTGCAGGGTAGCTCGACATGTGCGCATCGGAGCGCACAGCATGGATGTTCATCCGGCGCAGACGATCCTTGTATTCCGGGCGAATCCAGTCCTCGTCGATCAGTTTGGTGACGAAGGAGATGGCGCGCAGCTCCCTGATCAACGAGGAGTTGAAGCTGATCTCGTTGACACGGTTCATGATATCGGATGCCGTGCGTGGCACCACATCGCGTACAATCGGGTTGATGTGGATGATGAGAATATCACTACTGTCCGTATCGTAGATCAGCGGAAACAGGGCAGGATTGCCCATGTAACCGCCATCCCAGTAGAATTCTCCCTCTATTTCAATCGCTTGAAACAGCATCGGCAGGCATGCAGACGCAACAATAGCATCGGCCGATACCTCTGAATTGCGGAAAATGCGTACACCGCCAGTCTTGACATTGGTGGCCGCAATCGCGAGCCGTGCGCAGGTGCACTGCTGCAGCATCCCGAAATCCACGGTCTCCTCGAGGATGGTCTTGAGCGGGTGATAGTTGAACGGATTCAACTGGTAGGGTGAGAGCACCCGGGTCATCGCGTCGAACATCACATAGGACACCGACTCGCGCACGCCAATCATGGTCATCCAGTCATCAAACAGGGTGCGGCGCACCGGGCTGATCCGCTGGCCCGTCTCGCTCACCTTCGTCCAGAACTTTTCCAGCAGTTCGCGCGCATGCTCGGGGCCACCCATCATTTTGCCATAGGCATATACGGCAGCATTCATCGCCCCGGCGCTGGTTGCGGACACACCGTCCAGTTCAAAGCGGCCATCTTCCAGAAGACGATCCAGAACGCCCCAGCCGAAGGCTCCATGCGAGCCGCCCCCCTGCATGGCGAGATTGAGTT
This sequence comes from uncultured Sphingomonadaceae bacterium, assembly GCA_964404985.1. Lineage (GTDB taxonomy): Bacteria > Pseudomonadota > Alphaproteobacteria > Sphingomonadales > Sphingomonadaceae > Hankyongella. Next base: position 136,510 of record CAYOMD010000002.1, read on the forward strand.
TTCTCATTTTGGCTTTCATGCGAGCTCCTCTTGCATCTGCGGCGCAGCCTGCGGTTTCTTGTGTTTGCGCGGGCCACCGGTGATGAGCCGCACCCCGCGCTGATAGGTGATGTAGGACCACATCCAGTCGACCAGGACCGCAAACCGGTTCCGGTATCCGACCAGGAAATAGACGTGGGCGATCCCCCAGACGAACCAGGCCATTGCGCCTTTGAGGCGGATTTTGCCGAAGTCGGCGACAGCAGCCTTGCGGCCGATGGTGGCGAGATTGCCATAGTGGCGATATTGGAACGCCGGAGGGGACTGTCCCTCGATGCGTGCGATGAGGGCGCGTGCCGTGTGCTGGCCGGCCTGCTTGGCGACCGGGGCAATGCCCGGCAATGGGCGCTCCGCACCGACCGGGGTAAAGGCTGCCGTGTCTCCGAGAACGTATATGTTTGGTTCGCCCGACAGTGTCAGGTCGGCCTCGACCGGAACCCTGCCCTGCCGATCCGGGGTAACACCAAGCCATTGGGCAGCGGGTGATGCCTGGACACCGGCAGCCCAGATTTTCGTGGCGCAGGGCATGAACATGCCGCCAGCGCTGACCCCATCCTCGGTAATGGTATCGACGCGCGTATTCAGACGCACCTCGACCCCCATGCATTCAAGCGACTTTTTTGCCGATGCCGACAGCTCCGGTGGCATGGTGACCAGCAGACGCTCGCCCGCCTCGATCAGCACGACCTTGGCCTCGCGCGGGTTGATGCGCCGGAAATCGCACTTGATCGAGTGGCGAGCGACTTCCGCAATGGAACCAGCCATCTCGACCCCGGTCGGCCCGCCGCCAATGACGGCAAAGGTCAGGAGTGCTGCCCGGCGTGCATCATCCGGCTCTGCTTCCGCTTCCTCGAACGCCAACAGGATGTTGCGGCGCACCCGGGTTGCATCGTCGATGTTCTTGATGCCCGGTGCCAGCGCACTCCACTCATCCTTGCCGAAATAGCTGTGACGGGCTCCGGTTGCGATCACCAGATAGTCAAACGGCAGGGGGTCGCCATTTTCCAGGATGACGGTCCGGCTGGCGCGGTCGACACCGAGCACGCTGTCGAGCACCACCTTGGTATTCCACTGCTTGCTCAGCACCAGGCGCGTTGGGGCTGCAATCTGTGCCGGAGAGAGGGCCGCCGTCGCAACCTGATACAGCAGCGGCTGGAACAGGTGATGGTTTTCCCGATCAACGAGCGTGATGTCCGCCTTGGCCCGTTTCAGACCAAGTGCGCAGGCAAGGCCAGCGAAACCGGCCCCGATGATTACGATTTTCGGCAACTGTGCAGACATCACCCTCTCCCTTGAGCAATCAACCTCAGTGCGCGGTCCACCCCCCGTCGACCGGCAGTGCAGTACCGGTAATCGATCCCGCACTGTCAGAACACAGGAATGCGGCCAATGCCCCAAGTTCCTCAACTGTTGCAAAGCGCTTCGTCGGCTGGGCCGAGAGCAGGACATCGCGGATCACCTGATCACGGGTGAGGCCGCGCGCCTTGGCGGTATCGTCGATCTGGTTCTCGACCAGCGGAGTCCAGACATAGCCGGGGCAGATCGCGTTGCAGGTGACACCATGTTCGGCACCTTCAAGGGCTACTACCTTAGTCAGACCCAGGACACCATGCTTGGCCGCGACATAGGCACCCTTATACGGCGATGCCACCAGGGCATGCGCGGAGGCCAGATTGATGATCCGCCCCCACTTGCGCGCCTTCATGCCGCCAAACGCCGCCTTGATGCTGTGAAAGGCCGCCGAGAGATTGAGCGCGAGGATCGCATCCCACTTTTCTTCCGGGAAATCCTCAATGGGGCTGACATGCTGGATGCCGGCGTTGTTCACGAGAATGTCGACGCCGCCCAGCGCCTGCGCAGTGTCGGTCACCAGTGCCTTGGCACCGGCGGGGTCCAGCAGGTTGGCACCATTGAAATGGACGGGCGCACCCGTTTCCTCGGCCAGCTTTCTGCAGGTTTCATCGATGGCTGCGCGGTCGCCCAGTCCATTGAGCACCAGGGTAGCACCCTGCTGCGACAGGGCTCTGGCAATCCCGAGCCCGATACCACTGGTTGACCCGGTTACGATGGCAATGCGGCCACTCAGGGTGGCGCTAGTTTTGTCTGCGGGGGTATAAACGGTTGTCATGGCAATAGTCTCCCAAGCCGTCTGATCAGCGAGATAGCGTCTCAAGTTATAGAATAGCTGATCACAGAGCCGGACAGGCAATAAAAATGCCTTTGCGGCATCGCTTTCATGCCCAAATGGCAATGTCCCCCGGCGTGTTCATTGCGTAGGTCACCGATCAGCCACGGATGGCTACATGCATCAGAGGAGAGTTTAGATGTTCCATTTCGCAAAGACCGCGACTGCCCTGCTGGCCGGCATTGGCATGCTGGCGCTCGCACAGCCCGCACTGGCTGGCCAATGCCCCGCCGATCAGGTGAAGGACGGTGCAACCGCAAGCGGTCCATCCGCCCCCAAGGGCGTGACCGACAATGTTATCGGTAAAGTCGACCTGGGTTCGGAAATTTCGGTTCCGGGCCGCAGCCTGCGCCTGCGTCGCCTGGAAATCCAGCCGGGTGGCGTTGTGCCTTGGCATGGCCACGCTGATCGCCCGGCCCTGATCCTGGTGCAAAGCGGCCAGATCAAAGAGTATCGCAGCAACTGCGCAAGCCCGATCACCCACAAGGCGGGTGAAGTCTCGCAGGAATTCGGCGGGATCTCGCACTACTGGGTCAACGACGGCAAGACTGTCGCTGTCCTCTATTCCTCGGACGTATTCCACGGGGAATAATTAACCTGTAAACCTGTGCGGGCGAGCCCGCTCGTCCGCATAGGCATTCAAGGGGGTATGGGTCTGCATGATCATCAACGCTGCCACAGCCGGTTTAACGATCGCCGACACAACGATGACTGCGCCCTCGCCGCGCGCCCTGCGCCGGGCCATCACCTTCGGCTTGATCGGTTTTCTGACCCTTGTTGACCTGTTCGCCGCACAGGCGATCCTTCCCGCACTCGCCGACAGATACGGCGTGACAGCCGGTGAAATAGGATTGGCGGCAAATGCCGGCACTATCGGCATGGCGATCGCCGGGCTGGTCGCAGGAGCTGCCGCCCGCACCATCGAGCGCAAGCTCGGCATCTGGCTGTCCCTTGCCTTGCTCGCAATCCCGACCGTCATGCTGGCCTACGCACCGGACTTGCAGACCTTTGCCGTATTGCGCATCGCCCAGGGGTTATGCATGGCCACCGCCTTCACCCTGACACTCGCGTACCTGGGGGATCGCTGCAATGCGGCGGACGCGGCGGGCGCACTCGCGGCCTTCGTCACCGGAATTGTCGCCAGCAACCTGATCGGCCGCCTGAGTGCAGCCACGGTTCTCAGTTATTCCAGCGTTGAAATCACCTTCTATTTCTTTGCCATGCTGAATATTCTGGGTGCGTTGCTCACCTACCGGGTGTTGTGCAAGACCCACGCGATGCAGCAGGTCGATGCCATGACCCCCTCCATCGTCCAGGTCTGGCGGACCCACTTCACAAACCCGGCTCTGGTCCGCAGCTTTGCCATCGGCTTTCTGATCCTGTTCGCCTTCATCGGGATATTCACGTACGTCAACTTCGTACTGACGGCGGCACCCATCAATCTGCCGGCAGGGTATCTCGGCATCGTCTATCTGGTGTTCATACCCGCGATGCTCACCACGCCGCATGCGGGCAAATATGCCGTGCGCTGGGGGGCCGGCGAGACCATGGCGGTTACGCTGGTGGTTTCCGTCATCGGTGTGGCGCTGACCGCGCTGCCAAATCTCTGGGCCATCCTCACGGGCCTCGGGATCCTCGGGGTGGGATCGTTCTTCGCGCAGGCCGCGGCGACCGGCTATGTCAGCCGCGCAGCAACTACGGAGCGCGGCGTTGCCGGCGGCTTGTACCTGACCTGCTATTACTGTGGCGGGATGTTGGGGGCGGCGGTTATCGGCAAGCTGTTTGACGCCTACGGCTGGACGACCGCCGTGATCGGCAACGGGCTGGCGCTTGCGCTGGCGGCACTCATCGCGTGGTCCCTTCGCCAACGCTAGAGGCCAGAACGGAGAGAAGCATGATGCAGGCGACCGGAGACCTACAGACTGCACTGGAACAAAAATTCAAGGCACTGACCCGCATAGACCTGCCACTCGGTGCAAGGCTTGCAACCATAGCTGATGCCGTACGCGCCCTCAGCCCGGATTTCTCCTGTAATGTCGACCTGTTCGTCGCCCGACTGCGGGAAGCGGAGGCCGGGGTGACCGCACCGGACATCGACGAGCCGATGCCGGAGTTCATGCTGCCCGACCAGGATGGGCGGCTGGTCACACTCGCGGATATCCTTGCTGACGGCCCTGCCATCGTCGTGTTCTACCGTGGCCACTGGTGCCCCTACTGCCGACTGACGATTGCGGCGTTGACCCAGATCGAGCAAGAGGTCGCCCCATGCCGGATCGTCTGCATCACGGCGGAACAGGCGGAATTCACGCGGGCCATGCGTGCCGCCGCGCAAGCCAGCTTTCCCATCCTCAGTGACATCGACAATGGTTACGCCATGTCGCTGAACCTTGCGGTCTGGATCGACGATAATATGTCCAAGGTCATCGAAGGGGCTGGCTGGAATGTCCCGGACTATCAGGGCATGCGCGGCTGGATTCTCACAATCCCGTCCGTCTTCGTGGTGCGCCGCGACGGACGCATCGCCGCCCGTCACATCGACCCTGATTATCGGCGGCGCATGGAACTAGAGGACCTGCTCGCGGCGTCCCGGCGCGCCCTGTGAAACGGATGCCAGAGCCGCACACCAATCGGTTGCCCGTACCAGGTTGAGCAGAACGCCCGCCTCCCGACTGCGCGGACGCCCGGCGACACAATGAACGGCCAAGGTTCGCCGTAAGCCAAGATCGGTGAACGGAATGTGTCGGGTCTGGTCCGTCCGCATGGTGCTTTCCGGCAGAATGGCAACGCCGAAGTTGGCGACTATCATTGCCTCCATGTCGCGCGCGCACTCGACATGGTGCGCATGCGCGAGCGAGATGCCGGCGCGATCAAGATGCGGCGGCGCAATCTCGCAGCCACGCAGAACCAGATAGCGCTGGAGGCGCGCCATCTCGAAATCCAGCTTCTCGGCATTGCGGCGAGTCAGCGGATGGTCGGCCCCCACCACGAGATCGTAGGACTCGGTCAGCATCGGCCAGCTTTCCAGACGATCCCAGCCTGTGAGTTCGTCACAGATTGCCAGATCGACGTCACCAGCTTTCAACAGTTCTTCTATTTCCTTGCACCGCCCGCGTCGCAGTTTCAATTGCATGCCGGGAAAACGCCGGAACATTTCCATAAGCGCCGGCACCAGCAGGCTCATATCGAGATTATGCGTGACACCAAGCGTCAGAGTCGCGACCGCGCTAAGCTTCAGAGAACCGGCCAGCGCTTTGGCGGTCCGGGCGCTGTCATAGCATTGCTGCAGCAAGGGCTGCATGCGCTGCCCCAGATCGGTGAGGTGCGAAAGCTTGCCCTCGCGGCGGATCAGCTCGCCCCCCAGCTCGTCCTCAAGCGCTTTTATAGCACGCGTGAACGCCGGCTGTGTGATGTTGCACTCCTCAGCCGCACGGGTAAAGTTAAGAGTCTGGGCGAGCGCCAGAAAATAGCGCACTTGCTGCATTTCCACTGGCAACCCTCCTCCCGGCGACGCAACGCAGCGCATGTCATAAAGCGGTTGCGCAGACAGCGCAACGAGGCAGGTGCACCGCGGTTTACGCGCGAGCAAGGCTGAGCATCGCGGCTTTTCTGCGTTTAACGTGTGCCAGTGGCGGTGACGGAGGGATTCGAACCCTCGGTAGGGTAACCCCTACGGCAGTTTAGCAAACTGCTGGTTTCAGCCACTCACCCACGTCACCAATCCGAAGCGCCAGCGGCTGCTTGATTTGCACTGCTAGGCAATCCGCAAGTTCCGGTCAACCGGCAAACTTACCCCGCAAACTACTGGGCCGGAGCGCCTTGCGGCTTCTGGATGTCGAGAAGTTCGACCACAAACACCAGGACTGCATTCGGCGGGATCTGGCCTTGCCCCTGCGGGCCGTAGGCGAGGTCTGACGGGATCACCAGGCGGTACTTGCCGCCCTTCTGCATCTTGAGCAGGCCTTCCGCGAAGCCCGGGATCACACCGCCGACCGGGAAGGCTGCCGGCTCGCCGCGCTGGTAGCTAGAGTCGAAAACGGTACCGTCGATCAGCGAGCCCTCATAGTGCACCACAACCATGTCCTGGGGCGCAGGGCGCTCACCGGAGCCGGGGCGCTGGGTCTCGAACTGCAATCCCGACGGCGTGGTCTCAACCGCACTCAGCCCGGCGTTCTGCTTGAGGTAGCTATTGCCGGCCTCTGCCGAGAGCGCGCGCGGCCCTGCAGCAAGGGTGATAGCCAGAAACAGGCTCAGCACCATCATGGCGACCAGGGCGGATGCTCCGAATTTCATGACTTTCCTCTCAAGCGGGGCTCATAATCAGCCAAACAAAAGCTTATCATATCGACCCAAGAGAAAAGCCGCCGTGGCGCGGCGGCTTGCTCTGGCCTGCGGTTTGAGCGCTTACTTGGTGCCGTCGCGCTCAGCGCGCTTGCGATCCATCTTGCGGGCGCGGCGCACTGCTGCGGCCTTTTCCCGTGCCTTCTTCTCGGACGGCTTTTCATAATGCCGGCGAAGCTTCATCTCCCGGTAAACCCCTTCCCGCTGGAGCTTCTTCTTCAGCGCGCGCAGGGCCTGGTCGACGTTGTTGTCGCGAACGAGAATTTGCATGCAGTTCCGTCTCTTTTCCGGCAATAAACGAGTGTTGAGCGCCAACAGGGCTGGCGCGACAAAGCCGGTCGGTTAGCAACTTTTTCTCGCCTTGTGAAGCCTCTTCTTCGGGATGCGCGACCATTTTGCTGCTGGCGCATAGTATGCGGCTATGCCATGGCGCACCTATGACTGACTCCACGCAATCGCTTGATGCGCTGCGCCATAGCCTGGGCCTGGCAATCGCCGACCATGCGGCGTTCGACGGGTGGACTGTAGCCGCGCTGGACCGTGCCGCCGATGATGTGGGGGTATCCCGTGACGAGGCACGCCTGGTGCTAGGAGTGCGCGCCGAGTCCCTTATCGACGCCTACTTTGCGGCTGTCGCCCGACGCCTTGACCAGCGGCTGGCGGACGCTGACCTTCCCGGGATGAAGGTGCGCCAGAGGGTCCGCACCGGGGTATCCACGCTGCTGGCCCTGCTGGCACCGCACAAGGAAGCCGTGCGACGGGCCAGCGCCTTGCTGCCGCTGCACGGGCCGCGCGCAGCCCGAAGGCTCTGGGCGCTCGCTGACGGCATCTGGCATGCTGCCGGCGATACGGCTGTCGACTATAATCACTACACCAAGCGGCTGATCCTGAGCGGGGTGATCGGCACTACCTTGCTTGCCTGGCTCGGTGACCAGAGCGAGGGCACGACCGAGACGCTGGAGTTCCTCGACCGGCGGATCGAGGGGGTGATGCGCTTCGAGACGTTGAAGGCGCGCGGCACAGCAGCGCTTGCCCGCCTGCCCGACCCGGCGGGGATACTTGGGCGGCTGCGCTACCGTTAAGCTGCCGCCTGGCGCGTTTAGACTTGCGCCCCCCGGTCTAGCTGCTATTTATTCGCAATTAGCTTTTGGCGCGGAGCCGCCCGAGGACCTCGTGAAGCTGTCTGACCTGAAAGCCGGCACCCCGGCAATCCTGACTGAAATAACCGTCGACCATGCTGACGCGCAGTTCAACCGCCGGCTGCTGGAGATGGGGTTCGATATCGGTGTCGATGTCGAGGTTCTGCACAAGGCCGCATTCGGCGATCCGCTGGCGGTGCGCGTCGGCGGCGTGGTGATCGCGATTCGCCGCGCAGACGCCGCTGCCATCCAGGTCTCCCCGGACACACAGGGCCTGGTCCGGGCTGCCGAATGACCATCGCCACCATCGCCCTCGTCGGCAATCCGAATGCTGGCAAAACGTCTCTGTTCAACGCCTTGACCGGTGCCCGCCAGAAGGTCGCCAACTACGCCGGCGTCACTGTCGAGCGTAAATCCGGGCCGCTGCACCTGCCTGACGGGCGCGAAGTCGAACTGATCGATCTGCCCGGCACCTACAGCCTGACACCGGGCAGCCCGGATGAGGCGGTCACCACCAATGTCCTGGAGGGGGTGCAGTCGGGCGAGCGCAAGCCGGACATAATCCTGTGCGTGATCGACGCCACCAATCTGGCCAACCACCTGCGCTTCGTTCTGGAGTTGCAGTCGACCGGCCTGCCAATGGTGCTGGCACTGAACATGGTGGACCTTGCGGCGCGCGATGGTTTGCGCATCGATGCCGAGGCGCTCTCCCAAGAGCTCGGTATTCCCGTGATCGAGACGATCGCCGTGCGCCGGCGCGGTCTGGAGGCCTTGCTGGCTGCCCTGCCGCAGGCCGTCGCCCGCCCGGCTCCGCCGCAGGACGTGCGCAGCCTGGCACGCGATGCCCGGCAGATCGCACGGCGCGTCACAACCATTGTCGGTGAACGCGCGCGCTGGACCCAACGGATCGACGGGATCGTGCTGCACCCGGTTGCCGGGCCCCTGCTGCTGGCCGGGCTGCTGTTTGTGGTGTTCCAGGCGGTTTTTGCCTGGGCGGAAGCACCCATGACCTGGATCGAGGGCGGGTTCTCTGCGCTGCAGGCCAGACTTGAAGCACTGCTGCCCGAGGGCCTGCTGCTCAGCTTCCTCAGTGACGGCGTGCTGACCGGGGTCGGCAGCGTGGTGGTGTTCCTGCCGCAGATTCTCATTTTGTTTGCGTTCATCCTGCTGCTGGAGCAATCGGGCTACATGGCCCGCGCCGCGTTCCTGATGGACCGGCTGATGGCAGGTGTCGGGCTGAACGGGCGGGCCTTCATCCCGCTGCTGTCATCGTTCGCTTGCGCCATTCCCGGCATCATGGCGACCCGCGCAATCGCGGACGAACGTGACCGGCTGACCACGATTCTGGTGGCCCCCCTGATGACCTGTTCGGCGCGGCTGCCGGTCTATGCGATCATCATCGCCGCGTTCATACCCAACCGGCATGTCGGCGGTGTGTTCGGACTGCAAGGGCTGGTGCTGTTCGGGCTCTACGCCGCCGGCATTCTTGGCGCGCTTGGCGTCGCTTGGGTGCTGCGCCGCAGCGTGACCCGCGGCAAGGCCCCGACTTTTCTGATGGAACTGCCCAAGTACCAGGTGCCGCAACTGCGCGACCTGGGGCTGGAACTGCTCGCGCGCACCCGCATCTTCCTGCACCGCGCGGGGACGATCATATTGGTGTCGCTCATCATCCTCTGGGTTCTGGCAACATTCCCGGCACCGCCTGCCGGTGCAACAGGCCCGGCCATCGATTATTCCATTGCCGGCTGGCTGGCACGCGGGCTGGAAGTAGTGTTCGCACCGATCGGCTTCAACAAGGAAATCGCGCTGGCGCTGGTGCCCGGCATGGCCGCGCGTGAAGTGGCAGTCGGTGCGCTCGGCACCGTCTATGCGCTGCAAGGCAGCGAGGACGTCATCCAGAGATCGCTGGTCGAGACCTTGCGCCATGCCTGGACCCTGCCGACCGCGCTGGCCTTCCTCGCCTGGTATGTCTTTGCGCCGCAGTGCCTGTCGACGCTGGCGATCACCCGGCGCGAGACCAACAGCTGGCGCTGGCCGCTGTTCATGGCGGGGTATCTGTTTGCACTGGCCTATGCCGCCGCCGGTCTGACCTATTGGACCGCGCGCTGGCTTGGCGCGTGAAGGGACTGGCATTCCTGCAGCATCCGCTCTACACTGCGAACATCACAAGAACATCGGGTAAGGTATCATGGCGGGAAGCGTCAACAAGGTCATCATCATCGGCAACCTGGGCAAGGACCCGGAAATCCGCTCCCTGAACGACGGGACGAAGGTTGCAAACCTGCGGATCGCGACCAGCGAGAGCTGGAAAGACCGGCAGTCCGGCGAGCGCAAGGAGCGCACAGAGTGGCACCAGGTGGTCATTTTCAACGAAAACCTGGTCCGGGTCGCCGAGAGCTATCTGCGCAAGGGCTCCAAGGTCTATCTTGAGGGCGCGCTGCAGACCCGCAAGTGGACTGACCAGTCCGGTGCGGAGAAATACACGACCGAAATTGTGCTCCAGCGCTATCGCGGCGAGCTGACCATGCTGGATGGCCGCAGCGGCGGTGGCTCCGGCGACGATTACGGCAGCGACGACGGCGGTTCCAGCGACTACCGTGCCCCGGCGCGCAGCAACAGCGGCAGCTACGGTGGCGGTTCCAGCAACAGCCGCACCAACGACCCGCTGGACGACGACATTCCGTTCTAAAGCTGGATGATTTTAGGGTAAGTCACTCTCCCCTCCCTTACCGAGGGAGGGGTGGCCGGCAGGCCGGGGTGGGTGCCCAGTGACCCCTCCCACCCCGGTGCTTCGCACCACCCCTCCCGCAAGCGGGAGGGGAGATTCCGGCCGATGTAAGGTCATCTTTTTTCACCAGACTGTTACAGCTTTGGCAGGGTGACGCCCTGCTGGCCCATGTATTTGCCGGCGCGGTCCGCATAGGAGACCTCGCACGGCTCATTGCCCTGCAGGAACAGGAACTGGCATGCGCCCTCGTTGGCGTAAATGCGCGCGGGCAACGGCGTGGTGTTGGAGAACTCGAGCGTCACATGCCCCTCCCAGCCGGGCTCCAGCGGCGTCACGTTCACGATGATCCCGCAGCGCGCATAGGTGCTTTTGCCCAGACAGATGACCAGCACATCGCGTGGCACGCGAAAATACTCGACCGTACGGGCCAGCGCGAAACTGTTGGGTGGTATGATGCACACATCGGTCTGGCGGTCGACAAAGCTCTTGGGGCTGAATTCCTTCGGATCGACAACCGCCGAGTCGACGTTGGTGAATATCTTGAACTCGTCGGCCACGCGCGCATCATACCCGTAGGACGACAGGCCATAGGAAATGCAGCCCTGGCGCTGCTGCCGGTCGACGAACGGCTCGATCATCTGCTGCTCGAGCGCCATCCGGCGAATCCACTTGTCGGACATCACCATAGTCAGTTCACGCTTTCAGTTTGTAGCCGCGCCGTAACAGCACGTAGGTCAGGACTGCCAGCGCGATATTGATCGACAAGACAACGACAATGCCGGCGGCAATATTGCTGTCGGCGGCGCCGATAAGGCCATAACGGAAACCGTCGATCAGATAGAAGAACGGATTGATGGCGCTGAACATGTGCCAGACCCCGCCCAGGCGCTCGATGGTGTAGAAAGTCCCCGACAGAAGCGACAGCGGTTGAATGACAAAGTTGGTGATCGTCGCCGCGTGGTCGAACTTTTCCGCCCAAAGGCCGGTCAGAACGCCGGTCAGACCGAGCATCACCGACCCCATCGCCCCGAAGTAGATGATCGCCCAGATGTGACTGACATGCAGGTGGACATTGGGCGCCAGCAACATCGCCAGCGCGATGGACAGGCCGACGGCAACCGCGCGGGTCAGTGCACCGCCGACGAAGGCGATCATCAGTTCCCCGGCAGATAGCGGTGGCATCAGCAGATCGATGATGGTTCCCTGAACCTTGGCGATCAGCACGGAGGACGAGGTGTTGGCAAAGCTGTTCTGCAGCATCGCCATCATGATGAGGCCGGGAGCCAGGAAATCGGCAAACGGCACGCCGAGCTCCACCCGCCCTTCCCGGCCCAGCGCCACGGTGAAGATAAACAGGAACAGCAAGGTGGTGGCAGCCGGTGCCCAAACGGTCTGCATCTGCACTTTCATGAAGCGCCGGACCTCCTTGAGGTACAGGGTCCACAGTCCGCCAGCGTTGATGAACGCGATGCGCGGCTTGCCGAGTGGCAGAAACTGGGCAGGGGTGGTATTTTTCGGAACAGACTGCGCGAAGTCGGCGTTGGATATCGACATGCGTCCCCTTGTGGCGCTAGAAGAACGTCCGCAGCGGGTACGGCAGGCAACCAGCTCTGGCTGATAGCGCTGTGCCGTCGCCCCGCTCTGCAGATCGCTTCTACGGTTAGTGGCGATTGTGGCGCGCTGCAAGCCGGGGAGCGGCTGGCAGGTGCGCCCCTGCACGAACAGTGTTTCCCTGCAACGCAACGCGCGCAGGACCAGTATTGAGGACGAACGAATGTCGTGGACGCCGGAACGGATCGACAGGCTGCAAAAACTCTGGGAACAGGGTCTCTCCGCCAGCCAGATCGCTGAAGACTTAGGTGAGGGCGTGAGCCGCAACGCCGTAATCGGCAAGGCACACCGTCTCGGCCTGAAGTCGCGCCCGTCTCCGGTGAAGACCGATGCCTCGCCCAAGAAGGTACCGGCCACCCCCGCCACGACCCCGGCACCACGCAAACCGAAAGCGCCGCCGGCCAAGGCGGCCCGTGTGACCCTGCTCGATCTCAATGACCGGGTGTGCAAATGGCCGCACGGCCATCCAAGCGACGATGATTTTCACTTCTGCGGCAAGCCGGTGCAGCCTGGTTTCCCGTATTGCGGCGAGCATTGCGCGGTTGCCTATCAGGCCCAGCTCCCTCGCCGAGACCGCCGCGGCGGCCCACCGCCGGTGCGCGGCCCCGGCGCCTGATCACTTTGCGCCAAGGATGGCCTGTGTGCGCCGTCCCAGCACCATGACCCAGAAGCGCCCGGTCTTCGGATCGCAGGCATAGCCAAAGCCGACCTCGTCAACCTCCGGCATCATTATGTTATCCCGGTGCGCCGGGCTTGCCAGCCACGCGGCGGCCGCATGCGCTGCAGACTTCTGATGCCAGGCGAGGTTCTCGGCACGGGGCTGGCCTGAATACTGCGCACGCACTGCGCGCTGAACAAATGCCTGTCCGGCAGCATCCGTGTGGGTCAGCACCCCGCGGCGCGCCATATCCGCTGCCTGCGCGCTTGCGGCCTCGCTCAGCGCGGGGTCTTCCGTCAGCGTACCCATGCCTTTTGCGGCCCGTTCGCTGTTCATCATGTCCAGCGCCGGGCTGATGACGGTTGCATCAAACGGGGTCAGTTCGCACCGGGTGGCGAGAGAGACGGGCATATCCGGCGCGCCATCACCAGCCATAGCCGGCAGAGACACCAGACAAAAAGCCAAGCCAAACAGTGGCTTTATAAGGTTAACCCTCAACACTTGCCCAGTCCCGTAATAGTCGTGACACCTTATGCCCACGACAACGTAAAATCGGGACTAAATATTCTGCAAGATTTCTGTTTTTTTCGGGCCTGTGTCCCGAATCTGAAATCCGCTACAGTGATATACAGCCGGGACGGATTTCTGACGCGATCAAGGACATGATGAAATCGCTTACCGGTCCTGCACCACGCCCAGCATGTCCTCGACCTGCGCGAACTTCTCACGCGGCGCGCCGGGGCGGGCGCGAGCGGCCTCCGCCGCCTCGATGGCTTTCCAGCCATCGAATGTCACCACCGGCAGATGGTGCGCGCGCAGGAATTCATCGAATGCGGCCGGCCCCCGCTTGTGCGACGGCGCAATGTCCTTGGCGATCCGCTCGGCCAGCCAGAAGCCATCCGGTCGGTTGGTGCCGATGGTGCCGGTCGGCCCGCGCCGCGCCCAGCCGACGCAATAGAGCCCTTGCGCAATCCGCCCGTCGTCATTGGTGAAGCGGCCCAACTGCTCATCATAGGGCACGCCGGGTATAGGGGCGGTGCGGTAGCCAATGCAGCCGATCACCAGCCCACACGGGACCTCGAAGAAGTCTCCGGTGCCGAGCGCTTTGCCATTCTCCAGACGGGTCCGCTCGAAGCGGATGCCTCGCACCTGCCCGTCGCCCAGGATTTGCACCGGCATGGCGTAGAAGTGAAACCGGATGGTCCGCCGGTCCGGTTGCACGTCTGCTGCGGCAAACCCCCGGATGTGCCCTACGACCTTGCGCAGACCGGGGTCCAGTGAGTCCTCGGCCCCATCGGGCGGCATCTGCGCCGGGTCGGCCAGCGCCTGTGCCTGCTGCAGGTGCGCCAGTTCACCGAGCTCCTTGGGCGTGAAACTCACCTCCATCGGTCCGCGCCGGCCGAACACATTGACCGTGCGGATCGGGCTGGCGTGGATGCGCTCGGCAGCGTGGCGTGCCAGGTCCGAGGATGCCATCTCGTCCGGCGATTTGACCAGCACCCGCGCCACATCGAGCGCGACATTCCCGTTGCCGATCACCGCGACGCACGTCGTCTCCAGGTCCGGCTCCAGCCAGGCGTAATCCGGATGGGCATTGTACCAGGCGACGAACTGTGCGGCGCCCAGCACACCCTTCAGGCCCTCGCCCTCGATGTTGAGCGGGCGGTCGCGCGGCGCACCGGTCGCGATCACCACGGCGTCATAGAAGCCGGTCAAGTCCTCGATGCTGACATCGCGACCCAGCTCGACATTGCCAATGAAGCGCACGCCGGGGTGGCCGTGCTGCTCCTCGAAGCGGCGGACCACCCCCTTGATCGATTGATGATCAGGGGCCACCCCGGCGCGGATCAGCCCGAACGGCGTCGGCAGGCGATCGATGATGTCGATGGAAACCGCCGCACCGAACTGCTTGATCAAGCCTTCCGCAGTGTAATAGCCCGCCGGCCCGGACCCGACGATCGCAACCTTCAGCGTCATGCCTGCCCTCCCCGATTTTCAGAGACGCTAACAGGCATACCAGCCTTGGCAAGCGGACAAACGCTTGTAGCCGCGGACTTTAAATCCGCATCAGCTCGGTTGCAGGCTGAAAGCAGATTTAAAATCCGTTGCTCTTCGGCTCTACAAATCTAGAGCATCTTAGCCTCTTAAATGCGACTAGGTTATCGGCACCAGCCCTGGATTGCATTTTTAGGCACGCTGCTTTGGTGAACTTGACTGCCCGACAAGGCTAAGCCGCTACTTTACATAGTAAACAGGCGCCACACTAAACCATTATACTATCGAATATGTCGGGAATCTTAACAGAGTCTTTAAGGTGCAATTCCGCCGACCTATCGTTAACACACGGAAAATCAAGTTTTTTCCATGGTTACAGATTGACATTCACGGCAATCCATTTTGGCCCGATATTTGCTAGGAACGCTGTGTCGCAGAGCAAGCGATATCCGCAGGTATGAACGTCTTTCTGGAGGGAAAAACCATGATCAAGAATCTTCTCGCAGTGTCTGCTGCTGTTGCTGGCCTCATTGCAGGTACCGCGAACGCGGCACCGGCCATCTTCAATCTCGCACTGAGCGAAATCTCGACCTTCGACAACGTGATCACCGGTGTCGGCGCGACCGTGCAGGTCGTGCAAGTCGTCGACGGTCAGTCGGTCTACAACTATGTCGACGCCAACGGCATGAACCAGACCGTGACCATCACACGCCCGGACGGCTCGGCAGTTTCTCCGAGCGGTGGCTACGACAGCAACGGCGTGTCGCTGAGCGGCAGCGTGTTCGGCATCAGCCCGTTTACCAACGGCAATGAAGTGATTCCGGGCTTCAACTCGGGTCTGACCTTCGTGTTCTCGTCAGCCGTCAATGCTTTCGGCTTCGAAATCGGTGACTGGGCAACCTGCTGCACCGACACCATCCGTGAGCCGAACGTTGTGGCCAACTTCGGCGTTCCCGCTGTGGGCTCTGGCCTTTGGATCGCCTTTGACGGCGGTGCGGCCACCCTGCCGGCAAACGCGCTGTCGGAATTCGACAACCCCGGGATTGTTGCGGATAACAGCTTCACCAACTTCATCGGCGCCATCGACGACACCGGCAACTTCACCAGCCTGACCTTCTTCGGTGACGGCTTCGGCGAGTTCCTGGTGGCCGGCGGTTCGCTGCGCTTCTCCAGCGTGCCGCAAGGCTCGGTCACGGTTCCGGAACCGACCTCGCTGCTGGCTCTGGGCGTTGGCTTGCTCGGCCTCGGCGCGATCGCACGTCGCCGCAAGTAAGCCTGACCCCGCGCCACACGCGGCACATGAGAAAGGCGGTTGCGCATGCAGCCGCCTTTTTTTGTGGCCAACCTGCGCCACCGCGCCGCTTTGCGACCGGCGGGAAAGCTGCTAAGCGCCCCCGATGACTGATACTTCCAAGATTCGTAATTTCTCGATCATCGCACATATCGACCATGGCAAGTCGACGCTGGCCGACCGGCTGATCCAGCGTTGCGGCGGCCTCTCCGACCGCGAAATGACCGAGCAGGTGCTCGACAACATGGAGATCGAGCGCGAGCGCGGCATCACCATCAAGGCGCAGACCGTCCGCCTCGATTACAAGGCGCGCAATGGCGAGAGCTACATCCTCAACCTCATGGACACACCGGGCCACGTGGACTTCGCCTATGAGGTCTCGCGCTCTCTCGCCGCCTGCGAGGGCTCGCTGCTGGTGGTGGATGCCAGCCAGGGCGTGGAGGCGCAGACACTGGCCAATGTGTACCAGGCGCTGGACCATGACCACGCCATCGTGCCGGTCATCAACAAGGTGGACTTGCCCGCCGCCGAGCCGGAGCGTGTGAAGCAGCAGATCGAGGATGTGATCGGGCTGGAGACGGACAATGCGGTCCTGGCGTCCGCCAAGACCGGTATCGGCATCGACGACGTGCTGGAGGCTATCGTCCTGCATATGCCGCCGCCGGGTGGCGACGCGGCTGTACCGCTCAAGGCCATGCTGGTCGACAGCTGGTACGACCCGTATCTCGGCGTGGTCATTCTGGTGCGCGTGATCGAGGGCACGCTGAAAAAAGGCCAGCTGGTCAAGTTCATGGCCGCCGGTACCGAGCATCTGATCGACCGGGTCGGCGTGTTTCGCCCCAAGATCGAGAACCTGCCGAGCCTTGGGCCGGGCGAAGTCGGCTTCATCACCGCGCAGATCAAGGAAGTCGCGCAGACCCGGGTCGGCGATACCATCACGGATGCCAAAAAGCCGACCGCTGACGCTCTGCCCGGCTTCAAGCCGGTGCAATCGGTGGTGTTCTGCGGCCTGTTTCCGATTGATGCCGCCGAGTTCGAGAAGCTGCGCGAGAGTCTGGGCAAACTCCGCCTCAATGACGCCAGTTTTTCCTTCGAGATGGAAAGCTCGGCAGCACTCGGCTTCGGCTTCCGCTGCGGCTTCCTCGGACTGCTGCACCTGGAGATCATCCAGGAGCGGCTGATCCGCGAGTATGACCTCGACCTGATCACCACCGCGCCCTCGGTCGTCTACAAGATCAAGCTGCGCGATGGCGCAGACATCGAGCTGCACAACCCGGCTGACATGCCGGACGCCATGAAGATCGAGATGATGGAAGAGCCGTGGATCGAGGCGACGATCTTCGTGCCGGATGAGTATCTCGGCGCGGTGCTCAAGCTCTGTCAGGACCGCCGCGGCATCCAGAAGAACCTCACCTACGCTGGCACAAGGGCGATGGTGGTCTATGACCTGCCGCTGAATGAAGTGGTGTTCGACTTCTACGATCGCCTGAAGTCAATCTCGCGCGGCTACGCCAGCTTCGACTATCACCAGACCGGCTACCAGGAAGGCGATCTGGTGAAGATGCAGATTCTGGTCAACGACGAGCCGGTCGACGCGCTCAGCATGATCGTGCACCGCAGCCAGGCGGAAAACCGCGGCCGGGGCATGTGCGAGCGCCTGAAGGACCTGATCCCGCGGCACCTGTTCAAGATCCCGATCCAGGCAGCGATCGGCGGCAAGGTGATCGCGCGGGAGACCATCGCGGCCCTGCGCAAGGACGTGACCGCCAAGTGCTACGGCGGTGACATCAGCCGCAAGAAGAAGCTGCTCGACAAGCAGAAAGAAGGCAAGAAGCGGATGCGCACCTTTGGCCGGGTCGACATCCCGCAGGAAGCCTTCATCGCCGCCCTGCGCATGGGCGACGAGGGCTGACGGGTAACCCCCCCGCCAGCCCAACGCCAGCTTCCCCTGACTCTTGCCGCTTTGTTCAGGCGATATGCTGCTGGAACATATCGCCGTGAATGCTGGATGCCGGCAGGTAATACCCAGCCTCAATATCCAGTGCGAAATCCGCCTGCGCGCCCTGCACGGCGGGAGTGCCTTGCAGGATTTCCGGAACAAGACCAACAATATCCATGTGGCTTGGTGCCCGGTCCAGCGCAGCAAAGACACGCTGCCCGCCCTGCGCGGCGATCCCGTCGCTTGGTGCGATGCCGCTTTCAAACGCCCCGAGATCAATCCCGCCCTCGATCACCCGTGCGAAGCCCTCGCCGCGCGCATCGAACGGAACCGTCTCGCTGGTGTCGCCATCATTGTCGAGGTCGAAGGTATCGGCTGGCTCAACCGTGAAGCTGCCTGCGTCCTGCGCGATGCCGCCATCGAGCAGGGCTACCGTCCAGACATGACCGCCGTTGTCCGCCAGTTCGCCGGTCGTCACCCCGGCAGTATTCTGGACAACCGTGTCGAAGATGTCCGTCAGCGCGAAGGTGCTGATGACGTCGTCAACCACCAACTGGTCGCCGAGGATGTAATTGCCACCAAACTGCGCGACACCGGCGATATCGTCCGGCGTACCTGGGTCGCCGGCAGCATTGGCCGTCACGATCGAGTTGTTGATCTGTAAATTAGCAAAAAGCGCATATATGCCTCCTGCATCACTTTGGGCGTAATTTCCTGTAATTGTTGATTGGTTTAGAGTCGTCACCGGACCTCCAGGACCGTTACTTGCGATCTCCAGTCCACCACCCTGTATGGCCGAATTATCCGCTATAGTTAAATTCGTGGCGTCTAAACTTGCATTAAGTAAAAATATTCCTCCGCCGGCAGAGGAAATATTGTTCGACACCGTTACGTTTTGCAGATCAACATCGACATTATTAGACCCAATAAATACACCGCCTCCCCAAGCCTCAGAAAAATTACTATCAATAAATGTATTTATTATGCTTACGGAGCTAAATTCAGGACCAAATGCTGCTATATCGACACCACCCCCGGATGCAGCAATATTTTCGCTAATCACTGTGTCCCTAATAGTAATGACCCCACTACCAATTGAAATGCCACCCCCTACACCTATACCAAGAGCCGTATTTCCACTGATCACGCTATTCTCGAGTGTCAGAGCGGCATTGTTGACTGCTATGCCACCACCGTTCGTCGAAGATGAGTTCTCGCGAATCTGGCTGTTTCGGATGGTTGCTTCCGCGCCGAATTCCACCAGTACGGCACCACCAAATCCGAAATTCGCGGAATTGTCGGCATACCCGTCGGTCAGCGCAAGGCCGTTGAGGGTGACGGTCGTCTGCAAGCCGTCACCGGGATTCTGGATGTGAAAAATCCGGGTCTGGCCGTCGCCGTCGATCGTGATGTCGGCGATGCCATCGCCGTCGATGTCGCCGTCGATGTCCACTTGACCGAACAATTCAAGTTCCGGTGTGAAACCGTTGAACGCATCGAGCACGATCGTCCCGCCGCTGAGATCGGCGTTGAAGGTAATCCGGTCGAACGTCGCAGAGTCGTTGCCTGCCAGCCCGATCGCCTCGCGCAGGGACAGGCCACCGCCGTCTGCCAGTTCATCCTCCAGCGTGCCGCCGTCGTAGCCCTCGTCAGAGAGGGTGGTGACTTCAATGGAGGGCACAATGCCCCCGAAAGCCGTGATGCTCTCCTCAACGAACACGGTCTGGCCGTCTGCTTCATACTGGTTGAAGCTGTTGCCGAGGAACCAGACTCCCTGGTAGCCAGCCTGCTGCTCGACATCGAACTGGCTGAGGCCGCTGGCAACGAGAGTCCACGCCACACTGCTCTCGATGCTGGTGTCGACGCCGTCCTGGTTGGGGTCACGGCCGATGATCAGCGGCCCGCCACCGGTGATGTCCGGGATGTCGCTGGGGTCGAGGAACAGCACGTCCGGGGTGGAGGGCTGCAGGTAGATGCTCTCCACATTGTCGACGACCGCGCCGAGGTCGGTCAGGTCCGGGCTGCTGAGGTCATTGAGCTGAACCTGATCAAGGCCAGTAAAGCCGTTGACGAAATTGCCGTTGAAATCGTTGAGGAGGATGACGTCCGCGCCCTGGGTGCCGATATAGGTGTTGGACTGCCCCAGGAACACATCGATCACAAACTGGTCGCCGCTGACCGCCGAGGCGTCGATGGTCGAGCCTACTCCATAGGCGTACAGGGCGCTGATATAGCCATCCGCCGTGTTCGCCTGATTCGCGTTCAAGGTAACGCTGGTGTTGTTACCGAAGACCTGAAAGCCATCGATGTTCAGGAACGAGCCAAGCGACTCTGCAGTCACGACATTGTCGTTGCCGAAGATCTGCAGGAAGTCGTAGCCGCCATCCGGGCCGGCCCCAACACCGGCGTCGAAGAAGTCCCCGCTGTCGATTTCCGTGCCTGCCGACGCCCAGATGCTCGTTTCTGCACCGCCGAAGAAAGTATCCGAACCATCACCGGGGTAGAAATACAGAATACCGGGGTTCTGGCTCACAGCGCGGGCATCGAAGACCTGATTGGCACCATTCCCGAACACAGCGGAGAGACCGGATTGCTGCAACGCCTCGGGGATGATGAGTTCCTGCTCTCCTCTCAGGACAATATTCTCGAAGCTCGAAACATTGGTGAAACTCGCTGCGGAAATCAGGCCATCGCCAACAATCAGCAAATCGTCCGTGCCCAGGAAGCCGTTGAGAGTCGATGCACCGAGGTCATCGCGGTTGACGGTCACGACATCGTTGCCCTCGCCGCCGTTGAAGGTATCGGCACCGCCATTGCCGTTGAAGTGAATGGAACCTGTCACCGGCGCGCGGCTGGGGTTGGTCGGCTGGCCGCTGACAAAGTCAGAGCCGCTGCTGCCCTCGACGGTCAGGAAGCCGGTCTGCGAGGTCTCGACGAGTTGACGCGAGACCGTCAGCTGGATGCCGGGCACGTCGAGGCGGACGACCTCGATATTGCTGACAGTATCGAACTTGCCCGCCTGCACACGTGCAGAAGACGTGAAGGCGATGGTATCGAGGAAGCTGCCGGTGCCGCCGATGATGCTGTCGAACGCCTGCAAAACGCCTGGCCGGAACGAGAACAGGTTGTTCTCTGTCGACAGCCCGAGAAAAATATCCTGCCTGGAAGTGCCAAAAAACTGTGCCATATCAATCCCCTATCCCTGTATTGGAGGGGATGGCCCACGGACAGCCCTAACCCCCGCCGACTGTGACAATACCCGAAACGACGTATTATCACTAGAATCTAAAGCGGGATTCGTGACGAAAGCGGGCCAAAAAATTTCGCCCACTGCTGCAGTTTTTTACTGTTGCACGGCTCGGGCAGGCGTTGTGCGGAAAAATATTGCGCCCGACATCTGGAGTCTTGCGCAAACAGCGCTAGCATCGCGGCACAAAAGTCCAGGGAGCCTGCTATGCACGCCAATCGCCGCGAATTCCTAGCGACCACGACCCTAGCGGGTCTTGCTGCCCTGCTGCCGTCCTACGCCCGGGCCACAGACTCCGCCCCGTTCAAGGCCCTCCTCGACCAGATGGCCAACGAAATCCTGATGCTCTCGCCGGAGACAGCCACCACGCTGGGCCTGGACAGCGGCGCACGCGCAGGGCTGAAAGCTGCGCTCAGTGACCGCTCGCTGGCCGCCGCACAGACAGACAAGCAGCGTGCCAAAGCCTATGCCACCAAACTGGCGGCCATCGACCGGGCTGCCCTGTCGGAGAAGGATGCAATCTTCTACGACGCCGTCAGCTATGCCACCGGCCTGGGTGTCGAGGGTGCCCCGTTCCAATTCGGCGATGCCGGGTTCCAGTCTGGCCTGTTTGGCGGGGGAACGCCCTATGTGGTGAGTCAACAGAACGGCGCGTTCTCTAGTGTGCCGGAGTTCCTCGACTCCCAGCACAGGGTCACAACCAGGGCGGACGCAGACGCCTATCTCTCCCGCCTGACCGAGCTTGCGCGCGTCCTCGACCAGGAGACGGCGCGCATCCAGCATGATGCCGGGCTTGGCGTCATGCCGCCGGTCTTTATTCAGGAAACGATGATCAAGCAGTTGACCGGTGCCCGTGCGATCCCGGCGGCGCAGCAGCGGATGGTGACCTCGGTCTCCGAGCGTGCCAAGGTGGCCGGAATCCCCGGTGACTGGGCAGCCCGGGCACTAAAGATCGTCGAGACCATGGTCTATCCCGCGCTCGACCGGCAGATTGCAGCAGTCAAGGCGAACAGCGGCAAGGCGACCATGGACGCCGGGGTCTGGAAGCTGCCGAACGGCGAGGCCTATTACCGTTGGCTGCTGCGCGCTGCGACCACCACCACGCTTGACCCGCAGACAATCCACCAAACTGGCCTCACCCAGTATGAGGAACTGTCCGCGCGGATCGATACCACCTTGAAGGCGCAAGGGCTGACCCAGGGCACGCCGCAGGAACGCATGATAGCGCTGACCAAAGATCCCCGCTTCCTCTATCCGAATACGCCGGCCGGACGCGCCGATCTGATCGCCTATATCAACGGTCGCATGGCCGGCCTGCGCCCCCTGCTGCCGAAGATGTCGAAACTAGGCCTGAAGGCCGATGTCGTCGTCAAGCAGGTGCCGGACGACATTCAGGACGGCGCGCCGCTTGGCTATATGAACTTCGCCTCGCTCGATGGCTCGCGACCGGCCATCTATTACATCAATCTCAAGGACAACGGGAACTGGCCGCGCTGGACCATCCCGACCCTGACCGTCCACGAAGGTGTGCCAGGCCACACCTGGCAGGGAGCCTATCTCGCCGAACATCAGAAGGATCTGCCGCTCATGAGCTCGCTCATGGGCTTCAACGCCTTCGTTGAGGGCTGGGCCCTCTACTCCGAGCAGCTCGCGGACGAAATCGGCTTCTACAAGGACGATCCGTTTGGCGAGCTCGGCTACCTGCAGGCGATCCAGTTCCGCGCCTGCCGTCTGGTGGTCGATACCGGGCTGCACGCCAAACGCTGGACCCGAGAGCAGGCCATCGACTGGCTGGAGAGCCACAGCGGCCGGGCACGCAGTGCCTGCACCAGCGAGATCGACCGCTATTGCGCCTCACCCGGCCAAGCGTGCGGCTACAAGATCGGCCATAACGAAATTCTGCGGCTGCGCACCAAGGCGCAAACAGCTCTGGGTCCCAAGTTTGACGGGCGCGACTTCAACGATGCAATCGTCAGTACCGGCGGCGTGCCGCTCCAGGTGCTTGAGACCGTAATCGAGAATTACATCAAGCAGGCTTGAGGCGACGCACAGCGATAATCCCCTGCCGGCCGGCGGCGGCCTGCCGCGCGAGCACATCGGCCAGCGGCTCGGCCAGGGTCGTCATCCACCAGGCGTTGGCATGGAGCAAAGTCTGCGCATCAACCATGATGCCCACATGGCCAGGCAGGAACACCAGGTCGCCGCGCTGTAGCCCATCGGCCTGATCGATGGCGGCACCCAGTGCCTGCTGCTGGTCGCTGTCGCGCGGTGCCGCGATCCCGGCCTCGGCAAGCGCTATTTGCACCAGGCCTGAGCAGTCGAGCCCGGCACGCGTGCGCCCGCCCCAGAGATAGGGGCTGCCGACCAGACGTTGCGCGGCCAACACATAATCCGGCTCGAACGCATCTAGCGGCACGAGCGAGCGTGCGTGAACGAAGCCGCCGTCAACCTCAAGGAACGGCGGTTCGGCTGCGGCTGCCCGCACACGTGCGCCCATCGGCAGCCACCCTGCCGGTGCGGACTTTATGCTCGCTTGCGAGAAGACATGCGCAGCGGCCACCCCGACGCGATGGGTCGGCGCAACGTCGCCCGGTTGCAGCAGGTTCGCCTGAACATAGCCCACATACCCGTCGTGCCGGCACTGGCCCCAGCACCAATCCTGCCGGGTCTCCAGCACGTCGAAGGCCTCGCCGTGCAGCAGCGCACTCACGGCTTCTGCGCCGGTATCGGGATTTCGATGGACCGGAGCGGTTGCCGACCGGCAGAAAAATGGCGCCGGGCTGGCGTAGCGCGCGGCCGCCATGTGCTGCAGCCGCGCATCCGCGAGGTCGTGCCGCCAGAGCAGCAGGCGGCGGTCTTCAGGCAGGGTCATAGGCTTGGGCTCCAGTCCCCGCCTTATGATCCAGCCTCAGGCCAGCGGCAAGCTGCGCGCGTTGCTGAAACTCGGGCGTTGTTCATCGGCTTCGCCGAACGCCTCCAGAATTTGCTCGCTGAATTCGATCAGAAAGTCTGCTCCTTGCGGCGTCTGGTCGATCAGGACGTTGCGCAGGTCGGTTTCATCCTTGCGCCTGCGCACATAGCCATAGGCACCCAGCGTGTTCAGCGCCCGCGTCACCACGGGTTTGGACACACCCAGACGTGCTGCCAGGCCGCGCACCGTGTGCGGGCCATCCTGCATGTAAACAGACATCAGGATTGCCATTTGCCGGTTGGTCAGATCCGGTTGATCGGATCGGACAAAACCAACGAGCGTGTTCATCCAGCAGCGCAATGCGGTGTGCTGTCCTGCTTCGAAATCGTGCGCCATAGGCCTGTCTCCCTTGCTGACCCTTCTCGCAACGGTGGGCCGAAACTCTTAACAATAACTTACTGGACGTATTTAAGAGGCGTTATTTACCTTCATTTCGTATCGTATCGATTCTTCAGCATAGTCCAGAACGCGCGCAGGGTCATCGCCTCGCCCCCCTTGATACGACCGGGCTTTGCAACGCCGGACCAGGCGTAAACGTCGATATGAACCCAGCGTTCCATGCCTTTGACGAACCGCTGCAGGAACAACCCGGCGGTGATGGCCCCAGCATATGATGAATCGGCGGCATTTACCATGTCTGCGACAGATGATTTCATCATCTCGCGATATCCGGGCCAGAGCGGCATGCGCCACAGGGGGTCTGCGGTCTGTGAGGCGGCCTGCAACAGGGCCTCGGCCAGCGCATCGTCCGGCGTGAACATGGCCGGCAGGTCCGGGCCGAGCGCGATCCGCGCTGCCCCCGTGAGTGTCGCGAAATCAACAATAAGGTCCGGGCCGAGTTCGGTGGCTGCCGTGAGGGCGTCTGCCAGAATAAGCCGGCCCTCCGCATCGGTGTTGGTGACCTCCACGGTCAGGCCGGCACGGGTGTCCAAGATGTCACCGGGGCGCATGGCATCCCCGTTGATCGCGTTCTCGACCGCCGGAATGAGCAGATGCAACGCGACCGGCAAATCGTGCGCCATGACCAGTTGTGCCAGCGCCAAGGCATGGGCTGCGCCGCCCATGTCCTTCTTCATGGCTGCCATACCGGCAGTCGTCTTGATGTTGAGGCCACCGCTGTCGAACACCACCCCTTTGCCGACCAGTGCCAGCACCGGCTTGTCGCCCTCGACCGAGCCGGACCAGGAGAGGCGGATCATCCGGGGCGCGCGTGCCGCTGCCCTGCCGACCGCATGGACCGCAGGATAGCCTTGCGACAGCAGCGCATCGCCGACAATCTCCGTGACCTCGGCACCAAAGCGCGCCGCGACCGCGCGCACGGCCTGCCCCAGCTGCTCAGGTCCCATGTCGTTGGCTGGTGTCGTCACCAGATCGCGCACCAGGGCAATCGCCTCCGCCTGGGCCACCAGCGTCGCAATCGGTGTCTCCTCCGGCACCAGCAAACGGCGGGCGGCAACCGGCTCTGCATCCCTCTGGTAGCGGGTGAAGCGATAGTGGGCGAGCAACCAGCCGATCAGGTCCTGCGCGTCCGGCGTGTATCCCGCCAGCCGGTAGTCCCCCGGCGGGGCCTCGGCGGCGACACTCGCCAGCCGCCACAGGTCAGACGCCGGGCCGGGCTCGGGCGCAGCACCGGCCAGCACGCAGGCGACCGCACCGTCTGCACCGGGGACTGCGAGCCACTGGCCGGGCTTTGCCTTGAAGCCGAGGTGCTTGGACCACGCGAGCGTTGCCGCATCAAGCTGGTCCAGCCGGTCAGGCGTCAGAACCCTTAAAGCTGTAGCGGCGCGGCCGTCGTCTGCAATTAGAAGGTGATTGAACATGGCGGTATCCGTAATTTTCTTGCCCGGTTTATACCCTCGCGTGAGGCCCCGATAGTGGTAATGAGGCTTGAGGAAATCGCGCGCGACGGCAATGTGGCGGCGGCCTGTTCGAGTAAAACCCGTGTCCGATCTGTTCATCACCCCGCAAGACGCCGTCTCTGCCCCCCTGGCCGAGCGGCTGCGCCCGCGTGTGCTCGCCGATGTTGTCGGGCAGGAGCATCTGCTGGGGGACGGCGCGCCACTTTCCCGCATTCTGGCCTCGGGCGCACTGCCCAGCCTCATTTTCTGGGGTCCTCCCGGTACCGGCAAGACCACCATCGCGCGACTGCTGGCCGCACATGCCGGCCTGCATTTTGTACAGGTCTCGGCCATCTTCTCCGGCATTGCCGAGCTGAAGAAGGTGTTCGAGGCCGCGCGGACACTGCGGGTCCAGGGCCGTGCAACACTTCTGTTCGTGGACGAAATCCACCGCTTCAACCGCGCCCAGCAGGATGGTTTCCTGCCCGTTGTCGAGGACGGCACGGTGGTACTCGTCGGGGCCACGACCGAGAACCCGTCATTCGAGCTGAACGCCGCCCTGCTGTCCCGCTGCCGGGTGCTGGTGCTGAACCGGCTGGATGCGCGTGCGATGGCAACCTTGCTCGCGCGGGCCGAGGCGCTGCTCGGCCGCCCGCTGCCGCTGGACTTGCCCGCGCGCGATACGCTGGTTGCCATGGCGGATGGCGATGGCCGCTATCTGCTGAACGCTGCCGAGAGCCTGTTTGCCGCCCATGGGCCGGAGGCTGAACCACTCGACTCTGCCGCACTGGCCGCCTTCATCGGCAAGCGCGCACCCGTCTACGACAAGGACCGCGAGGGCCACTACAACCTCATCTCGGCCTTGCACAAATCACTGCGCGGGTCGGATGCGGATGCCGCGCTGTATTATTCCGCCCGCATGCTGGTGGCCGGCGAAGATCCGATGTACATCCTGCGCCGCCTGATCCGCTTCGCCAGCGAGGACATCGGCCTGGCCGACCCGCAGGCGCTGGTCCAGACACTGGCCGCCCGCGAGGCCTATGAAGTGCTTGGCTCGCCGGAAGGGGAACTGGCGATCGCCCAGGCGGTGATCTATCTGGCGACGGCACCGAAATCGAACGCGGCCTATGTGGCGGACAAGGCGGCGCGCAAGCTCGCCCGCGAGACCGGTGCGCTAATGCCGCCGCAGCGCATCCTCAACGCGCCGACCGGGCTGATGCGTGACCTCGGCTATGCGCAAGGCTACCAATACGACCACGACACGCCGGATGGCTTCTCCGGGCAGGACTACTGGCCCGATGACATCGGCCGGCGGACGCTCTATACCCCGGTCGCGCGCGGCTTCGAGCGCGAGATTGCCAAGCGCCTCGACTATTGGGCGCGGCTTCGCAAGGAACGGGCATGACGTCTGTGGAAGTGATTGGACTGGTCGCCGCCGCCTGCTCGACGATCGGGTTTATGCCGCAGGCCATCAAGGTGCTGCGCCATCGCCAGACCCGCGACATCTCCCTGTGGTCTTACATGCTGTTTGTGACCGCGACTGTCCTCTGGCTGATTTACGGCCTGGCGATCCAGAGCATGCCGGTGATCGTCGCCAATGTCATCACCTTGCCGATTACGCTTGCCACTCTGGTGATGAAACTGCGCCTGGGGTAAAGAATCTCACAAAATTCGTAGCTTCTACCACCTCACTAAGCAGCTCAAGACCTTAAAATGCCCACTCTCTACTAATACATCTGCAAATGACGTACAAAAGAACCGTAGAGACTCAGTTCATATCTACTCATATAGCTCTCTGATTAAACATCTACACAAATTTTTCTGCAACAGCACGCCTTCCGCGAGGATCACTGAATGTTATCTTATCACTTTCAGGGTAATAGAACCCAGATAACAACAAGTCGCCTTTTCCAACATTGATACGGATAGACAACTCTGCGCCATCATCCCAAGTATCACGAATAGCGGCCTTGCAGGTTTCGCCGTGTAGATCGAACGTGAACATCTCACTGGCCTTATCCCAAATTGACACAGCAGTTCTGATAAGCGTTTCATTTATGGCATCACGCTTTTTCTGAGTGAGCATATCCAGAGAATCTTCCTTCAATGGGCCAAAGATGCCGCTATTGTTAATGGTATCCAGAATTTTTCGCATGTGTGCGCCTGTGAACTTATTCACGAAGAGTGAAGAACGCTGACCGTGAGGCCGCCCCAGAATGTGCGCACGCAAGTTCCACCAAGTCTCAGCCACTTCTGCATTGCGCGCATGCTTTACTGTCTGCTGGACGAACCACGCCAACGCATCACGACTTCGTATCGTTCCGTCTGCTTCCAACTCTATTTCGCAGGCCTGAACAACGACTGGGCATGCAGTGTCCGCATATAGGGGAGCTCTCAAACGGTCTGCGCGTAAGCCAGGTAGTGTTTTTACCATTTCCACTAGACTCTCCGCGTTATTCTCGGAGTAGGGGCAGGTTACAAAGCCTCGTACGAATTCGACTGTGTGATCACAAAGTTTGTACTCCGTCACTTGCGACATGGTCCAAACATGGTGCGACGTGTTGGCGGACGGGATCGTCAGGATAGGGTGCCAGTCCGGGAACGAGTTTACTGCATTCCCTAACTCCTGAATCAGCTTTTCAACCACCCTTAGTCCTGCGGCGGGATCACTGAGATTATTTGTAAGATATTTTATTGCATCTGCATTTTTCTGACTGGCTTCGATTGGCGCCCTAAAACTCATGACCCACCTCCTACGCAAGTTATCTATTTTACGTAAAAATGCATATTCACGCAATATATTAATTTCACGCAATAAAAACACTTTGCGCCATGCGCTCGGACAATTGCAATGGGTTTTCCGCAGAGGCTTGGCAAAAACTCTGGTCATCAGTCATCAGCCTGATGAGATAGTGATATGCCAACAAATACAACTTGATGGGCCGATATTGCTACTACCGTCGCGATGCTTCAGCGCAGGCGACTTCATCGGTGAGCCTGCATCATTAGATAATTGGTCCGCTAAACCTGCAGCATGACGCTGACCGGATAATGGTCGGCGTAACCGGTCGGGTCGAACCCCTTCTCGGATGGCCGACCGAACGGGCGCGGCACGCCGTAGAGGCCGGTTTTGACCATGGCCGGGAAGCGCTCGATGGCAAAGCGCGGCTGGCCGCCGGCATCCAGAGCCAGGCCCAGGCCGGCGGCGGCCTTGATGATCGAGCGGTTGACCAGAATCTGGTCCAGCATGTTGGGATCGTTGTTGAAGTAATAACTTCCCACGCCGGATGCCTCCGTCGCTGCCGCCAGGTTCCAGAAGGTCGGGCGCTCGGCATTTTCGACCCGCAGCCGCGCGTTGATCGCCAGCGCATATTCGCGCAGGGACCGGTCGGCCGGTTCGTCGTTGAAGTCCCCCATGGCAAGCACAGGAAAGTCGACCCCGCGCTCCTCGCGGATGCGCCCGTGCCAGTAGGCGAGTGTCTCGCCGGCGGTCATCCGGTAAGGCTCGCTTTCATACTGCCCGCCGGATCGCGACGGCCAGTGGTTGCCGACAGCGGCAAAGGCGGTACCGCTCGGTTTGTGGGTGAAGTTCACCTGAACCAGATCGCGCGTGCCGGTGCGGCGCACGACGAAATGGCTGAAGATTTCCGCGCGGTCGAACAGTTGCGGATCATAGAGGAAAGCGACGTCAATCCCGCGCTGGTCCGGCGAGTCCCAGTGCGCCATCGCGTAGCCACGTCCGCCATCGGCGGCTATGCGTGCGGCAAGCTTGCCCAGCACGGCTGCATTCTCGACCTCGCACACGCCGAGCAGGTCCGGCCCCTGCCCGCCGTTCATCCAGCGGATGACCTGCGAGAGTTGCCCGAGCTTGGTGTCGAGCACGGCAGGCGTCCAGCCGACCAGTTCATTCTTCAGCTTCTGCTTCAGCCAGTCGATCCGGACCGGTGAATTCTCCTCGTCGAACAGGTTCTCGACGTTCCACCAGGCGAAATACACGTCTGCCATGAGCCCCCCTCCTCCCGCGTTGTAGCTCTTGTACCGCAGGAACGGAGATCGCGCACAGGTTGATACCCGGGCGTGATGATACTGCTGCCGGAAAAATCGGCATCCAGTCAGGCGACGCTGAAATTGCGCTCCGCCTTGCCGACGGGGGACTCGCCATCGAGTGCATAGCCCGCCGAGCGCACGGTGCGGATGATGTCCGGCAGGTCGCCGACATTCAGCGCTTTGCGCAAACGCCGGATGTGCACATCAACTGTGCGCAGCTCCACATAGACATCATGGCCCCAGACCGCATCCAGCAATTGCTCGCGCGAGAACACCCGGCCGGGGTGTTCCATGAAGTGGCGCAGCAGCCGGAACTCGGTCGGGCCGAGTTGCACGGGGAAGCCCTCGCGCACCACCTTGTGGGCGCTGATATCAAGCTCGATCCCGGCATAGGTCAGGCTGGCCCCGAACAGCGCCGGGCGCAGACGGCGCAGCACCGCCTTGATACGCGCATTCAGCTCGCGCGGACTGAACGGCTTGGTGATGTAGTCGTCGGCTCCGGTATCGAGCCCGCGCACCCGGTCTGCTTCTTCGGTGCGCGCCGTCAGCATCAGGATGGGCAGGTTGGCGGTGGTCGGCTGGCGGCGCAACCGGCGGCAGACCTCGATGCCAGAGAGATGCGGGATCATCCAGTCGAGTATGATCAGGTCCGGCCGCTGCTCCTGCGCCAGCACCAGCGCCTCTTCACCGTCGCCGGCATGGATCACCTCGCAGCCGTCGCGCTCGAGATTATACGTCACGAGTTCGGTCAGGTGGATGTCATCCTCGACCAGGAGGATTTTCGGCTTCATGCGGCCCTCAGTCACGGCTGGTCTCCGGTGCGTGCGCGAACGCGGTATCGTCATGCTTTTGACGGTCGCCGGCCATCCGCTCTCCCGTCACGTTGTAGTAGACAATCTCGGCCATGTTGGTGGAGAGGTCGCCGATCCGCTCCAGGTTCTTCGCGACGAACATCAGGTGTGTCGACGGGGTGATATGCTGGGGGTTCTCCATCATGTAGGTTAGCAGAGAGCGAAACAGGCTGTTGTACAGGTCATCGACATCCGTATCGCGATCGCGG
Organism: uncultured Sphingomonadaceae bacterium; assembly: GCA_964404985.1. Taxonomy (GTDB): domain Bacteria; phylum Pseudomonadota; class Alphaproteobacteria; order Sphingomonadales; family Sphingomonadaceae; genus Hankyongella. The sequence goes on from CAYOMD010000002.1 coordinate 167,596, forward strand.
ACCTTGAGCGCCTTGGCGGTATCACGCGAGCCATAGGCATCCAGCGCGTCCTTGAGCATCTGGGCGACGATCCGCCCGATCTCCGGCACAATCACCAGCGGCTGGATGTGCCGCGTCTGGGACAGCACGGTGGAACGCTTGGCGATGTTCTTGGCATAGTCCCCCACCCGTTCGAGGGCCGCCGATATCTTGAGCGCCGAGATCACCTCGCGCAGGTCGTCAGCCAGCGGGTGCCGCAGCGCAATGATCTCGACCGCCAGCCGTTCGGCCTCCTCTTCCAGGGCATCGATTCGGGCGTCGTTGCTCACCACCTTGGCCGCGCCATCGATATCCCGCGCCATCAGCGCATCGAGCGCACTGCGGATCTGATACTCCGCCAGCCCGCCCATTTGCGACACCAGCGCGCGCAGGCTTCGCAGCTCCTCGTCGAACGACTTGACTGTATGTGTATGTACCATGGCGTCCTCGTTCGGCGCTGCGCTTAGCCGTAGCGCCCCGTGATGTAGTCCTTGGTCTTCTCCTGGCGGGGGTTGGTGAAGATTTCGCTGGTGGTCGAATATTCAACAAGCGTGCCGAGGTGGAAGAAGGCCGTCTTCTGGCTGACCCGGGCCGCCTGTTGCATGTTGTGGGTCACAATCACGATCGCATAGCGCCCGCGCAGCGCGCCGATCAGCTCTTCGATCTTGGCGGTGGCAATCGGGTCCAGCGCGGAGCACGGCTCGTCCATGAGCACAACCTCGGGCTCGACTGCAATCGCACGGGCGATGCACAGGCGCTGCTGCTGGCCGCCGGAGAGTGCGGTGCCGGGGTCCTGCAAGCGGTCTTTGACTTCCTCCCACAGGCCAGCCCGGCGCAGGCTGCTCTCGACCACCTCGTCCATCTCCGCACGGGTCGCGGCAAGACCGTGGAGGCGCGGGCCGTACGCCACATTCTCGTAAATCGACTTGGGGAACGGGTTCGGCTTCTGGAACACCATGCCGACCCGGGCGCGCAACTGCACGACATCCATGGACTTGTCGTAGATGTTCTCGCCGTCGAGCAGGATTTCCCCGGTAACCTTGGCCGAGGCGACCGTATCGTTCATGCGGTTGAGGCAGCGCAGGAACGTTGACTTGCCGCATCCCGACGGCCCGATGAAGGCGGTCACCTCGTCAGCGCGCACGTCTATGTTGACGTCCTTGATGGCGTGTTTTTCACCGTAATGCACATTGACGGTGCGCGCGGTCATTTTCGGTTGTGCATTGGTTTCCATCGTCGCCTCGTCACTCACCAGCGGACTTCAAAACGGTTACGCAGGTAGATTGCCACGCCATTCATCATCAGCAGAAAGGCGAGCAGCACCATGATCGCGGCCGAGGTCTTCTCGACAAAGCCACGGGCCACCTCGTCCGACCACAAGAACACCTGCACCGGCAGCACGGTCGAGGCCTCCAGGAAGCTGTTCGGCACGTCGACCACAAAGGCGCGCATGCCGATCATCAGCAGCGGCGCCGTCTCACCCAGCGCCCGCGCCATACCGATGATGGTGCCGGTCAGGATGCCGGGCAGCGCCAGCGGCAGCACATGGTGGAACACGACCTGCAGCGGCGAGGCACCAACCCCGCGCGCCGCATCGCGGATCGACGGCGGAACCGCCTTGATAGAGACACGGGCCGCGATCATGATAACCGGCAGGGTCATCAGCGCCAAAGTCATGCCGCCAACTAGCGGGGACGAGCGCGGCAGGCCGAAAAACTGCAGGAAAATCGCCAGACCCAGCAGACCGAAGATGATCGAGGGCACGGCGGCCAGGTTGTTGATGTTCACCTCGATGAAGTCGGTCAGCCGGTTTTTCGGTGCGAACTCTTCCAGGTAGACTGCGGCAAAGACACCGATGGGGAACGACAGCAGCAAGGTCACGATCAGGGTCAACATCGAGCCGACCGCACCGCCGCCGACCGCTGCCTGCTCGGCCTCCGTTGAGTCGCCTCCGGTCAGGAACCAGGTATTGAACACGGTGCGGATGGTGCCGGATTTCTTGAGCTTATCGGCCCAGGCGATCTGCTGCTCGCTGATGCGCCGGTTTTCGTCCTGAGCGGCGCGGTCAACCCGCCCCTTCATCAACTGGTCCACCATGGTCGAGGCGGTCAGCCAGATGGTCCGGGTCTGGCCGATGAGGTTCGGGTTCTCGGCCAATGCATTGTTGACCTCGATCGCGGCGGCCGAACTGAGCAACTCACTCAGCGCAACCTTGTCCTCGTCCGATGTCAGTTCGGGAAACAGCTTCTCCAGCCCGTTCGAGGGCAGCAGGCCGGTATCGGCGCGCGTCAGCGCCTCGGCGCGGTCCGGGCCGGCCAGTTCTGCCTTGGTGATGCCGAGGCTTTCCTCGTCGAACGTCACTTCGACACGAATTTCCGTGGTCAGGAACCCGGCCCAACCCTTGGAGACAATGGATGTCAGCAGGAACACCAGGAACGCGCCGGCCAGCACCAGCGACACCAGGCCCAGCATGCGGAACCGGCGCTCGGCCCGGTAGCGCGTTGCAATGCGCTTCTGCATGGCCGCCCCGCGCCAGTCGGTCGGGCGGGCGATGGCACTCGGCATGGGGGCGGAGAGGGTCGCGCTAGTCATAGGCCTCCCGATATTTTTTCACCACGCGCAAGGCGTAGATGTTGAGCATCAAGGTCACGACGAACAGCACCAGACCCAGCGCGAAGGCGGAGAGGGTTTTGGGCGAGTCGAATTCCTGGTCGCCAGTCAGCAGTTGCACGATCTGCGCCGTGACGGTGGTGACAGAGGAGAACGGATTGACGGTGAGGTTGGCCGCAAGTCCTGCCGCCATCACGACGATCATGGTCTCGCCGATGGCCCGGGACACCGCCAGCAGGAAGCCGCCAACGATCCCTGGCAGGGCTGCCGGCATCAGCACTTTGCGGATTGTCTCGGACAGGGTGGCCCCCATGGCGAGCGAGCCATCCTTCATCGCCTGCGGAACGGCCGTCAGCGCATCGTCCGCCATCGAGGACATGAAGGGAATGATCATCACGCCCATCACGAGGCCGGCGGCCAGCGCACTCTCAGAGGACGCACCAGCGATCCCGACCATCTCGGCGAAGCTGCGCACTGCAGGCGCCAGGGTGAGAGCCGCGAAATAGCCGTAAACCACCGTCGGCACCCCGGCGAGCACTTCCAGCATGGGCTTCATCCAGCGTCGCAGGCTCGCAGACGCATACTGGGTGAGATAAACCGCCGAAAACAGCCCGATCGGGACTGCAACCACCATGGCAATCATGGCGATGAAAATCGTTCCCCAGAACAAGGGTATCGCCCCGAACGCACCAGACGAGCCGATCTGGTCTGCGCGCAGTGCCGTCTGCGGGCTCCATTTGGTGCCGAGCAGGAAGTCAAGCAACGGGACCTTGTTGAAGAACCGCAGGGACTCGAACAGCAGCGACAGCACGATGCCGAGCGTGGTGACAATCGCGACCGCAGACGCCGCAACCAGCAGCACCATCACCAGCCGCTCAACCCGGTTGCGGGTGCGGGTGTGAGGCTTCAAACTCATCAGGCTGGCCAGCGCCCCCAGCAGCCCGACGGCGAGGGCCGCAGAGCCGACCAGCGTGCTCGCCTGGTCATTCCAGTGCTTGTAGGCCGCTGCAGCTGCCTTGGCGTTCTCGTCATAACTGTCAGAGACTGCGCCGGTCGCCAGGCTGCGGACCTCATTCAGGAACACGCGCCGCGCCTCGGGTTCGGCCGGAATCGTCTTGTCGTCCAGAACGCTGACCGTCAGCGACTCAACAACCCCAGCCCCGGTGAAATTCCAGACCAGCAAAAGCAAAAGCGCCGGCGCCAGCGCCGCGAGTGCAGTCTGCCAGCCATGGTAACCGGGTCGGGAGTGCGCAGTCTGCCGCTTGTTGATCCGGGGAAATGCCGTGGCCCGGCGGTAGGCAGCGGTGTACGCCACCGCCGCCAGGGCCAGAACCAACAGGAACGCCAGACCGATCGACATGGGCTACTTGATCACGGCTGGATTGAGCGGGATCAGCTTGGTTGCCGCAGCCGCTGACTGCTTGCGGGTCGCCTCCGGCGTTGCAACCAGACCGCGCTTGGCGAGGTAACCCTTCGGCCCCCACGTGCTTTCCTTGGCATATTCCGCGAGATAGGCCCGCAGCGAGGTGCCAAGCTGGGTCTTCTGGGTGGCCTGACGCGCCTTGACATAAATGTACAGGGGGCGTGCCGCCGGATATTTGAAGCTGGAAATGTTCGGATAGGTCGCAGCGACACCGTCCAGGGGAACGTCCTTGATCTTGTCGAGGTTCTCCTCAAGGTAGCTGTAGCCGAAGACGCCGAGTGCGATCGGGTTGGCGATCAGCTTCTGGACGATCAGGTTGTCGTTCTCACCAGCCTCGATGTAGGGGCCGTCCTCACGCAGCTTGCCACAGCGACGCTTGAAGGCTTTCTCGTCGCTCTTCTTGAGGTCAGCCATTTTCGGCTCGGCCTGGAGACACCCGGCCTCGACAACCAGCTCATCGAATGCATCACGGGTGCCGGACGTCGGCGGCGGACCGATCACCTCGATCTTGCTGGCCGGCAGCGCCGGGTTCACGTCTTTCCAGGTTTTTGCCGTATTCTTTTTGCCATTCGGCAGCGTTTCGGCGAGCGCCAGGAAAACATCCTTGCGGCTCACCGAAATCGGCTTGGCGGTTTTCGACTGCGCCAGCGCGATGCCATCAAGCCCGACCTGGATTTCCACAATCGGGCCGGCACCGTTTTTGGCACAAAGCTCGACTTCCGATTTCTTGATCCGCCGCGAGGCGTTGGTGATGTCCGGGAACTTGTCGCCAACGCCGCCACAGAAAATCTGCAAGCCACCACCCGTGCCGGTCGATTCAACAATCGGTGCTTTGAATTTCGGGTTCTTCTTCGCGAACTGCTCGGCCACCGCCGTGGTGAAAGGATAGACCGTTGAGGATCCGACAATACGGATTTCATCCCGGGCGTGCGCAGATGCACCAAACGCGAGAATGGCCGCTGCCCCCAGCAGGGCTCGTTGTAACATACTTGCACTCATGCCAATCTCCTGAGCTTCCCGGCCCGTCGTCGCCGGTCATTACGTCTTGTCGTTGCGGGTTTGCCCCCCGGTCGTCAATTACAAAGCTGACACAGATTCCGGCGGCTTTGCCTGGGCCGTTCCATCAGCTGTCGCCACACTATCGCGCATCTTCGGCGGCCACCACCAATTGTTAACGATAATGAACCGACTGACGCACGAATATTACAGCTTTGCTGCGTATTTATGACAAAGCGGACCGGGACGAAGAATTGCTGCTAGCTTCTTTGACCGGCAGGGTGAAGGTTACGGTTGTGCCCACCCCAAGGGTGCTGGAAATATCAAGTTTTCCCTGGTGCCGCTCCAGGATGTGCTTGACGATGGCCAGGCCAAGACCGGTCCCGCCCAGTCGCCGTGAACGGGCGTTGTCGATCCGGTAGAAGCGCTCGGTCAGGCGCGGCAGGTGCTCGGGCGCAATGCCCTCTCCGCGATCACGCACACAAATCCGGACGACCGGTGCATCGCTTTCGCTGACATCCTCCGCCTCTGCCACCTCCGCGGCAATCTCGATTGGCGTGCCGGCGCGCCCGTATTTTATCGCATTCGAGACGAGGTTGTGGAGAACCTGCAGAATCTGGTCGCGATCCGCGATCACCATCGGCAGGTCGGCCGGAACGGACAGGTTGAGGCTGCGCGCGTCCGCCCCCAGCCTTACGGCCAGGGTCTTGCCGACATCGGCCAGCACCGGTGCCAGGTCGATCGGTGTCGCGGGCGGGGGCTGGTTGTCCAGCTCCACGCGGGACAAGGAGAGCAGATCATCGATCAGGCGGGACATCCGGTCCGCCTCCTGACCCATGATGTCGAGGAAGCGCACCCGGGCGGCCGAATCGTCCGCAGCCGCACCCTGAAGCGTCTCGATGAAACCCATGACGGTCGAGAGCGGCGTGCGCAGTTCGTGACTGGCGTTGGCCACGAAGTCGACGCGCATCCGCTCGGCCAGCCGCAACGCCGTGATGTCGCGCAGACTGATAACATAGCGCCGGCTGTCATCGCCCAGGGGTGCGACCCGCAGCGCATAGGAGCGCTCGATCGGGGAGAGCAGGTGAAGTTCCTGTTCCTGTGCGGCCTCAAGCCGGACCGATTCGCGGATGGCCTCGACCGCACCGGGGTGCCGCAGGAACACGGTGATGGCCTCCCCCACCAGTGTCGGCCCGAACAGGCCGTGCGCCGCCTTGTTGCACACCAGGATTTCAAGCCCTTGTGAGACGATGAACAGCGGCTCCGCCAGCCCGCTGATGACGGCTGCCGCATCGATGTCCGGCACCGCCGGCACATCATCGCCAGGGTCAGGCTGCTCGCTTTTGGCGTGTACTATCGGTTTGCGGACTGCTGCGGAGGCAGTCGCGAGCGCGAACAAGATGCCGAAAAGGGTCAAAGCAGCCGCACCCGGGGAGATCGCAAGACCCGCAAGCACCGCGAACGCCGCAGCGACTGCTAAACCCCGAATCCAGTAACCCTGGCGCAACATATCAGGCGCGAAACAAGTTCAAGCGGCCGGCACAAAGGACAAGACAGCGTGTTGCGAGCTTTTCACAATAGCGCATAGTTTGGAAATTGCGCATGAATGGAATCAACCTGAAAGTGAGTCTGGCGTTATTAAGATTTAATACCCGAGCGTGGAGGGTTCTACCAGCGCAAGGGCGAAAAAATTGTACGACTGCTGGAATTATGCTGCCACAATATTCATTCACATGTTTTGGTTTTGCGCCCTGCTCGCAGCAGGGCAATACGTTTTCGCGGGCAAGAAACGTTAAAAAGCATTATGAATGAGGCACTTCGCCGATCACTCGAATCACTGTTGCAAAATGATACCAGGGCCGTTCTTGTGACACGTCATTAATGGCCAAGGGTGAGGAGAGGCCGGATATGGCCGGATAAA
>CAYOMD010000003.1:0-143517 GCA_964404985.1 uncultured Sphingomonadaceae bacterium
CCACATGGTGGCGATCCAGCTGAAGATCTTGATGCCGGTCGGGACCGCGATGATCATCGTGGCAGCGGTGAAGTAAGCCTTGGTGTCAACGCTGAGGCCGGCCGTATACATGTGGTGTGCCCACACGACGAAGCCGACCACCCCGATGCCGACCATGGCATAGGCCATGCCGAGGTAGCCGAACACCGGGCGACGACTGAAGGTCGCGACGATGTGGCTGATGATCCCGAAGCCCGGCAGAATGAGAATATACACTTCCGGGTGGCCGAAGAACCAGAACAGGTGCTGGTACAGCACGGGGTCGCCACCGCCGGCGGGGTCGAAGAAGGTGGTGCCGAAGTTGCGGTCCGTCAGCAGCATGGTGATGGCACCGGCCAGCACCGGCAGCGACAACAGCAGCAGGAAGGCCGTGACCAACACCGACCAAACGAACAGCGGCATCTTGTGCAGGGTCATGCCCGGCGCGCGCATATTCAGGATGGTGGTGATGAAGTTGATAGCACCCAAAATCGAGGATGCGCCGGCCAGGTGCATGGAGAGGATCGCCATATCCATAGCCGGGCCGGGCTGGCCGCTGGTCGAGAGCGGCGCATAGAGTGTCCAGCCGCCACCGACGCCGTTGTAACCGGCAGGACCCTCCACGAACATGGAGGCGAGCAACAGCACGAAGGCCGGGATGATCAGCCAGAAGCTGACATTGTTCATGCGCGGGAACGCCATGTCTGGCGCGCCGATCATGATCGGTACAAACCAGTTGCCGAAGCCGCCGATCATCGCCGGCATCACCATGAAGAAAATCATGATGAGGCCGTGGGCGGTGATGAACACGTTCCACAGGTGGTAAGCACCATCAAGACTACCGGCCATGCCGGGCAGAATCTGCATGCCCGGCTGCATGAGCTCTTCCCGCATGATCCCGGAGATGCCGCCGCCGATAAGGCCCGCGATCACCGCGAAGATCAGGTAAAGCGTGCCGATATCCTTGTGGTTCGTCGAGAAGAACCAACGGGTGAAAAATCCGGGCTTCTCGTCGTGCGCATCGCCGTGGGCGTCCGCTGCGTAGGCCATGGTGTGTGACTCCGTAACGTGGTTTTATTGCGCGACGCTGGTCGCGGCGGCGGCAAACTGGTTGGCGGCGGGGACGGATGCGAACTTCGCCTTCGCGACCGCAACCCAGTCTGCGTATTTGTCAGCAGGCAGAACTTCCATGGCGATCGGCATGAAGCCGTGACGCACGCCGCAGAGTTCCGAACACTGGCCGTAATAGATGCCGGGCCTGTCTGGCGTCTGGAACTGCAATTCGTTCAGACGGCCGGGGACGGCATCCATCTTCACCTTGAGTGCCGGCATCGCCCACGAGTGCATGACATCAGCAGCCGTGATGATCAGCTTCACGCGTTTGCCAGCCGGGACAACCAGGTTGTTGTCAACACCAAGCAGGCGCGGCGCGCCAGCCTTGGCCGCTTCATCATCCGAGAGCATGACCGAGTCGAACGACAGATTTTCGGTGTCTGGGTATTCATAGGCCCAATACCACTGGTGCCCGGTTGCCTTGATGGTGAGGTCAACCGGCTTGTTTTCGTACTGCGCGTAAAGCAGGCGGAACGAGGGTACGGCAATCACCACCAGAATCAGCACCGGCACACCGGTCCAGATCACTTCCAGCAGCGTGTTGTGGGAGATCTTGGAGGGGTTCGGATTGGCGGATCGACGGTAGCGCACCGCAATCCACAGCAACAGGCCGAGCACGAACAAGGTGATGACCGTAATGATCGGCATCAGGATGTCATTGTGAAAGGCCGCCGCCTGATGCGCGATGGCATTGGCGGCCGGTTGCAGGCCCAGGCCCTCTGGTGTCGGCTGGCCGACAAGCGCACCGCCCTCTTCGGCATAAGCGGGCACTGCGGTGGCAAGCACACTGGTCGCAGCCAGGGCCAGGCGGCAAAAAAGTTTCGTCATCAGCTTCGTCTCGATGCCTGTTTGTCGTTGATATCGATCAAGTTGCGCCGTTATAGGCGGCTCATCCGGTCGCAGCAAGCGGCCAGCTTGCCGCAGTGGAACAATTTGCCGGGCGCTTTGTGTGGAATTGTACGGCGTAATTCCTGGCTACACACTATCAATCGCAGGCGTGATGACGTTAGATACTTCCATGCACTGTCAAGCGACCCGATGACCAAGCTCATCCTCAACGGCCAGCCGGTCGACTTCCTGCTCGATCCGCAAACCCCCCTGCTCTGGGCGCTGCGCGACACCGCGAACCTGACCGGCACCAAATATGGCTGTGGCAAAGGCTATTGCGGGGCCTGCACCGTGATGGTCGACAAAGTTGCGCTGCGATCCTGCCAGGTGCCACTGGAGGCCGTTGCCGGAACCGAGGTGGTGACCATCGAAGGCTTTGCCGCCACTTCGGACCATCCGGTCCAGCGTGCCTGGCTTCAGCTACAGGTTCCACAGTGCGGCTACTGCATGCCGGGCATGATCATGGCGGCGGTCGCCCTGCTGGAAGACCAGCCGGAGCCGAGTGCGGCCGACATCGAGGAGCAAATCACCAATTTATGCCGCTGCGGCACATATCCGCGGGTCCGGCGCGCCATCCTGCTGGCAGCCGAGATCAAGGCCCGCGCTCAAGAGGAGACGTCCGATATTCCGGCAGTAGATACGGAAAATTAACCACAATCAGCAGAAACGCTTGTGGAACAATTTTCGTAATACGCTAAAGTGCAAGCGCGTCGCACCTGCTGGCGTGTAGATACCGTTCGACTTTGGGATAAGAGTTTCCGATGAACGCGGCCTCGCCTGATCAGTTCCTGCGACCGCCGATCATGGATCGCCTCCTGACGGCGATTTCCGCCGGCTTGGCGCTGACGGCCCTGCTCGGCTCGGCACTTTTCACGTTGTTCTACGGACATAGGCTCTCCAAACCGAACTTCATCGGCGGTCTGGTCTGGCTGCAGTTCATCATCCTTCTGCTCTGGGGTGTTCTGATGCTGCGGTACCGCCGCCTGCCGGAGGAGGACTCGCTGAACAGCATTCTGGTACGCCGGGGCGGCAGCCTGGTGACGGCAGCCTATGCCGGGATTTCTGTACTATGGATGGCCTTTGCGCTCAGCCAAGCCTCCCACACCATGATCTTCAACATCCACTGGACATCGCAGTTGGCCCTGATGACGCTGTATGCCTTTGTCATGGGGCCACGGTTTTTGCGGTTCCCCATGCCGGAGAGCCAGCGCGGCTCCGGTCCTGCAGCCATCGCGATACGGCGGCGGGACGAGATGCTGCAATATCTGGACAATATCCGTCAGTCGGCGTGGATGAACGCCTTTGCGGCAGGCTCGACCGGTGCCAGATTGCGCATTGCGCTCGGCTGGTGGCACGAGGAACTGATGGTCGGCTTGCAGCTCAGTCATTTGCTGATGGCGGATCAGCGCGTCCATTTCGTGTTCGATGAATGCCGGCGGGAGACCGATTATCTCGCCGGACTGGCCGACCGCAACGAACAGGACGAGCGCGCCTTGCTGGATGCCGAGCGCCGTGTGCTTTCAGCCCTCGACCATCTGGTGAAGCTGATCCCGCAGCTGCCGTCCTGACAGACAAAAGGCCGGCGACAGGCACCGGCCTTTCCAAGCAATCAGATTATTCTGCTGTTATGCATCATCCGACGATGCGACCGGACCGGAGTCCTGGCCCTTGGCGGACGGATCACGGTCAACGAATTCGATGATGCCCATCGCTGCCGCATCGGACGCGCGAAAGCCCATCTTCAGAACGCGGGTATACCCACCACTGCGGCTGGTATAACGCGGGCCGATGACAGCGAACAGCTTCTCGACCTGATCAAGGTCGCCGATGCGCGCAATTGCCAGGCGCCGGTTGGCCAAGCCACCGTGCTTGGCGAGCGTCACCAGCTTCTCGACGTAGGGGCGCAGTTCCTTCGCCTTTGGCAAAGTGGTCTTGATCTGCTCATGCTTGATAAGGGCCGCCGCCATATTACGGAACATCGCGGTGCGGTGTGCTGTGGTACGGCCGAGTTTGCGGCCAGCAACGCCGTGTTTCATGGTTCACTCCTGTTCGTTCAGGGGCCGTATCAGGTACCCCGGACCAGGCCCGGCAGGCGACGAGCCGAAAAAACAGCCTGCAGATCTAGTGTTCAGAATCTGAAATCCATTATAGCCGATATAGAGCTCGATTGGATTTCATATTCGATAAGAACACTAGCAATTCATTGTTTTAGTGTCGTTTTTTTATTCGAAGTTCGCTTTAGAGCACTATAATCTCGTGGAGCGAACTTCGAATCTGCGACACTATCTAGAATTCCTGTTCGAGCTTCTTGGCCAGATCTTCAATATTCTCGGGCGGCCAGCCGGGAATTTCCATTCCCAGACGCAGGCCCATGGATTGCAGCACTTCCTTGATCTCGTTCAGCGATTTACGACCGAAGTTCGGGGTGCGCAGCATCTCGGCCTCGGTCTTCTGAACCAGGTCGCCGATATAGATGATATTGTCGTTCTTGAGGCAGTTGGCAGAGCGCACGGAAAGTTCCAGCTCGTCCACCTTCTTCAGGAGGTAGCGGTTCAGTGACGGCGTTTCCTCCTCGGTTACCGCAACATGAATCTGCGGCTCCTCGAAGTTGATGAACAGCTGCAACTGGTCCTGCAGGATACGCGCCGAATACGCCACCGCCTCTTCCGGCGACACCGTGCCGTCGGTCTCCACCGTCAGCGTCAGCTTGTCGTAATCGAGTTCCTGGCCAACCCGGGTCGGCTCCACCTTGTAAGCGACCTGACGAACCGGCGAATACAGGGCATCGATCGGGATCAGGCCGATCGGCGCATCTGCCGGGCGGTTGGCTACCGAGGGCACATAGCCCTTGCCGGTGTCAACCGTCAGTTCCATGTTGAAGGTAGCCCCTTCATCAAGCGTGCAGATCACGAGGTCCGGGTTGCGAATCTCGATATTGGCGACCTGGGTAATCTGGCCGGCGCGCACTTCGCCCGGGCCTGTGGCGGTCAATTGCAGGCGCTTGGGTCCTTCGGATGACATCTGGATCGCCAGTTGCTTGATGTTCAGCACGATGTCCGTCACGTCCTCGCGCACGCCGGGGATGGACGAGAATTCATGCAGCACGCCATCAATCTTGACCGCCGTGACAGCCGCGCCTTGCAACGAGGACAACAGAACCCGACGCAACGAATTGCCCAGAGTCATGCCGAAGCCACGCTCCAGCGGTTCAGCCAGGAACGTCGCCTTGCGACCGTTGCGGTCGGCGTCCTTGATCTCGAGGCTGGAGGGCTTCTTCAGTTCTTGCCAGTTCTTCGCAATCAGCATCAGGGGATGACCTTCGCAATTATCGAACGGCCAGGGCGGCCGATCAGTCTACCGGAGACAGGGGAACCGTGCAGGAGCGCGGATCAGACGCGACGGCGCTTGGGCGGACGGCAGCCGTTGTGAGGGATCGGGGTAACATCACGGATCGAGGTGATGGTGAATCCCACGGCCTGCAGGGCGCGCAGCGCAGACTCGCGGCCCGAACCCGGACCACGCACTTCCACTTCCAGGGTACGCACCCCATGCTCCTGCGCCTTGCGGCCGGCGTCTTCGGCGGCCATCTGGGCGGCGTAGGGGGTCGACTTGCGCGAGCCCTTGAAGCCCATCTGACCAGACGAGGACCAGGAGATCGCATTGCCCTGGGCGTCGGTGATCGTGATCATGGTGTTGTTGAACGAAGCGTTCACGTGGGCAACGCCGTTCGTGATGTTCTTGCGCTCGCGCCGCTTGACGCGGCCTTGGGTCGTATCGCGTGCCATGGTCTGGTTCCTTGTTCCGCCGCCGCTCAGTCGGGCTTACTTCTTCTTGCCGGCGATCGGCTTGGCCTTACCCTTGCGGGTGCGGGCATTGGTGTGGGTGCGCTGACCGCGCACAGGCAGGCCTTTGCGATGACGCAGACCGCGATAGCAGGCCAGGTCCATCAGGCGCTTGATGTTCATGGAGACCTGGCGACGCAGATCACCTTCCACCGTGTAGTTGGCGTCAATGATTTCACGCAGCTGCACAATTTCACTGTCGGTCAGTTCATGGACGCGGCGTTCACGCGGGAACCCCATCTTGGCGCAGATTTCTCTGGCCGTCCGTGGCCCAACGCCATGAATATAGGTAAGCGCGATTTCAATGCGCTTTGCCGTGGGAATATTGACGCCTGCAATCCGTGCCACCGCCCGGTCTCCTTCAAATCCGTATCTTGCCTTGCGAACCACACCATCGGAGCGGACGGAGCCGCCAGATGATGGGATAGCACGGGAGTACCCCAACAAACCGATTCGGAAAGCGACGCACTATATGGTGCAACGCCGTCCAGTCAATTCCAAAAGCCGCCAGCGCCCAATATTACGCGCTGGTAGCACGCTCATCCAGTATCATCACGATCTGGCTGTAAACCGCATCGATCTCCGCCATGCCGTCGACGTTGCGCACCAGGCCGCGCTGACCATAATGATCGGCAATCGGTGCCGTCTTGGCGTGATATTCAGCCAGACGGGCCCGTACCGTGTCTGCATTGTCGTCAGGCCGGCGTTTGAACGTCGTACCGCCACAAGTATCGCACACGCCATCCTGCTTGGGCTGCTTGTAACGGTCGTGGTAGCCCTCGCCGCAAGTGGCGCACGCGTAACGGCCGGTAATCCGGTCGACCAGTGCCTCTTCATCCACCGTCAAAGCAATCACCGCGCCCAGCCGCAGCCCCTTGTCTGCCAGCAGGCTGTCCAGCGCATCGGCCTGGGCTGTGGTGCGCGGGAACCCATCGAATATAGCGCCCTTGGCGACATCTGGCTGGTCAAGGCGCTCCGAAATGATGCCGATCACGACATCGTCCGGCACGAGTTGCCCGGCATCCATGATGGCCTTGGCGCGCAGGCCAACCGGAGACCCGGCTGCGACGGCCGCACGCAGCATATCGCCGGTCGACAGTTGTACCATGCCGCGCTCTGCGACCAGGCGCTGCGCCTGAGTGCCCTTCCCCGCACCCGGCGGGCCCAGCAAGATGATGTTCATCGGCGGCCTCCCCCGGATGGGCCACCCCGCAGACGGGAGCGCTTGAGCAGCCCCTCATATTGATGCGCCAGCAGATGGCCTTGAATCTGCGCAACCGTGTCCATGGTGACATTCACGACAATCAGCAGACTGGTACCGCCGAACAGGAAGCCGACGCCAAGGCCCGCGATAATCCATTCAGGCACCAGACAGATCGCGGCGAGATACAGGGCACCGATCAGGGTGATGCGATCCAGCACATATTCCAGATATTCCGCTGTCTTCTGACCTGGGCGAATACCGGGAATGAACCCGCCGTAGCGCTTGAGGTTATCTGCAGTCTCCACCGGGTCAAACACAATGCCGGTATAGAGGAAGCAGAAGAAGATGATCCCGCCGCCGTACAGCAGCATATACAGCGGCTGGCCGTGGCCGAGCATGGCGATGGTGGTCTCAAGCCAGGCAGGGCCGGACGTACCGGCAAACTGCGCGATGGTCAGCGGCATCAACAGGATGGACGAGGCAAAAATCGGCGGAATGACCCCGGCGGTATTGAGCTTGAGCGGCAGATGCGAACTGTCGCCCTGGCTCATGCGGTTGCCGACCTGCCGCTTAGGATACTGGATCAGCACCCGGCGCTGCGCGCGTTCCATGAACACGATACCGGCGATCACGGCGACCACGCCAAGCATGATGGCGATAATGGCAAAGCCCGAGAGCGCGCCCTGGCGGCCAAGCTCGAACATCTGGGTCAGCGCCCCTGGCAGCGTCGCCACGATCCCGGCCATGATGATGAGCGAGATGCCATTGCCAATCCCCCGGCTGGTGATCTGCTCACCCAGCCACATCAGGAACAGGGTCCCGCCCAGCAGGGTGATGACCGTCGTGAACTGGAAGAACACACCCGGCTGGATGACAGCACTGATGCCGTCGGACGCACCCCATTGTTCCAGCCCGCGCGAAATCGAATAGGCCTGCACGATGGTCAGGAACACCGTACCTATACGGGTATACTGGTTCAGCTTCTTGCGACCGCTCTCGCCTTCCTTCTTCAGGGCACCGAGTGTCGGCGAGATCGAGGTGAGCAACTGCACAACAATCGACGCCGTAATGTAGGGCATGATGTTGAGCGCGACGATCGACATGCGCTCAAGACCACCGCCAGAGAACAGGTTGACCATGCCGAGGATGCCGCCCGCCGAGCGGTCAAACAGGGTTTTCAACGCCAGCGGATCGATGCCTGGCATCGGCACGAACGTGCACAGGCGAAACACCAGCAGCGCACCCAGCGTGAACCAGATACGCTGCTTAAGCTCGGTCGCCTTTGAGAAAGCGCCGAAATTGATGTTCTGAGCCAGTTGTTCCGATGCGGATGCCATGCGCTATTCGTTCGTTGAGGCGACAGGTGCGCCCACAATCTCGATCTTGCCGCCGGCCTTTTCAACCGCCTCGACCGCTGTTTTCGACGCACCTTCAACTTTAAGGGTCAAAGCAACTGAAAGCGTGCCTTTGGCAAGCACGCGAACGCCGTCCGCCGCACGGGCCGCAAGGCCAAGTGCCTGAAGCTGTGCGCTGTCGAGGGTATCGCCAGCCTTGACCTTGCCAGCGTCCACGGCCTTCTGCAGGCGACCGAGGTTCACATGGCTCATGTCGCGGGCGAAGATGTTGTTGAAGCCACGCTTCGGCATGCGGCGGTGCAGCGGCACCTGGCCGCCTTCAAAGCCCTTGATGGCAACGCCCGAGCGTGACTTCTGACCCTTTTGACCACGGCCAGCCGTCTTGCCGACGCCGGAACCGATGCCCCGGCCGACGCGAACGCGGCGAACGCGGGCGCCTTCATTGTCGGTGAGTTCATTAAGTTTCATGGCTGTGTCCTCAGATGCTGCGCGCGGCGCAGAAAAATTCAGGCTTCTTCGTCGATGCGCACCATGTGCGCGACCTTGCGCACCATCCCGCGAACCGAAGGTGTATCCTCCAGCTCGACACTACGGTGCATTTTGTTCAGACCCAAGCCGACCAACGTCGCACGCTGGTCCTTGGTCCGGCGGATCGGCGACCCGGTCTGGGTCAGCTTGATCGTCTTGGTCTCAGCCATGGTTCATCCTACTCGGTAATGGCGTCGGCTTCGATCACGGCCACCTGACGGGTCAGGTCGCCGCGGCGAGCCAGCAGATCGGCGACCTTCTTGCCACGACGCGCTGCAACCGACTTCGGGCTGGTCTGATGCTTCAGGGCATCGAGCGTCGCACGTACCATGTTGTACGGGTTGTTGGTCCCCATCGACTTGGTCACCACGTCATGGAGGCCCAGGCTCTCGAACACGGCGCGCATAGGGCCGCCGGCGATCACGCCGGTCCCTTGCGGGGCCGAGCGCAGGAACACGCGGCCAGCGCCATAGTGGCCGTGGACGTCATGGTGCAGGGTCCGGCCTTCGCGCAGCGGCACGCGGATCATCGCCTTCTTGGCGGATGCCGTTGCCTTCGAGATCGCCTCTGGCACCTCGCGCGCCTTACCATGGCCAAAGCCAACCCGGCCCTTGCCGTCACCGACCACAACCAGTGCAGCAAAGCCGAAGCGCTTGCCGCCTTTGACGGTCTTGGAGACGCGGTTGATATGAACCAGCTTCTCGATCAGTTCCGGTTCTGAATTGTCGCGGTCACGGTCACGGTCGTTGCGACGACCTTCGCGCGGTTCACGGGGTTCGCGTGCCATCGTTAAAACTCCAATCCGCCTTCGCGTGCGCCTTCAGCCAGCGCCTTGACGCGACCATGAAACAGAAAACCGCCGCGGTCGAACACGACCTTGGTGATGTGTGCAGCCCGGGCGCGTTCTGCTACCAGCTTGCCGACTTCGGTTGCGGCCTGCGTGGTCGCGCCGGAGTGGGTGCGCAGCGCCTCTTCCAGGGTCGAGGCGGCCGCGACCGTGTGGCCGGTGGCATCGTCGATCACCTGGGCATAGATATGCCGCGAGGACCGGTGAATAGAAAGCCGCGGACGGCCGCCAGAATTTGCCCGCAGCGCGGTGCGAACCCGCTGACGGCGCCGCTCGAATAGCGAAAGTATCTTGCCCATCGTCGCCAGTCCTTACTTCTTCTTGCCTTCTTTGCGGAAGATGAACTCGCCGCGATAGCGAACACCCTTGCCCTTGTAGGGCTCAGGCTTGCGCCAACGGCGGATTTCCGCAGCGACCTGACCGACAAGTTGCCGATCAATCCCGGTGATTTCGATCGTCGTCTGGTCCGGGCATTTGACCTGGATACCATCAGGGATCGCATATTCGATGTCGTGGCTGTAGCCGAGCTGCAGCTTGAGCATGCTGCCCTGAACCGACGCACGATAGCCGACCCCGGTCATTTCCAGCACCTTGAGGAAGCCGCCCGAGACGCCTTGCATCAGGTTGGAGACCAGCGTGCGTTGCATGCCCCAGAACTGACGGCAGCGCTTGTCTTCGCGGTCGCGTGGCAGAACCGAAATCTGACCATTCTCCAGAGTCGCGACCACTTCGTCAGCCACCCGCATGGAGAGCTGACCCTTGGGGCCCTTGACCGAGAGCTGTGTTCCGGAAAGCTCGGCTGTAACGCCAGCCGGCACCGGAACGGGTTTTTTACCGATACGTGACACGGGGGACGTCTCCGTTAGAATACTTCACAAAGAACTTCGCCGCCGACGTTCTGCTCGCGTGCCTCGGCATCCGAGAGCACGCCGCGTGGCGTCGATACGATGGTAATGCCGAGGCCGTTGCGCACACGCGGCAACTCGCTCACACCCGAATACACACGCAGACCCGGCTTCGAGACGCGGCGGATATGCTGAATAGCCGGCCCGCCTTCGAAGTATTTGAGCTCGATGCGCAGCTCCTTGATGCCGACACGCTGCTCGACTTCCGAGTAACCGCGGATGAAACCTTCCCGCTGCAGCACATCCAGGACGCGCGCGCGGATTTTCGATGCCGGCGAGGTCACCATGTCGATACGGGCACGCTGCCCGTTACGAATACGGGTGAGCATATCGCCAATAGGATCGGTCAATGCCATGTCTGTCGCCCTCCCCTACCAGCTCGACTTGATGAGGCCTGGAACCAGGCCCTTGTTGCCAAGCTCGCGCAGCGAGACGCGCGACATCTTGAACTTGCGATAAAAGGCGCGCGGGCGCCCGGTCACTTCGCAGCGGTTGCGAACGCGCGTCGGATTGCCGTTACGCGGCAGCTCCGCCATCTTCAGGCGCGCAACCAGACGCTCGTTTTCATCGAGTGACTCGTCGTTCGCAATCGCTTTCAAGCGCGCAATCTTGCCGGCAGTCTTCTTTACCAGCTTCTTGCGGCGCTCGTTCTTGTTGATCGAACTCAGCTTGGCCATATTGGTCCTTCCCGGTGGTTAGGCTGCTTGCTTGGCTGAATCCTGGGTCTGACCCCAGAACGGCATGTTAAAGCCCTTCAGCAAAGCGCGCGCCTCCTCGTCGGTGCGTGCGGTGGTACAAATGATGATATCCATGCCCCGGATCTTCTCGATCTTGTCGTAGTTGATCTCCGGGAACACGATCTGCTCCTTGAGGCCCAGGGCATAATTGCCGTTCCCGTCGAACGACTTCGGGTTGACACCCCGGAAGTCGCGTACCCGGGGAAGGGCAATCGTGATCAGACGGTCAAGAAACTCGTACATGCGGGCCTGGCGCAGGGTCACCTTGCAGCCGATCGCCATGCCTTCGCGCAGCTTGAACTGGGCGATGGACTTCTTGGCACGGCAGATGACCGGCTTCTGGCCGGCGATCAGAGTCATTTCTGTAGCGGCCTGTTCGACACGCTTGCGGTCCTGGGTTGCCTCGCCGACGCCCATGTTGATGACGATCTTCGTCAGCTTCGGGACTTCCAGCGCGTTCTTGTACCCGAATTCCTCGATCAGCGCCTGACGGATGGTGCCGTCATAGAGCGTCTTGTAACGCGGGGTCTGCAGTTCGATGTCAGCCATTGACCACCTCACCGGAACGCTTGGCCACACGGACCTTGGTTCCATCTTCCTGAACCTTGAAACCGACCCGTGACGGCTTGCCGGTCTTCGGGTCTTCCAGTGCCACCTTGCAGGTGAAAATCGGCGCTTCGGACCGTTCAATACCGCCCTGCGGATTGGTCTGGCTTGCCTTGCGGTGGCGGGCGACGACGTTGACGCCCTCGACCACAACCTTGCCATCCTTGGGCAGGCTTTTGAGCACAGCGCCGTGCTTGCCCTTGTCCTTGCCGGACAGGACGACAACGCGGTCACCCTTTTTGATTTTCGCGGCGGACATTACAGCACCTCCGGAGCGAGCGAGATGATCTTCATGTGGTTCTTGGCGCGGAGCTCGCGGACGACCGGGCCAAAAATACGGGTGCCGATCGGCTCCATGTTCTTGTTGATCAGCACGGCCGCATTGCGGTCGAAACGGATCACCGAACCGTCGGCGCGGCGGACATCCTTGGCGGTACGAACGATGACGGCGCGGTGCACATCACCCTTCTTCACGCGGCCACGCGGGCTGGCTTCCTTAACGGAGACCACGATCACGTCGCCGACGCCGGCCGTGCGGCGCTTGGAGCCGCCGAGCACCTTGATGCACATGACGCGCTTGGCGCCGGAGTTGTCGGCAACATCCAGGTTGGATTGCATCTGGATCATTGGGCAGTTCCTTCCACGACCGATGCCTCAACCACGCCGGTGATCTTGTCGAGCACGCGCCAGGTCTTCAGCTTGGAGATCGGACGGCACTCCTCGATGCGCACAACGTCGCCCGCGCGGATCGCGTTCTCTTCGTCATGGGCGTGGTACTTCTTCGAGCGGCGGATGATCTTGCCGTACAACGGGTGACGGACGCGGCGCTCGACGAGTACCACGACGGTCTTGTTTCCCTTGTCGGACACCACTGTGCCTTGCAGTATGCGCTTTGGCATATCGTCTATCCTTTATGCGCTGACAGGTGCGCGGCGACGCGCATTCTGCAACGTCATGATGCGGGCGATCGAGCGGCGCACGGCGCGCGCACGGGTCGGGCTTTGCAGCTGGCCGGTTGCTGACTGGAAGCGCAGGTTGAACTGCTCCTTCTTCAGCGAGAGCAGCTCATCGGCGAGCTGGTCATCGGTCTTGCGCTGGAGATCCATGTAATCCATCGATTAGTCCTCCAGGTTTTCGCCCAGACGGGCGACGAACTTGGTGCGGATCGGCAGCTTGGCGGCAGCGCGCTCGAAAGCACCGCGTGCGATTTCCGCCGGAACCCCGTCCAGTTCAAAAATGATACGACCCGGATGCACACGGGCAACCCAGAACTCTGGCGAGCCCTTCCCGGAGCCCATGCGGACTTCCGCCGGCTTGCTGGACACGGGCAGATCCGGAAAAATGCGGATCCACAGACGCCCGGCACGCTTGATATGGCGTGAAATCGCGCGGCGTGCCGCCTCGATCTGGCGTGCGGTAATCCGCTCCGGCTCCATAGCCTTGAGGCCGAAGGACCCATGGTTCAGCGTGAAGCCACCCTTGGCATTGCCGTGGATGCGGCCCTTGAACGCCTTGCGGAATTTTGTTCGTTTTGGTTGCAGCATGTCTGTTCGCCTTACCTGTCACGACCCGGACGGCCGCCGGAGCCACCCCCGGAGGTTTGCGCTTCCAGCATCAGCCGGTCCTGCGAGAGCGGATCGTGGCCAAGGATTTCGCCCTTGAAAATCCAGACCTTGATCCCGCAGACGCCATAAGCGGTGTGCGCCTGGCCTTCTGCGTAATCGATGTTTGCCCGCAGGGTGTGCAGCGGCACACGGCCTTCGCGGTACCATTCGGTACGCGCGATTTCTGCACCGCCCAGACGGCCGGCACAGGTGATCTTGATACCACCGGCGCCAAGACGCAGCGCCGATTGCACCGCACGCTTCATGGCGCGGCGGAACGCAATCCGGCGCTCGAGTTGGTCGGCAATCGACTGCGCGACCAGTTGTGCATCGATTTCTGGCTTGCGGATCTCGACGATGTTCAGCGACACTTCCGACTTGGTGAGTGCCTGAATCTGCTTGCGCAGCTTGTCGATGTCCGCACCCTTCTTGCCGATGATGACGCCCGGACGCGCGCAGTAAACCGCAACACGGCACAGCTTGGCCGGGCGCTCGATCACGACCTTCGAGATCGCGGCCTGCGGCAGGGTCTTCAGAATGAAGCGGCGTATCTTCAGGTCTTCATGCAGCAGGCGGCCGTATTCTTCGCGATTGGCGAACCAACGGCTATCCCAGGTGCGGTTGATCTGCAGACGCAGCCCGATCGGTGACGTTTTCTGGCCCATCAGGCTTGCTCCTCGACTTCGCGCACCACAATGCGGATACGGCTGAACGGCTTGATGATCGCCGACGAGCGACCACGACCACGGGTCGTGAAGCGCTTCAGGCGCATCGACTTGCCGACGCTGGCTTCCTTGACGACAAGGGCGTCCACATCGAGCTGGTGGTTGTTCTCGGCGTTGGCGATGGCGCTCTCGAGCACCTTCTTGACGTCAACGGCCATGGCGCGCTTCGAGAAGGCCAGCACATTGATCGCATCCTGCGCACGACGACCACGGATGAGGCCGGCGACCAGGTTCAGCTTGCGCGGGCTGCCGCGGACCATGGTGTTCACGGCCAGCGCTTCTTTTTCATC
This sequence comes from uncultured Sphingomonadaceae bacterium, assembly GCA_964404985.1. Taxonomy (GTDB): domain Bacteria; phylum Pseudomonadota; class Alphaproteobacteria; order Sphingomonadales; family Sphingomonadaceae; genus Hankyongella. Next base: position 14,663 of record CAYOMD010000003.1, read on the forward strand.
CACGCGGCGGGGGGCTTTCGGCTTGCTCATGTTAGCCCCTCTTCGCTTTCTTGTCGGCGGCGTGGCCCGGGAAACTGCGGGTCGGCGAGAACTCGCCCAGCTTGTGGCCCACCATTTCCTCGTTGACGTAAACCGGGATGAACTTCTTGCCGTTATAGACGTTGAAGGTCAGGCCGACGAAATCCGGCAGGATCGTCGAGCGGCGCGACCAGGTCTTGATCGGCGTGCGACCAGCACCAGAAGCATGCGCCGCTTCCGCCTTCTTCAGTAAATAGAGGTCCACGAACGGACCCTTCCAAACCGAACGCGCCATGATCTACTTCTTCCTCGCGTGACGGCTGCGGACAATGAACTTGTCAGTCGCCTTGTTATGTCTGGTTTTGGCACCCTTGGTCGGCTTGCCCCACGGGGTAACCGGGTGACGACCACCGGATGTACGGCCTTCACCACCACCGTGCGGGTGGTCGACCGGGTTTTTGGCGACGCCGCGCACCAGTGGACGCACGCCAAGCCAACGATTACGGCCGGCCTTGGCGAGGTGCTGGTTGGCGAAGTCCGGGTTGGAGACCGCCCCGACCGACGCCATGCAATCACCGCGGATCAGGCGCTGTTCGCCGGACATCAGGCGAACGATGACCATACCCTTGTCGCGGCCGGCGATCTGCGCAAACGCGCCGGCGGAACGGGCGATTTGCCCACCCTTGCCCGGCTTGAGCTCGATGTTGTGGGCAATGGTGCCAACCGGCATGCTGCCGATTTCCATGGCGTTGCCCGGCTTCACATCGACCTTCTTGCCGGCGATCACGCTGTCGCCAACGTTCAGGCGCTGCGGCGCGATGATATAGCTCACCTGGCCATCCGGATACTTGATCAGCGCGATGAACGCCGTGCGGTTAGGGTCATATTCCAACCGCTCGACAGTTGCCGGCTCGTCCCAGCGACGACGCTTGAAATCGATGATCCGGTAGGTCTGCTTGTGGCCGCCCCCGATGGTGCGGTTGGTCGCGTGACCCTTGTTATTGCGGCCACCGCTCTTGCTGAGACCTTCGGTCAGCATCTTGACCGGCTTGCCCTTCCACAGCGACGAACGATCGACGAGGACAAGGCCACGCCGCGCAGTGCTGGTCGGTTTATATGTCTTGAGTGCCATGTGTGACTCCCGCCAGCCTTACTTCAGTTCCGGCGCCGTCAGGTCGATCTGCCCTTCGGACAGCGTGACGATCGCCTTCTTGAAATCCGAACGCCGGTAGGGAGCACCCTTCCAACGCTTGGTCTTGCCCTTGGAGACGATCGTGTTGACCGCCTTGACCTTGACGCCCTTGAACAACGCCTCGACCGCAGCCTTCACGTCGTCCTTGCTGGCGCCCAGCGCCACCTTGAACACGTATTGGCCGAACTCGGAGACCATGGTCGACTTTTCGGTAATCACCGGCGACAGGATCACGTCATAATGCTTGAGTGCATTAGCCATGGAAGCGCGCCTCCAGCTGTTCGATCGCCGAGCGGGTGAGCACCAGGGTCTCGTGGTTGAGAATATCGTAGACGTTGGCGCCGATCACCGGCAGCGCATCGATCTTCGGCAGGTTCGCACAGGCCAGCCGGAAACCGGCGTCCACGGCAGCCCCGTCAATAAACAGACCACTGCGAATGCCCAGCTTGCTCAGATGATCCGCCAGCACCCTGGTCTTTCCGTCGGCCAGCGTCAGCGTGTCGATCACCATCAGCTTGCCCTCGGCCTGCTTGGCCGAAAGCGCCGTCTTCAGACCGAGCACACGGATCTTCTTGTTCAGACCCTGATCGAAGGTGCGTGCGCGCGGCCCGTGGGCCTTACCACCCTTGCGGAACTGCGGCGCAGCGCGGTTGCCGTGGCGAGCACCACCGGTGCCCTTCTGCTTGTACATCTTCTTGCCGGTCATGCTGACATCGCTGCGCTCGCGGGCAGCGCGTGCCGGCGCACGACGATTGGCAAGCTGCCAGGTGATGACGCGGTGCAGGATGTCCCTGCGGATTTCCAGACCGAAGATCTCCTCGTTGAGCTCGATCTCACCCGCTGTCGCTGCGTCCAGGGTTTTGACTTCAATTTTCATGGCTATTCTCCAGCGTCATCGGTTGCCGGAGCCTCAACCGCCACGTCTGCAGCCGGTTGCGCATCGCTTGCCGACGCCGCGTCCATCAGGCGGATTGCCGCCGGATAAGGCAGGCCGCTCGGTGCGGTGATTTTCACAGAGTCCTTGATCATCAGCCAGCCGCCCGCTGCACCCGGCACCGAGCCCCGCACGAAAATCAGGCCGCGCTCCGCGTCGGTGCGCACGATTTCGAGGTTTTGCTGGGTACGCTGACGGTCACCCATGTGGCCGGCCATCTTCTTGTTCTTGAAGGTCTTGCCCGGATCCTGACGGTTACCGGTCGACCCGTGTGAACGGTGGCTGACCGAGACGCCGTGTGTGGCGCGCAGACCGCCGAAGTTCCAGCGCTTCATCGCACCGGCAAAACCTTTACCGACAGTCACGCCGGTGACATCAACATATTGCCCGGCAATGAAGTGCTCAGCCGAGATGAAAGCACCAACGTCGACAAGACCGTCGTCGTTCACGCGAAACTCGGCAAGCGCCTTCTTCGGCTCAACTTCCGCTTTCGCGAAGTGACCGCGCTGCGGCTTGGCAACATTCTTGACCTTGGCTACACCAGCACCGAGCTGCACGGCATTATAGCCATCACGCTCTTTCGTGCGGTGGGCGACGACCTGGCAGCCGTCGAGGGATAGAACGGTCACGGGAACGTGACGACCATCCTCCTGGAACAGGCGGGTCATGCCCACCTTTTTCGCAATAACACCTGTGCGCATGGCGCACTCACTCCTGTCAGAGGCTCGGGGGAAAAAGGCCACTTGTTCAGCATCAAGGCTGCCAGTGGTCAATCGCCTGTCCGAGCTTGACCTCCGCACCACAATGGCAACGGATGGTCACACACCGGGATCATCCCCGGCAGTTTGACGGCCAACCCCTTGAAAGGCTTGGCCCCAAGCTCACTTGAAAAATACGCGAGAATCGCGGAAGCCGCGCTTATGTCAGATGCCGCTTAGGCTTGCAACTTAATTTCGATGTCCACACCCGCTGCCAGATCAAGTTTCATCAGCGCGTCGACCGTTTGCGGGGTCGGGTCCACAATATCGAGCAGGCGCTTGAAGGTACGAACCTCGAACTGCTCCCGGCTCTTCTTGTCAACGTGCGGGCTGCGGTTGACCGTGAAGCGCTCAATGCGGGTCGGCAGCGGTATCGGGCCGCGCACCAGTGCACCGGTGCGCTTGGCGGTCATGGCGATCTCATTGGTCGCCTGATCGAGCACGCGGTGGTCGAACGCCTTCAGGCGAATACGGATATTCTGCGTTTCCATGTCACGTCTGCCTCTATTTCACGCTGCCCGCCGGAATATTCCGCAAGCAACAACACCTTCACAAAAAACACGACGCCCTCGCGCGGGCGCGAGGGGCGTTGATCCGCAGTTGTTTGGCGCTCCCGGACGGATCAGCGGGGTCACGCCGTGGCGCGAAAGCCGCGCCGTTCAAAAGAGCAAAGCCCGGACAGCACTGAGACTGCCCGGGCTGGTAATCGGTTTACTTGATGATTTCTGCCACCACGCCGGCGCCGACCGTGCGGCCGCCTTCGCGGATAGCAAAACGCAGACCCTGGTCCATGGCGATCGGGGCGATCAGCTCAACGATGAGCGACACGTTGTCCCCCGGCATCACCATCTCGGTGCCGTCCGGCAGGCTGACCATGCCGGTGACATCCGTGGTGCGGAAGTAGAACTGCGGACGATAGTTGGCAAAGAACGGCGTGTGACGACCGCCTTCGTCCTTCGACAGCACGTAGACTTCGGCCTTGAACTTGGTGTGCGGCTTGATGCTGCCCGGCTTGCAGAGAACCTGGCCGCGCTCCACATCGTCACGGCCCACGCCGCGCAGCAGCGCACCGATGTTGTCACCGGCCTGACCCTGATCCAGCAGCTTGCGGAACATTTCCACACCGGTCACGGTCGTCTTGACGGTGTCCTTGATGCCGACAATCTCGACTTCCTCGCCAACCTTGACGATACCGGTCTCGACACGGCCGGTCACCACGGTGCCGCGACCCGAAATCGAGAACACGTCTTCGATCGGCATCAGGAAGGTCTTGTCGAGCGGACGCTCCGGCTGCGGGATGTAAGCGTCGACTTCCGACATCAGCTTGAGCACGGCGTCACGGCCGATTTCCGGGCGCTTGTCTTCCAGCGCGCACACGGCCGAGCCCTTGACGATGGGAATGTCGTCGCCCGGGAAATCATACTTTGCGAGCAGCTCGCGGATTTCCAGCTCGACCAGTTCGAGCAGCTCTTCGTCTTCCGCCAGGTCAACCTTGTTCATGAACACGACCAGCGCCGGCACGCCGACCTGGCGCGCAAGCAGAATGTGCTCACGGGTTTGCGGCATCGGGCCGTCCGCGGCCGACACGACCAGGATTGCGCCGTCCATCTGCGCCGCACCGGTGATCATGTTCTTCACATAGTCGGCGTGGCCCGGGCAATCGACGTGGGCATAGTGGCGGTTCGTGGTTTCATATTCCACGTGGCTGGTTGAGATCGTGATCCCGCGAGCCTTTTCTTCCGGCGCCTTGTCGATTTGATCGTACGCCGTGAAGGTAGCACCGCCGGACTCAGCCAGGACCTTGGTGATCGCTGCCGTCAGCGATGTCTTGCCATGGTCAACGTGACCAATGGTGCCGATATTGCAGTGCGGCTTGGTCCGTTCGAATTTTGCCTTCGCCATTTTACTTCAACCTTTCCTCTTGGAAACCCGGCCAGCGCACGCTTGCCGCGCCGCTTTGTTTAAGCAAACTTTGCCTTGACTTCGTCCGCCACGTTGGACGGCACTTCTTCGTAGTGGCTGAACAGCATCGAGTATTGCGCCCGACCCTGGGTAAAGCCACGAAGCTGGTTCACATAGCCGAACATGTTGGCCAGGGGAACCAATGCGATGATCACCTGGGCGTTGCCGCGGGTGTCTGTTCCCTGAATCTGGCCACGACGGCTGTTAAGATCGCCGATCACGTCACCCATGAAATCTTCCGGTGTCACCACCTCGACCTTCATCATCGGCTCGAGCAGCTTGATGCCGGCCCGGTCCGCGACTTCGCGCATGGCACCGCGACCGGTGATTTCGAATGCCAGGGCGCTCGAGTCGACGTCGTGGGTCGCGCCGTCGATCAGGCGGACCGAGAAGTCGATTATCGGGAAGCCGATGAGCGCGCCGGAGGCCGCCACTTCGCGGATACCCTTTTCGATCGGCGGGATGAATTCCTTCGGGATCACGCCGCCCTTGATCTCATCCTTGAACAGAATGCCGGAGCCCAGTTCACCCGGCTCGACCACAAGCTTCACGCGACCGAACTGACCCGTACCACCCGACTGCTTCTTGTGGGTGTAGTCGACTTCGACCTTCTTCTTGAGGCTTTCGCGGTACGCCACCTGCGGCGCGCCGACATTGGCCTCAACCTTAAATTCACGGCGCATGCGATCGACGATGATTTCCAGGTGAAGTTCGCCCATACCCTTGATGATCGTCTGGCCGGACTCGACGTCCGAGGTCACGCGGAACGACGGGTCTTCCTGGGCGAGACGGTTCAGCGCCAGGCCCATCTTTTCCTGGTCGGCCTTGGTTTTCGGCTCGACAGCCACTTCGATAACCGGCTCCGGGAACTCCATCCGCTCCAGGATGATCGGCTTCAGGTTCGCACACAGCGTATCCCCGGTGAAGGTTTCCTTCAGGCCGGCGATGGCGACGATGTCGCCGGCGCGCGCTTCCTTGATATCTTCGCGGCTGTTGGCATGCATGAGCAGCATGCGGCCGATCTTTTCCTTTTTGTCCTTGGTTGAGTTGGTGACCGTGGTCGCCGACTCCAGGACGCCGGAATAAAGCCGCACGAAGGTCAGCGAGCCGACAAACGGGTCGTTCATGATCTTGAAGGCGAGGCCCGAGAACGGCTCCTCGTCGCTGGCCTTGCGCTCACTTTCCTCGCCGTTAGGCAGCACGCCCTTCATGGCCGGAATGTCGAGCGGACTCGGCAGATAGTCGACGACCGCGTCGAGCATCGGCTGCACGCCCTTGTTCTTGAAGGCCGAACCGCACAGCACCGGCACGAAGGCAAAGTCGATCGTGCCGCGGCGGATCAGCATCTTGATGGTGTCGATATCCGGCTCGTTGCCTTCCAGGTAGCTGGTCATGATCTCTTCGTCCTGCTCGACGATGATCTCGATCATTTCCTGACGGGCGGCGGCGGCCTTGTCCTTCAGGTCTGCCGGGATGTCCTGGTATTCGAACTTCGCACCCAGCGACTCTTCCAACCACACGATGGCGCGGTTGTTCACAACGTCGATGATGCCCTTGAAATCGCTCTCGGAGCCGATCGGCAGGCCGATGAGGACCGGACGGGCACCCAGACGATCCTTGATCATCTGAACCGTGCGCTCGAAGTTGGCGCCCATGCGGTCCATCTTGTTGATGAAGCACATGCGCGGCACTTTATACTTGTCAGCCTGGCGCCATACCGTCTCGGACTGCGGCTCGACGCCGGCAACCGAATCGAACACAGCGACTGCACCATCGAGCACACGCAGCGAACGCTCGACTTCAATGGTGAAGTCCACGTGGCCGGGGGTGTCGATGATGTTGATACGGTGGTCGTTCCAGAAACAGGTCGTGGCCGCCGAGGTGATGGTGATCCCCCGCTCCTGCTCCTGCTCCATCCAGTCCATGGTGGCAGCGCCGTCATGGACTTCGCCGATCTTATGGCTCTTGCCCGTGTAATAAAGGATACGCTCCGTGGTCGTGGTCTTGCCGGCATCGATGTGTGCCATGATGCCGATGTTGCGGTAGCGCTCAAGCGGGGTAGTACGGGCCATAAGAAAACTCCGGGCGGTGTAAGAAATTACCAGCGATAATGCGAGAATGCCCGGTTCGCTTCCGCCATCCGGTGGGTATCCTCGCGCTTCTTCACCGCTGTACCGCGATTGTTCGAAGCGTCAATCAGTTCCGATGACAGGCGGGCCGACATCGTGTTTTCCGAGCGCTTGCGGGCTGCCTGAATGATCCAGCGGATCGCCAGGGCCTGTGCGCGCTCCGTGCGCACTTCCACCGGCACCTGATAGGTGGCACCACCGACCCGGCGCGACCGCACCTCGATCCCGGGGCGCACGTTATCGAGCGCTGCGTGGAAGATTGGCAGCGGCTCACGACGCAGCTTGCCCTCGATGCTCTCCAGCGCGCCATAGACGATGGCTTCCGCCACCGAGCGCTTGCCATCAAGCATCACGACATTCATGAAACGGGTCAGAACCTGATCACCAAAGCGGGGATCAGGAAGGACTTCACGGCGTTCAGGGCGACGACGACGCGCCATACTGCATGTTCTCCTAAGGTTAAGCCGCTTACTTCGGCCGCTTCGTGCCGTACTTCGAACGGCTTTGCTTACGATTCTTCACGCCTTGCGTATCGAGCACGCCGCGCAGCACGTGATAGCGCACGCCCGGCAAATCCTTCACGCGGCCGCCGCGGATGAGCACCACTGAGTGCTCCTGCAGGTTGTGACCTTCACCGGGGATGTAGCCGATCACCTCGAAACCATTGGTCAGGCGCACCTTGGCGACCTTGCGAAGCGCCGAGTTCGGCTTCTTCGGGGTCGTGGTGTAGACGCGGGTGCAAACACCACGCTTCTGCGGGCAAGCCTCCATGGCCGGCACCTTGTTGCGGGCTTTTTGTGCCACGCGGCCGTGACGGACCAATTGGTTAATCGTAGGCATTCGCAGTCGACCTTTTCATTTCAAATCGCCACCGCACGCGATGGCAGGAAATTCACTCGTGTCTCACCCACACCGGGCAACATCATATGCGCTCAAAAAGACAAAACACCTGGCGGACCCATATCCGGGCCCACCAACAGGCCTAAACCAGAAAATCTGCGTTTTGCCGTTACGACACAGGCGCACGCCTCAGCCAATCGCCGGGGAGCGCTCCTCGAACGTGCGCGGGCTTATATTGAGAGGGGACCAAGCCGTCAACGGGCTTTTTCTCAAGCGCGCGCCGCAGCTGCTCTGTGTGCACGGCTGACAACCGATTCCGGCAGGTCTTCCCCGAAGCACCGCTGATAATATTCAGCCACCAGAGACCGCTCGGCCTCATCGCACTTGTTGAGGAACGTCACCCGGAAGGCAAAACCGATGCTGGCGAAAATCTCTGCATTCTGTGCCCAAGTGATGACGGTACGCGGACTCATGACGGTCGAGATGTCACCCGCCTTGAAACCCTGGCGTGTCAGGTCTGCTACGCGGACCATGGCGGCCACCGTCTTGCGGCCGGCGTCCGTATCGTAGTGCGGGCACTTGGCGAGCACGATGCCGCACTCGGTCTCGTGCGCCAGATAGTTGAGGGTCACGACGAGGCTCCAGCGATCCATCTGACCCTGATTGATCTGCTGGGTGCCGTGATACAGACCCGTAGTATCGCCGAGCCCGACCGTATTCGAGGTAGCAAACAGCCGGAACCATGGGTTGGGCCGGATCACCCGGCTCTGGTCAAGCAGGGTCAGCCGCCCCTCGACCTCCAGCACTCTCTGGATCACGAACATCACATCCGGCCGGCCGGCATCATACTCGTCGAACACCAGTGCCGTCGGGCTCTGGAGCGCCCAGGGCAGGATGCCCTCGCGAAACTCCGTGACCTGCTGGCCGTCACGCAGGACGATCGCATCCTTGCCGACAAGGTCGATCCGGCTGATGTGGCTGTCCAGGTTGATGCGCAGACATGGCCAGTTGAGGCGCGCCGCCACCTGCTCGATGTGGGTTGACTTTCCGGTCCCGTGGTACCCCTGAATCATCACCCGGCGATTGTGCATAAAGCCAGCAAGCACGGCGAGCGTCGTGTCCGGATCGAACACATAGGATTCATCATAAGTCGGTACATGCTCGCTGGTGGCGGAGAAGGCCGGGACCTTCCAGTCCACATTCACCCCAAACACGTCGCGGGCGCTTACTGTTGTATCCGGCGCAGGGATGGCGTTTGCGGCGGGTGTCGTCATGAAACTTCCTTCGGATCTACATCACGCAGTGTACGTGCTGCGTTACAGAAAGGCGGGCGATTTCGCCAGATGCGTATAGGCATCGATGACGCGGCGCAACGCCGCTTCATGCTTGCGGTCGCCGCCATGGGCGTCCGGGTGCAACTGGCGCACCAGGTCCTTATAGCGCAGCTTGATCTGCTGCATCGTGGTCTCGGTCGTCAGGCCGAGGATGCGCAGGCTCAAACGGTCCTCCTCGCTCAACGGTTTGCCGGACGGCCCCGGGCGCTCTGAAAATTGCGGGCCAAAGCCACGCTGGCCGGCGAAAATCTCCATGGGGTCGTCCAGGTGAACAGTGCTGGCATTGTGCGCGAACGGCCGGGTACTACGCTCCCAGCTTGGATGGCCCTTGCGTGCCTGCTCTGCCGCACCCTGTTCGATCCCTGCGAAATAATTATAGCCTGCATTGAAGTCGCGCACATGGTCCAGGCAATACCAGTGATAGCCGTCACGTTCCGGGCTGGCAGACTTTGGCGCTCGGAACTCACCGGCCTGATCGCAGCCCGGCCAGTCGCAGGTGCCAGGCTGTGCGGCCCGGGCGCGGCCATGAAACCGCTCCGGCTTGCGTTTGGGCGGGGGATCGGAGGGACTGCTCACTTCGGCCTCTGGACTGACGTGTGAAGGGTGCCATAAGGCAATTGTGATGTGCAATCATCTCTGGTGCCCCGAGACGGAAATCAGCGTCACCCGACAGAGTGCTCTGTTGGATTTCAGGTTCGATACGGTCACTAGAGTGGACTTCGAATCCAAGGCACCAGGAGAAGCAGATCATGGGACCGATCGTCGCAGAAGTTACGCGACGTCTAAACGACGCTCTCAGCCCGGACAGTCTGGTGGTGCGCGATGACAGCGCGCACCACGCCGGCCACGGCGGGTATCGTGAGGGCGTGGAGACCCACCTCCATGTGACGGTGGTAGCGCAAGCGTTTGCGTCCCTCAGCCGCCTGGAACGCCAGCGCCGGGTACTCGCGCTACTTTCGGACCTCATGGACAACCCGGTCCACGCGCTCTCGATCGACGCCCGTCCGCCGATGGTGTGACGAAAATATTTCCCATCCCCCGCGTCGCTGTTATTGTGGAGCCCAGAACATAAAATGAGAGCAGACAAAGGCGGGGTAACATGAACCTCTTTTCCGAGATGGCGACCATGTGGCTGCGGGCAGCGGCCGCACAGATGCAGTACTGGCAAGATGCCTCTGACAAGTGGCAGGAGACGGTCAGCAAAATGACCGGCATCATGCCGAAAGTCGACACCACGCCGTCCCGGTATAATCCTGAGATTTTCAAAGCGACCTGGATGCCGGCCTGGATGAAGGGTGCACAGGCGGAAACTCCGGTCGGGGCATGGCCTTTGCCGGTTCATGGCGCGCCGGGCTCGACCACCGCAGAACCAGACGAGACACCGACAGCCGCAGGCAAACCGCAAGCCGTTGCCAAACCGGTATCAACGGCCAAGCCCGCTGCCCCGGCAAAACCAAAACCTGCGGCCAAACCAGACATGGCCCCTGCGGTTGCGCTCAAAGCGGTGCCGCAGGATAGCGGCATCCCTCCCCTGCTTGATACACCGCCAGCCGTCCCGGATGACTTGCTGCAGATGAAAGGGGTCGGCCCGAAGATCCTGAAGCTGCTCAACGACCTCGGCATCTACACGTTTGCCCAGATATCTGCCTGGACGCCTGAGCAAATCGCCTGGATCGAAGGCAAACTTGACTTCAAAGGTCGCGTGACACGCGAAAACTGGGTGGCCCAGGCCAAAACGCTCGCAGGTCTACCCCGACCTTAATGCAGTCATGTCGTAAAATCGGCAAAAGTTGACGTCGCGTGCGCCGCTTGCGCCACGGCAGGAAAGGATAATTGCCCAACCATGGTTACGCTCGTTACCGGCGGCACCGGATTTGTCGGATCGAGTGTGGTCCGGCTGCTGCTCGAACGCGGGGAATGCGTCCGCGCGCTTGTCCGTCCCAATTCCGACCGGCGCAATCTGGATGGTCTGGATGTCGAACTCTTCGAGGCTGACCTCACGGATGAGGCAAGCCTCGTGGCCGCCAGCAGCGGCGTATCAAGCGTCTATCATGTCGCGGCAGACTACCGCCTCTGGGTGCGCGACGCCCAAGCCATGCATCGCACCAACGTCGCGGGCACCGTCAATCTGATCCGTGCCGCCAGCAAAGCCGGCGCGCGTCGCATCGTCTACACCAGCAGCGTGTGCACGCTGGGCATTCCCAAAGGGGGAATACCGGGGGACGAGACCACGCCGGTCAGCTTCCAGGATATGATGGGACCCTACAAGCAGTCCAAATACCTGGCCGAGGAGGCTGTACGCAAACTTATCCTTGACGAGGGGGCACCCGTCATCATCGTCAACCCCTCCACACCGATCGGCCCGCGCGACATCAAGCCCACCCCGACCGGCCGGATGGTGCTCGATGCCGCGCGCGGACGCATCCCGGCATTTGTCGATACCGGCCTGAATCTGGTTCATGTCGATGACGTTGCGGCCGGGCATCTGCTTGCGCATGATCGCGGCGAGATCGGCCAGCGCTATGTGCTCGGCGGCGAGAACCTGAGTCTACGGGAAATATTCAGCGTCATCGCAACCCTGTGCCGCCGCCGACCGCCAAACGTGCAATTGCCGCCCCTGGCAGTACTGCCGATAGCGCTCGCCATGGAGTGCCTGGCAGCGTTCACCGGCAAACCGCCGTTGACTACGGTCGACGGCGTGCGGCTGGCCCGCAAGAAGATGTTTTTCAGCCACAAATTTGCCGAGGAGAAACTCGGCTACCACCCAAGGCCGGCGGTTCAGGGCGTTCAAGATGCGCTCAAGTGGTTTGAGACCAGCGGCCTTCTGGCGCATGCCAAATCATAATCGTTTTTCCTGATGGTACTCACTTGTTAATTTCATAACTCCCGAGCGATCCTCAAACGGCCTTCACCCGTACTAGTATTCTGAACACAGGAGGTGAACCGTGGCCCAGACTCGCAGATCGTTTGATGCAGACATTGCTGAGCTGTCGCAGGCTGCCGCCCGCGCACCCATGCTGGAGAGTGCCCATGAATGGGACCTGGCGCGACGCTGGCGCGACAAACGCGATGAACAGGCGCTTGCGGAGCTCACCCGCTCCTACCTTCGATTTGTCATATCCATGGCAAACCGCTTTCGTGCGTACAATCTTCCGATGTCGGACCTGGTCCAGGAAGGCTGTATCGGCCTCATGGAAGCAGCCTCCCGCTTCGATCCGGAGCGGGAGCTGCGCTTCTCGACCTATGCGTCCTGGTGGGTCCGCGCCTCGATCCAGGATTATGTCCTGCGAAACTGGTCGATCGTGCGCACCGGTACCACGGCAGCCCAGAAAAGCCTGTTCTTTAACCTGCGCCGCATGCGCAACCGCATCGCCGGGGATACGGGCCTGGAGAGCGACGGACCCATGTCCGCCGTCATGCGCAGCAAGATCGCCGAGACGCTCGGCGTGCGCCCGCGAGACGTCGAGGCGATGGAAGCACGGATGGTCAGCGGCGATCGCTCGCTGAACGCGCCCATGGGCGAGGATGGCGAGAGCAGCTGGCAGGATTTTCTGGCAGACGACGATCTCCAACCGGATGAAGTGGTCGAGTTGCGCCACGATGACGCAGTGCGCGCCGTCATCCTGCACGACGCCATGGCGCTGCTGACGCCGCGGGAGCGGTCGATCCTGGAAAGCCGCATCATGTGTGACGACAGCCAGACCCTGGCGACGATCGGTAATCGCATGGGCATCTCCAAGGAGCGGGTCCGGCAACTGGAGGCGCAGGCCCTTGCCAAGCTGAAACAGACGATCATCGCGCGTGTTGGCTGCCCGGCACAGGCCGGTCTCATCGACAGCATTTCTCCGCTCAATAGTTGATTTCCCCGTCGCGCGCTACTATCGCTGCGGCCTACTCAGGCAGCCGGATTAGCTCAGCTGGTAGAGCAACCGCCTTGTAAGCGGTAGGTCGTTGGTTCAAGTCCGACATCCGGCACCACCTTTATCTGTGCGGCGTCGCCTGCCAAACCATCGTGCAGGCTTGATTTTGCTCCGCTCAGCCGCACCACTTTCTTCCTTGATGATTTATATCTTGGCTCAATATGCGCTATGATGCTTTGATCGTCGGGGCCGGGCACGCTGGCGCGCAAGCCGCAATCCAGCTCCGCCAGCTCAGGTTTGCCGGCACCATCGGCCTGCTGACCGACGAGCCGGACCTGCCGTATGAGCGACCGCCGCTTTCCAAGGAGTATCTCGCCGGCGACAAGCCGTTCGAGCGCATGCTGTTTCGTCCGGCCAACTTCTGGTCGGAACGGCAGATCGCGCTGCACCGGAATTGCCAAGTCTCGAGCGTTGAGGCGGCCGCGCATCAGGTGCACACATCCGACGGTCAGACATTTGGCTACGGCAGCCTGGTCTGGGCGACCGGCGGTGTGCCGCGCGCACTCCCCTGCCCGGGCGCCGACCTGCCAGGGGTGTATGCCCTGCGCACCCGCAAGGACGCCGACCTGCTGCGCGCCGCCATCCCCCGGGCAAACCGGGTCGTCATTGTCGGCGGTGGCTACATCGGGCTGGAAGTCGCGGCCGTGCTGACCCGGCTTGGCAAGCCGGTGACCATCGTCGAGGTGCAGGACCGTCTGCTGGCACGGATCGCCGCCCCACCGCTCAGCGCCTTCCTCGCCCGTGAGCACGAAGCCAACCGGGTGGCCTTACGGATGAACGCAGCGGTAGCCGAGATCGGTGCGACTGACGGGCACGTCTCCGGCGTCATGCTGCAGGATGGCACCCGGCTGCCCGCTGATCTGGTGCTGGTCGGGATCGGCATCATTCCCTCGATCGCGCCCATGCTTGCGACTGGTGCAAGCGGAGGCGACGGCGTGGATGTCGATGCACAGTGCCGCACCAGCCTGCCGGATGTCTTTGCGATCGGCGATTGTGCCCGGCACGCCAACCGCTATGCCGAGGGTGCGATGATGCGGCTGGAGAGCGTCCAGAACGCGCACGACCAGGCGCAAACTGTTGCCAGACTGCTGACCGGGACTCCCGCCGCGTACGACAGCATCCCCTGGTTCTGGTCCCACCAGTATGACCTGAAGTTGCAGACCGTTGGCCTGGTCCCGAACTACGACGCATTCGTCGTGCGTGGCGACCCGGCAAGCCGCAGTTTCTCGGTGGTCTACGGGCGCAAGGGTCGGGTCTGCGCATTGACCAGCATCAACATGCCGCGCGACTATGTGCAGGGCCGCGCCCTCATCGGCCTGCCGTTCGCGCCGGACCGGCTGGCCGACACGTCTACCGCGCTCAAAGACCTCGCCTAGAGTCTGATCGCTTGTGGATCAGCGACCGGTCCAGACACCGGGGCGCTTCTCGACGAACGCCGTCATGCCCTCGGCCTTGTCAGCGCTGGCGGCCAGACCGTTGAACAGCCGGCGCTCGAACTGGATGCCCTGGGCCAGCGTGGTCTCGAAGGCAGTATTCACCGCTTCCTTGTTGGCGAGCGCGGCCAGCGGCGGCATGGCGGCAATCGCCTGCGCGTCCTTGAGGGCTTCTGCAATCAGGTCGGCGGCGGGCACGATACGCGCGACCAGCCCGGCACGCTCGGCCTCCTCAGCCCCCATCATCCGGCCGGTCAGGCACATGTCCATAGCCTTGGCCTTGCCGACCGCGCGCGCGAGCCGCTGGGAGCCACCCATGCCGGGCAGCACCCCGAGCTTGATCTCCGGCTGGCCGAACCTGGCGGTATCGGCGGCAATGATATAGTCCGCCATCATCGCGACCTCGCAGCCGCCGCCGAGCGCAAAGCCCGAGACCGCCGCAATCCAGGGCTTGCGCGTCCGGGTCACGGTTTCCCAGCCGACGAAGTGGTTATGGGCATACATTTCCGAGAAGCCGAGCGCCTGCATCTCCTTGATGTCGGCACCGGCGGCAAAGGCCTTCTCACTTCCGGTCAGCACGGCGCAGCGCTGGGTCTCATCCGCATCGAACGCGCCGAGTGCCGCAATCAGCTCCGCCAGCACCTGGCTGTTCAGCGCATTCAGGGCCTGCGGGCGGTTGAGGCGGATGAGGGTCACCGCCCCGTGGGTCTCGATCAGCAGGGTCTCATAGGTCATGGTGTTCTCCTATTTCGGCGGCATGCGGATGGCACCATCCAGGCGCACCAGGCCGGCATTCATGTAGGTCGTCTCGATGAGAAACAGCGCGAGGTTGGCGAATTCTTCCGGCTGGCCGAGCCGCTTGGGGAAGGGCACGGAGGCCGCGAGTGCGTCCTGCACCGGCTGTGGCATCCCGGCCATCATCGGCGTGCCCATGATGCCGGGCAGGATGGTGTTGACCCGGATCCCCTCCCCCATCAGGTCCCGCGCGACCGGCAGGGTCAGCCCGACGATCCCGCCCTTGGAGGCTGCATAGGCCGCCTGACCGATCTGGCCGTCCTGTGCTGCGACCGAGGCCGTGTTGATGATCACACCGCGCTCGCCGTCATCATTGAGCGGGTCGAGCCCTGCCATGCCAAGCGCCGATTTGGCCAGGCACCGAAACGAGCCGACCAGATTGATGTCGATCGCCTTCTGGAACAGGTCGAGCCGGTGGTGGATGGCCGCACCTGTTGTCTTGTCGCGGCCGACAGTCTTGGCCCCTGGCGCGATGCCGGCGCAGTTGACCAGAATACGCTCCTGCCCGTGGGTGGCGCGAGCGGCTGCGAAGCCTGCGTCAACGCTGGCATCGTCCGTCACATCGACGGCACAAAAGACACCGCCGATCTCGTGGGCCACCGCCTGCCCGCGCTCTAAGTTCAGGTCAAAGAGTGCAACCTTCACGCCTTTGGCGGCCAGCGCGCGCGCCGTCGCCTCCCCTAGTCCTGACGCCCCGCCGGTCACGACGGCGGCAATGTGCGCGTTCAGATCCATAGCCTAACCCCCTCGTTATTCCGCTGCATCCGGCGGGCTGTTGTGGCCGAGCAGGCGCAGCACGTCGCGTGCGGCGTCCGCCAGATTGGTGCCGGGGCCGAAGATGGCCTGCACACCGCTGGCCCGCAAAAACTCATAGTCCTGCGCCGGGATGACGCCGCCAGCGACCACCTTGATGTCGCTGCGCCCCGCCGCGCGCAAGTGGCTGACCAGCTCCGGGATTAGGGTCTTGTGCCCGGCAGCCAGGCTCGACGCGCCGACCACATCGACATTCTCGGAGATCGCCAGATTGGCGGCTTCCCTGGGTGTCTGGAACAGCGGGCCGGAGACCACCTGAAAGCCGAGGTCCGCAAAGGCCGATGCCACGAGGTTGGCCCCGCGATCATGGCCGTCCTGGCCCATTTTCGCCACCAGCATGCGCGGCGCCCGGCCCAGCCGGTGCCCGACCGCGGCGACACCATCACCAGCGCTGCGCCAGCGTGGATCGTCCTGCAACCCTGCACCATAGACACCCTTGACCGGGCTTGGCCGGGTCTCGTAGCGCCCGAACACATCCTCCAGAGCCGCAGAGATTTCCCCCAGCGTCGCCCGCGCCCGTGCCGCCGTGATCGCCAGTGCCAGCAGGTTGCCTTGCCCGCGCGCGCCCTCACGCAGGGCGTCGAGCGCCGCCTGCACACTGGCGGCATCGCGGGCAGCCTTTACAGCCTCGATGCGCGCTATCTGCGCCTCCCGAACCCGGGCGTTATCAACCTCCAGAATATCGACCGGCGCTTCGTCCGCCAGCCGGTAGCGATTGACCCCAACCACGACTTCGGCCCCGGTATCCACCCGGGCTGCGCGGGCGGCCGACGCTTCCTCGATCATCGCCTTGGGCCAGCCGTTTGCCACCGCCCGGGCCATGCCGCCCTCGGCCTCCACCCGCTCGACAATCGCCCAGGCCTTATCCGCAAGGTCCCGGGTCAGCGCCTCGACGTAGTAGGAGCCACCCAGCGGATCGACCACCTTGGTCACGCCGCTCTCCTCCGCGAGGATCAACTGCGTGTTGCGGGCGATCCGCGCCGAGGTCTCGGTCGGCAGGGCAATCGCCTCGTCGAAGGCGTTGGTGTGCAGGGACTGGGTGCCGCCGAGCACCGCTGCCAGCGCCTCCAGGGTGGTGCGGATGACGTTGTTATAGGGGTCCTGCTCGGTCAGGGACACGCCGGAAGTCTGGCAGTGCGTGCGCAGCATCTTGGAGCGGTCGTCCTTCGCGCCAAAGCCGGTCATCACCCGGTGCCAGAGCAGGCGCGCCGCGCGCAGCTTGGCCACCTCCATGAAGAGGTTCATGCCGATGCCGAAGAAGAACGACAGCCGCCCGGCAAACGCATCGACATCCAGCCCGCGCGCCAGTGCCGCGCGCACATATTCCGCACCGTCGGCAATGGTGAACGCCAGCTCCTGCACCTGCGTCGCCCCGGCTTCCTGCATGTGGTAGCCGGAGATCGAGATCGAATTGAACTTGGGCATATGGGCGGACGTGTAGGCGATGATGTCCGCGATGATCCGCATCGAGGGTGTCGGCGGATAGATATAAGTGTTGCGGACCATGAACTCCTTGAGGATGTCGTTCTGGATGGTCCCGTCAAGCAGGGCCTGTGCGACCCCCTGTTCTTCTGCTGCCACCACGAAGAAGGCGAGCACCGGGATCACGGCGCCGTTCATGGTCATGGAGACCGACATCTGGTCGAGCGGGATACCGTCGAACAGGATTTTCATGTCCTCGACCGTGTCGATGGCGACCCCTGCCTTACCGACATCGCCGACCACGCGCGGGTGGTCGCTGTCGTAGCCGCGGTGGGTCGCGAGATCGAACGCAACCGATAGACCCTTCTGCCCGGCGGCCAGATTGCGGCGATAGAACGCGTTGCTCTCCTCAGCAGTCGAGAAGCCAGCATATTGCCGGATGGTCCAGGGCCGGCCAGTGTACATCGAGGCGCGCACCCCGCGGGTAAACGGGGCAAAACCCGGCAGGCCCGGATCGAGACCAGCGACATCCGCCGCCGTGTACAAAGGCTTGACCACTATGCCCTCAGGCGTGGTCCAGCTCAGATCCCCGCCTTTGGTCTCCTTGGCGGCAAGGGCCTGCCAATCCTTGATGTCGGGCATCAATGGGCCTCCGCAGGTGTTTCCATCAACTCGACCAGCACGCCGCCCATATCCCTAGGGTGGACGAAAATCACCGGGGTCCCGTGTGCGCCGATGCGTGGCGGCCCCAGCACCTTAGC
The DNA here is from genome assembly GCA_964404985.1 of uncultured Sphingomonadaceae bacterium. Classification (GTDB taxonomy): domain Bacteria; phylum Pseudomonadota; class Alphaproteobacteria; order Sphingomonadales; family Sphingomonadaceae; genus Hankyongella. Next base: position 32,974 of record CAYOMD010000003.1, read on the forward strand.
CCCCTTGGCGGCCATGTCGGCGGCGGCGGCCTCGATGTCCGGCACCTCGAAGCAGATGTGGTGCTGCCCACCCTGCGGGTTCTTCGCCAGAAACCCGTGCAGCGGCGAGGTCTCCCCCAGCGGCTCGATCAGCTCGATCTGGCTGTTCGGGGTATCAATGAAGCAGACGCGCACGCCCTGCGCGGCCAAGTCGAACGGCGCACGGATCACGGTGGCACCCAGCAAGTCGCGATAAAGCACAATCGCCTGTTCTATGGAAGGAGTCGCAACTCCCACATGGTTGAGCCGCCCGAGCGCCATGGTCGCCTACAGTCCGCCCAGTTGATGGCCGCCGTCCACGGGAATTGTAACCCCGGTGATGTGGCGCCCGGCGTCAGACGCCAGCATGAGCAGCGGTGCGTCCAAATCCTCGTACTCGCCAAGGCGCTTGAGTGGTACACGCTTGATCACCTGTTGGCCCTGCTCGCTGGTCAGATAGCCATCTGTCATTTCGGTTATGTAATATCCTGGCGCAATCGCGTTCACCCGGATCTTCCATGGGGCGAGTTCAACCGCCATCTGAGCCGTCATATGCACGACGCCGGCCTTGGAAATGCAATATGGCCCGAAGAAGGAGGCAACCCGCAGTCCGAGTATCGAGGCAATGTTGATGATAGACCCGCCACGTCCCTGCTTCTGCATGGTCTTGCCAGCCTCGAGCGCGACCAGAAACGCGCCGCGCAGGTTGGTATTCACGACTGAGTCATAGTGCTCAGCCGTAGTATCCAGAAGCGGGCGCGCGTCGCCCACGCCGGCATTGTTGACGACAATATCCAGCGCACCCGCCGCCTCGAACGCCGCCTTGATCGCTTCAGCGTCCGTCACATCGAGCGTGATGGCCTTGGCGTCGCCGCCTTTGGCAACGATCGTCTCGACCAACTCTGTCAGCCGGTCCGTACGTCGTGCTGCCACCACCACCGCCGCGCCCGCATCTGCCAGGACCTGCGCGAAATGCCGGCCAAAGCCGCTGGAGGCCCCGGTAATCAATGCCCGCTTGCCGACAAGATCAATCGTGTAGGCCATGAGTTCCCCTTTACCTGTTCAGACGCCAGAGTGCCGCGAACCAGGCATGCGCACAAGCCTTTGTCCGATGAGGGGCATTTTTCGCTCAGACTTTCAGGAGATTGCGCGCACTGCAGGGGATGATGACCTCCAGCACCGGGCTGTCCCCCGGCAGCCAAACCTGACACGCAAGCCGCGAGGTTGCTGTCGCGTCGAACGCATAATCCAGCATGTCTTCTTCCTCATCGCGCGGAGGGGGCAGGCGATGAAAATCCTCGGTTCCCAGTATCACATGGCAGGTTGAGCAGGCCATGGACCCCTCGCATGCACCTTCCAGCGGCATGCCGGCGTCCTGCGCCACGTGCAGCAGGCGCGCGCCTGCTGGCGCCTCAACCTCCTTGAGCAGTGTCCCGTCGGTCTTGCGGAAACGCACCGTCACCATAAAGCCTCGCCTGCTGCGTTGCACAATGAAGCGCTTCTGCCAAACGAGATACATCGTCAAGCCTCGTGTCACGCCCAAAGCCTATACGCAGGGTCGCCTTGGCCAGATGAGACGGTATGCCAAGGGCTGCCAGTACATGGGAGGGCTTGCCACTGCCGGAGGCACAAGCGGCACCAGAGGAGACGGCAAAACCGCGCATGCCCGCCATCAGGCGGTCCCCATCCACGCCGGCGAAGCTGAGGTTGAGGTTCCCGGCGTAGCGCGGCTCTGCCGCACCATTCAGCCGATACGCCAAATCCAGAGACTCAAGTTTCTCCAGGAGCGTGGCCGCACAGGCCTCAGCATGCGCCTGATCGTCATTCATGCGCTCGGCCGCCAGTTTTGCCGCAGCACCAAAGCCTGCGGCCAGTGCCGGAGACAGGGTGCCGGACCTCACACCCCCCTCCTGCCCGCCGCCATGCAGGCAGGGGGCAAGCGGCACGCCCGGTCGCCGGTAGAGCGCGCCGATGCCCTTGGGTCCATACATCTTATGCGCAGACAGACTCATCAAATCGATGCCGAGTGCTGCGACATCAACAGGGATCTTCCCCACAGCCTGCGCTGCGTCACAGTGCATGAGCGCGCCGACAGCCTTCGCACGTGCGGCAATCTGCGCGACCGGCTGGATCACCCCGATCTCGTTGTTTACCAGCATGACGCTGACCAGCGCGGTCTGCGGCGTCATGACATCACGCAAGGTATCAAGGTCCAGCAAGCCGTCCGGCGCGACAGGCAGCAGCACGACCTCAACCCCCTGCCCCTGCAGCCAGGCAGCAGCGCCCAGCACACAGGCATGCTCGGTCGCCACTGTCACCAGGCGGTTGCGGCCAGAGGGTGCCGCCTGCATCGCGCCGATCAGCGCCAGATTGTTGGACTCGGTCGCACCGGCGGTGAAGAGAATACTCTCGGTCGGGGCGTTGATCAGGCTTGCCACCTGCTTGCGCGCCACCTCAATCCCGGCCCTGGCTTCCCAGCCATAGCGATGCCCGGCCGAATGAGGGTTGCCGAACATGCCGGTCAGATACGGCATCATCGCTGCCAGAGCCTCCGGCGCGAGCGGTGTCGTCGCCTGATAATCGAAGTAGGTCATGCTGCGCGCTGCCCCAGCCGGGTGAAGGTCGCCTGCCAGGCGTGCACAAACCGCTCAATCTGCTCCTGTGTCGTGGTCCAGCCGAGGCTGACCCGGATGGTCTCGCCCGCGACCTCATCTGAACAGCCCATGGCCTGGAGCACATGGCTCGGCTTGACTTTGCCGGACGAGCAGGCGGAGCCGGCACTGACGGCAAATCCGGCAAGATCCAGCGCCATGACCTGGGTGGCCGTCGTAACGCCGGGCATGCGCACTGCACTGGTGTTGCCAAGACGTGGGGTATCCCGGGCGATGATCTGCGCTCCGGCCTCCAGCAGGGCTGCCTCCATGTGATCGCGCAAGCCAGTGACCCGCGCCGTCCAGTCGCTGTCCTGGTTGCGTTCTTTCAGCGCCGCGCCGAAACCGACGATGCCGCCGACATTCTCGGTCCCCGCCCGGCGTCCAAGCTCCTGACCGCCGCCGCGCTGCTGGGCGGTGAGCCTGTGGCCGGGCCGTATATACAGTGCGCCGACACCTTGAGGCCCCCCCAGCTTGTGGGCCGAAAACGCCATCGTATCCGCAAGCGCATGATCAAGCGGGCATTTGCCCAGCGCCTGCACGGCATCCACATGCAGCACGCCGCCGGCAGCACGTACGATGGGGGCAAGTACTTCCAGCGGCTGGATGACCCCGGTTTCGTTGTTGGCCGCCATGATGCAGACCAGCGCCGGCCCTGCCGCCAGCGCAGCCGCCAGCACTTGCGGGTCGACAAGGCCCTGCGTGTTGACCGGGAGAATCTCGTCCGCGAGCGCCAGTACACACTCATGTTCTGTAGCAGAGGCGATCACCCGCAGGGGCTGGGCACCGCGGATCGCCAGCGCATTAGCCTCGGTTCCGCCGCTGGTGAAGACCAGGTCACGCGCATGGCAGCCGATGGCACCGGCGAGGATATCCCGCGCGACCTCGACCCGTCCACGCGCTGTCCGCCCGGCGGCATGCACAGAGGACGGGTTGCCCCCCTGCATGACGGCAGCGCCCATCTGGGACGCAGCATCGGCGCTAACCGGGGCAGAGGCATTGAAATCGAGGTAAATCATCGTCTGTTTCCGAGTCTCATCGCCACCGCGAGCACGCATTTCCTTGCGTTTAAGGCGTGCAACCGTATATAGCCCGCCGCCTATCCACGGTCGACCCGCAAGGATCATCCACCACCGTGCAACCTGAGAGTCTTCATGCCTGAAGTCATTTTCACCGGCCCTGAGGGTCGGCTTGAAGGCCGTTATCACCCGGCCACGCAACCCCGGTCCCCGCTGGCTATCATCCTCCACCCGCACCCCAAGGGGGGCGGCACGATGAACAACAAGCTGGTCCAGTTGTTGTACCAGACGTTCGTGAACCGGGGCTTTGCCGTCCTGCGCTTCAATTTCCGGGGTGTGGGCCGCAGCCAGGGCGAGTTCGACAACGGCATCGGTGAACTCTCCGACTCGGCAAGCGCACTGGATTGGATGCAGCAATTCAACACGGATGCGCCGTTCTGCTGGGTCGCCGGGGTCTCCTTCGGCTCCTGGATCGGCATGCAGCTCCTGATGCGCCGACCCGAGCTGCGCGGCTTCATCACTGTATCGCCTCCGGCCAACCTGTACGACTTCTCGTTTCTGGCACCTTGCCCGGCGTCCGGCCTGATCGTGCATGGCGGCTCGGATGAAATCGTGCCGACCAGTGCGGTGCAGAAGCTGGTCGACAAGCTGAAAACCCAGAGGCACATCGTCATCGACCACGAGAAGATCGACGGTGCCAACCACTTCTTCGACAGCGAGTCGGACGCTCTGATGGCGGTGGTCGACGCCTACCTCGACAAGCGGTTGAACACTCCCCGGTAAAGCAGGCCGCCGCGTACCGGCTCTGCAGCACCGGTCGTCCCCGGTATGCTGAGCGGCAAGCCGCGGCTTGACCGCACCGCGAGGTAAGCGAACGCCTGCGCCTCCAGCAGATCGCCATCCCAGCCCAGAGCATCGACCGGAGTCACCGCACCGACGTCGCGCGCTAAAGACTCCAGAATGGCCGGATTACGCCGCCCGCCGCCTGCCACGACCCAACTGCGCGCCGGCTGCGGCATATGCTGGCGACTGAGTGCAATGGTTGCTGCCGTGAACGCCGCCAGGGTTGCGGCACCGTCCTGCGGGCTGAGACCACGCAAGGGACCGACCGAGAAATCATTGCGGTCCAGAGATTTTGGGGGGGGCTGGTCGAACCAGGGATTGTCCAGCATGGCCGTCAGGACATCCGGGTGAACCGTCCCGCGCGATGCAAGCGCACCGTCTGCGTCGTAGGCGGCGCCGGTCGCAGAGTGCACCCAGTCATCGATCAGGGCGTTGCCCGGTCCGGTATCGAACGCCAGCAGGGCATCGCCGTCGATCCAGGTGATATTGGCGACTCCGCCGATGTTGAGCACGCACACCGGCCCCGGCGGCAATCGCCCACCATGCTGTGCCTGCAAAACCAGCGCCCGGTGGTACAGCGGCACCAGCGGTGCCCCCTGCCCGCCAGCCGCCATATCCGCATGCCGGAAATCCGCAATCACATCGATACCGGTCTGCGCGGCCAGGCCCGCCGCATCGCCGATCTGCCAGGTCCAGCCGGGCATATCATCCTGGGTCGGCGGCACGTGGCGGATTGTCTGGCCGTGAAAGCCGATCACATCGACGTCGCGTGCGGCAATACCCGTCTTCTGCAGCAAGGCCCCGACGGCTGCGCCATGCCGCTGTGCCAGCATCCGAGCGCAGGTCTCCAGATGCGGGGCATGCGCTCGCACCACCACCTTGCGGGCGTAGTCCATCGCGGCGCTGATCAGCGCGCGCTCGTCCGGCGCATAGGGGATGCTCACACCGCCTACCGCCCTCACGGCGGTTTCGCCATCGGTCTCGATCAACGCGGCGTCGATACCGTCCATCGATGTCCCGGACATCAACCCGATTGCTAATATGGCGGCGTTTGCCATGCAGTTCTCCTGTGCTATCGCCGGGCACGCGAACCACGAGGCAGACGATGAGCGAATTCCAGTCCGACTTCTTAAGGCTCATGCAGGAGCGTGGCTACATCCACCAGGCGACCGATGCCGCAGCGCTGGACGCCATGGCGCTCAAGCAGCCGATCGTCGCCTACATCGGCTTCGATTGCACCGCCCCCTCGCTGCATGTCGGCAGCCTTATCCAGATCATGCTGCTGCGCCGTCTGCAGCAGACCGGCCACAAGCCGATTGTCCTGCTGGGGGGCGGCACCACCAGAATCGGCGACCCCTCCGGTAAGGACGAAGCCCGCAAGCTGCTGACCGATGAAGATATCGCAGCCAACAAGGCCGGCATATTCCAGGTGTTTTCGCGCCTGCTCCGGTTTGGCGATGGCCCGACCGATGCGATGATGCTGGACAATGCGCTCTGGCTCGATGCGCTCAGCTACATCCCGTTTCTGCGTGCCGTCGGCCGGCATTTCTCGGTCAACCGCATGCTCACCATGGACTCGGTCAAGCAGCGGCTGGACCGCGAGCAGCCGCTGAGCTTCCTCGAGTTCAACTACATGGTGCTGCAAGCCTATGATTTCCTTGAGCTGAACCGGCGGCATGGCTGTACGCTTCAGATGGGTGGCTCCGACCAGTGGGGCAACATCATCATGGGGGCGGACCTCATCCGTCGTATCGACGCCAAAGAGGCATTTGGTCTCACAACACCGCTTTTGACCACGGCGGACGGTGCCAAGATGGGCAAGACGGCGAGCGGCGCGGTCTGGCTCAATGATGACATGCTGCCGGCGTTCGACTTCTGGCAGTTCTGGCGCAACACGCAGGATGCCGATGTCGCCCGCTTCCTGAAACTGTTCACCGACCTGCCCATGGACGAGATCGACCGCCTCGCAGCGCTGGAAGGTGCGGAAATCAACGAGGCCAAAAAAGTGCTGGCCACCGAGGTCACCGCCCTTGTGCGCGGGCGCGAGGCCGCAGAGGCTGCCGCCGAGACGGCGCGGCGGACCTTCGAGGAAGGCACAGCCGGCGACGACCTGCCGCGCCTGCCCGTATCTGGCAGTATCAGCATTGCAGACGCCCTAGCGGCACTCGGTATGGCTGCCTCCAAAAGTGAGGCGCGACGGCTGATCAAGCAGGGCGGCGTGCGTCTGGATGATGTAGTCGTGACCGATGAGACCGCTATCGCGCAGGTTGATGGCGTCGATCGCAAACTGTCCGCCGGCAAAAAGCGCCACGGCCTGCTGACGGCGGCCTGAAGTGCTCCCTGCCCCCAGGCGCGTGCCATGGCCAAAGGCGTTGCAGGAGGATAAGGCGGCACAAGATGCTGTGGCTGGCGCGCCGGACGATATCGCAGCCGCGATCACCCATGCGCTGACCTGGTCACCGTTTCTGCGCGCATTGGCTACGCGGGAGCCGGAGCGGCTGCTGCGCTGCTGCAACGCAGGCCCTGAGGCTATGGCGGCGCAGGCCATCGAGGCCGCACGGCCCGAGCCGACCATGGCTGGCACCATGCGCGTGCTGCGCCAGACCCGGCAGGACCTGGCTTTTGCCTGCGCCATCGCCGATATCGCCGGACGCTGGCGGCTGGAGCAGGTTTGCGCTGCGCTTTCCGACTATGCAGACGCTGCGATCGAGGCGGCGCTGCAGGCAGCCATCCGGGACGTTTGCGACAGCGAGGACACACATGGTTTCGTGGTTCTGGCGCTCGGCAAGCTGGGCGCGCGCGCGCTCAACTATTCCAGCGATGTCGACCTGATCCTGCTGTTCGACCCGGAGGCACCCGCCCTGGCCGACAGCAAGGACCCGCACCGCAAAGCCGAACGGACCGCCCAGCGGTTTGTCGCCGCCCTTCAGGGCATGACGGCTGACGGCTATTGTCAGCGTGTCGACCTGCGCCTGCGCCCTGACCCATCCTCGACCCCGATCATTCTGCCGCTGCATGCCGCCGAGGGCTATTACCAATCGTCAGCCCTGCCCTGGGAACGTGCCGCCTTCATCAAGGCGCGCGCAGTGGCTGGTGACCTTACCGAAGGCCGTGCATTCCTGAAAAGTCTGGAGCCGTTCGTCTGGCGACGCTCGCTCGATTATACCGTCGTGCGCGATATACACGAGATGTCGCTGATGGTGCGCGCGCATTTCGATCAGGAAACACCGGCCGGCAGCGGCTACGACGTCAAACGCGGGCAAGGCGGCATTCGCGATGTCGAGTTCTTCATGCAGATCCACCAGATGATCTTCGGCGGCCGCGAACCGGCCTATCGCGCGGCCTATACCCTTGACGCCCTGCACGCGCTGACAGCGAGCGGTAAAATCCCCGAAGATGATGCGCATGTTCTCGAGGCGGGTTACCGGTTCCTGCGCACTGTCGAGCACCGGCTCCAGATGATGGACGATGCGCAGACCCAGGTGCTGCCGCGCCGGACCGAGGAGCGCAAGGCCTTTGCCCGGTTTGCCGGCTATCCGGACTGGGCGCGCTTCGAGGCAACCCTTGAGCAACACACCCATGCCATTGCCGCGCGCTACGCGGCCCTGACCGCCCAAGCCACGCCAAAGTCAGGCTTCCCGCGCGCTGCCGAGGCCGAGCTGAAAGCCCTGGGCTTCAAGCGGGCTGCCGACTGTGCCGCCGCAATCGAGCGCTGGCGCACGGGCGGAACGCGCGCCACCCGGTCCGCCCGCGCGCAGGAGTCGGTGGAGACCGTGCTGCCGCAGCTGGTCGCAGCGTTTGCAGAGACCGATGACAAGGACCGGGCACTCCTCAGTTTCGATGGTTTTTTATGCGGTCTGCCCGCTGGCGTGCAGATGTTCGCACTCCTGGAGCACAGCCCGGCCCTGCTGGCGTTTCTGGTGCGTATCCTGTCTGTCGCCGATGCGGTCGCACAGAGCCTCGTGCGTGCGCCGGAGCTGCTGGATGTTCTGCTCGACCCGGCATTTCGCGCGCCGCTGCCGCCTTGTGCGGGCTTGCGCACTATGCTGGACCGGCGCTGCAGCCGGGCGCAGGATTTCGAGGCCATCCTGGATGAGACCCGCCGCTTTGTCAGCGAGCAGCGCTTCCAGCTCGCCGTGCAGTTGCTGGATGGTGCCGCAGATGCCCCGACCATCCAGCGCCAGGCCAGCGACGTTGCCGACGCTGCACTGCAACACCTGACTGAAGCCTGCGAGACCCTGTTTGCCGCGCGCCACGGTCGCGTGCCGGAGGGGCGGCTGGCGATTGTCGCATTGGGACGCTACGGCGGACAGGCGCTGTCGTTATCATCCGACCTCGATATCATCTTCCTGTTCTCAGGGGCTTTTGACCGGGAGTCGACCGGCGGTGCATCGCCGCTGGTGGCGACAACCTATTTCAACCGGCTCAGCCAGCGGGTAATTGCAGCCCTCACCGCGCCCACTGCTGCAGGCGAACTCTATGCGATAGACACCCGTCTGCGCCCGTCCGGTGCGCAAGGCTTGCTGGCGGTATCGGTCGACAGTTTTGCCGCTTACCAACAGGAGCAGGCCTGGATCTGGGAGCATCTGGCGCTGATCCGGGCGCGCGTCGTTCATGGCACCCCGGAGGATTGCGCCGCGATCGAGGCCGCGATCCGCGCGACTCTGCTGCGCCCACACGATCCAGTGGCCCTGCGTGCAGCTGCGCTTGATATCCGCGCTGACATGGACAAGCATTTGCCGGCCAGCTCCCCCTGGGACGTCAAGCGCATGACCGGTGGCCTGATCGACCTGGAGTTCGCCGTGCAAAGCGCCGTGCTGCTGCATGCCCATGCGCACCCAGAGGTGCTGCGGCCAGACCTGCCGGGCATGATAGCAGCGCTGGGGGTGGCGGGCCTGCTGCCGCAACCGGATGCCTTGATAGGTGCACTCACCACCCTGGAGACGGTACAGACCGTGGTGCGTGTCGGCTATGATCAGCCGCCGCGCACAGCCGTCATCACGCCGGCTTTTGCGAGAGTCCTGGCCCGCGCGCTCGATTGCAAGGATTTGAAGTATGTCGAGGCGCGTGTACAGGACGCGCGTACCATCGTGGCGCAGGCTTGGGCGCAGGTCTTCGATGCCCCTCGAAAACTGCTTCAACTGCGCTAGTTCTGTGTCGTCTTAAAAAGGAGGGAATCATGAGTGAACTGGAACCGGGACAGCAGGTGCCTGACTTTTCCATGCCCACCGACAGCGGCGAGACCGTGAGCAGAGAGAGTCTGAAGGGCAAGCCGTTCGTCCTCTACTTCTACCCCAAGGACGACACATCGGGCTGCACCAAAGAAGCGCAGGCGTTCACCGCACTGGCCGGTGATTTTGCAGCACTGGGTGTCGCCGTGATCGGCGTCTCGAAAGACAGTGTGGCCGCACACGCCAAGTTCCGCGCGAAATACGAACTTGGGGTTAAGCTCGCCTCGGACCCGGAAAACGACGTGATCGCCGCCTTCGGCGCCTGGGTCGAGAAAAGCATGTACGGCAAGAAATACATGGGGATCGATCGTTCCACCTTCCTGGTCAATGCCGACGGCGCACTGGTCACAGCCTGGCGCAAGGTCAAGGTACCAGGCCATGCCGAGGCGGTGCTGGAGGCCGCGCGCGCCCTGTGAGCACCGGCCTTGCCTCTCTGGGGCAGGCGGCCTGTGCCGTGCTCACAACCGCGGACCCAGAAACCAAGGCGCGACTGTCCCGGCGCACAGCGCGCAACTGGGCTGAGGGGCGACTGACTTGGCAGCTGGATGTGTCGCCGCCGGACCGGCCGGCGCATCCGGATCAGCCGATCCTCCTGCCGCCGAACGCCATGCCCAAGCGCGGCAAGGCCGGGTCTGCGCGCGCACGGATCGCTCTGTTGCATGCGCTCGCACATATCGAGTTCAACGCCATCGACCTCGCCTGGGACCTGGTCGCGCGCTTCGGCCGCACCTGCCCACGCGCTTTTGCCGATGACTGGGTGCGGATTGCGGCGGAAGAGTCACTCCACTTCCTGTGGCTGTCCGCCCGTCTGCGCATGCTTGGCAGTGCTTACGGTGCCCTGCCCGCGCATGATGGGCTGTGGGAGTCCGCACAGGCGACGGCCGGCGACCTGATCGCCCGCCTGAGCATCGTACCCCTGGTTCTGGAAGCCCGCGGGCTGGACGTCACCCCGCAGACCGCGCAGCGCCTTCGAGCCGCCGGCGACCCGATCAGCGCCGACATGCTGGAGCGGATCTACCAGGACGAAATCGGCCACGTCAGTGCCGGCATGCGCTGGCTCACCTGGGCCTGCGAATCAGCAAATGTGACAGTTGATAGCGCGTTCGAGGCTGCGGTGCGGGTTTATTTCAAGGGGAAAATTCGGCCGCCTTTCAACGTGGAAGCAAGGAATCTCGCGGGCTTTTCAGAGAATCTTTACCTAAAGCTTGCTTCTTGAATTTTTCACCGGCAACTTCCCTGCCTTCGGGGTGGACTGGTTAAGCTGATTTAAAAACGCGAACCAGTGTTGTCTTACCGGGAAGGCCACATGTTGGCCTCCCCACAGCAGCGGACGGGGAGTAGCATTGGTGCTATCTTTCGAGCGCCTGTACGCACCGGTACGGGCATGGTTACATCGGGCGTTGCCTGAACATCAGATATATTTCCGCAGCCAGGGGCAGGTGCGTTTCGTTCGTGTGTCGACTCGTATTCAAGTCGCCGGAGTGGTTGCGCTGACCCTGGTGACCGGGTGGATGTTGTCCACCATGATCGCCTATTATGTGCGCAGTGATGTTGTGATGTCCAAAGAGCGCGAGCTCGCAGCCAAAGAGCAGCAACTGGCCGCCCTCAAGCGGGAAATCGCTGCGATGTCCCGGACCGTGAACACCGCGCGGGGCAGTGCTGAACAGTTCGCCGCCCGCATCGAGCAGCGCCAGCAGTTCATGGAAGAGTTGCTCGGCAGTGCAGGCAAGACGCCCAAAGAATCGAAAAAATCACAAGAAGCAGCCTATCTCGACAGCCTTCCCGGCTCTGCAAATGGCATGATTGCCCAGTTCAAGGCGGTCGAGGCCAAACAGCTCGTGTTTGCCCAGAATGCCTCCGTCGCAGCCCGCTCCCGCTATATGGACCGCGAGGCACTGCTCCGCCGCCTGGGCCTCAGGGCCTCGCACCTGGTCAAGCAGTCCGCGCCGGCTCTGGGCGGACCATTCGTCGATGCACAAGCCGTGCTCGGCCGCCTGGAACCGCAACTGCGCGATTTCTTCGCGGCCTGGAGCAAGCTCGAGCGGCTCGACAAGGCGATGGTCTCGATCCCCTCGTTCATTCCGGTCGCTCGCTACACGGTGACCAGCGGCTTCGGGGTGCGTTACGATCCGTTCACGGGCCGGACCGCCATGCACCAGGGCATCGATCTGTCCAGCGGCCATGGCGAGGCGATCTATGCGGCAGCCGACGGGGTCGTGCAACGTGCCGCATCCACTGGTGCCTACGGCAATATGGTCGACCTTGACCACGACCGGGGCCTGGGTACCCGCTACGGCCATCTGTCAAAAATCCTGGTCCGGACCGGCCAACGCGTGACCCAGGGACAAAAAATCGGCATGATGGGGAGCACGGGCCGCAGTACCGGCACGCACCTGCACTACGAGGTGCGGATCGATGGACGCGCGGTGAACCCTATGCCGTTCCTGGAGGCTTCTGCCGATGTTCTGGAAATCCAACGACGCGCCCGTGAACGGCTTGAGGCGGACCAGCACGGCTGACGCCGGTGCCCTGTCGATCATCGCTGCAGACCTGGAAATCCGGGGTGATATTACAGCGGCCGGGGAACTCCATATCGATGGCGTGGTGCACGGCAATGTCACCTGTGCCTGCGTCGTCCAGGGTGTTACCGGCAAACTCTACGGCCACCTGACAGCACAGGACGCCACGATCCGCGGTACGATCGAGGGATCCATCACGGCACGCGCCGTGATTGTCGAGCACAGCGCCAATATCTCTGGCGATATCATCCACTTGAGCATCCGGATCGATGCCGGTGCCAAGATCGATGGTCGGCTGCGCCCCGAAGAGGCGCAGAGCGTTCTGGCCGGTCCCCCGGCGCTGAAGGCGGTTCCCTCCGCGTGAGCATTGAAGCGCATTGCGTGCGGCACTACTTCATGAGCAAAGGATAACGCCATGACCCAGCCGCCTGTAGCCCTCAGCGACACCGCCATTGCCCGGCTGACGCACCTGATATCCCGGCAAGGCAATCCGGATGTGAAATTCCGCGTCCGCGTCGAAGGCGGTGGCTGCTCCGGCTTCCAGTATCGCTTTGGTTTTGACGAGATGGTCGCGGAGGACGATCTGGTGGTGCAGCGCGAAGGCGTGACCATGGTGGTCGATCCGATCTCCCTGCCGCTGCTTGAGGGGTCGGTGGTCGATTATGTGACCACCCTTGGGGCATCCGCATTCGCGATCCGGAACCCCAATGCACAGTCCGGCTGCGGCTGCGGCAACTCCTTCGCACTCTGACGCTGGACGCGCCGCAGGTCTGATGGCAACGCTCATGCCGGAGGTCGCCCATGCGCATTGCAACATTCAACGTCAACGGAATCAGCGCACGCTTGCCGCGCCTGATCGAGTGGCTGGAGTCGGCCAGGCCCGACGCCGTCTGTCTGCAGGAAATCAAGTGCACGGATGATGCCTTTCCGGCAGAGCCAATCCGGTCACTGGGTTACACCGTCGAGACCGTCGGCCAGAAAAGCTTCAACGGTGTGGCCATCCTCGCCCGCACACCGTTTCGCCTGACCCAGCAGGCCCTGCCCGGCGACGCATCTGACGAACAGGCGCGCTATATCGAGGCAGATTTCGGCAGCTGGATTTTTGGCGGCCTATACCTGCCCAACGGCAACCCGCAACCCGGCCCGAAATTCGACTACAAGCTTGGCTGGATGCGCCGCTTGATCACCCATGCCGCAAGCTTGCTGGAGACCGAAAAGCCGGTGGTTCTGGCCGGTGACTACAACGTGTGCCCGACTGACGACGACCTGTACTCGCCTGCCGCCATGGCGGATGACGCGCTGGTGCAACCGGAAAGTCGCGCTGCATTCCGGGAATTATGCGCCCTTGGACTTACGGATGCCATCCGCGCCGTGGCCCCTTCTGGCCGTGTCTATACCTTCTGGGACTATCAGGCCGGGGCCTGGGCCAAGGACCATGGGCTGCGCATCGATCATCTGCTACTCTCGCCTCAGGCGGCCGACCGGCTGGTCGATGCCGGCGTCGACCGCAAGGCACGTGCTGCCGAGCGCCCATCCGACCATGCGCCGGTCTGGGCGGAGCTGGCTTTTGCCTGATCGAGAAAACGAATGACGTGTAATATTTATTTCGTTTCCCGTTCTCGGGACTACCCATTATTATAAAATTTGGTCAGGGTTGGGCTGGAATCAATCAAAACCATTCGATTCATTGCCTTGTTTGAACAGAAGGGAGATCACTATGTCTGGCCTCAAAGGGACGAAGACGGAAGAAAACCTCAAATACGCATTTGCCGGTGAAAGCCAAGCGAACCGACGCTACCTCTACTTCGCGCAGAAAGCGGACGTCGAAGGCTTCAATGATGTCGCAGCCGTGTTCCGCTCGACCGCAGAAGGCGAGACCGGCCACGCTCACGGCCACCTCGAGTTTCTTGAGGAAGTCGGCGACCCGGCAACGGGCGAGCCGATCGGCAACACCGAACTCAACCTGAAAGCATCGATCGTCGGCGAGACCCACGAATATACCGACATGTACCCGGGCATGGCCCGAACCGCCCGCGAGGAAGGGTTCGACGAAATCGCCGACTGGTTCGAAACGCTGGCAAAGGCCGAAAAGAGCCATGCCGGCCGCTTCCAGAAAGCGCTGGATATGCTGGACGCCTGATTTCCATCGGGCGGCGTTGCACGAGCGCCGCCCGTTCATCCACACTGGGGGTCCTGCATGCGGGAAGGAAGCCTAGATGCGCCAACGCGCCATCCGATCGACTGGCAGTCAGAGCAGTATTACGACCAAGCTGCACTTGATGCAGAACTGCACCGGGTGTTTGACATCTGCCACGGGTGCCGCCGCTGTTTCAATCTTTGCGACAGTTTTCCCCGGCTGTTCGACCTGATCGACGAGTCACCCTCCGGTGAACTCGATACGGTCGATCCCAAGCAATACCAGCCGGTCATCGACGCCTGCACACTGTGCGACATGTGCTTCATGACCAAGTGCCCCTATGTGCCGCCACATGAATTCGACCTGGATTTCCCGCACCTTATGCTGCGGGCGCGGGCGGTCGAACATCGCAAGGGCAATGTCCCTAGGGTCGAGCGTTATCTTGCGGAGATTGACCAGGTCGGGCCGGTCGCAACGTTCCTCAGTGGTGCTGCCAATCTGGTGACGGATCGCAAGAACAGCCTGGGCCGCAGCATACTCGAGGCGGTTGCCGGTCTCGACACCCGCGCCGAACTGCCGCGCTATGCCGACATGCCGCTGACCAAGGCGTTCGGCCCGGTCGTCCCGCACCCGAACCCCGATGCCCCGGCCTATGGCCGCAAGGCCGTCTTTTATGCCACATGCTTTCATAACTTTAACGAGCACAGCGTCGCGATAGCGGCGATCCGGGTGCTGGCGCATAACGGTGTTGCTGTCACGATTGAATATCCCGGCTGCTGCGGCATGCCGAAACTGGAAAACGGCGATCTGCCGGGTGCAAGCGCCGGCGCTGCGCCGATTGCCGCAGCGCTGTTGCCGTATGTCGCCGAGGGCTACGATATCATCGCTGCCACCCCCTCTTGTGCCCTGATGCTGAAATTTGAGTGGCCACTGCTGCTGCCGGAGAATGCCGAGATCAAGGCGCTGTCCCGGGCGACATTCGACCTCAGCGAGTATATGGTGATGATCGCCAAGCAGCATGGCCTCACGCCGGGCTTGCAGCCGCTGGACGGCGGCATTTCCGTCCATCTGGCGTGCCATTCGCGCGCACAGAATTTCGGCCCCAAGGCGGTCGAGATGCTGAAGCTGATCCCGCAGGCAAATCCGTCAATGGTGGAGCGCTGCTCGGGCCACGGCGGCAAATGGGGCTATTTCAAGCAGAATTTTGATACAGCGATGAAAATCGGCACGCCGGCCGGGCGTGCACTGGCCAAGACGAGCCCCAGGCATGTGGTGACGGAGTGCCCGCTCGCCGGCCCGCACCTCGAGCAGGTACTGGATGCGGTCGGCCAGCCGAAAGCCGTGCAGCATCCCATCGCGTTAATGGCGCGTGCCTATGGCTTTGAAGATTGATCAGGAGACACCATGCCGAAAAGCGAACGTTGCATCCACCCCTCTGACCTGATGGCAGCCGATGTTTATGCCGTCGAGCGGGCAGCGTTGCGCCAGGCGAGCGTCGCACGCAAGCGCCTGCGGCAACTCTCCGTGGGGCCGCATGCAACGCTGTTCTTCGAGAGCTACGAGACGATGCTGCAGCAGGTGCAGGAAATGCTGTACATTGAGCGCGGCGGCGACGCGCAGGTCGCCGATGAACTGAGTGCCTACAACCCCATGATCCCCAACGGGTCCGAGCTGACTGCGACCCTGATGTTCGAGATCAACGACCCCGACATCCGCGCACGCACGCTCCTCGCGCTCGGCGGCGTGGAGAAGCATATCGCCATTGTGATCGGCACCGAGATGGCAAGAGCAGTCCCGGAAGACGATGTCGCGCGCACAAAGGCGGACGGCAAGACCTCTGCGGTCCACTTCCTGCATTTTCCGTTCACACCAGCGCAGATCACCGCGTTTCGAGACCCTGCAATACCAGCCCGGCTTGAGATCAGCCATCCCAACTACGGCCATAGCGCGACACTTAATGCTGCCATGCGGGCCGCCCTCGCCGAGGATTTCAAGGATTGACCGAATCTTTTGTAGCGGGACATTAATTCGCGAAGAATCGGGACGTTAATTATCGTTAATATATACGGAAGCGTAACGTTAGCGCGAGAAGGGTTCAGCGCCTATTGATTCGCGCAACCTGTCGTAGCGCTCGCTGCACTCAGCTAGCGCCTTGTCGACCTCTGAAAAGCTGAGTACGACGTCACCGCGAGTCATTATTTCACTGCTACTGATCTGCAGTCGTGGAAAGCGGCACGGCTCCAACAGGGCTGGTGAGGGACGAGGCTCCAGAATCACCGGGCCAATCGAGCGATCGACGGTTGGCCTGGATGAGGCGCACGCCGTCAGCATCCAGACCAGGAGCACGACCGGCAGTACTCTGAACATAAACTACCCTTTCTCGATCTACGATTTCAACCTGTGGTTTGCGTCGGGCAATGGCGGCAACGTAGCGCTTTACGGCATCGAGATCGCGCGCCTGTGCTACCCTGGATTGTTCCTGCGCCTCGCGGAAAGCTGCCGCTTGGGCCGAGCGCCAGGCATCGCGCTCCTGCAAAACGCCAGCCTCGACGCCTCTGGAATATGAGTCGCGAGCTGCTGTATGAACTAGGGACGCAGCGCGCCATGCAGCAAGCGAGGCGAGCGCGAGCGCGCCCAGCAAAACGTAAAGGCTTCCTCCGCGAAAAAGCTTCAGCAACCCGATCATGAGCCACCGCGCTGGCTGAGCGGGAGCGTCGTGACGATGCGCAGCCAGGCGCTGGCAGCACCTATGACAATGAGCAATATCCCGAACGCCCAAGGCGGCAGGTAGGTCTCAAAGAAGCGGGCATTCACCTCAATCAGTCCCAGCACGGTAAGCGCGAAGCTGAGCCGCATGGTGCGGCTGGAGAGAATGCCCTTCAGAAGCTTATCACCAATCATGGGGCGCATAAACCACGCGCGCGGGCACCCCTGCCACCCTGCTCGCAAGCCGGGGGATAGTTGGAGATGATCAGTTCTTTGCCTTTGGCCGGCTGCTGTGAGCCTGCGGCGGTCCAGGCAATCTCAACGGGGGTGCATTTCCAGCCGCCAAAGACCTCGTGCGCCTCCGGAACATCGTTGATTGACAGGAGAAACTTGCCGCGAAGGCTTTGCAAAGGGAATTATATAGATGACTCCCCATCCGCCTGCGTGATGTGGACATGCGCGCCCTGGCCAACCTTGCCGGCAAGAGCCGGTTTACGGTTTCGATCTGTGAGCTTCGGCCATGAGCTTCCTTGATTATCTGGGGAAGTTCGGCTGGCTGCTGTCCCTCATCACCAGCGGTATGGTCGGCCTGCTGCTAACGTCGCTGCGCAAGAGCTTCGCCTCCAAGGACGATATCCGGTGCGTGAACGAGCATCTGGCGGAGATCGACACCCGTGTCGCCGTCATCGAACTGCAGGTCAAGGACGCGGACGAACTGGCGCGCGAAGTGCATGCCATGGCTAGGGATGTCTCCGCCCTGTCATCGAACGTCGCCGGCCTGCAGCGCGAAGTCTCCCGCGCGACCGAGATGATCACCGAGCTGCTGCAGCGGCTGGCACATCAATCCGTCGACAAGCTCAAGTGAGGGTCAGATGATTGGAGATATTCTGGCGGAAGACCAGCGCCTCGGCCTGCTGCGATTCCTGTCTGAGATGCCGGAGTTTACCGCCAACGCCAGCGTGCTCACGGACGCGATGCGGCACATCGGCCACAGGATATCGCGGGACAAGGTCCTGGCCGAGCTGCAATGGCTGGCTGAGCAGGGCCTGATCCGCGTGCGTTACCAGGAAAGCATTCTGGTCACCAGCCTGACCGACCGGGGGCAGGATGT
This sequence comes from uncultured Sphingomonadaceae bacterium, assembly GCA_964404985.1. Lineage (GTDB taxonomy): Bacteria > Pseudomonadota > Alphaproteobacteria > Sphingomonadales > Sphingomonadaceae > Hankyongella. The sequence continues at coordinate 51,209 of CAYOMD010000003.1, forward strand.
CGCGACCGGCAATGCCCGCTGCCCCGGTGTCAAGCGCCCTGGACCCGCTGGCTGATGCCGCCGCGCTCCAAAATCGCACGGTTGCCGGAGGAACTGCGGGCGCAGATCCACCGGATGGTCGAGGGTGGCCTGTCGGTTGACGACATCAAAGATCACCTGAACCAGCTGGAGGTCGATGTCGGGCGCTCGGCGGTTGGCGAATACGCCAAGAAGCACCGGGAAGCCATTCAGGCCATGCGCGAGGCGCGCGAGATCGCCATAGCCATGGGTCAATCGTTCCAGGACCTTCAGGAAGACCGCGTTCCGGGCGTAAACGGCCAAATACTTCACACCCTGATCAACAAGGTGCTGCTGGCCGAGATCAAGGGCGAAGGCGTCCTGATGAAAGCGCAGGACGTTCATTTCATTGCGCGCGCCGTCAAGGACACTAACGCCGCCATCTCCATCGACACCGAGCACAAGATGAAGCTTCGCGCGCAGGCCAAGGAAGAAGAACGCCAGGACGCCGCCAAACGCGTGGTCGAGGCGGGGCGTACCAAAGGGTGGTCGAGCGAGTTTGTGCAAGGCGCGCGCGCGGCCATTCTCGGGGTTCCGGAGCCGGGGCAATGAACGAGACGCGCACAGGCGTGGCAAGCCGGACCGCCCAGCGACGCAGAAGCCGCGCGTTGCGGGAAAAGGCTGCAAACCTCGGGCACGATCGCTGCAAGGCCAGTGCAACACTGCGCCTCAAATATGGCGAAGTCTCCAGAATGACCGAGCAAGCTGCGCGGGACCAGAACCCGACGCAGCATGTGGTCCAGTATCTGCGCCGGCGCGGCTTTGTCGTCTACAACAGTACTGTGGTGCAGGGTTGCCCGGACCGCTGGCAGGTTGACCGGCGGCCCCCCATGTCCGCCGAGCAGCTGTTTGATCTTGCGGTGCAATGGGGTTTCAAGCCTGTGGCACCGGGTTTTGCGGTGACTACCCGGTGACAGGTCACATGGACTCAGAGGTGTTGCCAGACGAACTTCGCAGCCGGTCGCTGCCGGAGGTGTTGCTGAAGTATCAGGCGCGGCTGTGCGCCTCGGTCTCGCTGTATCCGTTTGTCGTGTGCGAGAAATCACGCCGGATCGGCGCGACCTGGGGGATTGCCGCAGAGTCTGTATTGACTGCCGGGGCGGATCGCACCGCCGGCGGCATGGACGTGCTTTACATCGGCTACAACCTCGACATGGCGCGCGAGTTCATCGACGTCTGCGCGATGTTCCTCAAGGTCTTCCATCAGCTCCAGCTTGACGTTGGCGAATTCGACTATCTGGATGCGGGGGAGAAGGGCAGCGCCGACAAGCTCATCAAGGCGTTCCGCATTGATCTGCCGAGCGGTTTCTCGATTGTCGCCCTGACCAGCAATCCGCGAAGCTTGCGCGGTCGACAGGGCTTCCTCATTTTCGACGAGGCTGCATTCCACGACAACCTGAAAGAGATGCTGAAGGCGGCGATGGCGTTCCTGATCTGGGGCGGCAAGGTGCTTGTGATCTCGACACACGACGGCGTGGAGAACCCCTTCAACGAGCTGATCCTGGACATCCGGTCCGGGAAACGCAAAGGGCATGTCGAGCGCATCACGTTCGACGATGCCCTGGCGGACGGTCTCTACGAACGCGTGGCGCTGATTGCGCGCGCGAACGGCAAATCAATCGAGCCGAAGGAGCCCTGGGTTGCCGACATTCGCGGCAATTACGGCGAAGATGCCGACGAGGAACTGGATGTCAATCCCAAGGCGGGCGGTGCGACGGCAATCCCCCTGGCATGGCTTGAGGCGGCGGCGCGCGACGATATTCCGGTCCTGCGCTACGAACAGCCTGACAGCTTCACCATGGTCGACCAGCGTTTGCGCGAGGCCGAGACGGACCAGTGGCTGCGCGACCACCTGCTGCCGCTGCTGAAAACGCTGCCGTACTACCCGAGCTACGTCGGGCAGGATTTTGCCCGCAATGGCGATCTGTCGGTCATATGGCCAATCCAGATCGCGGACAATCTTAACAGCCTGACACCGTTTGTGCTGGAGATGCGCAAGATACCGTTCGAGCAGCAGCGGCAAGTCCTGTTCTTTGTGCTGGATCATCTGCCGCGCTTTTCGGGCGCGGCGCTCGACGCAGGCGGCAACGGCGCCTATCTCGCGGAAGTGACGCGGCAGAAATATGGCTCCATGATCGAGCCAATTCTGTTCTCGGTGGAGTGGTATCGGGACAATATGCCCCGAACCCGCTCCGCCTTTGAGGATCGCACGACGACAATCCCGAAGGACCGGGACACCATTGAGGATTTCCGCCAGCTTCGCTGGATCAAGGGCGTGATCCGCGTGCCCGAACGCCGAACCAAAGGCGCAGACGGCGCAAAACGGCACGGCGACGCGGCCATCGCGAAGGCGCTGGCCGATTACGCGTCGATACGATCACCTATGGCGTACGGTTACGAGTCAGCCTCTGGGCACCCGGGCGGCATGCGCGCCGACGACTCTGATCAGCAACAGAACGGTTTGTTCAGCAAGGGAGCCTATTGATGCCGCGACTTCTAGGCCCGGATGGCGAGCCGATTGACCGTTCCGTACTGACGCAGGAAATCGCGGCGGCAGAGCTGACCGGCGTTCGTCAGCCGCTTGGCGGCCATCCCTCAGACGGTTTGACTCCGGCGCGACTGGGCACACTTCTGCGCGCCGCCGAGGGCAGCGACCCCGGCGAATATCTCGAACTCGCGGAAGACATGGAGGAAAAGGAGCCGCAGTATCTGACCGTACTGGGCGTGCGCAAGCGCGCTGTCGCGCAGCTGGAGATCACCATCGAGCCTGCCAGCGAAAGCGCACGCGACGCGGAAATCGCCGACTTTGTGCGCACGTTTACCAGCAGGATGAGCCTGGAAGACGAGATATTCGACATTCTGGACGCCGTCGGCAAGGGCTACTCCTGTACGGAGATTGTCTGGGAGACGTCCGCCCGGCAGTGGATGCCCAAACGCCTGGTCTGGGTCGATCCACGCTTCATCGCCTTTGATCGCCAGAACCTGCGCACGCCCTTGTTGAAATCTTTGACTGGAACCAATCCGTCCGGCGGCGTCCCATTGGCTCCCTACAAGTTCATTTGGTTCGAGCTCAAGGCCAAGTCGGGACTGCCAATGAGGTCCGGTCTCGCCCGCGCCGTTGCGTGGTGCTACCTGTTCAAGAACTTTGACGTAAAGGGCTGGATACAGTTCGCCGAACAATATGGACGGCCGATTCGGCTGGGGAAGTATCACGCCGCCGCCACCGCAGACGAACGCCGCACCTTGCTGCGCGCCGTTCGGTCGATTGGCGGTGATGCCGCCGCCATCATTCCGCAGGGCATGGAAATAGAGTTCGTGCAGCAGGCCAATACCGCCAGTGCCGCTGATTTCTACGAGCGGCTGGCCAAGTACATGGACCAGCAGATCTCCAAGCTCGTCCTCGGTCAGACTGCAACCACCGACGCCATTGCGGGCGGCCATGCCGTGGGTCGTGAACATAACGACGTCCGCAACGATATCGAGCGTGCGGATTGCCGGGCGCTGGCCTCGGCGCTGACCGATTATGTGGTTCGCCCCATGGTGGACCTGAATTACGGGCCGCAGCAGCGTTATCCGCGTTTGCGCATCGGTCGAGCCGAGCAGACGGACATTCCCGCACTGGTATCGGCCCTTGGCACGCTTGTGCCTCTGGGTCTGGACGTCAGCAAAAGCGAAATCCGCTCCAAACTCGGCCTCAGGGAGCCGGAATCACCCGAAGACCGGCTGACAGCCGGCAACGAACCGCAGCCAATCGATAATCCCGCAGGCGCGGCGCTGCAGACAGCGCTTCTGGCCCGCCAGATGCCTGATGGACCGGATGTCATCGATGATTATGTGGCAGAGGCTATCAGACGCGACGGCTTCGAGGTCATGTCGCCGGTAATCGCGCCGGTATTTGACGCCATCGAGGACGCCCATACCTTTGACGAGCTGCGCAGCAGGCTATCAACGGCGTTTCTGGCCATGGACAACACGCAACTCCAGCGCCTGCTGCAGCGCGGCGGCTTCAATATTGCGCTTTTTGAGCAGGCGGACGTGCTGGTGGACGACAATGGCTGAACCGTTGCCGGGCTTTGACGTCACCAACGAGGCTGCAGTCGCTTCTCTGCGCTCAAAGGACGTCGAGGTGAGCTTCCGGCATCAGGATATCACCCGTGAGGAGCATATCCGCGCGTTTACCGTCGCCGGCGTTACCAATCTCGATCTCCTGACAGAAATGCAACGGATCGTGACGGAACACGAGGCGCAAGGTCTCTCGCCTCAGGAATCCAGGAAGAAGCTGCGTGCAGCTATCCAGGAAGCGGGCTGGTGGGGGCCGGTTCGTGTAGCTGATCCGACAGGGCAGCAGCCGGATCGTATCGTGGACTTGTCCAGGCGCGGTCGGCTTGACCTGATCCTGTCGACCAACTGGCGAACCTCGCGCGCAGCAGCGCAATGGAACCGCATCCAGCGAACCAAACGCCTGAGGCCTTTTCTGGCCTACAGATCAAGACGCGACGAACACGTACGCCCACTGCATCGCCAGTGGGATGGAACTGTTCTGCATGCCGATGACCCCTGGTGGGTCGAGCATTTCCCGCCAAATGGCTGGCGCTGCCGCTGCGAGGTTCTGCAGTATTCGCAGCGCGAACTGACCGCGCGCGGACTGGCCGTCACACCACGCCCGCCAGCGCCGACTACAACTTATGCGAACCCTCGTACGGGTGAAGTAATCGATGTACCAATGGGCATAGACCCCGGCTTCTCTTACAACCCCGGAGTGCAGACTTTTGTGGGTGTGACCGGTGCGCTTTCGCGCTCGGTTTCCGCCGCCGCCCAGGTGCCGGACCTGCGCCCGGCAGCACGCAACCTTGTCCGTGAGGTCCTGGCACAAGAGGATTTCAGTCAACTGATGCAACCGGGCGCGACGGTTCCGGTGATGGTGCTGACACAGGAGCAGCAGGCCGCCTTGAATGCTCAAGGGTCAGTGGTGTTCATGAGCGCGGAAACTTTTATAAAACAGGTCGAAAAACGCCCTGAACTCGGTGCGCCAGCCTACCGTATGCTGCCTGACCTGGGGGAAAGCCCTGACCTGATCATCAGAGATGGTGACCGAAATCTCTTAATCATCCTGGCCAGAGGTCGAGCCTGGATGGCCGCGATAAAGATAACCAAGTCATTGAAAACGCTATTCCTGACGAGTTTTCGCCGGACAGATTCAGCAAACATCGCCAGGAAACGTGCCGACGGACAGGTGTTGTTTGACCGCTTTCCAAACGGGCTTTCCGAAAATGAAAATTAGGGATTTGGCGCGCGGTGAGGGCTCCTTTTCACCCCACATTGCGCTCGATGGCCGGAAGGCCAACTGCTACGGCCAGGAGATTCACCGTGTCACGCGCGCCGCATGCTCATTACCAGATTCTTCGCCTTGCGTACAGCGCTCCGCTTTTGGTTGTATTTAGAGTTTGATAAGACATCATAACAATGTCTCGAATCCGACGTGAAAACCATGCTCTCAGCAGTCAGCTTTAAAACAGGTGAAACAACAATATTCCACTATATTGTTTCTGTGTTTAATGATATTACTGTGATTTGTAATAAATCCGCAAAAGCTCGGGACATTAATTATTCTTAACGCAATGTATTTGAATGGGTTAAAAATGGCACTTTTGCGGCCTTTTAAAGCGTACCGAACATCTGTGATCTCGGTCAAAAACTGTGCGAGACAGCCCGTTACGCCGCACTGTTTCCATATCATGCACAAAAGGACATTAATTCGACTCAAGCGAATTCTGGCCACGTAAGAACAATAACGTCCTGATATTCATGCCTTTCATCCGGCTTTATCCGGCTTCATCCGGTCATATCCGGCCTATCTCTATTTCTATCAATTAGTGTCCCGTCACATCTTTGTCGGAGTTTTTTACGATTCCCTCAGCATTGCCCACAGGGTTTTCCGATAAATCACTGATAATAAATGATTAAAAAATATGGCACGGAACTTGCTTTAAGATGTTTATTGTTGTCTAGTTTTTTTGTGTTTCGTCTAAGGGGGTAAACGGGATGCTTCGGCATCCCGTTTCGTTTTCAGCAATCCGCATAGACCCCGATTTCCTGTGCCGCACCCGGGTGCGTAATCGCACCGGATCGCGCTGGACCGACAGTATGGGCATAGCGCCAGAGCGCGCCTGATCCGCTTTTCAGGGCTGGAGCCCGCCAGAGTGCACGCCTTGCGGCCAGCTGCGCATCCGGTACGTCCAGATCCAGCGTTCCAGCCACGGCATCGATCACAATGCGGTCGCCGTCTTCGACCAAGGCAATCGGCCCGCCATCCTGCGCTTCCGGGCCGACATGGCCTATGCAGAAGCCGCGAGTCGCGCCGGAGAAGCGGCCATCCGTGATGAGTGCCACCTGGTCGCCCATGCCCTGTCCGTAGAGTGCTGCCGTCGTCGAGAGCATCTCACGCATTCCGGGGCCGCCCTTGGGGCCTTCGTAGCGGATGACGATGACATCACCCGGCTGGATGCGCCGTGCCTGCACCGCGGCAAAAGCATCCTCCTCGCACTCGAAAACGCGGGCAACGCCGGTAAAGGTCAAGACGTTCATGCCCGCGACCTTGACGATGGCCCCCTCGGGCGCCAGCGATCCGCGCAGGCCCACCACACCGCCGGTGGGGGTGATCGGCGCGTCCGCAGGGCGGATCACCGTCTGGTCGGGGTTCCAGGCGATATCCGCCAGGTTCTCGGCCAAGGTGCGCCCGGTGACTGTCAGGCAGTCGCCGTGGAGGAAGCCATGCTCCAGCAGCGTCTTCATGGCCATCATAACGCCACCCGCCTCGTAGAGGTCTTTGGCGATATAGCGGCCACCCGGCTTCAGGTCGGCGATGTAGGGCGTGCGCTTGAAGATCTCGACTACATCGAACAGGTCAAAATTGATGCCGCACTCGCTGGCCATCGCTGGCAAATGCAGTGCTGCGTTGGTCGATCCGCCGGTTGCGGCCACCACCGCCGCCGCATTCTCGAAGGCTTCGCGCGTACAGATGTCTCGCGGGCGGATGTTCTGTGCCAGCAGGTCCATCACCGCCAGTCCGGCGGCGCGGGCGATCTCGTCGCGGCTTTGGTAAGGGGCAGGTGTCATGTTGGAATGGGGCAGCGACAGGCCAATAGCCTCCCCAACGCAAGCCATGGTGTTGGCGGTGAACTGGCCACCGCACGCGCCGTGACCAGGACAGGCCGCCTTCTCGAGCGCCGTCAGCCGCTCCAGCGGGCAATGACCGGCGGCATACTGGCCAACCCCTTCGAACACATCGACTACGGTTACGTCTTTATCCTCGAACCGTCCGGGCAGGATCGAACCGCCGTAGACAAACACCGAAGGCACGTTGAGGCGCAGCATCGCCATCATCATGCCAGGCAGGCTCTTGTCGCAGCCGGCAAAGCCGACCAGCGCATCGTAACAGTGGCCGCGCACGCTGAGTTCCACAGAGTCTGCAATAACTTCCCGGCTGATGAGCGAGGCCTTCATGCCCTGGTGGCCCATGGCGATGCCATCCGTCACCGTGATCGTGTTAAAGCGGCGTGGCATGCCCCCCCCGGCGACCACCCCCTCGCGGCAGATATTGGCCTGGTGGTCGAGCGCTGCGTTGCACGGGGCACTGTCGTTGCCAGCCGAGACCACGCCGACAAACGGCCGGGCGATCTCTGCCTCGGTCAACCCCATAGCGTAATAGTAGGAGCGGTGCGGTGCGCGCTCCGGACCCACCGAAACGTGACGGCTGGGCAGGCGGGATTTGTCGAAACGCGAGATTTCAGCGGTCATGAGGAGTCTCCGGAGTCGCCCCTGCTGATACAGACGAAGGATTACAGAAAAAAGCCCGAAACTGACTTTTTATTGCAGAAAAACACCTATAAGCGCAGGAGAATTGCCAAAAGAGAAGTTTAAGCAACAGACTTTGAGACGATTTCCGGTCGAGCGGAACCAACAAAAGTCCAATAAATATAGGGAAAACAAATATATAGACCTATTACCCGATACAGCTGGATCACCACTCCAACCATTTCATGGACTTGAGCGGGTTGGTCGTGCTGGAAATTGCTCAGTGCCTGCAGGTCATCAGAGACGCCAGATACGAAGCCCTTCACCAAAGTCGACCTGTCGCCACATGCCCTTCAAATCGGCAACAAGCCCATTTGGTTTAAGCAACCCTGCAATCTGGCTGACTTTCATCTGTGCATAGGCCGCATGCGGAACTGCTGCAACTATAGCATCATAAAGTTCAAAGCCTTCAGTGTCGCTTTCAAGATGCAAATCAGCAAGCCTGTTCAATATACTGACACCATACTCGTGTCGTGCCTCTTCAGCAGACGCCAAAGGATCATGAATACTGACTTCGTGGCCATGTTTTTCCAAACGACGGACCACATCAATAACTTTAGAGTTGCGCAGGTCTGGCACATTTTCCTTGAAAGTCAGACCCAGGACAAGAATTCGAGAGTTATGCTTTATTTTATCCGAAATAATGTCGGCAACATACGCGCCCATAGCATCGTTAATGCGTCGCCCGGCAAGAATGACCTGTGGATCATGCCCAAGTTCTTCGGCACGATGAGAGAGGTAGTAAGGGTCAACACCAATACAGTGGCCACCGACAAGGCCCGGAGAGAACTTCAGAAAATTCCACTTTGTTGCAGCAGCATCCAGAACATCATAGGCTGATATGCCGATCTTCTGGAAGATCATCGCAATTTCATTCATGAACGCAATATTGATATCGCGCTGTGCGTTCTCGATAACCTTCGCCGCTTCAGCAACCTTGATGCTAGCCGCCCTGTAAACACCACCACTCGTGATGCTGCCGTAGACTTGCGCCAGGGCCTCCGTCACATCCGGTGTATCGCCGGCAATGACTTTGGTGATGCGATCGACAGTATGCTCACGGTCACCGGGGTTGATACGTTCCGGGGAGTAGCCGAGGAAAAAGCCGACGCCGTGCTTCAGGCCAGACACCTGTTCCAGCATCGGCCCGCAGATTTCCTCTGTCACACCAGGGTAAACGGTGCTCTCGTAGACAATGATGGCCTTGCGATCTGCTGTCAGGAGACCGGCAACAGTCCTGCTCGCGGAGAGCACAGGCCGCAGATCCGGCTTGTTGTGCTCGTCCACTGGCGTTGGCACGGTAACGATAAAGATATCGCTGTCCCGGCAATCTTCCGGATTTGACGTCAGCCGAAGGCTCGATGCACGCAACACTTCGGGCTCGACTTCGGCGGTGCGGTCGAAGCCGCCACTGAGCTCCGTGATGCGCTGATCGTTGATATCGAGACCGACACAATCGAATTTTCGCGCCAGCGCCACCGCCAGCGGGAGGCCGACATAACCGAGGCCGACAATCGTGATTTTCGTCGCGCTTGAAATATTCATTGCCCACCCATGATATACGAGACGGCTATGCGATAGCCTCCAGCGGTTAACAATCAGCGTGCAAGGATGACAACCGTAGCTAGTGCCGAAGCAACCTGCGACACAATCTGTGTTATGGTACTAGCAATAGTCAGCTTGTAGAGCGGATCGATGTTCTTCGGCACGACGATAGCGCTGCCTGGCGGTAGAATCTGCTGACTCTTGCCCCAGAAGGAGGTTTTCACCGGCTCCGCTATGCCGTTTGGATAAACGATGAAGATTCTCTCATCATCGGCCGTCGATTGCACACCGCCAGACTCGCCAAGATAATCCTTTACAGATTTCCTGGACGAGAACTGCAGCGCCGTCGGATTGAGAACATCACCCAGAGTCAGCACGAAATTCGGGCGCTTGGGCATGAACACCGTATCCCCAGGCTCCAGGACGGTATCCAGGTCGGGGCGCAGTTCAAGCACCCGCGGATCCGCCTCGACCACCACACGCCCCGGCGGTTCAGTTCCCGCAATGCTCTGCGAGAGCTCTTGCGCCGCCACAATCGCATCGGCCGAGATATCCTTGCGCGCAGCGATCGAGAGAAGTCCGGTATTCAATTCCTTAAGGGCACGCTGGAGGCCTTCTCGCTGCGCGGTGCGTACGCTCGCCCGGGTAAACACGGCACCGTAGGGAAACGACTGGGACGTGACGCCACCTGCGCGCTTGATAAGCTCGGAGAGCTTTTCACCTTTGCGGATAGGGTAAATTCCCGGCTGCGCGAATTCCCCGCTCAGCAGAACCGCCCCGGACTCGAAGCCGGACCCAGCCGAGATCAGACGAACAGAATCGAAAGGCGTGACAAGTAAATTACCCCCTTCAACCCACTTCACCTTTTTGGCCAAGCGCCCGTTTTGCTCCTCTGCGGTCTGCACAATCTCCAGCAGGTCATCATCCCGACGGGAGGCACGTCCACCGGCAACCGCAACCAATTGCTGCACGGGAATGCTGCCGGCGACAGGATAGGGCCCAGGCCGCCGCACGTCACCTGTTACTGGTACCGACTGTTCGATAAGAAAAGGCAGGATGTCCGGAAAGCGCTCAAACATCTGCGGGCATACTGATGGATCAAGATCCTGCGCACTGAACTCCTGTACTTCCTCGGTTTCTTCTTCGAGTCTAACCCTTCCACGGATATCATTTGACTCTGCGCGTGATGCGCGTTGGTCAGCTGCAGCATTCCTTCTCGAAGGCGACAAGGCTGACTTTTCAGGAGCTTCCCCGGCGAGTTTCTGGACGAAAGGCACGAAAGCGCGGTTCACAGCGGCAAATCGCTCACCCTCACTGTCGCCGGCGGCGCGTGCCAGGCGGTTCAGCGAATTGCATTGATACTGCGGTTGCCGCGGCCCAAGCACAACAGAACGCACAGCTGGCGAATGCAGGAACGAGATGTCCGTCGAACTCAGCAGAATTATCCGATCATCGGAGCGTAGGGGGACATCGGAGCCTTTGGAAAACACCGAAACCAGACTGGCTCCATCAAGGTAAGGCGTCGTCGTTTGTGGGTCACGCCGCATCAATATGGCGAAAGGTGTGTAGGTATCCGTCTTGAGAGCGTCGATCGAGACCAGCAATTGCGCCAAGGTTCGCGCCTCAGTCAGGGCGCGTAGGCCCGCTGCATCGGTATGACCGAGCAGCTCGACGACCCCTCTGGTCTGGCTGTAGCTGGGCACAACCGAGATGGCATCGCCCGCAAGAACCGGATCTCTCGGCCGCAAAGAGACAGTGGCAAAGGCACCCTGGCTGGCGCGTACGCGCTGGGCGCTGGCGTTACTGCCGCCGGGCACAAGCTCTCCGCCCGCGATCCTCAAGGCATCGTCCAGCGACACAGTGGCACCGGGACGCAGTTCGTAAATACCCGGCCGTACGACAGCGCCAGAGACGGCAAAGGTCGTACCAAGTGCCGGGACGATAATCCTGTCCCCGTCCTGCAATTTCACCTGGCCGCTGGTCCCGATCCCGAGCAGACCATAGAGGTCGAGGGGGATGACGCGCCCAGCGCGCTCGATGCGCAGGGCACGCAAAGTGCCGCTGCGACGTATGCCGCCGGCGCGGCTCAGCGCGGAGACGGCATCGCTCAGCGCCGTCATCCGGTACTGACCGGGGCGCAGCACCTCACCTGCAACCGTAACAGCGATGGAGCGCACACCGCCCAAGGAGACATAAGCCTCGGTGCCGATCATGACGCGGCGAGTCGATCCTTCAATTTCGTTACGCACTTGTCCTAATGTTCTGCCAAGTGCGGAGATCGGCGGAAAGTCCTGAATATTGACTGTTCCAGCGCGGTCGACCCGAACAGTAGAAGAGCGTGACGTCGGCCCCTGAAAGACAATCACGAGCTCGTCACCGACACCCAGAACGTAGCTGTCGTCAACGCGCCCGGTCACCGGTTCTCCGGGCTGGCTGTTGCGAAACAGGTCGTAGCCGAACTGCTCAAGCTTCTGGTTGGAGAGGCGTTTGCGATATGACTCCTCGATAGGGGTCGGCTGGCGCAACGTGGAGAGCTGATCACGCGCTATGGCAGAGCGTAGTTCCAGCTCCTCTGGAGTCAGGGTCGGTGCAATCGTATTGGCATCGCCGCGAGAAAGGTCGCGCCCTTCATCGTTCGTGCCTGAGGTTTGCGCGTTGGTTCCGCCGGACTTCAGGAATTGATCAACCAGTGCGGGATCGAGAGTCTGTGCCGCCGCCTGCAGTGAGACGGTACCCAGCGTCGCCATCAGGACCCCGAAAACAACCAGTCGCAGCAGAAAAGATGTGCTGAGCGGTTGGTGAGTGATGGGGAGAGTTGCGCTCCATGGGCGCGTATGTGCTGTCATTATCATGCTCTATATGCGCCGTTCGGCTTGAATGTGCGGTCTAGTCAGGCACCCGGGTTGCGTCAAGGAAGGCTGCCCAGGCGCCCCAAAATTACCGCAAACGGCACACGTGCGACCATGTTTGCGGAAATGCTGTTGAAATGCTGGCCTTGGCGGACTCTGCGCTGAGTCTATCCCCATAGAGGGCAAAGCAAGTAGGGCCAGACCCCGAAAGACGCACGAGCGCTGCGTTATCCCTCTGGCCCAGCGCCTTCAGCAACGGGGGGAGGACAGGATTAATCGCACATGCCGGCGGTGCCAGGTCATTCCCCAGCGCAGATATCTCGTGCAGACTCCACAAGGGGCGCCCTGCATCGGCAAGCGAGCCCGTGAACGCCGCGCCACTGTCCTTGTATGCTTGAAAGACCGCCGGCGTGGGCATCGGCTCCGGTGGCTTGACCAGCAACACCCATGGCCGAGTATCGATGGCTGTGGGGGAGAGGCGCTCGCCCACACCCTGGCCGAGGCAGGTTTGAGACCACACACAGGCGGGTACGTCCGCGCCGATCCCTGCTGCCATATTCGCAAGTTCGCCCATAGGCAGGCCTAGACCGAACATGCGATTGAGCAGGCGCAAGGCAGCGGCAGCATCCGCGGACCCGCCGCCAAGACCCGCCGCTACCGGGATGTTCTTGGTAATCCGGATATGCAGTTTGGGTAAGGCCTGCCCGAAAAGTGTGGCCGCTGCACGATGAACCAGACTATCGCCCTCACCGGCCAGGGAAAATGCCTGTGGTCCATCAACTGTCACGCAAAAGGTATCAGCCGGCTCGGCCATGAGTTCGTCTCCGAAATCGACGAACGCAAACAGGCTCTCCAGCAGGTGATATCCGTCAGTCCGGCGCCCGACGATATGCAGGAAGAGGTTGATCTTGGCCGGGGCAAATTCCCGGTTCGGCGCGAGTACGGACATAGAGATGGCTTCAGCTTGGTCGATCAGACTGGTCGGCCAGTCCGAAAAGGATCTTCTCATCCAGGCGAGACACCTGCTCCGCCTCAGCTTCGAGAGCGCGGGCGGCATTCCAGCGGAACCGTGCCTCCAGCAGTCTGCCGACCCGCCAGTAGGCGTCCCCCAGATGCTCGTTGATGGTCGGATCGCCAGGCTCCACTGCGACCGCGCGCTCAAGCGTTGTTACTGCTGCGTCCCATTGTTTGGCCGTGAACTGTGCCCAGCCGAGAGAGTCTATGATAAATCCGTCGTCAGGGCGCTGGCGCAACGCGGCCTCGATCATGGAGCGGCCCTCGGTCATGTTGCTCCCGCGGTCGATAAATGAATACCCGAGATAGTTGAGCACGTTCGGTTCATTGGGCTGAAGGCGTAGCGCCAGCCTGAGGTCGCGCTCCGCCTCCGGCCAGCGCTTCAGCCGCTCCAGGGTCATGCCGCGCAGATAGTATAGGCCCCAATCTCCCTGCTCAGGCTGGCCAGACAGTGTGACCGCCTTGTCATAGGCGATCAGCGCTTTGTCGTAGGCGCTGCTGTTCCGGTGGAGATCGCCAAGCCCGACCCAGAGCTCGATTCGATCCGGCGAGCGCTCCACTGCCCGCTCAAGCATCGCGACGGCATCCTGCGCTCCGGTGGTATCGCGCGCGACATCCGCCCGGGTCAGCCATACCCGTGTATTGGTGATCGACGTCTCCTTCAGGGAGTCGAGGGCCATCCTGGCACCACGCACATCGCCGCTGGTGCGCAGCAGATCCGCGAGTATCAGCGCGGCCTCATCAAGGTCCGGCGCGATATAGCGGGCCATGCGTGCGTAATGGATGGCAATCGGCGTTGCCTGTTGACGGCCGAGATCGGCGGCAATCCGCAGCAGAACCTCCGCGACCCCTTCCTGCGGCGTTGACACCAGGCTGCGCACTTTCTTGTTCGCGCGCAGGCGTTCGATCGCGTCGCTCAAGCGACCGTCGCTCTGCCAACCCTCCAGGCTCTGGGCTTCGGCCAGCGCGGTCTTGCTATCTTCAGCCGCCTGGATTGCGGCGAGCAAGTTGATCTTGGCGCGTGCACCGCTGGCAACGCCGGGCGGCACGATCCGGCGCAGCAGTAACTCCGCTTCCTTCTCGTCGCCGCTCGCCAGCTTCATGTAGGCCAGGTGCTCGCGGTAGTAGCTTTCGATAAAGCCGTCACCCTCGCCGGGCGCGATAAGCGCAAAGGCGTCCTGCTTTTCACCGGATCCATAGATGGCCCAGGCCTTGATGATCGTGCCGACCAGCGACTCGATCCCCTGTGCCGGCAGTTGTTCGGCCAGTACAGATGCATCTTCCCACTTTCCAAGCCGTACAGCCTCGACCGTGCGCAGGATGGTCAGCGTGCCGAAACTTTCATCGTCTTTTGCCAGTGTCTGGCCGATCTTCAACGCCGTGGCGATTTCGCCTGACCCCAGAGCCAGCTCGAAAGTCCTGCGCTGAAGCACACGGTTGTCCGGCGTGTAACGCAGTGCACGGGTGAAATAGTCGGTCGCCTGCTGCAGATCCACCTGCGCCCAGGCATGGCGACCCTGGACATATTCATTGAGGCCGGAGCGGTAGTTGCTGGCGAACAGGCTGGCCGGCGCGCGTGCGCAAGCTGGCGAGGCTGTCAGCAGCAGCACGAGCAAGGCGTTTGATGTCAGTCTCTTCATATCGCTCCGGCAATCACGCCTTACATGTTCGGATATGTCGGCCCGCCCCCGCCTTCCGGGGCGATCCAACGGATATTCTGCGTCGGGTCCTTGATGTCACAGGTCTTGCAGTGGACGCAGTTTTGCGCGTTGATCTGCAAGCGCGCATCAGCCCCGTCTGCATGCACAATCTCATACACACCGGCCGGGCAGTAGCGCTGCTCCGGCGCGTCGTACAGCGCCAGATTCACGCTGATCGGCACGGAGGCATCGCGCAGCGTCAAATGCACAGGCTGATCGTCTTCGTGGTTGGTGCCGGATAGATAGACCGACGACAGGCGGTCAAACGTTATCGTGCCGTCCGGCTTGGGATAGGCAATCTTCGGGCTTAGCTCCGCCTTGGAGAGCTGGCTGTGGTCCGGTTTGTGACCGAGTGTCCAGGGCACCAGGAACCCAAGCCCAAGCTCGTTCAGCCAAAGGTCCAGACCAGCATAGACCGTGCCCAGTAGAACGCCGAATTTCGCCAGCGCCGGGCGGGCGTTGCGCACGACAAACAAGTCCTTGGCCACCCAGCTTTCCTCAAGCGCCTGCTGGTAAGCGTCCAGACTGGTGACAGCTTCCGCTGCAAGGGCATCGACCACGGCGTCCGCGGCCATCATCCCCGACTTCATGGCATAATGGCTGCCCTTGATGCGTGGCACGTTGACGAAACCCGCCGCGCAGCCGAGCAGCGCGCCGCCGGGGAAACTCAGCTTCGGGATCGACTGATACCCGCCTTCATTGATGGCTCGTGCGCCGTAGGCCACGCGACGCCCGCCTTCCAGCAGAGGTTTGATGGCGGGGTGCAGCTTGAACCGCTGCATCTCCTCATAGGGGGACAGATGCGGATTGTGATAGTCAAGCGCCACCACAAAACCGATGGCGAGCTGGTTGTTCTCCTGATGGTAGATGAAGCCGCCCCCTGCAACATCGCTGAGCGGCCAGCCCTGGGTGTGAATCACGGTGCCGGGCTTGTGCTTCTCCGGCGCGATGTCCCAGAGTTCCTTGATGCCGATGGCATAGGTCTGCGGCTGAACACCGTCCCTGAGGTGGTACTTGGCGATGAGTTCCTGCGCGAGGTGCCCGCGCACGCCCTCAGCAATCAGGGTGTAGCGCCCCTCGATCGCCAGACCGGGCTGATAGGTCGGCTTTTGCGTGCCGTCCTTGGCGACCCCCATGTCCCCGGTGATGACCCCGCCGACAGAGCCATCCTCGCGATAGAGCAGCTGGGCGGCCGAAAAACCGGGAAACAGATCGACGCCAAGTGCTTCCGCCTGCTCGCCAAGCCACCGGCAGAAATTGCCAAGCGAGAAGGTGTAGCATCCGCTATTCCCCATCAGCGGCGGCAAAAGCATGTGCGGCAGGGAGTATTTTTTCTGCTCTGTCAGTACCCAGTGCTCGGTCTTGGTGACCGGAACACCCATCGGCGCACCGCGGGATTGCCAGTCCGGCAACAGCTCGTCGAGCGCCTTGGGATCGAAGACCGCGCCGGAGAGAATATGCGCACCGATTTCAGACCCCTTCTCCAGAAGACACACGCTGATCTCGCGACCGAGCGCTTGCGCTTTCTGCTTGATGCGAATTGCCGCTGACAGCCCGGCTGGGCCGCCCCCAACAACGACGACATCGTAGGTCATTGTCTCGCGTTCTGTCATTGCCGCATTCCCCGATTGTTGTTGGTCTTGTCTTTGCCACTCTGAGCCAAAGCTTTATGCGAGCCAAGGGGACGTAATGTCCAGACCTGCGACTTTTTCTGCCTGCAATGGGTTGACCAGCCCTTGCAGAATTGACCACAGTCCCCGCCATGACGCCTATGATCAGTCATGAGCAGGCCGCCAGTGCGCTCGCATGGTGGCTGGAGGCGGGCTGGGACACCGCCATCGACCCTGAAGCCCGCCAGTTCGGCGTGCCACGACCGGTGACGTCCCCGCAAAAGCCTGACGACGGTCACGCCATTACCGGAGCAGCACACCCTGAGCCTGCATACACCGATCTGTCCGGCGTGCAGGACCTTGCCGCGCTCAAAGCCTATATCTCCGCCTACGAGGGTTGCCCGCTGAAAAAAACGGCAACCAGCACGGTGATCGCAGACGGTCTGGCAGGAGCACCCCTTATGGTGATCGGCGAAGCCCCCGGCGCCGAGGAAGATCGTCAGGGCCTGCCTTTCGTCGGCCCGGCAGGACAGTTGCTGGATCAGATGCTCGCAGCCGTCGGTTATAGCCGCACCCACACAGCACCGGAAAAGGCCGCCTACATCACCAACATCGTGTTCTGGCGCCCGCTCGGCAACCGGGACCCCAACAGCGCAGAGATTGCATCCTGCCTGCCCATCACCATGCGGCACATCGAACTCGCCCGGCCACGGGCCATTCTGGCCCTCGGCAATGTTGCTGCCAAAACGCTGCTGGCGACGGAGACCGGCATCACGCGCCTGCGCGGCAACTGGGGAGAGATCAGCCTGAATGGCATCGCCTACGCCGTGTTGCCGACCTATCATCCCGCCTTTCTGCTACGCAAACCGGCCAGCAAGGCACAGGCCTGGGCAGATATGCTGGCGCTCAAGACCTTTCTGGAACGCACTGCATGAGGCGCGTGCTGGTACTGACATTGTGCCTTCTGGCAAGCGAGGCACAAGCGCAGTCTGCCGGAGACCTGCCGACACTTGTGCGCGCCGGGGACGCCAGCCGCGCCCGTCAGGCCTTTGATCTGATTGACCAGCGCAAGACCAAGGCGGCACGCGCGCTACTGCCGGACTTGCAAGGCCCGCTGCGTCAAACGGTGGAGGCTGAACTCATCCTTCAGGGAGCGTTCCGGCCTGATGACCTTAATGCCTGGCTTGCCGCCAACGGCGATGCCCCTCAAGCGGCTGCAATCGCGCGGCGCGCCGGGATCGCTGCAGCCGATATGCCGCCGACCATTGCCGAGCCCAAACCCCGCTTCGGCGCGGGCCAGGACCCCGGCGGCACCAACAGGCAATTCAGCCGTCTCCTTGAGCCGCTGCTGGACTCCGAGCGCCCGGCCGAGGCAGAGGAACAATGGCGCAAACTGGCCGCCCAACCCGGCATTCCCGATTGGGTTTTCAGTTACTGGGCCTACAAAATCGCCTGGAGATATTACATCGCCGGGCAGGACGATGCCGCAGCCCGTCTGGGCGCCGAAGGGGGTGCAAGACACTGTTGGGAGGCCGGTGCCGCACTCTGGGTCGCAGGGCTTGCACACTGGCGCAAGGACGACCCGGCATCGGCCTTTGGGCACTTTCAGACGATCCTCAACCGGCCCGGCATTTCTGACGATTTGCAGAGTGCCGCCGGATTCTGGGCGGCGCGCGCCGCGTTCTCAGCCGGTATGCCGCACCGGATCACCGCTTTGCTGGATCATGCTGGCCGGTACCCGGAGACCATGTATGGCCTGCTGGCGTTGCGCACGCTTGGCTTTACGCCACGCTTCGATTGGGATCCGCCGGACTTCATCCATGCCGACTGGAACCAGCTATCAGCCGTGCCTGGTGCGCGCCGGGCCGTGGCGCTCGCGCAGATCGGCCAGCTCAGCCGCGCAGATCGGGAGCTGCGATTCCTAGCAAGCCGGGTTGACCCGCAGAACTTCGATGCACTGGTGCGACTGGCGGCGGTGCTAAACCTGCCAGCCACCCAGTACTGGCTGTCCCAGCGCACGCCGGCTGGCCAGACGCCGCCGATGTCCGGGCGGTATCCAGCCCCCAACTGGACACCGCACGGCGGCTGGCGCGTCGATCAGGCGCTGGTCTATGCGTTCGCGCTCCAGGAGTCGCGCTTTGTCACCCACGCGGTAAGCCGGGCCGGCGCGCGCGGCGTCATGCAGCTCATGCCGGGTACGGCGCGGATGATGCAGGCAAACGGCGATGCCGAGGCGCACTTGCGCGACCCCGAGTTCAACCTGGAACTTGGCCAGCGCTACCTGGAGACCTTGCGCGACTCCGAGCCGACCCAGGGCCTGCTGCCCAAAGTCGTCGCCGCCTACAACGCCGGGCCGGGCAGTGTGCGGCGCTGGAATGACATGCTGAACGACCGGGATGATCCGTTGCTGTTCATCGAGTCGATCCCATTTGCGGAGACCCGGCATTACGTCGAGAAGGTGCTCGCCAACTACTGGCTCTATAGCCTGCGCCTCAAACAGCCGACCCCGAGCCTGGATGCCCTGGCGCGCAACCTCTGGCCGCGCTTTCCCGGCAGCCCGGGGCCTGCCGCCGTTGCGTCCAGCAAATTGAGGGCCGAGACTGCACAGACCGAAGGCATGTAGGAGAACACAGCCGATGCCCCTTGATGAACGCTTGCCCTTCATTCCAGTGCGAATTGCGGTCGCGACCATCTCGGACTCCCGCACACTCGAGACAGACACCTCCGGCGACACTCTGGTTGCGCGTCTGACCGCAGCCGGGCACATTCTGGCCGATCGGGCGATCCTGAAAGACGATTCAGCACTGATCGCGGCACAGTTCCGCCAGTGGATCGCGGACCCGGAGGTTGAGATCGTCATCTCGACAGGCGGCACCGGGCTGACCGGGCGCGACGTGACGCCCGAGGCGCTGGCTCTCGTCATCGAGAAAGAGATTCCGGGCTTTGGCGAACTGTTCCGCTGGATCAGCTTCCAGTCGATCGGCACATCAACCGTGCAGTCCCGCGCCATGGCCGGTGTGGCGGGCGGGACCTATCTGTTCGCGCTCCCCGGATCGACCGGGGCCGTGCGCGACGCCTGGGACCAGATCCTGGCCTTGCAGCTCGACGCCCGGCACCGGCCGTGCAATTTCGTCGAGCTGCTCCCGCGCCTGCGCGAACGCTAAAACCATGGAGGCACCCACATGCTGCATCGCCTGCTGTTATCCTTTGCCTTGCTGGCCATCACCATGACGCCCCTGGAAGCGCAGGAGGACCCGCATCAGTGGCTGGAAGGGGTCACCGACGAAAAGGCCCTCGCCTGGGTCAAGGATCAGAATGCCCGGTCTCTCGCCATTCTGGAGCAGCAGCCGCGTTTCGCGGACTTTCGCAAGCGCGCCGAGGACATTTATGCCGACAAGCGCCGGATCGCCTATCCGGAGATCCATGGCGACGATGTGTTCAACTTCTGGCAGGATGATACCCACCCGCGCGGCATCTGGCGGATGGCAACCCTGAAATCTTACCTCACCGGGCAACCCGCGTGGCGCACGCTGCTTGATCTGGACGATCTGGCCCGGCGCGAGAACGAGAACTGGGTTTGGAAGGGCGCGGATTGCCTGGGGCCGACGTTCAACCGTTGCCTGGTTTACCTCTCGCGCGGCGGCAAGGATGCGACCATCCTGCGGGAGTTCGACCGGGCCAGCACCTGGTTCGCGTCCGATGGCTTCATGCTGGGTGAGGCCAAGCACCGGATCGCCTGGCTCGACAGCAACCGCCTGCTGGTGGCAAGCGATTTTGGCCCCGGCAGCCTCACCACCTCCGGCTATCCGCGCATCGTGAAAATCTGGGAGCGCGGCGCACCACTGCACGAGGCCCGGACAATCTTTGAGGGCGCACAGACCGATGTCTGGGTCGCACCGCAAACCCACGTCACCAAGGAAGGTGTGTTCCCGACCATCCACAAGGGCAAGACGTTCTGGACCAGCACGATCTATCATGTCCGCGATGATGGCCAGACCGTCACCAGCCCGCTGCCCGAGGATGCGGATTTCAAGACCGTCTTCGGTGGAACGGCGATTGCCCAGTTGCGATCAGATCTGACGCTGGGGGACAAGACCGTGCCGCGCGGCTCGCTGGTCGGCTATGCCGTGCGCCCGCTGGTCGCCTTCGGTGACACGAACGCCAAAAGCCCCATCGAAGTGCTCTACACCCCGGACGCGAAGACTGCCGTCGCGGACGTTCTGCCTGCCCGTGACGTGCTCTATGTGTCGGTTCTCGACACGGTGAAGCACAAGCTCATCACCATCCAGCCCGGTGCCCCGCAGTGGCTGAAGCGACCGGTCAGCCTGCCCGCAACCGGCAGCCTGACGCTGGTGAGTGCCGGTGAGAAATCCAACCTGGCGCTGATCGACCATCAGAGTTTCACCAGCAACAATGCGCTTTACAGTGTCGGCCAGGGGGCCACCCGCGTGGTCACGCGTGCGCCGGCGCGCTTCGACGCGTCCCGCTTCGGGACCGCACAGTATTTCGCCACATCAAAGGACGGAACGAAAGTGCCCTACTTCGTCGTGCGTGCGAAAGGCCAGAAAGGCACAGTGCCAACCTACATGTTTGCCTATGGCGGGTTCGAGATCAGCCTGCTCCCGACCTATGCAAAGCCGCTGGAACAGTTCTGGCTGGAGGATGGCGGCGCCTATGTGGTCGCCAACATCCGGGGCGGCGGCGAATACGGGCCGGACTGGCATCAGTCCGCCCTGAAGGATAACCGCCAGCGGGCTTACGACGACTTCCATGCGGTGGCAGAAGATCTCGTGAAGCGGGGCATTACGACACCCAGGCAACTGGGCATCCACGGTCGCTCGAACGGTGGCCTGCTGATGGGGGTCGCGCTGACGCAGCGGCCGGAGCTTTACGGTGCGATCCTGGTCGGCGTGCCGCTGGCGGATATGAAACGCTACAACAAGCTGCTCGCCGGAGCTTCCTGGATGGGCGAATACGGCGATCCGGATGATCCGGCACAGTGGGCGTACATCTCCCGCTACAGCCCCTACCAGAATCTGCGCCGGGATGCCGCCTACCCGCGCCCCTTCTTCTACACATCCACCAAGGATGACCGCGTCCACCCCGGCCATGCCCGCAAAATGGCTGCACGTATGCAGGAGTATGGCAAGGACACCCTCTACTACGAGAACATCGACGGGGGTCATGCCGGTGTCTCGAATTACAAGGAAAGTGCTTTCCTCGCGGCGCTCATGAGCGTCTATCTGCGTATGCAGTTGGGTGAGCCAAAATGAAAAACCCCGGCGAAGTGCCAGGGTTTTGTGTCAAACCGCGAACACGTCGGTGCCGGCCTACTTGATCTTGGCTTCCTTGAACTCGACATGCTTGCGCACGACCGGATCATACTTGCGGAAGCTCAGCTTTTCAGTCTGGGTGCGCGGATTCTTCTTGGTCACATAGTAGTAACCGGTCTCCGCGGTACTCACGAGCTTGATCTTGATGATCGTCGGCTTCGCCATGTCTGCTTCCTCTTGGCGGCGGCACGTTACGCGGCCACCTGAACGAATTCTTCAAAATGAGCGGTGGCAGTTAGCGGAACAGCGCCGCTCCGTCAAGCGCCTGTGAGCAGCTGGTAGTGGGTCAGTTTGAATATCCCCGCGCAACCTGAACCTGACGAAGGGCTGAGCGGTTCGTGGTTCTGTCCGAGCTCACCACGAGCGGACTAGCTAAGTGACCCGCTACCAAGCAGCGTGCACAGGGTAACGAAGCTTTAGCCGTCACACAGTAAACCTGGTGAAGAAGTCAGGAGTCCAAACCCATGTACACCGAAGATCTTGACGAAGCGCGGCTGGCCGTTGCTGACCGCCTGACCGACCTGGAAGCCGGGCTGGCGCGGTTGTCCACGAACGATCTGAAACAGCAGGTCCATTCCCTGAAAGGTCTGGCCGCGGCCTATGGTCTGATCGTGATCGAGAGCCTGTGCCATTCGCTGGAGCAGCGGCTGGAGAATGGTCGCGATGATACCGCCGTTCTGGCCTACATTGACCGGATGAACGAAGCGGCGGAGGACGACCGGATGGACGACGCCAGCGCTATTCCTGCGCTGGAGGCGGAAATCGCCCGCCACCTGCAGGAAGCCTAAAACTGCCCCTGCCAGCGCAGCTCGAACTGCACGTCGCCGTCGCGCCGACCCGGCGTATTCGGCTGGTCGGTCTGGTATCGCAATTCCCCGGCAATGTCGCCCCAGCGCGTCGGCACATTGGCACCGAACTCGCCGATCCATAGCCGCTCGGTCGTCCGGCTGATGTGAAAATCCGGCGTGTTGGTGACATTGATGTTGGCGCGCCGCAGGGCGGCACTCAGCCGGATGTTGCGCGGGTCGGTAATACTGGCGCTGAGGCTGTAGAGCTGGGAGTCGCCATCCAGACTGAAACCGATCGGGCGATCCTTGAAGCTGTAGCCATCCCGGTAGATGAAGTTGAGGTAGGTGACGCCCGGGTTGCGGCCATTGGGTGCCGTCTCGCCAAAGTAGCGCACCCCGAAGGTATCGGTCCATTCCAGCCCGGCTGACCAGGTCCAGCCGTCCGCACCGCCGGACAAGCGCCCGCCCGCGAGGTAGGAATAGACGTCGGGAATGATCAACGGCCCGCCGCCGTCTTCTGCCAGGGCCTGAGCGTAGAGCGTGCCGGTCATGGTGCGGCCGACCTCGCCGCCCCAGCGCGCGTCGAAGGAGACCAACTGGTTGCCCGGCTGCTGCAAGGGGTCTGCAACGTTCTCGGTTCCTGCCGCAATGAAGGACCGCGTAAAGGTAGAGAAGCTGCAAGGCCGGCCTTCGCCGCAAAGCTGCGCAGTCCGCGCGACGGCAAATTCGAATTGCTTCACCGGCTTGAAGGCAAAGCGGAAACTGTGAACCAGCGGATGTTCGAAATCGGTCCGGTCCCCGTCAAGCCGGCCGACAAAAAACTCGAACGACCACGGCCCGAGCCAGCGCAGGACCGGCGCATCGAACGCATAGGGCTGCATCCGCTTGATGCCGATTTTGCGGAATGGCCGGGTGCTGTTGGAATAGAGCAAGGCCCCTTCCTGCCCCGGCCCCCACCAGGTCTCGACTGTACCGGCGTACAAACCCCAGTTGCCGAATGTGCGCACGCCGTAAATGTCATCGAAATGATAATCGACACCGGACTGGCCGCGACGGTAGCCAACCCCGTAGCTGACATAGCTGTTTTCGCCCACATTATGTTCAACGCGGACGCTGCCCTGCGCAGACTCGCGATTAGTATCCTCGAAAGTGCGCACCAGCTTGGAGTCGGTGCCGGCACCGAGCTTCGCGGTCACCAGCGTGCGCTGCTCGGCGAGTTCCATATGGCGGCGCACGCGCTGGACCCGCACCACCAGATGCGGCGGCAATTGATCGATCTGCCAGCGCTCGGACAGGGCTGCGATCTGCCGCCAGGGCAACGGCCAACTGGTGATCGGCCCGCGGATCATCCCGGCGTCCGCCAGCGCCTCGATATCCTCGCGCAGTTGCCGGTCACCCACTTCGGCCCATGGGCGGGCAGCCACCGGCGTCGCCAGCGCCAGGGCTGCTGTCGTGAGTATGGCGCAGAGGGTGCGGGGAAAACGCCGGGTCATCTCGGTCTCTTAATTCGATCTACCCCTCTGCTATCCTTATGCAGTCTGAAGGACAACACGGCTTGGAACAATGGCATAGCTCAGCGCCGCCCGCGCCGGCTCGTAAACCGGCTCCTGGAGCGCGCCTCACGCGGGGGTTCCGCCGCCTCGGCCAGGGCGAGCCGCAGCGTTCCGGTCAACACATCAGCATCGACCAGACGGACCGCCAGTCGCATCCCGATTGTATAACGCACGCCGGTCGACGACCCCTCCAAGCTCTGGGTTGCCTCGTCGACATGGAAGCGCTCATCCCCCAGTGTCGAGATCGGGATCAGACCATCGCCACCGCTCTCTTCCAGGGCGACAAACAGCCCGAAACGGGTGGCCCCGGTCACCCGGCCCTGCATCACCGTACCGATACGCCCGGCCAGGAATTGCGCGACATAACGGTCGATGGTGTCGCGCTCGGCGGCCATGGCACGCCGCTCCGTCATCGAGATATGCTCGGCTGTCGCACTCAGGGCCCGCAAGTCCGTGTCCGTCAGCCCCCCCTCCCCAAGGCCGAGCGCCCGCACCAGCGCCCGGTGTACCAGCAGGTCAGCATAACGGCGGATCGGCGAGGTAAAGTGCGCGTAGGACGCCAGCGCAAGCCCGAAGTGCCCCGCATTCTCCACCGAATAGATCGCCTGCGTCTGGGAGCGCAGAATCTGCTCGCTCACCTCTTCTGCGTAAGCAGCACCTGTCGTGCGCCGCAGGATGTCGTTGAACAGCGCCGGGCGCATGACCTGACCGAGCGCCAGCGGCACGCCCAGCGAGTCGAGGTAGTTTTTCAGCGCCACCAGCTTCTCGCGCGGCGGCGCCTCGTGAATGCGGTACACGCATGGATATGCTGCCTGCTCCAGCGCTTTGGCGGCAGCGACGTTGGCGGCGATCATGAAATCCTCGACCACCCGGTGCGCATCCAGCCGCTCGCGCTTGTGCACACCGGCAACCGTACCGTCTGCTGCTAGCACGATCCGCCGTTCTGGCAGATCGAGGTCCAGCGGTTCGCGCCGGCGGCGTGCCGCGTCCAGCGCGCGCCAGGCATCCCAGAGTGGTGCCAGATGCGGCAAGGCGTCACCGCTCTGCTGGTCGATTGTGGCCTGCGCGGCTTCATAGGCGATGTTGGCGGCCAGCCGGATGCAGGCGCGCTCAAACCGGAAGCCGGTGACAGCCCCCCCCGGCCCCAGGGTCATGTGGCAGACCAGGGCCGCCTTGTCCTGGCCGGTCTTCAGCGAGCAGGCATCGGATGACAGGGCCTCGGGCAGCATCGGTGCCACCCGGTCCGGGAAATAGGCGGAATTACCCCGCCGCCGCGCTTCCCGGTCGATGGCGTTGCCGGGGCGGACATAGTAGCTGACATCGGCGATGGCCACTGCGATCCGCCAGCCGCCGCCTTCAATCGGTTCGGCCCAGATCGCGTCGTCATGGTCTCGGGCGTCAATCGGATCAATCGCCACGAACGGCATAGCCGTCAGGTCGACACGCGGGCCGAGCGGACGCGAAGCAGAACGGGCTGCCTCATCCAGCGCGGCCTCATCGAAGCGAACCGGAACGCCGTGCTGGGAGATGGCAATCAGCGAGAGCGCACGCGGTGCAAACGGATCCCCCAGGCGTTCAATCACCCGCACGTTCTGCATCCCGAGCGCGCGGTGGCGCGCCATCGGCTCTGCTGAGACCAGCTCGCCCACCTTTGCCCCGTCCAGCATGTCTTCCGGGATGTTGAATTCCATCCGCAACCGCTTGTCAGTCGGGATCAGGCGGAAATACGCACCCTCGGCCCGGACGACGCCGAGGACGATTTCGGCCGACCGCTCCAGCCGCTTGAGCACCTGCGCCCGCGCCCGGCCGCTCGGCCCCTCGATGCGCCCCATGAAGCGATCCCCAAGGCCGAGGGCCGCGATCCGCGCCTTGTGTTTGCCGCCGAACTGCGGGCGTCCCTCGCTGACCCGCACACGCGGAGGCCGGCCCGGCTCGGACCATTGTTCCGGCTCTGCATACACGTCGCCATCGCTGCGCACTTCGACAACCTTGAGGATGCCGACCCGCGGCAGGCTGCCCGCCACCCCGTAGCTGCGCGTTGGCCCGCGTTTGAGCGCACCTTCTGCCTCCATGTCCTTCAGGAGCGCGCGCAGGGCGCCTCGGTCGCGCACGCCGAACGCTTTGGCGATATCACGTTTGCCGACGGTTGCCGGCGCCGACTCGATGAAGCGGCGGATCTGGTCGCGATCTGGAAGATCACCTGAGGCCGGAAGTTCACCGGGGGCCGGAAGTTCGCCTGAGGGAGGTGCATCGCCATCCCGGCCGCGCCGGCGGGTCATTTAGCCTTCGCTGCCCGGGCAGTCCTGGCAGGTTTTGCCGCCGGAGTCTTTTTGGCAGCCGGAGCCTTCTTGGCAGCAGGGGCTTTCTTGGCGGCTGGCTTGGCCGCTTTCTGGCCCGCCGACTTGGGAGCTGCATTCTTCTTGGCCGGTACCTTCTTGGGTGCTGCGCGCTTGGCCGGCTTTTTGCTGCCTCCCTTGGCCGCGCGCTCGACGATCAGCACCAGCGCCTGCTCCAGGGTCACTGCCTCGGGTGAGACGTCCTTGGGCAGGGTCGCATTGGTTTTGCCATCGGTCACATACGCCCCGTAGCGCCCGCTCATGACCTTGATGGCGGCACCGGCTGCATCTGCGCCGAGTTCGCGCAGGGCTGCCGGGCCGGCACGACCGGGCCGGTTTGCCTTGTCCGCCAGGGCGGCGACCGCCTGGTTCATGCCGACAGACAGCACATCTTCGGTGGTCTTCAGCGACACATAGGCCCCATCGTGCGCGATGTATGGCCCGAAGCGACCGATGCTGGCGGTGATCGGCTTGCCACTCTCCGGGTGCTGGCCGATGGTGCGCGGCAGGCTGAGCAGCTTGAGCGCCAGGTCCAGCGAGAGCGCGTCCGCCGGGACATCGCGCGGCAGGGATGCGCGAGGCGGCTTGGCAGCACCCTTCTCCGCCGGGTCCTCGCCCAGTTGCACATAGCGCCCGAAGCGCCCGGTGCGCAGGGTCACCGGCTGACCGGTCACCGGGTCGTCGCCCAGCTTTTGCGGCCCGTCATTGGCGGCATCCGCCGTCGCATCCTCCGCCCCGAACGGGCGGGTGTACTTGCACTCCGGGTAGTTCGAGCAGCCGATGAACGCGCCAAACTTGCCGGTCTTGAGCGATAGCCGCCCCTGCTGGCACGTTGGGCACAGGCGCGGGTCGCTGCCGTCTGCACGCGCCGGGAACAGCAAAGGCTCCAGGAATCCGTCCAGCGCCTCCACAACGTCGGAAGGCCGCTGGTCGAGAATTTCCTTGGTCTTGGGCTGAAAGTCGGCCCAGAAGTCCCGTAGCACCTGTTTCCAGGCCAGCTCACCGGCGGAGATCGCATCGAGCTGGTTTTCGAGGTCGGCGGTGAAATCATAGCCGACATAGCGTCCGAAGAACTTCTCCAGGAACGCCGTGACCAGCCGCCCCTTGTCCTCGGGGATGAAGCGGTTCTTGTCCATGCGCACATAAGCGCGGTCGCGCAGGGTTTGCAGGATGCTGGCGTAGGTCGAGGGCCGCCCGATGCCGAGCTCCTCCAGCTTCTTGACCAGCGAGGCTTCCGAATAGCGCGGCGGCGGTGTGGTGAAATGCTGGCTTGCCGTAACGTCCTGCGCCTCGGCCTTGCTCCCCTCAACCAGGGGCGGCAGGCGGCGGTCGTCATCATCAAGGCTGTCGTCGACACCTTCCTGGTAGAGCGCCAGAAAGCCAGGGAACAACACCACCTGGCCAGTGGCGCGCAGGCCGGTCTTGCCGTCCGCGCTTTCCAGTTCAGCGGTTGTCCGCTCCAGACGGGCGCTGGCCATTTGCGAGGCCAGGGTCCGCTTCCAGATGAGATCGTAGAGCTTCACCTGCTCGGGGGACAAAGCCCGGCGCACCGAGTCGGGGTCCCGGAACAGGTCCGTCGGGCGGATCGCCTCGTGCGCTTCCTGGGCGTTCTTCGCCTTGGCGCTATAGTGGCGGGGCTTCTCGGGGACATACTCCGGCCCGTGTTCGCGCTCGATCAGGCGGCGCGCCGCCGCGATCGCCTCACCGCTCACCTGCACGCCGTCGGTCCGCATGTAGGTGATGAGGCCTGTGCTTTCGCCGTTCAGGGTCACACCTTCATAGAGCTGTTGGGCGAGGCGCATGGTCTGGCTGGCGGTGAAGCCGAGCTTGCGTGCCGCCTCCTGCTGCAGGGTGGACGTTGTGAACGGTGGTGCCGGATGGCGCTGCACCGGCTTTTTCTCGACACTGGCGATGGTATAGCGCCCGGCTGCCACATCTGCTTTGGCGGCCATGGCCGTTGCTTCGTCGGGCAGATCATACTGCCCGAGCTTGTTGCCGCGCCAATGGCTGAGCCGCGCCTCGAACGCCTGCCCCTTCTCGTCGGTCATGCCTGCGGCGATGGTCCAGTATTCGCGGGTCTGGAACCGTTCGATTTCGGATTCGCGCTCGCAGATCAGTCTCAACGCTACCGACTGAACCCGCCCCGCCGACTTGGCGCCCGGCAGCTTGCGCCAAAGCACCGGCGACAGGGTGAAGCCGACCAGATAGTCCAGCGCCCGGCGCGCGAGGTACGCATCAATCAGGTCCACGTACAATTCGCGCGGAGCCGCCATGGCTTTGGTGACAGCAGTCTTGGTGATTTCGTTGAAGGTGACGCGCTGCACGCCGCCCCTGGGCAGCGCCTTCCTTGCGCGCAATACTTCCAGAAGGTGCCAGGAAATCGCCTCGCCTTCCCGGTCCGGGTCGGTTGCCAGCACCAGACGGTCAGCGCCCTTCAGCGCATCGACGATCGCCTTGACCTGCTTGCTCTTTTCCGCGTGCACTTCCCAGTGCATCAGGAAGTCGGCGTCCGGCTCTACTGACCCGTCCTTGGGCGGCAGATCCCGCACATGGCCGTAGGATGCGAGAACTGTGTAGTTGTCGCCCAGATACTTGTTGATGGTCTTCGCCTTGGCCGGCGACTCGACGATCACCACGTCCATGCTCTCTGGCCTCGCTCTATACCGCCGCTTTCGGCCAACGGGCGCGAGCGTTACTCGAAGCCATGGGGCCTGCGCAATCCCCCGGATTTAGAATGTTCACGCAACGAGACTGACACGGTTGCCGGCATGCCGGACCAATCGGCCCGCCAATTCAAGCTCCAGCAGTACAAACGCGACCTGCCCCGGCGGCACATCCGACCAGCGGATCAAATCGTCCAGGGGCACCGGCGTGACCGAAAGCAGGGCCAGCACGGCGGTGCGCGCCGCATCGTCCGGCTCACCGTCGTCGCACGATTCCGCCATGGCGGCTGGCGGCGCGACCCTTTGGCCAGACAGCGGCGTCAGGCACTCCAGAACCTCTGCGGCGCTGGTCACCAGGGTGGCACCGTTGCGGATGAGGTCGTTGCAGCCTTGCGCGCGCGGCTCCAGCGGCGAGCCGGGGATCGCCATCACATGGCGGCCCTGCTCTCCGGCCAGCCGCGCGGTGATCAGGGAACCGGACTTCGGCGTCGCCTCGACCACGACGACCCCGAGCGACAGCCCCGAGACGATCCGGTTGCGGCGCGGGAAATGACGGGCTTGCGGATGGGTCCCGAGCGGCTGCTCCGAAAGGATCACGCCGCGCTCGGCAATGTCTGCCTGCAAGGCCGCATTCTCCGGCGGGTAGACGATATCCGCGCCGCCGGCGACAACGCCGACGGTGCCCCCGGACGGTGCCGACAATGCCCCCTTGTGCGCCGCCGTGTCCACGCCCCGCGCCAGACCGGAGGCAACCGCGCAGCCTGCCGCTGCGAGATCACGCGCCAGCACGGTCGCCAGACGCAGCCCGGCGGCCGAGGCATTGCGCGCGCCGACAATGGCCACAGCGTGCGCCTCCAGCAGGGACAGGCGCCCCCGCGCCAGCAGGACCGGCGGCGCGTCGTCGATCTGGGCCAGGACCGACGGATACCCATCGCTGTCCACGAACAGCCATTGTGCGCCCAACGAGAGCCCTGCGGCATATTCCTGGTCCACGGCGTGCTCGCTGGCCAGTGTGAACCGCTGGGCACCGCCGCGCCGCGCCAGATCGGGCAGGCGCTCCAGGGCGCGCCGCGCGGTGCCGAACCGGGCCATCACCTGCCGATAGGTTATCGGCCCGACTGTCTCCGTCCGGATCAGCCGTAGGCGGGCGCGCTGCTCGTCCTCTTGAACCATGACAACACAGTGAGCCGGTTTTCCCGGAGTCGTCAAACCATTTACGCGGCACCAAGCGTCTGAGCGTATTGGCGTTTGCGCTCAACCTTGTGCATCACCCCGGGAGTCTGCGGTCTTTTTCGCCCCGATCTTCGGCTCGGTCCCGGCCATCAGCCGGGCAATGTTGGCCCCGTGCTTCAGCCAGACCAGACTCGCCATGGCAATGCCCGCAGCGGTTACGTCATAGCGGCCGAGGACTGCCGTGACGACGGGCGGCACCAACACCGCAACGAGCGCTGCCAGGGAGGAATAGCGAAACACGCGCGCCATCAGCAGCCAGGTGAGCGCGACGCCGGCAAAGGCGAGCGGCGAGAGCGCCAGGATGACACCGATGTAGGTCGCCACACCCTTGCCGCCCTTGAACTTCAGCCACACCGGGTAAAGATGGCCGAGAAACGCGGCAATCCCGACCAGTGCCGGCAGGTCCGGCGCAAAAGCCTGCGCCAGCCAGACCGGCACGGCCCCCTTCAGCGCATCCAGCAGCAGGGTTGCAGCGGCCAGCCCCTTGTTGCCGGTGCGCAGCACGTTGGTCGCCCCGATGTTGCCGGAGCCGATCGCGCGGATGTCGCCGA
Organism: uncultured Sphingomonadaceae bacterium; assembly: GCA_964404985.1. Classification (GTDB taxonomy): domain Bacteria; phylum Pseudomonadota; class Alphaproteobacteria; order Sphingomonadales; family Sphingomonadaceae; genus Hankyongella. Next base: position 82,295 of record CAYOMD010000003.1, read on the forward strand.
GGCCTGCCGCGCGGGTCAACAGCAGGCCGTAAGGCACGGTGCCGCTCAGGTAACCGGCCAGCAGCCAGACCACGACATTGGCGCTCATCTCCAAGGCAGACCCCCCAGGTAAAAACAACTGCATAGCGCCCCAACTTGTCGACACGCAAGGAACTGCCTACACACATGCCATGACCTGCCCGCCGGACCACTTTTGCATCGCGCTCGCCCAGATCAATCTCAGCGTGGGTGATTTCGCCGCCAATGCAGCAGCCATGCTGGCCATGCGCGCACAGGCGCAGGGGGCAGACGTCATCCTGTACCCGGAACTGGCGCTGGTCGGCTATCCACCCGAAGACCTGGTGATGAAGCCGGCGCTGCAACAGGCTGCAGCCCAGGCCCTGGCAGAGCTGGCCCAGGCCACAGCAGATGGCGGCCCGGCCATGCTGGTCGGCACCTGCCATGTGGAGAGCGGCAAGGTTTACAACGCTGTGGCCCTGTTGGATGCCGGCCGCATACAGGCCATCACGCGCAAGCACGAGCTGCCCAACTACGGTGTGTTCGATGAGCCGCGCACCTTTGCGCCCGGCCCGCTGCCCGGGCCACTGGTGGTGCGCGGCGTTCGGATCGGCGTGCCGATCTGCGAGGACATGTGGCTGCCGGATGTCTGCGAGTGCCTGGCCGAGACGGGTGCTGAACTGCTGCTGGTGCCCAACGGTTCACCGTTCGAGGTCGGCAAGGAAAGTGCGCGCATGACCCACAGTGTCGCCCGTGTCGTCGAGACCGGCCTGCCGCTGGCGTACGTCAACCGGATCGGCGGGCAGGACGAACTGGTGTTCGACGGCGGCTCCTACGTGCTGAATGCAGACGCCAGCATGGCTGCCCGGCTGCCCCAGTGGCGCGCGGCGCTGGCGCTCACCCATTGGCACCGCGAGGCCGGGCGCTGGGTCTGCGCCCGCCAAGACATCGCGCCGGAAGGCGACGACATCGCGGACATCTATCACGCCATGGTGCTTGGCCTGCGTGACTATGTGACCCGCAACCGCTTTCCCGGCATTGTGCTGGGCATGTCCGGCGGCATCGACAGCGCGCTTTCGGCAGCGGTCGCGGTCGATGCGCTGGGGCCGGATAAGCTCTGGTGCGTGATGCTGCCATCCCGCTACACGTCCCGTGACAGCCTGGACGATGCGCAGCAGTGCGCACACGCACTGGGCGCCCGGCTGGAGACCATCCCGATCGAGCCAGCGGTCGAGGCGTTCGGTGCCATGCTGGCCGGCAGTTTCAAGGGCAAGGCGCCCGACTCGACGGAGGAGAATATCCAGTCCCGCGTGCGCGGCCTGACCCTGATGGCGCTCTCCAACAAGTTCGGGCCGATGGTGCTGACCACCGGCAACAAGTCGGAGATGTCGGTCGGTTACGCCACCCTCTATGGCGACATGTGCGGCGGATATTCGGTGCTGAAGGATGTCTATAAAACCACCGTTTACCGGCTGGCCGAATGGCGCAATCGCCAAGCACCGGCGGGTGGCCTCGGGCCGGCGGGCGTGGTGATCCCCGAGCGTATCCTCACCAAAGCCCCGACTGCCGAGTTGCGCGCTGACCAGACCGACCAGGACAGCCTGCCCCCCTATGATATTCTGGACGGCATTCTTTTCGGCCTAGTCGAGGAGGAAGCCTCCGCCGCCGACCTGGTGGCCCGCGGCTTCGACCCGGCAACCGTCAAGCGCATTGAGCACCTGCTGTTCCTTGCCGAATACAAGCGCCGACAATCACCACCGGGCGTCAAGATCGGCAAACGCAACTTCGGTCGCGATCGCCGCTACCCCATCACCAACGCCTTCCGCAGCGGGTGACACGCCTTGACCTTTGTGGCGTCTCTGCCGCAGGTGAATATTCGTTCCCACAATAGCAGGCCTTCATGATCCCTCGCGTCCGCTTTGCCCCCTCCCCCACCGGCCAGCTGCATGTCGGCAACTTGCGTACGGCCATCGTCAACTGGCTGTTTGCGCAAGCAACCGGCGGCCAGTTCATCCTGCGCCTTGACGATACCGACCAGGCGCGCTCGACTGAGGAGTCGGCGCAGTCGATCCGTGATGACCTCGCCTGGCTGGGCTTCGACATCGCCGAGGAACACCGGCAGTCAGCCCGTTTCGATGCCTATGAGCGCGCGCAGGAACGGCTCGTGGCCAGCGGCCGGCTGTACCCCTGCTATGAGTCGGCCCACGAACTGGATCTGAGACGCAAGGTCCAGCTCTCACGCGGGCTGCCGCCGGTCTATGATCGTGCAGCCCTGCACCTCACGGCAGACGAGCGCGCGGCCCTTGAGGCGCAAGGCATTCAACCGCACTGGCGTTTCAAGCTGGATACGGCAAGCCGCATCGAATTTGATGACCTGATCCAGGGGCACATCTCGATGGACCCGGCGTCGGTCTCCGATCCGGTGGTGCGCCGGGCGGATGGCTCGTGGCTCTACATGCTGCCCTCCGTCATCGACGATATCGACATGGGCATCACCCACATCGTGCGCGGGCAGGATCACCTGACGAACACGGCGGTCCAGACCCAGATGTTTTCAGCGCTCGGCGCACCCTGCCCCACGTTCGCGCACCTAGCGCTGCTGTCACTGCGGGATCAGGCGCTCTCCAAGCGGCTGGGCTCAGCCGGGGTTGTGCATTACCGCGCCATGGGGATCGAGCCGATCAGCCTGATCGCCTATCTCGGGCGGCTTGGCACCTCTGACCCGATCGAACCGGTGACCGATGCAGCACCCCTGGTCGCCAGCTTCGACTGGGCCAAGTTCAACAAGGCCAACGCCCTGTTCGACGAGGCCGAGCTGACCCTGCTCAACACCAAGATCATCCACCACATGTCTTTTGAGGCGGTCTCCAGCCGCCTGCCCGCCGGCATGACAGCCGCCGACTGGGATTTGCTGCGCGGCAATGTTGAGCGGATCGATGCCATCGCGCCCTGGTGGCAGGTGGTGTGCGGGGAGATCGCCCCGGTCGTGGAGGAGCCGGAGTTCGTCGCAACCGCTCAGGCGACGCTTGCCGAATTGCCCTGGACCGACGATATCTGGACTATCTGGACCAACGCCCTGAAGGACGCGACGGGCCGCAAGGGCAAGGCCCTGTTCATGCCGCTGCGGCTTGCGCTGACCGGACAGCCGCACGGGCCGGAAATGGGCCCGCTGCTGGCACGCATGGGGCGGGAGCGTGCTTTGAGAAGACTGGAGACCTGAGCCCATGCGTCGGCCCAAACACCTCCCCTCCGCCTACGACCGGGCCCGTACCAAGCCTATCCCGCGCAAGCAGTATGAGCGGTTCTCCCGCGAGCTCGACTCCGTGGTGGGCGAGAAGACGTTCTACAGGCGCAACCTCACTAGCCAGATCATCATCTATGGGCTGAGCGTCATCATGGTGCTGCTGGTGTTCGGGCTGTTTTACCTCTCCGAGGAGGTGCTGCCACGCGCGCCGCTGCCGCAGCTTCGCCGCGAGGTGACCAAGGATTTCGACAACGGCGGCCTGATATACGTCACGCCCTACGAGACCGAGAAGGACGCGGACGCCGCACAATGACCCCGGCCTTCATTCTGGTGCGCCCGCAACTCGGAGAGAACATCGGCATGGTCGCGCGCGCCATGTGGAATTTCGGCATCGGGGATTTGCGGCTGGTTGCCCCCCGCGACGGCTGGCCCAACCCTGCGGCAGGACCGGCGGCATCCGGTGCTGACCATCTGCTAGACGCGGCCCAAGTCTTCCCGGACCTGCCGTCCGCCATTGCAGACTGTAACCGGGTGTTTGCAACGACCGTGCGCCCGCGCGGCATGATGAAAGAGACGGTGACGCCGCGCCATGCCGCGGCAAGCGCGCATATGCTGGCGGCTGGCGGGCTGCGTGCCGCGTATCTGTTCGGGCCGGAGCGCGCCGGGCTAGAGACCGAAGATGTGGCGCACGCGGACCAGATCCTCACCATTCCGGTCAATCCCGCGTTCAGTTCCCTCAACCTGGCCCAGGCCGCCGCCCTGTGCGCCTATGAGTGGCTTCAGCATACGGATGCCACGCCCGATAGCGTATTGGGCGGGGAGCACGGCGGCCCGGCCAGCCGGGAAGCGCTGGACGGTCTGATCGGCCATCTGGATACTGAGCTGACGGCGCGGAATTACTTTCGCCCCGGTCACCGCGCCGCCATCATGCGGCAGACCTTGCGGGGGATGCTGCAGCGCCCCGGTTTCACCGAGCAGGAAGTCCGCACCTTGCGCGGGGTGGTGCGCGCCCTGTGCCAGATTCCCGGCACTATTCCCCTTCCCCGTTGCCACGACGCTGAGAAATAAACTTTCTTTGTCGCTTTCACGGAAACGGCCTGTCTCAGGCTGTGGCCATTTTTTGCACCTGCGAATGCTTAACATTGGATTGATGCTTGGTATAACCCATGGCACTGTTTCAACGGTGCGCTGACTGGGCAGTCTGGCGCCGGTGTATTCAGGTGCTATGGTACCTGCTTGGATGATGACTAATGCCGTCATTCCGGCGAAAGCCGGACTCTAGGAACACAAGCGTCTCATCATAGAGTGTACACGCATTGTTCCTGGACCCCGGCCTACGCCGGGGTAACGATGAGTGAGTCGTCGTCCCTGCAGCTTGGTAAGAGTTCATTGAAGGGGATCACTCAGATGTTGACGAGCATCCGCACGCACCGGAGTGCCTTGAGCATCCGCATGGCTGCAATTGTCGGTTGCACCGCGCTGCTCGCATCCTGTGGCAAACCCGAAGTGCAGGGTGCGCCGCCCAAGCTTCCGGTCTCCGTGGCCAAGCCGGTGGTCAAGGAGGTTCAGGAGTGGGACGAGTATACCGGTCGCTTCGAGGCCTATGACTTCGTCGAGATGCGCTCGCGCGTGAACGGCTATCTGCAGTCGATCCACTTCACCGATGGCGACATCGTTGAGAAGGGTCAACTGCTGTTTCAGATCGACCCCCGGCCATTCCAGGTGGCGCTCGATCAGGCGAAAGCCCGGCTAGCCAGTACCCAGAGCGCACAGGAATTCGCCCGCAGAGACCTGGAACGCGCCCGTGAACTGCTCCAGCGGCAAAACATTCCGGAGCGGGTCTTCGAACAGCGTCAGGACTCGCTGAAGAACGCTCAGGCCTCTGTGCGCTCCGCGCAAGCGGATGTGGAACAGGCGCAGCTCAACCTCAACTACACGCGCATCACAGCCCCCATCACCGGTCGCGCCAGTGCCCGTTTCGTCTCCGTCGGCAACCTGGTGAGCGGCGACGGTGCGCAAGCGCAAACGCTCACCACGATTGCGGCCCTGCGGCCGATCCGCTTCATTTTCGATGCCGATGAAGCAGCCTATCTACGCTACGTCCGGCTGGCAGAGGCTGGCGAACGCCCATCTGGTCGCACGGTCCAGCACCCGGTTATTGTGCAGTTGCAGGGTGAAAGCGACTATGTGCACAAGGGCAACCTGGATTTCGTCGACAACCGCATCGATCCGCAGACCGGCAGCATCCGTGGGCGTGCCGTGCTGCCCAACGACGAACAATATCTGCTGCCCGGCATGTTCGGACGCCTGCGCCTGCTTGGCCGTCCGAAGTATAAGGCCATTCTGATCCCGGATGAGGCGATCGGCACGGATCAGGCCCAACGTGTGGTCTTCGTGGTACAGCCGGATCAATCCATCAAGCCGCAACCGGTGACGCTGGGGCCCATCATTGATGGACTGCGCGTGGTGCGCACCGGCCTGAAGCCGGATCAGCGCATCGTCATCAATGGCCTGATGCGTCTGCGACCGGGGCTGGCGGTGGAGCCGCAGGAGACACAGATCGTACAGCCGACGCCCGCGACCATGCAGAAGGCGGGCTGAACCATGAAGCTTGGACATTTCTTCACGGACCGCCCGATCTTCGCGGCGGCACTGGCCATCGTCATCATGGTGATCGGCGGCATTGCCTACACCGCGCTGCCGGTCTCGCAATACCCGGACATTGCACCGCCGACCATTCAGGTCTCCGCCCAGTATCCGGGGGCCACGGCCCAGACCATTGCCGAGACGGTGTCGACACCGATCGAGCAGGAAGTCAACGGCATCGAGAACATGTCCTACATGTATTCGAACGCGACCGCCGATGGCCGCATGACCCTCACCATCACCTTCAAGCCGGGCACCAACCTCGATACCGCACAGGTGCTGGTGCAGAACCGGGTGGCAATCGCGCAGCCGCGCCTGCCGGAGGAAGTCCGGCGTTTCGGCATCGTGACCCAGAAGGTCGCGCCCGACATCATGATGGTGATCCACCTGATATCGCCTGATAAATCACGCGATCAGGTCTACATTACCAATTACGCCCTGCTGCAAATCAAGGACGTGCTGTCCCGGATCGACGGGGTCGGCGACGTCCGTCTGTTCGGCGCACGCGAATATGCCATGCGCATCTGGCTCGACCCGGACCGCATTGCCGCCGTGGACATGACCGCTGACGAAGTGGTGGCCGCACTCCGGTCACAGAACGTCCAGGTGGCAGGCGGCGCACTGGGGGCACCGCCGGTCACCACCAATGCCGCTTTTCAGTATAACCTCACCCTGAAAGGCCGGCTCAAGCAACCGGACGAGTTCGGCGATATCGTGGTCAAGACCGGGGAAGACGGCCGGTTTACCCGCCTGCGGGACGTGGCGCGGGTGGAACTCGGTGCATCCGACTACACAACCAATTCCTATCTGGACGGCGAGACCGCTGTTGCGATGCTGCTCTCGCAGCGCCCGGGGGCCAATGCGCTGGCGACCTCACAGGAGGTCGTCAAGACGATCACGCAAATGCAGAAGTCCTTTCCGCCGGGACTGGGATATAAAATCGTATACAACCCGACCCAGTTCATTCAGGAGTCGGTGGACGAGGTCATCAAGACGATCTGGGAAGCGATCATCCTTGTTGTCGTCGTGGTCATCCTGTTCCTGCAGACTTGGCGGGCGTCCATCGTCCCGATTATCACCATTCCGGTCTCGCTCATCGGCACCTTCGCGGTGATGCTGGCGTTTGGTTTCAGCCTCAACAACCTGACGCTGTTCGGGCTGGTGCTCGCCATCGGCATCGTGGTCGACGATGCTATCGTCGTGGTGGAGAACGTCGAGCGGAACCTGCGCCTGGGCATGAGCCCGCGCGAGGCGACGCTCAGAACCATGGACGAGGTTGGCGGCGCGCTGATCTCCATCGGCCTCGTGCTGGGTGCCGTGTTCGTGCCCACGGCATTCATCCCCGGCATCACCGGCGAGTTCTACCGCCAGTTCGCGCTGACGATTGCCGTTGCGACCGCTATCTCGGTGTTCAACTCCTTCACGCTATCGCCGGCGCTGGCCCGTATCCTGCTCAAGACACACACTGCCCAGGGGGATGGCCACAAGCACAATCTGCTGGAACGGCTGCTGTTCGATCCGTTTAACCGTGGCTTCGACTCGCTTGCCAACACCTATGGCCACATCGTCAGCCGGATGACGGGGAAACCCTGGGTCTGGATCGGGGTTTACACGGTTCTGATCGGCGTAACCGGTTTCATGTTCAGCCTGGTGCCGGGCGGCTTCATTCCGCAGCAGGACCAGGGCTATCTGATCGTTGCCTATCAATTGCCGCCCGGTGCCTCGCTGGAGCGCACAGACGCGACCATCAGGAAGGCGGAGCAGATCATGAAGACGGTGAAGGGTACGCGCTTTGCCGTGTCGTTCGCCGGCTTTTCCGGCGCGACCCGTACCCAGGCATCCAACGCCGGGGCGACCTTCGTAGGCCTGCTGCCGCCCGACGAACGCCCGGGCATCAAGATGCCGCAGATCATCGCGGAGCTGCAGCAGAAACTGGGTGCCATACAGGATGGCTTCATGATCGTGCTGGCACCGCCCCCGGTGCAGGGTCTGGGCACTTCGGGCGGGTTCACCATGCGGATCGAGGATCGCGGCGGCGTGGGCACGCAGGCGCTCGCCCAGGCGACCTATGCACTGCTGGGTGCCGCCAGCAAGGACCCGCGGCTGTTCGGCGTGTTCACCCCGTTCGATGCCAGAACACCGCAGTTGTATGTCGATATCGATCGCACCAAGGCGGAAATCCTGCGCGTGCCGGTCGAGCGGGTGTTCCGGACGCTCGAGGTCTATCTGGGGTCATCCTACGTCAACGATTTCAACCTGTTCAGCCGCACTTATCGGGTGACAGCACAGGCCGACGCGCCGTTCCGGGCGACGCAGGACGATATCGCGCGGTTGCGCACGCGCTCGGAGACTGGCGGCATCGTGCCGCTCGGCACCTTTGTCGATTTCCGCTGGGAGACCGGGCCGGACCGCTTCCCGCGCTATAACCTCTACCCGACCGCCGAACTGCAGGGGAACACCGCCCCCGGCGTCTCCTCCGGCCAGGCCATCGCCATCATGGAGGATCTGGCCGCCAAGGTGCTGCCCAACGGCATCGGCTATGAATGGACCGACCTCAGCTACGAGCAGAAGCGGGCCGGCAATACCGCCACTTACATTTTCCTGCTCTGTGTGCTGTTTGTCTTCCTGGTGCTTGCCGCCTCCTACGAAAGCTGGGTGCTGCCGCTCGTCATCATCCTCATCGTGCCGATGTGTCTGCTGGCCGCCATCACCGGCGTGTGGGCGCGCGGCATGGACAACAACATCCTCACCCAGGTCGGCCTGATCGTGCTGGTCGGGCTGGCGTGCAAGAACGCCATCCTCATCGTCGAATTTGCGCGCGACCAGGAATATGCCGGAAAAAGCCCGGTCGATGCGGTCATTGCGGCCTGCCGCTTGCGCCTGCGACCAATTCTGATGACGTCGTTCGCATTCATCCTCGGGGTGGTGCCGTTGCTGATCGCCAGCGGTGCCGGCTTCGAGATGCGCCAGGCACTCGGTACGGCCGTGTTCTTCGGCATGCTCGGCGTGACCGTCTTCGGCCTGCTGTTCACGCCGGTCTTTTACGTTGTGCTGCGACGCCTGACCGGGAACAAGCCACTGAAGCAGCTACATCATGTGCCGGTACCAAACATTTAGGCCGGGATGACATTACATAAAATCACGACCCTCACCGTTCGTGTCGAGCCAAGTCGAGACACGTCCAGTGAGTGATGGTAGATTATACTGAAGCTGCCCCTCGACCGGGCTCGGGGCGAACGGTTCAAACTAAAGTCATCAGGCTCTAGACGCTATTCCGGATACGCCCAGACAGTTGCAGAGGCTGCACGAGCCTTCTAGAGCAACGGACTTTAAATCCGCATCAGCCTGATGGCATGCTCAGTGCGGATTTAAAGTCCAAAGTTGCTCTAATAACCCATAAATCTAAAGCATCTTTGCCCCTTAAATGCGACAAAGCGCTCTATCTCGAATGTGGGTCGCATTTAAGGCGCGATGCTTTATATGTTCGCTAAACGTTCTGGAACATCATGGCCAAACCGCAAACCCGCTACGTCTGCCAATCCTGCGGCACTGTCTCCCCCAAGTGGATGGGCCAGTGCGCCGACTGCAACGCCTGGAACAGCTTCCAGGCTGAGGCGCAGATAAAGCCGACCGACAGCCACCTGGGGCTGCGCACCGGCGGGCGGGCGATCCCGCTGGAGCCGCTCAGCAGCGAGACCGCCCCGCCGCCCCGCCGCGCGACCGGGCTCGGTGAGTTTGACCGCGCACTCGGCGGTGGTCTGGTACGTGGCTCGGCAATACTGATCGGCGGCGACCCCGGCATCGGCAAATCGACGCTGCTGCTGCAATCGGCTGCCGCTGTGGCCCGCAATGGTGGCCGGGTGGTCTATCTGTCCGGCGAAGAAGCCGCAGACCAGGTGCGGCTGCGCGCGCGCCGCATGGGCCTGAGCGACGCCCCAGTCGTACTCGGCACCGGCACGGCACTGCGGGATATTCTGGCCACCCTGCAGAACGGCCCGCCGCCGGACATGGTGATCATCGACTCGATCCAGACTCTCTACTCCGACCAGATCGAGGCAGCACCGGGCACCGTCAGCCAGGTGCGCGTCTGCGCGCACGAGTTGATCCGCTATGCCAAGACCAGCGGCGCGGCCGTGGTTCTCGTCGGGCATGTCACCAAGGACGGCCAGATCGCCGGGCCGCGGGTGATGGAGCACATGGTCGATACCGTGCTCTACTTCGAGGGCGACCGCGCCCATCCGTTCCGCATTCTGCGTGCGGTCAAGAACCGCTTCGGCGGCACTGACGAGATCGGCGTGTTCGAGATGGCGGATGTCGGCCTGGTCGAGGTGAGCAACCCGTCGGCCTTGTTTCTCTCCCAACGCGCCGAGCCGGTGCCTGGCGCGGTCGTGTTCGCCGGGATGGAGGGCACCCGGCCGTTGCTGGTCGAGATTCAGGCGCTGGTGGTGCGCCTGCCGACAGGGGCAACGCCGCGCCGGGCCGTCGTCGGGTGGGACAGCAGCCGGCTGGCGATGGTGCTGGCGGTGCTGGAGGCGCGCTGCGGCCTGACCTTCGGGTCCTGCGAAGTCTACCTCAATGTCGCGGGTGGCCTGCGTGTGGGCGAGCCCGCTGCCGATCTGGCCGTCGCTGCAGCACTGGTCTCGGCATTGACCGACAAGCCGCTGCCGGTCGACACGGTGGCGTTCGGGGAGATTGCGCTCTCCGGGGAGGTACGCCCGGTCAGCCAGAGCCTCGGGCGGCTGAAGGAGGCGGCAAAACTGGGCTTCAAGTCCGCACTCTGCGCCGGATCGCCGCAAACCGCGGGCGCTGTGCCGGAAATCCGCGTCATGACCCTGCCGACGGTCGGCAGCCTCGTTGACCGTATCCTGCATGCGGCCTAGTTTGTTCCAATGGCGACATTTGATATCTTTTTTGTGGTGGTGGTGGGTCTATCCACCCTGTTCGGACTGACGCGGGGACTGGTGGCGGAAAGCCTGGGGCTGGCAGCATGGGGTGTCGCGATCCTGGCCCTCAAATTCCTGTTTGCGCCGGTCTCGCTCTGGCTGCGCGGGACCACCGGCTCTGCCCCGCTTGGTGACGTCGCCGCGCTGATCCTCATCGTCTTGCTGGCAGTGGGTTTGACCCGCCTGTTCGCCATGATGCTGCGCGACCGGGTCAAGGACTCCGGCCTCGGCCCGGTAGACCGCGTCATGGGGGCGGCCTTCGGCCTGACCCGCGGCGTTGTGCTGATCTCACTGGTCTATCTGGGGCTTGCCTTCATGGTCAGCCGAGAGGCGATGCCGGACTGGATCGTCACGGCACGCAGCTTCCCGATTGTTGACAACACCGCGACCGCCCTGCGGCAGTTTATCGGCGCTCTCAGAAGCGAGGATGCCCTGACTGTCGAACACCTGCCGTACGGACATCCGCCCATCGACGAGTTCATTGATCCTGGCCAGGCACCATCCCTGCCCGGCGGCTACACCGACGAGGAGCAGCGCGAACTGGAAAAGCTGCTGGAGAAGAACCAGCATGAAGCGGTTGGCATCTAGCACGCTGCTCGGCTAAACCCCGCGCCATGATCCAGCTTTATGACACCCGCGCACGCACCGTGCGCCCGTTCACCCCGATCAATCCCGAACGTATCACCCTGTATGTGTGCGGGCCGACGGTCTGGAACCAGGCGCATATCGGCAATGCCCGGCCACCGGTGGTGTTCGACGTGCTGGTGCGCCTGCTGCGCCAGCACTACGGCGCGGATGCTGTGGTCTATGCCCGCAACATCACGGACGTGGACGACAAGATCAACGCAGCCGCCGCAGCGCTCGACGATGGCCAGCCGATGAACGCACGTATCGCTGCGATCACCGCGAAATACGAGGCGATCTACCTCGACGATATGGCGGCGCTCGCGGTCGAGCCGCCATCACTGGCACCGCACGCGACGGCCCACATCGAGACCATCATCGGGTTCATCGCGGAGCTCATGGCAGCAGGCTTTGCTTATGCCGCCGAGGGGCATGTGCTGTTCGAGGTGGCGCGCTATGCCGAATACGGCGCGCTCTCCGGCCGTTCGCTCGACGACATGATCGCCGGGGCCCGGGTCGAGGTCGCGCCCTACAAGCGCGCGCCGGCGGACTTCGTGCTGTGGAAGCCCTCAAACCCAGACCAGCCGGGCTGGGACAGTCCATGGGGTATTGGCCGCCCCGGCTGGCATATCGAGTGCTCGGCGATGATCCGCGCCGAACTGGGCACCACGATCGACATTCACGGCGGCGGGCAGGACCTGATCTTCCCGCACCATGAGAACGAGATCGCGCAATCCGTGTGCGCCAACCATGCGCCACTGGCCAACTACTGGATGCATAACGGCTTTCTCTCGATGGACCGGGAGAAAATGTCGAAGTCGCTCGGCAACGTGAAGCTGGTGGGCGACATCCTCGATCATCTGGTCGCGCGCTATAACACCACGCGGCCTGCCGCCGGCGAGATCGTCCGGCTCGCACTGCTCTCCGCGCATTACCGCCAGCCGCTCGACTGGTCGGACGATCTGGTAGAGCGCTGCAAGCACACGCTGGATGGCTTCTACCAGACCCTGCGCGATACCTTAGGTGGGCTGCATGCCGCCGCCGACCCGGGCGTGCTGGCCGCACTCGCCGACGACCTGAACACACCGGCAGCCATCAGCCACCTGCACAGCCTGCGCAGCGGGCTGGAGGCGGCCCGGCGAGCGGGAGGCGACACGGCGAGCCTGCATGCGAGCCTGCGCGCCTCTGGTGCCCTGCTGGGCCTGCTGCAGCAGGATGCGCACGCCTGGTTCACCGCCAGCGACACCGCAAGCCTGACGCCGGAGGACATCGAGGCGCGGATTGCCGCGCGTACCGCCGCCAGGCAGGCGCGCGACTTTGCCACGGCTGACCGCATCCGGGATGAGCTCAAGGCCCAGGGCGTGGAGCTGCAGGACAGCCCCGCCGGCATCACCTGGCGCCGGGTGTAGACGGCAGGGTTTCAGGCACTTTGGAACCCCTCCCCGTTCGTGTCGAGCCCTTTCGAGACACGTCCTCATGATGCTGGAGCTGCCCCTCGACCGGACTCGGGGCGAACGGTTCCGTTGAAGGCCATCAGAGAGTGGGGGCTGGCAAGAATCGGCTTTGCGCCTTATGTCTGCCCCATGAACGAGCAGCTTTACAACACCCGCATCCTGCGCCTGGCGGCCAGCATTCCGCATCACGAACGTCTTGCGCGCCCGCAGGCCAGCGTCACCAAGGTCAGCCCGATCTGCGGCAGCCGGGTGATCGTGGATGTGGCGGTGCAGGACGGCGTGATCGCGGGTTTCGGGCAGGAGGTTCGTGCCTGCGCTCTGGGTCAGGCGTCTGCCAGTATTCTCGGCGGCGTGGTGCTTGGCCGTTCGCTGGCGGAGCTGGCGCAGGGCCGGGCCCAGTTGCGCGCCTTGCTAGAGGGGGATGACAACCCACCAGCAGCCCCGTTCGACGCGCTGGAGATTTTCACTCCCGCCGTGCCGCACCGGGCGCGCCATGCCTCGATCCTGCTGGCCTGGGATGCGGTGGTCGAGGCGGTCCAGCAGGCATCAAGCGAAGCCACTGCTTGATTTTTGCGCCGCGATGCGCTTGGAACGCGGGTCCAGCAGGAACCCCGATGACATTCGAGATCACCAAATCCTTCACGTTTGATGCGGCCCACCAGCTTGGCGCCAACGTCGCGCCCGGCCACCGCTACGGCACGATTCACGGCCACAGCTTCGAGGCAGAGCTGGCGTTTGCCGGTGCGCCTGATCCCGCGACCGGCTGGATCCGAGACTTCGAGGAGATCAACGCTGTTGTCGCCGGTGTGCGCGCCACGCTTGACCACAGCTACCTGAACGATGTGCCGGGGCTGGAGCGCCCGACGCTGGAGCGTCTCTGCCAATGGCTATGGGACCATGTGAAGCCGCAGATGCCGGAGCTGGTGAAAGTCAGCGTCCGCCGCGGCTCAAGCCGGGAAGGCTGCAGCTACACTGGCCCCGATGCCCGCGCCTGAGCTCGAACGCCTGATCCAGACGCTGGCCCGCCTGCCGGGGCTCGGCCCGCGCTCGGCGCGCCGGGCAGTGCTGCAGATGATTGCCAAGCGCCAGACTCTGATGGAGCCGCTGATTGCAGCGCTGGCCAGCGTCAGCCAGACCCTGAGCCAGTGCCAGGTCTGCGGCAATATCGATACCATTGACCCCTGCGCCCTGTGCGCCGACCCGCGGCGAGACCCCGGCCTGCTGTGTGTCGTGGAGGGGGTGGCCGACCTCTGGGCGCTCGACCGCAGCAGCCTGTTCGGCGGGCGTTACCATGTGCTCGGCGGGCGCTTGTCTGCCCTCGACGGTGTGCGACCGGAGGACTTGCGCATCGACGGTCTGCTCGCCCGCGTCGCATCTGGCGGGGTGCAGGAGGTGATCCTGGCGCTGAACGCGACACTCGAAGGCCAGACCACGGCGCATTATCTGGCCGACCAGCTTGCGGCCTATCCGGTTCGGGTCACCCAGTTGGCCCATGGCATGCCGGTCGGCGGCGAACTTGACTATCTGGACGACGGCACGCTGGCGCAGGCTTTGAAAGCCCGCAGGCCTTTGAGCTGAGTGATGCGCGAACGCCGCTGCAAGCCTGTCGCCGTTCCGGCACACATCAAAGACCTGATCGGCGACTGCCGATGGTCTCGCAATCTTGTCGGCATGTCCGGCGCAGCACTTTATAGATTGTCCGGTATTCGGGAATGGTTCCTCAAGTGCGGTCGGGGTCGTGTTGCCAAGGATCTCGTCGAGGAAATGGCGCGCCAGTCCTGGCTTGCGCAGCATGTGTCTGTGCCGGCCATTCAAGGCTTTGCCTATCAGCCAGGCTCTACTTGGCTCTTGATGGACACACTGCCGGGGCGCACCGCCTACCAAATCATGGAGACTGAGCCGGAAAGCCGTGAAGCAGTCGTCGAGGCACTGGCGCAGTTCTTGCTACGCTTGCACGCAATCCCGCTCGCGGACTGCCCGTACACCAGTCGCTACGCTGTACGCATGGCGCATGCTGAGCAGAGGTTGAAAGCCGGTCTTGTCGACACCGAGGATTTCGATGCAGAGCACGCAAGTTGGTCGGCGCACCAGCTTTGGGCAGCTCTCACAACCATGCTGCCACTCTCGGAAGACCTCGTTGTGACGCATGGCGATTATTCGCTCGACAACATGCTGCTTATGGACGGTGTGGTGCAAGGCTGCATCGACCTTGGCAGAGTCGGAGTCGCTGATCGCTACCAGGATTTGGCGATTCTGTGGAATTGCCTGGGCGAATTCGGCCCGTCGCTGCAGACTCACCTGCTCAAGTGCTACGGGATTGCGCAGCCAGACTTGGCAAAACTCCGGTTTCACCTGATGCTGGACGAATTTTTCTGATACGTTCGATACGCTTCGCATACCTACAGCGGGTTGCTTGACACAGCCGCTCGCCGCGCCCACTTCTCCGGCTGAAATCGGAAAACCTTGAGATAACCATGGCCATATTGCCGATCATCGAGACCCCGGATGCGCGCCTGCGCGAGATTTCCAAGCCGGTTGACGCTGTCGACGACGCGCTGCGTGCCCTCATGGATGACATGCTGGAGACCATGTACGATGCCCCCGGCATCGGTCTGGCGGCGATCCAGGTTGGCGTGCCCAAGCGCATTCTGGTGATCGACCTGCAGCGCGAGGAAACGAAGGAACCGCATTACTTCGTCAACCCGGAGATCGTGTGGGCGTCGGATGAACTCTCGGTCTATAATGAAGGCTGCCTGTCCGTGCCCGAGCAATATGCAGAGGTCGAGCGCCCGGCCCGCATCCGGATCAAATATCTGGGCTATGATGGCGCGCCCCGCGAGGAAGAGCTGGACGGCCTGATGGCAACCTGCCTGCAGCACGAGATGGACCATCTGGAGGGCGTGCTGTTTATCGACCATCTCTCCCGCCTCAAGCGGCAGATGCTGCTGCGCAAGCTGGAAAAGCAACGCCGCCACGGCAAGGTTGCGTGACGCATCATGCGGCTGGTCTTTATGGGCACGCCGGTGTTCGCAGCGCGTGCCCTGCAGGCCTTGCACGATGCCGGGCATGATATCTGTGCGGTCTATACCCAGCCGCCACGTCCGGCCCACCGGGGCAAGAAGCTGACCCCAAGCCCGGTGCAGGCACTGGCCGAGACCCTCGGCGTGCCGGTGTTCACCCCCCACAGACTGCGCGATGCGCAAGCACAGGCGGATTTTGCGGCACACCAGGCCGATGTGGCGGTAGTCGCTGCCTACGGCCTGATCCTGCCGCAGCCGGTGCTGGATGCCCCGCGTCACGGGTGCCTGAACATCCATGCCTCCCTGTTGCCGCGCTGGCGGGGTGCTGCCCCCATCCAGCGGGCGATCGAGGCCGGCGACCCCGAGACGGGCATCTGCATCATGGCGATGGAGGCGGGGCTGGATACCGGCCCGGTGCTGCTGCGCCGCCCCTGCCCGATTGCCGCCGACGATACGGCTGCAACCCTGCACGACCGGCTGGCAGCACTGGGGGCGGATGCAATCGTGGCAGCACTGGCGCACCACGACAGTCTGGTGCCCACACCGCAAGACGACAGCCGCGCGACCTACGCCGCCAAGATCGACAAGGCGGAGGCCAGGCTGGACTGGACCCATCCGGCCACCCTGCTGGAGCGGCGCGTGCGCGCGTTCACCCCGTCCGCCTACCTGGTCCTGGCGGAGGAGCGGATAAGGGTACTGGCCGCAGAGGTTGTGGACGCTGCGGACACGCCGGGCATCGTGCTCGATACCCGGCTTACCATCGCGTGCGGCGCGCAGGCGCTGCGCCCGACCCTGGTGCAGCGCGCCGGCAAAGCCGTGATGCCTGCGACAGACATGCTGCGTGGCCTGCCGGTCCCTGCCGGTACTATGCTAGGCTGATGCCGCGCTTTCGCATGACCATCGAGTATGACGGCCGGCCGTTCATGGGCTGGCAGGTGCAGGACCATGGCCCGAGCGTGCAGGGTGCCATCGAGGCGGCAATCCTGCGCACGACCGGGCTTGAGGCCAGCGTGATCGGCGCCGGTCGCACGGACTCAGGAGTCCATGCCTGCGGCCAGGTTGCCCATGTCGATCTGGAGACCGCCCTGACGCCGTTCCGGCTCGGCGAGGCGCTCAACTACCACCTGCGCACCGACCCGGATACGC
Organism: uncultured Sphingomonadaceae bacterium; assembly: GCA_964404985.1. Taxonomy (GTDB): domain Bacteria; phylum Pseudomonadota; class Alphaproteobacteria; order Sphingomonadales; family Sphingomonadaceae; genus Hankyongella. The sequence continues at coordinate 99,369 of CAYOMD010000003.1, forward strand.
CCGGAGCAGTCGCGATCCTCACCTGCGATTTGACGGACGCTGATTTCCATGCGCGCTTTTCCGCCCGCGCCCGTGCGTACCGTTATCGCATCGTCAACCGGCGCGCGCCGCTGACCCTAGAGCGCGGGCTGGCCTGGCAGGTGATCCCGCCACTCGATGCTGCGGCCATGCACAAGGCGGCCCAGTGTCTGGTCGGCCACCATGATTTCACGACCTTCCGCTCGGTGCATTGCCAGTCACAGTCCCCGGTCAAGACCTTGAGCGAAATCAGGGTGACGCGCGACGGCGATGCGATCCTCGTCGATGTTGGCGCGCGCTCGTTCCTGCATCATCAGGTGCGCTCGATGGTCGGGTGCCTGAAGCTGGTCGGCGACGGCACATGGACAGCGCAGGATCTGCAGGCCGCGCTGGAAGCGCGCGACCGTGCAGCCCTCGGCCTCAACGCCCCGCCCGATGGCCTGTATTTCATGCGGGTGGACTATGCTTAAAGCAGCCCCATCGATTTGAAGCTGGCGTGGCCTGTGCTGCCGATCACCAGATGGTCGTGAACCCGAATGCCAAGCCGCTTGCCGCCCTCGACGATCTCGTTGGTGATCGCAATATCATCCCTGGACGGGCTGGGGTCGCCGGACGGATGATTGTGCACCAATATTATGGCGGTCGAGCCCAGGTCCAGCGCGCGCTTCAGCACCTCGCGCACATAGACCGGCGCGTGGTTCACCGTGCCCTCGGCCATCACCTCGTCGCGGATCAGGATGTTCTTGTTGTTCAGGAACAGCACACGGAACTGCTCGATCAGGCTGTGCGCCATGCTCGCATGGCAATAGCCGATCAACGCCTGCCAGCTGGAGAGCACCGGCCTGTCCATCACCGCCTCCCGCTGCAGCCGCAGTGCCGCTGCCTGAGTGAATTTGAGCGCCCCGATTGCAGCGGTCGACAGGCCGCCGAAGTTCTGCAGCGCAGGGACTTCTGCCGAGATTACGCGGGCGAACGAGCCGAACTCGCGCAGCAGTGCCTTGGCCAGCGGCTTGGTGTCGCGCCGGGGAATGGCCAGCGCCAGCACATATTCCAGCAGTTCATGGTCGTGGAAGGCATCGCCGCCACCAGCGAACAGGCGTTCGCGCAACCGCTCCCGGTGCCCGCTGCCATCGTGCTCCTCAGAGGGCATAGGGCGGTGCGTGCAGCCCGGCCGGCGACTGGGTGAAAATCTCGCAGCCGTCCTCGGTGATGCCGATGCTGTGCTCGAACTGGGCCGAGAGCGACCGGTCACGGGTCACCGCGGTCCAGCCATCCTCAAGCACTTTCACTTCATAGCGCCCGGCGTTGATCATCGGCTCGATGGTGAAGAACATGCCCGGCTTCAACTCGACTCCGGTGCCCGGCCGTCCGAAGTGCACGACATTGGGGGCCTCATGGAAGATGCGCCCCAGCCCGTGGCCGCAGAAATCGCGCACCACCGAATAGCGATGACTTTCCGCAAAGGACTGGATGGCATGGCCGATATCCCCCAGCCGCGCACCGGGCTTTGCTGCCGCGATCCCGCGCATCATCGCCTCGTATGTCACCTCGACCAGCTTTTTGGCCTTGATCGGCACAGCGCCGACCAGAAACATGCGGCTGGTATCGCCGTGCCAGCCATCCAGCACCACGGTCACGTCGATGTTGACGATATCGCCGTCCTTCAGGCGCTTCGGGCCGGGAATACCGTGGCAGACGACATGATTGACCGAGGTGCAGATGGACTTCGGGAAGCCCCGGTAATGGAGCGGTGCAGGCACCCCGCCGCGCGCGACGATATAGTCAAACGCCAGCCGGTCCAGTGCCTCGGTGGTGGTGTCCGGCGCGACGTGCCCGGCCAGCATGTCGAGGCATTCCGCCGCCAACCGCCCGGCAGCCCGCATCCCGACAAAATCCGCCGGCGCATGCAGGCGCACGGTGCCGGAGTCCAGATCGTCCTCTAGGGTCTCAGCGTAGGTCATCATATAATCCTTTGGCTTTCCACTATGGGCAGCGGGCCAGCCAATTCAACCCGCGACGTGGTGATTGCGCATTGAAACGCTACGAACTCAACACCAGCCGCCCGCGCCGTCTCGGCTGCGCGGGCATAGGCCGGGTCGATGTCTGCGGCCAGGGTCAAGCCCGTGCAATCGCCGCGCTGGACAACATAGCACATGACAGCACGCGCGCCGCCTGCCACCTGCCGCGCCAGTGCCTCCAGATGCTTGGTGCCGCGTGCGGTCACGCTGTCCGGGAAGGCGGCCAGATCGCCGCGCCGCCAGTGCACATTCTTGATTTCCACAAAGCAGGGTCTCGGATCATCCGGATGGTCGCTCAGCAGAAGGTCGATCCGGGAGTTCTGGTCGTAGCGGACCTCCGGGCGCATGTGCGCATAGCCGCTCAGCGGCGCCAAGCGCTCCAGGGACTCGGGGACCAAAGTGTTCGGCAGGCCGGTGTCGATCCCGACCAGATGCCCGCCGACCGCTTCCAGCACCCAGCGATAGGGCAGCTTGGCCGCGGGGTTGCGAGCCGGCTCCAGCCACACACGGGCGCCCTGCTGCGCCAGCCCGAGCATCGCACCGGGGTTCGGGCAATGCACCGTGACCAGCCGGCCATCATCCAGCGTGACATCGGCCAGAAACCGCTTGTACCGCTTGAGCAATGTGGCCGTGATCAATGGCTTTGCGAAGTCCATCCAGCACCTCGCCTTAGACCCTTTCCGGCTTTGACGCATCATCATGTGATTGCATAAAGCCGGAAAGGGGTCTCTACAAACCAAGTCCGCCCATGTGCAGACTCAGTGTCCGCCCGCCAGCGACGCCAGCAACAGCAGAGCGACGATATTGGCAATCTTGATCATCGGGTTGATGGCAGGACCCGCCGTATCCTTGTAGGGATCGCCAACGGTATCACCGGTCACAGCCGCCTTGTGGGCCTCCGACCCCTTACCACCGTGATGCCCCTCCTCGATGTACTTCTTGGCGTTGTCCCACGCGCCGCCGCCTGACGTCATCGAGATAGCGACCGAGAGACCGCTGACGATGACCCCGAGCAGCAGGGCACCAAGGGCGGCAAAGCCGTTGGCCTGGCCTGCAATGGCCGTGATGACGAAGTATACGACGATCGGTGCCAGCACTGGCAGCAGCGAGGGCACGATCATCTCCCGGATCGCCGCCTTGGTCACCAGGTCCACCGTGCGGGCATAGTTCGGCTTGGATGTGCCATCCATGATGCCCGGATTCTCCCGGAACTGGGTGCGTACCTCCTCGACGACCGCTCCGGCCGCGCGGCCCACCGCCGTCATCCCGAATGCGCCGAACAGATAGGGCAGCAGCGCGCCCAGCAGCAGCCCGACCACCACGAACGGGTTGGCCAGCGAGAAGTCGACCGCCAGGTCCGGGAAATAGGCCTTGAGGTCAGAGGTATAGGCCCCGAACAGCACCAGTGAGGCAAGCCCTGCCGAGCCGATGGCATAGCCCTTGGTGACTGCCTTGGTGGTGTTGCCGACCGCGTCCAGCGCGTCCGTGTAGACCCGCACGCTCTTGTCGAGGCCGGCCATCTCGGCGATGCCACCCGCGTTGTCGGTCACCGGGCCATAGGCGTCGAGCGCCACCACCATTCCTGCCAGTGCCAGCATGGCGGTTGCCGCGAACGCAATCCCGATCAGGCCCGCCAGCAGATAGGCGATGATGATGCCAGTACAGATCACCAGCGTGGGCAGAGCTGTCGCCTCCAGGCTGATGGCCAGACCCTGGATGATGTTGGTGCCGTGTCCGGTCTCCGATGCTTTGGCAATCGAGCGCACCGGGCGAAACTCGGTGCTGGTGTAGTATTCCGTGATCCAGACGATCAATCCGGTCACGCCGAGCCCGACCAGGCCACACAGATAGAGGCTCATTCCCGTGAAGGTCTCGCCGCCGGCGGTGATCTGCGTGGTGGTGCCGAGGCCATACTCTATCGCGCCGTAGAGCAGGCCCACCGACAGAACGCCGGTGACCGAGAACGCCTTGTAGAGCGCGCCCATGATGTTCTGGGAGCCGCCAAGTTTGGCAAAGAACGTACCCGCGATCGAGGCGATGATGCAGACGCCGCCGATGAGCAGCGGCAATGCCATCAGCCGCCCGAGCAGGGCAGAGTCCTGCCCGCCTGCAAATAGCAGAGCGGTGAGCACCATCGTCGCGCCGACCGTCACCACATAGGTCTCGAACAGGTCAGCAGCCATGCCCGCGCAATCGCCGACGTTGTCACCCACGTTATCGGCGATCACCGCCGGGTTGCGGGGGTCATCCTCCGGGATGCCAGCCTCCACTTTGCCGACCAGATCGGCGCCGACATCAGCCGCTTTGGTGAAGATACCGCCGCCCAGACGCGCGAAGATGGAAATCAGCGACGCACCAAAGCCCAGCGCCACCAGCGCATCGACAACCGTGCGGGAGTTGGGTTCGAACTTCAGGCCCAGGGTCAGCACAGCGAAATAGCCGGCTATCGACAGCAATGCGAGGCCCGCGACCAGCATCCCGGTGATCGCGCCCGACTTGAATGCCAGGGTAAGGCCGGCCTGCAACCCGCCGCGTGCGGCCTCTGCCGTACGGACGTTCGCCTTGACCGAGATGTTCATGCCGATGTAGCCGGTCGCGCCCGAGAGCACGGCCCCGATGATGAAGCCTACTGCCGGATACACCCCGAGGAACAGCAGGATGATGACAGTCATCGCCACGCCGACAACGGCGATGGTGCTGTATTGCCGGTTGAGGTAAGCGCGCGCGCCCTCCTCGATGGCGGCTGCGATCGACTGCATCGTCTCATTGCCTGCAGGGGCCGCAAGCACACTGCTGCGCGTCACCAAACCATACAGGACTGCCAGAGCGCCGCAGACGACGCTCACCCAAATCAAACTCTCCATGAATCCTCCCGATTGCTCCCCAGACTATCGGCGATGCGGGCCGCAGTGCCGCCGGTGCACGCTCCCCGGCGCGCCCGGCTTATGCGGTTGGCCTTCCGGCGCGCATATCCGTCTGCACGAGCTTGCGATGAGACGAATCAAGATGCAATGCAGGAATGCGTTTTTGCCTACGCATGGGCATTTCAGATCGGCATAGCCGAAATGATATGGGCGGACAGGATCGACTCTTCTTCAAGCGCCTTGTTGGCAAGCTCGGCCATAAGGCGCTCCGCCTTGGCAAAATCGATCTGGCGCGGCTCATGGGGACTCGCGAGCTTGGCGACCGAAAACCCCTCGTTGACGGCGGCACGGATGATCGGCATGCGCCCTTTCACAAATCCATCCTTGCCATGGGCGACCTCCAGGGAGACTTCCATGGTCACATAGGTCGAGAGCTTGCCGTTCTCCCCCACCAGCGGCACGGTCAGCCGCTCCAGCTCGACGAACGACGGCTCCTCAGCCTTGTCGCCATGACCGCCCTTTTTTTCCGCATGCTCTTCGGGTTCAGCAGCATGCTCCCCGGTTTCTGCCGCATGCTCAGGGGTCGCGGCTGCCGGCTTGGGCGCAAACATCAGGAAATAGGCGCTCGCCCCGCCACCACCCAGCGCAAGACCGCCGACCAGCAGCAGGATGGGCACGAGCGGCGGTTTCTTCTTGGGCGCCTCGGCACTGTCGGGCGCGGCGGCCTCAGTCTTCGCCTTGGCGGGGGCTTTCGGTGGTGCTTTCGACATAGTGATGCTCAAATCCTGTCCGTTCCACCGGAACGTCAGCGCCCTCAGCGTCGAGCAGACGCACACCCGAGCCTGCCGACACCCGGCCTATCGGCGTCAGGGTAAGGCCCAGACGTTGGGAAAGTGCTAAGATCGCCGTTGCGGCATGGGCAGGCGCTGTGAACACCAGTTCGTAATCATCGCCCGCAGTCGCCGCCCGCACCCGCGTCGCCAGCGTATCACCGCAATCGGACACATAGGCTGGCGATAACGGGATGGCCGCCGCTTCGATTTCAGCGGCAACACCGCTGGCACTGGCGATATGTCCGGCATCCGCCAGCAAACCGTCCGAGACGTCTGCCGCCGCACTGGCGAGGTCGCAAAGGGCAAGGCCCAGTGCCAGGCGCGGCTGTGGCCACCAGTAGCGATCCCGCAGACAGACCGCCTCCGGGCTGGAGTCCGAACTGAAATCAGGGCTTTGCGCCAGGGCAAGACCCGCGCCTGCGTCGCCAATGGTGCCGGAGACCCAGAGTGTATCGCCCGGCTGCGCGCCTGTGCGCGCCATGGCCCTGCCGGTGCTCACACTGCCGATAGCCGTCAGCGAGAGCACTGTCGTATCGCCGGGGCAGATGGTATCGCCGCCGATCAGCGGCAGGCCGAACGCCGTGCAGGCCCGGCGCAGTCCGTCCAGAAACTGCTCCACCCAATCCCGTGAGCGCGTGCGGCCGAGACCAAGGCCAAGCAGACAGGCGCGCGGCACCGCACCGGTCGCCGCAAGGTCCGAGGCATTGACCACTACAAGCCGCCAGCCGATGCTCTCCGGCGGGTCATCGGGCAGGAAGTGCACGCCCTCGGCCATCATGTCCTTGGTGAGCACCAGGTCTGCGCCGTTGGATGCAAGAACCGCGGTATCGGACAGCAGCCCACGGGCAGCCGGGTCCCCCGCCAGCGGCCGGATAAGGCTGTCGATCAGGTCGAACTCGCGTATGCTCAACTCAGGCGACCAAGACCACGCGCTGCACGGTCCAGCAGGCCGTTGACGAAGCCGACTTCGGACCCGTCCTCATAAAAGCCGCGTGCGACCTCGACATATTCGCTGATGACCACCGGCGGCGGCACGTCCAGCCGCGCCAGCAATTCATAGAGGGCGGCACGCAGGATCTGCCGGAGCGGCCGGTCCAGACGCGGCACGGTCCAGCCCTCGCCGAGGTTGCGGCTGATGATCTCGTCAATCTCCTCAAGCCGGGCCGACGCACCGGCAAACACGTCTGCAAAATAGCCCGCATCCGCCTTCACCAGGGGTGCGCCCTCGATGTCGCTGTCCAGCCGGTGGTCGATGAACTCCTGGACGATCCGTGCGGGTTTGCCGTCTTCGGTCATCTCCAGTTGGTAGAGTGCCTGCACCGCCGCAAGCCGCGCTGCCCCGCGCGCCGAGACCGGCGGCCGTGGTCGTTGTGCTGCATCACTCATCGTCAAGGCTCATTTCCTGGAACTGGCGCTGCAGCGCGACCATCCGCACCATGGCCTCGGCTGCTGCCTTGCCTTTATTCCCTTGGGAGATACGGGCACGGTGCCAGGCCTGTTCCCCGTTCTCCGTGGTCAGGATGCCGTTGCCGATTGCCAGCCCGCGGTCAATCGACAGGCTCATCAGGCCGCGCGCGGACTCGCTGCAGACATAATCATAATGGGTGGTCTCGCCCCGGATGACACAGCCAAGCGCCACGAACCCATCGTAACGCCCCGTATCTGAGGCATAGCCGATGGCCGCCGGAATCTCGAAAGCTCCCGGTACCGCGATCCGGTCAAACGTCACCCCGGCAGCCTCCAGCGCCTCCTCCGCCCCCTTGGCCAGTTCATCGGCCAGATCGGCATAGAAGCGCGCCTCAACAATCAGCGCGTGGACTTTTGTCATGATGCATCCTTTTCCCGGTAGGCCTAAATCGAAATCCGCCGCTCTTCAACAATGTTGAGGCCATAGGCTTCCAGCCCGACCACGGTGTGCGGGGAGGAGTTGGTCAGCAGGATCATGTCCTTGACGCCAAGATCGACCAGGATCTGGGCACCGATCCCGTAATCGCGCAACGTCTCGTGCTCGGCCACCGGTTCGGCACCGCTGCGGGCATCAAGCGACCGGCTGAGCCGGGTTGGCCGGGTATCGCGGATCAGCACCAGTACGCCGGATCCCTCCTCCCCGATGGCGGCCATTGCGCCCTGCAACTGGCCGCATCGCATGCTGTCCTCCCCCAGAACGTCAGGGAACAGGGAGATGGCATGCATGCGCACCAGCACCGGGCGCGACACATCCAGCGTGCCCTTGATGAGCGCCAGATGCTCGGCATATTCGGCGGTGTTGACATAGCAGCGCGCCTGCCAGTCGCCGCCAAACCGGCTTTTGAACGGAGCCTGCGCGATGCTCGCCACCAGATTGTCGTGGCGGCGGCGATAGGCGATGAGATCGGCGATGGAGCCGATCTTCAGGCCGTGGCGGCGGGCAAACGGCACCAGGTCATTGAGGCGCGCCATGCTGCCATCGTCGTTCATGATCTCGCAGATGACGCCGGCCGGGGTGAGGCCCGCCAGCCGGGCGAGATCGACCGCGGCCTCGGTATGGCCGGCCCGCACGAGTACGCCGCCGTCGCGCGCCATCAGCGGGAAGACATGGCCCGGCGTGACGATATGTTCCGGCCCCTTGCTTGGGTCGATGGCGACCTGAATCGTGCGCGCGCGGTCCGCCGCCGAGATGCCGGTGGTCACGCCGTCCCGCGCTTCAATCGAGACCGTGAAAGCCGTCTGGTGGCGCGTGCCGTTGTGCTGGCTCATCAGCGGCAGGTTCAGTTCCTCGACCCGTGTGCGTGTCATGGTGAGGCAGATCAGCCCGCGGCCATAGCGGGCCATGAAGTTGATGACCTCGGGCGTCGCCATCTGGGCTGGCACCACCAGATCGCCCTCATTCTCCCGGTCCTCATCGTCGACCAGGATCACCATGCGGCCATTGCGCGCATCCTCAAGGATATCCTCGATTGGCGAGAGCACGCGGGTGGTCGCGTCGCACCCGGAGAGATAGCCCTCCAGCTTGCGCAGGGTATCGGCGGTCGGGTTCCAGTCCGGACGGTCGGCCAGCCGCAGTGAGTTCGGGTGCAGGCCGGCGTCACGCGCCAGCCCGGCCTTGGTCACGGCGCCGGAGGCGAGCAGGCCCTGGATACGGTCAATGGTCTGGGAAATCATGGCAGGTGCGAATCCCTCGAAGGAGTCAGGATATCACTCTGCCAAAATCACATTGCAATGTGAAGAGCAAACCGGTGGATAAACATTCAATGTGCGCGAACCGCCTGCAGGCGGGCGATGTAGCGCGCCAGCACATCCATCTCCAGATTGACCGGCCGGCCCTCGGTCACGGTCCCGAAACTGGTCCATTGCAAGGTATGCGGGATGATGTTGACGCCGAACAGCACACTGCCGTCCGCCTGGTCCTCGACCGTGTTGACCGTGAGCGAGACACCATTGATGGCAACCGAGCCCTTGGGTGCCAGTGCAGCCGCCAGCACCGCCGGGGCGTGCAGCAGGAAGCGGCGGCTGTCCCCCTCAGGGGTGATGGCGAGGATCGTGCCGACCGCATCCACATGCCCGGTGACGATGTGCCCGCCGAGTTCATCCCCCACCCGCACCGAACGCTCGAGGTTGACCGGCGTGCCCTCAGCCCAGCGGCCAAGCGTGCTGCGCGCCATGGTCTCTGCCGATACGTCCACGGCGAAGGCGCCTGCCCGCTTGTCGACGACGGTCAGACACACGCCGTCGCAGGCAATCGACGCGCCGATGTCGACCGTTGCCAGGTCATAGCGGGTGGCGATCCAGAAGCGGGCGTCGCCGCGCGCCTCTATCGAGTGTACGGTGCCGATGTCGGTGATGATACCTGTGAACATAAGCGCGTTTTAGCGGGTTCTTGCAAAGACCGCCAGATGGTCCGGGCCGAGGCTGCGCCGTTCGGTCTGCGTCCAGCGACCATGGGCGGCGGCAAGATCAGCCAGCCCGAGTGAGCCCAGCGCCGGTCGCCCGCCGAGCAGCACCGGGGCCTGATACCACAGCAGCCGGTCCACAAGATCAGCGGCCAGCAATGCGCTTGCCAGCCCCTGCCCGCCCTCGACCAATACCCGGCTGATTCCCTCCCCCGCCAGCAGTCGCAGGGCTGCGGGCAAGTCCCGGCCATCCAGAATGCGGGCAGTGCGGGCGGCACGACCGGTCAGGTGCGCCGGCATAGCCCCCCAGGTGCGGCTGGCCACGAACGGCTGCGGCGTGCGGTCCTCAAGGCCAGGCAGGCGCACATCAAGCGCCGGATCGTCGGCCAGCAGCGTGCCGGAGCCGACCAGAATCGCATCGTGCCGGGCGCGCTCCTGGTGGGCGTGTGCGCGCGCTGCCTCCCCGGTGATCCAGCGGCTGGACCCATCGGCAAGGGCAATGCAGCCATCCAGGCTGGTCGCCAGCTTGAGGGTCACCGCCGGGCGCCCCTCCACCAGGCGGCGGCGGAACCCGTCGATCAGTGCCAGTGCCCCGGCAGCACCCGTGCCCAAATCCACCGTTATGCCGGCGGCGCGCAGCCGCGCCACCCCCTGCCCGTGGGTGCGCGGGTCGGGGTCGAGGCAGGCGACAACCACGCGCGCGGGGCGGCGGCCGAGGATGAGGTCGGTGCAGGCAGGGCCGCGCGGGCTCTCGTGCGCGCACGGCTCCAGGGTCACATAGACGGTGCCGGCAACGGCCCGCGGGCCAGCCTGATCAAGCGCGATGGCTTCGGCATGCGGGCGCCCCCCCAGGCCAGTGACACCGCGGCCAACCACTTCCCCGCCGCGTACGATGACACAGCCGACGGACGGGTTGGGCCGGGTGCGCCCCAGACCACGTTGCGCGAGTGCGAGGGCGGACGCCATCCAGGCGGCGTCCCCCCGCTCAGTCATCCGCCTTGGCAGCGCGCCAGGAGACCGGCATGCCGACGCGAGTCCCGAGCTGGCCGACAAATTTCTCGAAATCGTGGGCCTCGCGGAAATCCTTGTAGACGCTGGCGAAGCGCACATAGGCGACCGGGTCGAGCTGCTCCAGCGCCTCCATCACCATCTCGCCGATCAGGGCGACCGCGATGTCGCTCTCGCCCAGCGACTCCAGCCGGCGCACCAGCCCGTTGACCATGCGCTCCACCCGCTCCTGCTCGACCGGGCGTTTGCGCAGCGCAATGCTGACCGAGCGCTCCAGCTTGTCGCGGTCGAACGGTTCGCGCTTGCCGGACTTCTTGACCACCGTCAGCTCGCGCAGTTGCACCCGCTCGAAGGTGGTGAAGCGCGCGCCGCATTCCGGACATTGCCGCCGCCGCCGGATCGCCGAGTTATCCTCGGTCGGCCGGCTGTCTTTCACCTGCGTGTCGATATTGCCGCAAAACGGGCAGCGCATGAGTGTGTTCGCCCCATCAAAACCAATGTGTTCCTACCACATATGGGGGCTTAACCCTGCTGCGGGTCAAGATCAATTGTGATCTCCCGGCAATTTCTCTTGCCGCCGCCAAGGGGACGGTTGAAAACTGCACAGGTGCCGGAACGGGGGACTTTATGCGGTGGCGGTGGTGGCGGGCGGTGGCGCGGGCAAGGGACTGGCTGAACCGCCGGAGAGACTGGGCGGCTGAGCGTCCTGCGTGGATTATAAAGACCATCGATGCCGTCGACCGGTATTATGGTCGCCACATCGTCTGGCGGCTGGCGCTACGCGGCTGGAGACACAAGCAGCCACAAAAAGGGGAGGGGCAATGGCGGGTCAACTCCTGGGCCCGGCTTGGGGTCCTGCTCTGTGTTGCCATCCCGATGGTTGTGCTGCTGTTCGTCTGGCCGGACGTGCGCGGCCACAAGCTTGTCTACTGGCTCGTGCATGGGTTTCTGGGGGCTGTCACCGGACAGAGCGCGGTCACCCTGCCAGCGCCTGAGTGGCGAGACCTTGGCCCGCCGCTGCTGGCGCTGTTCGGCGCGCCGGTTGCCATGCTCTTCTGGTTCTGGCGGGATGTGCACGCCCGCGCGACCATCGAGAACAGCCGCAAGGACACCAACCTGAAAGAGTTTCAGGAGGTGCAGATGCGCGCAGCCGGCGCGCTGGACGATAAGCTGCAAGCTGAAGCCCGCGAGACCCTGCAGGTCGCCGCCATCCACCAGTTGCGCGGGTTCATCCGCGGCGACTATGGCGCGGCCTTCCGCCGCCCGGCGTTCGAGCTGCTGCGCGCCCGGCTGGAGCGCTCTGCCATCGAGCGCGGCGACGATGATTTCACGCGGGATATAGAGGCGCTGAACCAGAATAGTATCGGGGAAATGATGTCGATCCGGAATAGTATTCAGGAAGCGACCTATAATCCCAGACCAGTCTCTGACCTGGGTCAAAACCTGAGGATAATCATCGCAGATAAACTCAAAAACCAACGCAAAATATTCAACAGCAAGCCGCTGCACCGCGCCGAACACCAGCTGTTGATCGAGGACTGGAACCGGCTGTTCAACACTGGCCTGCCGTTCCGTGGGCTTAACCTTTCGTTGGTGCAGTTCGAGCCAGGCACGGTGTTTGCCGGCTGCCATATGCCGGAAGTCAATCTGCGCGGGGCCTATTTGCACAAGTGCCATTTTCAGGGCGCGTATCTAAGAGGTGCGCAACTGCAGGGCGCAAATTTGCACCGGGCGAACCTTCAGGACGCGAATATGATTGTGGCGTATCTTCAAGGCGCGTTTTTGTTGAATGCGCAACTAAAAGGCGCAAAATTATTCTCGGCGCAGCTACAGGGCGCGACTTTGCAGGATGCGCAGCTGCAGGGCGCGGATTTGCAGGACGCGAAGATGCAGGGCGCGGATTTGAAACGGGTGCAGTTGCAGGGCGCGGATTTGAGTGGCGCACACTTACAGGGCGCGAATTTGCGGGGTGCACACTTACAGGGCGCGAATTTGCGGGGTGCAAGCATCGATGCTGCCACGAAATTATCACATGCCGTCTATGACGATACGACCATTTTCGGAAGCCTTGTCGGTAATGATCCAGCGGTCGCCGAAGTGCAAAAAGCGCAGTGGCGGGCGAAGGGCGCGCGCCACATCAGCGAACCCTCTCCCTTTGCGGGAGAGTGGCTTGAGTAACGCGAGCCGGGTGAGGGGCAAGCAGCGTGATGACTTTAGATTGAACCGTTTGTCATCGTTAGACTGCGCATAGACCGCTCACCCTGAGCTTGACGAAGGGATGAGCGGCTCGTGGTTCGTCAAGCTCACCACGAGCGGTGAGGGTCTAGACAGGTCCAGACGATGCCGGAGCCACCCCTCGACCGGGCCCGAACGGTTCAATGAAACGTCATCAGCGCCTAAGCGGCCAGCCGCTGCGGCTCTGCACGCCACGCTGCGGCAAGCTGCGCCCAGCGCGGCTTGACCCTGGCGAGTGCGGCCTCCTTGACCGGGCCGAAGCCGCGGATACCATCCGGCAGTTCGGCAAGTGTCACAGCATCCTCCAGCCGGTCCGGTGTGAGACGCGCCACCACGTCGTCGAGCAGTGCCTGGTAGTCCTTGATCAACTGGCGCTCGGCGCGGCGCTCGTGGCTGCGCCCGAAGATATCGAGCGCGGTGCCGCGCAGGCCTTTCAGTCCGGCCAGCAGGCGGAAAGCGGTGAACATCCAGCCGCCGAAGCGCTGCTTGTCCGGTCGCCCCGTTGCCGGGTTGACGGGGGAAATCAACGGCGGCGCGAGGTGCACTTCCAGCGCATCATAGCCCGAGAACTGCTGCGCCAGGTTCTGCTGGAAGCGCCCATCCGTATACAACCGCGCGACCTCATACTCGTCCTTGTAGGCCATGACCTTGTAGAGGTTGCGTGCTGCCGCAAACGCCAGCCGCTCGGAGCCTGGGCTGACCCGTTGCTCGGCCGCTCGCACCAACGCGATGCGCGCTGCATAATCTGCCGCATAGGCCGCACTCTGATAGGCTGTCAGCTCGGCAACCCGGTTCGCGACGAGCGAGTCCAGCGTTTCAACAGCTGGCACCTCAGGCGGCGCCCCCGGCATCAGTGCCTCGACCGCCGCACGGTCGTGCGCCAGCAAACGGCCAAGGGCGAACGCCTGCTTGTTGAACGCAATGGCGACACCGTTCAGCTCGATGGCCCGCAACAGGCTCGCCAGGTGCAAGGGCACCAGACCGTGCTGCCAGGCATAGCCCAGCAGCATCATGTTGGCCGCGATCGCATCGCCCATGATCGCGGTCGCCATGCGCTCGGTCGGCAGCACCCAGGTCCGGTTCGGGTTGCAGGCGGCGCGTACCGCCTGTTCAACCCGCGCTTCCTGGAAGTCATAATCGCGGTTCATCACGAAATCGGCGACTGGTGCCTGGTTGCTGTTGACCACAGCTGCGGAGCGCGCCGGGTTCAGCAGGTCCTGCGTAGCACTGCCTGCCGCCACAACCGAGTCGCAGGCCAGCAGCAGGTCAACCCCGCCGGTGATGATGCGCGGTGAGCGAAGATCGTCGTTACTGCGCCCAAGGCGCACGTGGCTGTAGACCGCCCCGCCCTTCTGCGCGAGGCCGGCCATGTCTGCAGTGGTCGCCGCCTTCGCCTCGAGGTGCGCGGCCATACCCAACAGCGCTGCAATGGTCACGACACCGGTGCCGCCGATGCCGGTCACGAAGATGTTATAGTCCTCGCGCAGGATCGGCACCTCTGGCAGGGGCACGCCTGCTGCAAAGTCGGTTGCCTTGGAGAGCGTCGGCTTGGCGATCTTCGCGCCTTTCAGGGTTACGAACGACGGGCAGAAGCCGGTGAGACAGGAGAAATCCTTGTTGCAGCTTGACTGGTTGATCCGCCGCTTGCGACCGAACGGCGTCTCCAGCGGTTCGACCGCCACGCAGTTCGATTGCACCGAACAGTCACCGCAGCCCTCGCACACCAGCGGATTGATGAACACCCGCTGGTCGGGGTCCACCATCTGCTTTTTCTTGCGGCGGCGGCGTTTCTCGGCAGCACAGGTCTGGTCGTAGATGATTGCCGTGACGCCAGGGACCTCGCGCAACTCGCGCTGCACTGAATCCAGCAGGGTCCGTTCCTCGACCCGGGTGCCGGGTGGAACGCCGATGGTCAGCACCCGCGCTGGATCCTCGGTGACGACGACAATCGAGCCGACCCCCTCGCCCTGTAGCTGGCGCACGATCTGATCGACGGTCAGCTGGCCCTCGACCGGTTGGCCGCCGGTCATGGCAACCGCATCATTGTAGAGGATCTTGTAGGTGGCGTTGACCTTGGCCGCGACGGCCTGGCGGATCGCCAGCAGGCCGGAGTGGAAATAGGTCCCGTCGCCCAGGTTGACGAAGATATGCTGCTCGTCCGTGAAGGGCGCGCTGCCGACCCAGTTGCAGCCCTCGCCGCCCATCTGGGTGAAGGCGTCGGCGCTCCGATCCATCCACATCGCCATGATATGGCAGCCGATGCCGGCGGCAGCGCGGGAGCCATCCGGCACCTTGGTGGACGTATTGTGCGGACAGCCGGCACAGAAATAGGGCTTGCGCACGACCGGCGCCTTGTAATCGCGACGGCGCTGCTCGCGGTTGGCAAAGAACGCCAGACGCTCGGTGATGCGATCATTGGAGAGGATGCGCGACAGCCTGCTGGCGATGACGTGGGCGATCTCGCCCAGCGACAGTTCGTTATCGGGCTGAAGCAGCCAGGCACCGGTCTCGTCGTATTTGCCAACGACGCGCGGGCGGACCTTCTCGTTCCAGTTATACAGCTGCCACATGAGCTGGTGTTCCAGGAACTCCCGCTTCTCCTCAACCACCAGAACCTCCTCCAGGCCCTCGCAGAACTGGCGCACCCCTTCCGGCTCCAGCGGCCAGGGCATGCCGACCTTGTAGAGCCGCAGGCCGATATCGGCGGCAACCTTCTCGTCGATACCAAGCTCGCCGAGCGCCTCCATGACGTCCGCAAAGGACTTGCCGCTGGTGATGATGCCGAAGCGCGGGTTGGGCGAGTCGAAGATCACCCGGTCAATGCGGTTGGCGCGGGCGAAGGCAAGTGCGGCAAAACCCTTGTAGCGCTGCAGTCGTGTGTCCTCCTCGCGCCAGACGTCGCCGGGCCGAATGTGCAAGCCGCCGGGCGGCACATCGAACTCCGGGATGATGAACTGGCGATGTTCTGCCGCCAGATCAACCGTACCGGAGGTCTCGATGGTCTCCGAAATCACCTTCATGCCGACCCAGCAGCCGGAGAAGCGTGACATCGCGATCCCGAGCAGGCCGTACTCAACGAATTCGTGCACACTGGACGGATAGAGAAACGGCACAAACGCCGCCTTGAAATTATGGTCCGACTGGTGCGGCAGGGTTGAGGACTTGGCCCCATGATCGTCGCCCACGACGGCCAGAACGCCACCATGCGGCATGGTGCCGGCCGCGTTCGCGTGCTTGAGCACATCCATCGACCGGTCAAGCCCCGGTCCCTTGCCATACCAGATGCCGAACACGCCGTCATAGCGGGCACCGGGGCGCAGGTTGGACTGCTGAGAGCCCCAGACCGCCGTCATCGCCAGATCTTCGTTGATACCCGGCTGGAACACGATGTCGTGGGTGCCAAGCTGCTTGCCAGCCTTCCAGAGCTCCTGATCGTAGTTGCCAAGCGGCGATCCGCGATAGCCGGAGATGAAGCCCGCCGTGTTCAGGCCGGCTGCGCGGTCCCGTCGCTTCTGCACCAGCGGCAGCCGAACCAGCGCCTGTAGGCCGCTCATGAACACGCGCCCCTCGTCCAGGGTGTATTTGTCGTTCAAGGTGACCTTGAGTGGATCGAACGGCAATGTCATCGGCATCGCTCCCCATATCGGCATGTTGGCCCCTGCATTCAGGGCACTTTCTGCGCTGACGTCAGAATTGGTCAGCAACACTGACCTATTATGCCTCAGCAGATTAATTCAATCAAGCGCAATAAATGGAATGATGGGCGCAAAGACTGATTCCCTGCGCGTTACGGTTCCATCCATACACGCCTCCCGCGACGACCCGGTGGAAAGTTACGAGCGGCTGCAGGCGTTTGCATTGACCGGGTTTTCCAAGGCTGCGCATAGACAGTCTAAGCACGGTGTTGCGCGCCTCTCAAGGCTCATGCCTTGCCTGATCGTATACTTACTCCATTTTTCAGGCAGACTCTGCTAGGCGCAGCAGAGTCTCTATCAGAGGGTGCCCATGCAGAAGCGTTCATCAATGTTGCATCGCGGGCCGGTGTTGGGTGCACTTGCAGTTATCTGCATGCTGGCCGCGTGTGGCAGCGAGAAGGCGAATGGCGGTGGTGGCCCAGGCGGGCCGGGCGGCGGGCGGCCACCTGCTGCTGTGACGGTCGCCGCTGTACAGCCGCGCACCTTCATCGATCGTATCGAGGCTGTGGGCACAGCCAACGCCATGGAATCGGTGACGATCTCTGCCGGTGTCACCGAGCGTATCCAGTCTTTGTCCATCCGCGATGGTGCCAGCGTAGCAAAAGGCCAGATTCTCGCAGTGCTGGCGCAGGGCGAGGAGACCGCCTTGCTCGCCGAAGGGCGCGCCCAGCTGCGAGAGACCTCGGCACAACTGTCGCGCTTTCAGCAACTCGCCGACAAGGGGTTCGCCACCCGCGCCCAGATTGACCAGCAGACGGCCCTGCGCGACTCGGCCATTGCAGCGGTCGATACCGCACAGGCACGCATCGCCGACCGGGTTATCCGTGCACCGTTCAACGGCGTGGTCGGCCTGCGCCAGGTCTCGGAAGGATTGATCGTACAGGCCGGCACGCCGATCATCAGCTTGAGCGACATTTCGCGCATCAAGCTGGATTTCACGGTGCCGGAGGTGTTCCTGAACGGGCTGACACCGGGCCAGACCATCACAGCGCGTGCAGCCGCCTACCCCGGCGAGGTCTTTACCGGGCGCGTTGACAGCATCGATCCGCAAGTCGACCCCATCACGCGAGCGGTCTCCGTTCGTGCCGTGCTACCGAACGGGCAGAGACGCCTGAAGCCCGGCATGCTGATGCTGACCAACCTGACCAGCAAGCCGCGCACATCGCTGACCGTCCCGGAGCAGGCACTGACGCCCCGGCTCGACCAGCAATTCGTCTACGTCTATGATCCGAAGACGCAAATCGTGAAGGAGCGCCGACTGCAGATCGGAACTCGCCAGCCTGGTTTCGTGGAGGTCATCTCCGGCCTGACCGCCGGTGAGCAGGTGGTCGTCGAGGGCACGCTGAAGATCAGCGACGGCGACAAGGTGCGAGTGATCGCGGGCGAGGCCGAGAAGCCGGCAACAGCAGACCTGGCGAAGGCCAAGTCCGCGACCAGCGTGCAATAGCGAGGCAGACCCGATGATCCTGTCAGACGTTTCTGTCCGCCGTCCGGTCTTTGCTGCCGTTCTCTCGATGCTGATCGTCGTATTCGGCATTCTGGCGTTCACCCGCCTGCCGGTGCGGCAATATCCGGATATCGACCCGCCGATCGTCTCGGTCGAGACCACCTACCCCGGCGCTGCCGCCTCGGTACTCGAGACCCGGATCACCCAGATCATCGAGGACCGCATCAGCGGCATCGAGGGGATCCGCTCGATCTCCTCGTCGAGCGCGGACGGCGTCTCCAGCATTTCGGTCGAGTTTTTCCCCGGGCGTGACGTCAACGTCGCCGCCAACGACATCCGCGACCGGGTCTCCGGCGTGCTTGATAACCTGCCGGACGAAGCCGACCCGCCAGAAATCCAGAAAGTCGACGCCGATGCGCGGCCGATCATCTTCATCAACGTCGACAGCACCACCATGTCGCCGCTTGAACTGACGGACTATGCGGATCGTTTTCTGGCCGACAAGTTGAGCACGGTCGAAGGCGTAGCGCGGGTCCAGATCAGCGGCGGTGGCCGTCCGGCCATGCGGATTTGGCTTAACCGTGCGTCGCTTGCGGCCTATCAACTGACCACCAGCGATATCGAGCGGGCTTTGCGCGCAGAAAATGTCGAGCTGCCGGCCGGTCGTATCCAGTCGACGACGCGCAACCTGACCATCCGGGTCGAGCGGGCCTATCAGACCGCCGAACAGTTCCGGCAACTGGTCATCAAGCGCGGCGAAGACGGCTACCTTGTGCGGCTGGGCGACGTGGCACAAGTCGAGGTGGGGCCGGAAAATCCCTACACCATGTTCCGCGGCAACGGGAACAACCAGGTCAGCCTCGGCATGGTTCGGCAATCCGGCGCCAACGAGCTGGATGTCGGCAATGCGGTCATCGCCACAGTGAAGGAACTCAATCCCTCGCTGCCCAAAGGCATGTCGATGGTGGTGAGTTACGACCGCACCCGCTTCATCGATGCCGCGATCTTTGCCGTCTACGAGACGTTGCTGGTCGCCGCCGTGCTGGTGGTGCTGGTGATTTATCTGTTTCTCGGCTCCCTGCGCGCCACACTGATCCCGGCGATCACGGTACCGATCTGCCTGTTCGGGGCCTTCATCACCCTCGCCGCCCTCGGCTTCAGCATCAACCTGCTGACCCTGCTTGCACTGGTTCTGGCCATCGGCCTGGTGGTTGATGACGCCATCGTGGTGCTGGAGAATGTCCACTACCGGATCGAGGAAGGGGAAAGTCCGCTGGCTGCCGCCTACACGGGCACACGTCAGGTCGGCTTCGCCGTCATTGCGACAACGCTGGTCGTGTGCGCCGTGTTTGTGCCGGTGATGTTCCTGACCGGAGATCTCGGGCTGCTGTTCCGGGAATTGTCCTTCGCCGTAATCGGTGCGCTGCTGGTCTCCGCACTGGTCGCCTTGACCCTGACGCCGGCGCTCTGTTCCAAGATCATGAAACCGCACAAACCGGGCGAGAAGCCGCGCGGCATGGCTGCCTGGGTGGATGCCCGGCTGACGGCCCTGACCCGGGTCTATGGGCGTACCTTGCAGGCTGTAATCGGCAAGGGCTATGCCCTCGCTGGTGCCTCTGTCGTGGTGGTGGCGGGATGCCTGGCGCTGGGAGCCGGCCTCAAGTCGGAACTGATCCCGCCGGAGGACTCCGGCATCTTCTTCCTGAACGCCACAGCCCCCCAAGGTACCGGGTTTGAGCCCATGAAGCGGCAGATGATCGAGATCGAGCAGCGCCTGCTGAAACACCAGGAGGCCGGCCTGCTGTCCCGCCTGCTGGTGCGAGCACCCGGCCGGTTCGGTGCCACCGAGGATTTCGGCAGCGGCACCGTGATTGCCATCCTGCCGCCCTGGGGCGAGCGAGACTTCACGACCGACGATGTGGTGAACAAGCTGCGGCCGGAGCTGGCGGGGCTGCCCGGCGTGCGGGCGTCTGCCTTCCAGCCTTCGGGGCTCGGCGGCTTCGGCGGCCAGGCCATCCAGTTCGTCATCGGTGGCGGCAGCTATGCGGACCTTGCCAAAGCCCGCGACATCCTGTTGCAGAAAGCGCGCGCCTACCCCGGGATCGCCAGCCTGGAGGCGGACTATGAGGAGACCAAGCCGCAGTTACTGGTCAACCTTGACACCACGCGCGCCGGCGATCTCGGCGTGTCGGCGACCGATGTCGGCCAGACGCTGGAGACCATGATGGGCTCGCGGCGTGTGACCACCTACAACAAGGACGGCGAGGAATACCGGGTCATCCTGCAGGCGCGCGAGGAAGACCGCCTGACACCGAACGACCTGAACGGCGTCTACGTCCGCTCGCAGATCAGCAACCAGTTGATCCCGCTCTCCAACGTCCTTTCAGTACGGGAGCAGGCCGACGCGCCGGAGCTCAACCGCTACAACCGCCTGCGGGCTATTACGCTCGAGGGTGATGTGGCAGATGGCTACAGTCTGGGCGAAGTCCTGCAATACCTTGAGCGCGAGGCGCGCCAGATCCCCGAAGTGCAGGCCATCGACTATAAGGGCGAGTCGCGCGAGTTCCGAAATGCGGGGTCGCAGTTACCCTTGATCTTCGGCCTGACCCTGATCGTTGTGTTCCTGGTGCTGGCCGGGCAGTTCGAGAGTTTCATCCACCCGGCGGTGATCATGCTTACGGTGCCGCTGGCGCTCGGCGGGGGTGTGCTGGGTCTCGCCATCATGGGAGTCAGTATCAATATATACAGTCAGATCGGCATCATCATGCTGATAGGACTGGCGGCCAAGAACGGCATTCTCATCGTCGAGTTCGCGAACCAGCTCCGCGACTCAGGGCTGAGCGTGCGGGATGCGGCCCAGCAAGCCGCAGAACGCCGCCTGCGCCCGATCCTCATGACCTCCATCGCAACGATTGCCGGTGCGATCCCGCTGATGGTGGCCCATGGTGCCGGTGCCGGGGCACGCATCGCCATCGGCACCGTGGTGGTATGGGGCGTGTTGCTTTCAACCCTGCTGACCCTTTACCTGATCCCGGCAATCTATAATAAGCTTGCACGCTTCACGACGTCGCCGGAGGCTGTCGCCCGCCAGCTCAAGGAGCAGCTGGAAGGCGGCTCGCCGCACGCGGCGGAGTAACGCCGCTTCAGAGGGGGCAAGCATATGGCCGAACTGACGTCCCGTGAGCAGTTGCGGGCGGCCTTGATCCGCATGGCAATGATTTTTGTACCCCTGGTCATGGCGCTGGGGTTTGCCTCCGCACAGATCGCCGGGACAGACCATGCCGGCTGGTATGACCTGCTAGCCAAGCCCGCCCTCACCCCGCCACCTGCGGTCTTTGGTATCGTCTGGGCCGTTTTGTATGGCATGATCGGCCTGGCACTGGCGTTTGTCTGGCACGCTTTCGGCCACCCGCTGCGCAAGACGGCGATTACGCTGTTTTGCATCCAGCTGGCGCTCAACCTTGCCTGGTCCCCGGTGTTTTTCGGCGCTCAACAGCTGTTTGGGAGCCTGGTTCTGATGGTGGCGATTCTGGCCATCGCGATTATGACAACTGTGCAGTTCTTCAAGGTGCGCCGCACGGCGGGCTGGTTGATGCTACCCTATCTTGCATGGCTTTGCCTTGCGCTCTATCTGAATGCGGGTGTCTGGCGCTTGAACCCGAATGCGGACCGCATTGCCCCGGGCGGCGATGTCGAGATGTCGATCGGCGCGCGCTAAAACCTTATGATACTGCACGGCCCAGAAAGATGTGATGATGACCGGTGACAACCGCCTGTTCGACGATTTCTCCCGGCTTGCAACCGGCGCTGCCGGTGCCATGGCGGGGATCGGCCGCGAGCTCGAAACCCTGATGCGTCAGCAGTTCGAGCGTTTCATCGCCCGCGCTGATCTGGTGCGTCGCGACGAGTTCGATGCCGTGAAAGCGATGGCCGAGAAGGCACGCAGCGAATCGGAGCAGCTCGCAAAAAAAGTCGCAGCACTTGAATCGCGGCTTGCAACGGCATCGGAGACCCCGGCCAAAGCGACAAAAGCGCCTGGCGATGCGACGAATGCCAAACCGATAGCCAAGCCGCGCAGCCGCACAAAGAAAGCTGATTAAACTATTGATTTAAAGAAATTTTCTCTATTCTCGCCCTGAGAACCGGGCCGAATTGTCGCGCACAAAGGCGCAAAGTGATCCACAACAAATGTATGCGCTGCACATACCAGTTCTTGCGTACGCAGAACTGTAATGTGACTATGTTTAGTATGTACGGGCGCTAACAGAAGGAGACGCAGCGATGTCGACGCTGGACTTCGAAGATCCGTCCAACGAGGGCGCCGAGCCGCTCGATCTGTTTGAACACTGCTGTCACGCCCGGGGATGGGCGTTCGAGCGAGACGGCGACGAGGAGCTGATGGTGGCGGCACCCGGCTCCTGGGGGTCTTACCAGGTCCGTATCCTCTGGCGGCCGGACGATGCCCTCATCCAGCTCGTTGCCATGCTGGACGTCAAGGTACCGGAAGCCCGGCGTGCCGCGGTATACGAGACTCTGGGCCTTATCAACGAGCGGCTGTGGATCGGCCACTTCGAGATGTGGGCGACAGAAGGGGAACTGCTGTTCCGCCATGCGGTTCTGCTTGACCCGGATGCTCCAGCCCTGGTGCCGCACCAGGCTTTCGAACTGCTGGAAGTCATGATCGACGAGTGCGAGCGCTATTATCCGGTATTCCAGTTCGTGTTGTGGGCTGGCAAGCGCCCGGCCGAAGCGTTGGAACTTTCGCTGCTGGACACTGTCGGCGAGGCATGACGCCTGCACCGCATATCCTGCTGGTCGGGTGCGGCAAAATGGGGTCCGCACTCGCCCGGGGCTGGATTGCGGCCGGGCACCCGCCAGACCGGCTGGATATCGTCTCGCCCTCCCCACCCGCAGTACCGGGACGGCACTGGACAGCTCTGCCACCTGTTGGCCGCTATGATGTGCTCGTGGCAGCGGTCAAACCACAGAAAATCGGGGAAGCACTGGCCGATGCCGCGCGTCTGTGCGGCCCGGAGACCCTTGTGCTCTCGGTTGCTGCCGGCACGCCGGTTGCCCGGCTCGCCGCATTGACCGGATTGTCCGCGCCGGTCGTGCGCACCATGCCCAACACACCCTCTGCGATCGGCTGCGGCATTACGGCCCTGACCACACCTGAGTCGACGCCGGAGCGGATGCGCCACCTGGCCGAGTCCCTGATGCAGGCCGTCGGCGATACCGTCTGGGTGGAGAGCGAGGATGCGCTGGACGCCGTGACGGCAGTCTCCGGGTCCGGTCCCGCCTATCTGTTTCACCTGATCGAGGCGCTGGCGCAGGCTGGCGTGACGGCGGGGTTACCGGCCGAACTGGCAATGCAGCTTGCCCGCAAAACTGTTATCGGATCAGCCAGGCTTGCTGATGCGTCGGACCGGAGCGCGGCAGAGCTTCGCGCAGACGTCACCAGCCCAGGCGGGACGACGGCGGCAGGGCTTGGCGTGCTGATGGCGGAGCTGCCGGACCTGATGCAGCGGACTGTTGCAGCGGCGCGTGCGCGGGCCGCCGAACTGCGAACCTTGGCTTGAAGAGGACTGCAACCATGGAAAACGCCATTCTGAATGCAGCCATGTCGGTGCTGGCGCGAGACGGCTGGCGGGGGGCAACCCTGCGTGCTGTGGCTGAGGCTGCACCATGCGCGATGGCCGATCTCGTCGCGCGCTATGGCGATTACTACGGCCTGCTGAACGCCATCGGTGAACAGGCAACCCTGGCGGCATTGCAGGAGACGGATGCCTCGGGCGGCAGCCAGGCGATCCGTGACCGACTGTTCGAAGTACTGATGGCGCGCCTGGATGCGCTTCAGGACTATCGCCCGGGTATCCGGGCGCTGCTGCCCGAACAGGCGCGGGACCCAGTGCTGGCCGCCTGGTTTGCCGTGAAGGCCCCGGTGCACATGGCGCGCATAGCCGCGGCCGCCGGTGTGCAGACCCATGGCCTGCGCGGCCTGCTGCGAGTTCAGGGCCTGACCTTCCTCTACCTGCGGGTGGCGCGCGTGTGGCTCAACGACGAGACCGAGGACATGGCCAGGACGCTGAAAGCGCTCGATCAGGCGCTGGCGCAGGCAGAGCGCTGGGCGCACCGGCTCGACCGGATGGCCACTTCAGTACCCAGTCCTGCCCCGAAAGCCTGATTGGTCACGCAACCTTGGACTGCTGGTCATCGGACTGCTCGGGTGCATCCATGAGGCCATCCAGCACGAGCCAGAAGCCGGCAACCGCCTGCGGCCCCGCATTGGCGTAAGCCTTGGCCATCCGCGCGCGGATAACCTCGAACAGCTGACGCTCCAGCGCCGCGCCCGCCTCGGTCAGGAACAGGCGACGCTGGCGGCGGTCAGTCACGCCGACCTTCTGTTCCACAAAGCCCCGCTCCTGGAGTTCATTCAGGACGCGATTGAGGCTTTGCTTGGTGATGCGCAGCACCCGCAGGAGGCAGGAGACGGTCAAACCGGGGTCCTTGGCGATAAAGTAAAGCGCCCGGCGATGGGCATGCCCGAACCCATACTCACCAAGCAGGCTGTCAGACGCCTGGGTAAAATCGCGGTACGCAAAGAACAGAAGCTCCATGCCGCGGCGCAGTTCGGGCTCGCGCAAGTAGAGGGCGGTCATCGGAGAAGCGTCAACCATGTTGACGCATATCCCGCACCCTGTTAGGCGTGGCAAGCATTATTATTTTAAGATAATGGATAATCCACCTCTATTTCAGACCGATATGGCCTGAATATCAACGATAGTCGCAAGACATGAGACGGGGCCATAGTGGCTCACGGGGAGATTGAAATGGACCAGCCTTATCATGACCGCGATGGTTTTATCTGGTTCGATGGCGCTCTGGTGCCGCATCGCGACGCAAATGTCCATGTGTTGACCCACGCACTGCATTACGCATCAAGCGTGTTCGAGGGTCAGCGCGCCTATGCCGGCCAGGTGTTCAAGCTGAGCGAGCATAGTGAACGTCTGGCGATGTCGGCACGGATCCTCGGCATGGACCTGCCCTGGACTGTTGCCGAGATTGACGAGGCTTGCCGCGCGGTCCTCAAGGCGAATGATCAGACCGACTGCTACATGCGGCCCGTCGTCTGGCGCGGCTCGGAGCAGATGGGCGTTGCCGCGCAAAAAACGAAGATTCACCTGGCGATCGCGGTCTGGCAGTGGCCGGCCTATTTCGGGGCGGATGCCAAGAAGAAGGGCCTGCGGCTGATGATCTCGCCATGGCGTCGCCCTGCCCCCTACACCGCCCCGACCAGTGCGAAGGCCGCCGGTCTCTACATGATCTGCACCATGGCCAAGCACGAGGCGGAAAACCGGGGCTTCAACGATGCACTCATGATGGACTGGCGCGGTCAGGTGGCCGAAGCAACCGGGGCCAACATCTTCTTCGTGCGAGACGGCGCGCTGCACACCCCGACACCGGACTGCTTCCTGGATGGCATCACCCGCCGTACGGTCATGGACCTGGCGCGCCGCCGCGGGATCACCATTCATGAACGCGCGATCTGGCCGGAAGAGCTGGAGAGCTTCGAGCAGGCATTCTTGACCGGTACCGCCGCGGAAGTGACGCCGTTGCGTGAGATCGGCCCCTACAATTTCGAGGTTGGTGCCCTCACCCTGCAGTTGATGCAGGATTATCAGGACATGGTAGTCGGCAAGCTGCCGAACGTCTGAGCGCTACTCAGGCAGCGAGCCGCAGACAGTTCCGACCGGCACCTTTGGCATCATAGAGCGCGTTATCGGCACGCGTCATGAAAGCCTTGGTCGACTCACCAATCTGCCAGAGTGCAAGGCCGCCACTGATCGTCACCGGGATCGGTTGACCCGAGCCGGCAATCACCGGTTTGGCGGCAATTGTCTCCCGCATGCGGTCGAGGATGCGCTGGCAGTCCTCCAGCGAAATCCCGGACAGCAGCAGCGCAAACTCCTCGCCACCCAGACGACCGCAGATGTCGCTCGAACGGCAGGCGGCGACCAGTGCACGCCCGACACCGATGATGACATCATCACCCACAAGATGGCCGTAGGTGTCATTGATCCGTTTGAAATGATCGATGTCGAACATTGCGAGCAGGACCGGGCGTCCGCTCATCGCCGCCTCGTCGAGCGCAATCTCCAGACAGCGCATGAACTCCCGGCGATTGCACAGACCAGTCATCGGATCGGTGACCGCGAGGTGCTGCAAGGTCCTGTTGGCGCTGTCCAGTTCGCGGGTGCGCTTTCGGACCCGCTCTTCCAGCTCACTTTGCGATTCCCAGACGCGGGCCGCCATGTCGTCGAAGGCGCGCGCCATCAGGCCGATCTCGTCATGACGGTGCGTCGGCAGGTTGAAATCAAGCATCGTGGATTGCTCTTCCGTCAGGGATTTTGCCAGGCCCTGGGCTCCGGCTGTGAACTTTGCCAGCGGCGCGCTGATGAGGCGGCTGAGCAACAAATTGACCGCAAGGGCCTGAAGCGCAATCAGCATCAGCCCGGCTAGCAGAACCAGCAAAGCTGTGCGGTAGGCCTGGGCGTCCAGCAGCATGGTTGGGTACATGGTGACCGAGTACCAGCCGTTCTGATCCAGCTTGTCGACTGTGACAAAGCGCTCGAGGCCATCGTCGCGCATTACCGCACCGGGACGGGGAGACATGGCCTGGACCGTCCGCCACAGTGCCCGCAGACGCGGATCATCCGTCTGTTTCAGGTCGATGTCGGTATTCGGGCCCAAGCTGTTCTCGCCGGCATATTCAGAATGGAAAATCAGGCGGCCATCACCCGAGACCAGCACCCAGCTCGCATGCGGTGGCGCACTGTCCCGCATGTCCTGCACAATATCACGCAGCAGGATACTGTTGCCCCAGGCACCGATGTGTTGGCCACGCAGGTCCACCGGGGTCATGCAACCGGTGGTCCAGGTCTGGCCGGTCCGGTCATAAATGATACGTTGAAGGCCGGTGCAGCGCATGCGCCGCTCAGGATTGCCCTTTGGTACAGTGATCTCAACAAATTCCTCTTTCGAGAAATCAAACGTGCCGGGTGCCTGCTTTCGGTAAAACAGCAGGCGATCCTGGCGAGACGGCGCGAACATCACAAGTTTATTGGTCGGGGTGAAGAAGTAGAAATTCTTGAAGGCACTATCCAGCGAGCGCAGTGTGCGCACCACGTGGTAGGCGGCCAAGAGTTGGCGTTTGTCGTCCCTCGTCAACTTGGCCGCGTTGCCGATGAACGCGCCGATCCCATAGGTCAGGTCGCCGCTGCGACTGGCCGTCCCCTCGAACAGGGCCGGGTGACTGCGCCGGGTGCCGTCCCCGTGTTCCGGAAACAGCGTGTCGAATTGCTGATCGATTGTCCGCTCATCGACGCGCGACAAGCTTAGGTTGAACAGGTCTGTCGCCTTACGGTGCAAATTCGCCAGCGCATTCAGGCGTGCGTTGTTCTTGCGGACCTGCTCGGCGTTGAATGCTGTAAGGGACTCGATAACATCCGCATGCTGGCCCCGGCGTTCAATCCGGAAAGCGCCGTACGCCAGCAGGATGGTCACAATCAACAGAAGGCACAGGATCGGCAGCAGGGCTTTGCGCGCAATCGGCAAGCTGCCGTATCGCGCTCGAGCAGCCTTGAACAGCATATTACTTGCCTTAATCCGCACCATGAGAAGCGCGTAGCACGTCGGCTGTTAACGACGATTGAAGATACGGGCGGCTGGTGACGTGCTCAAAGCGGATTTAGGGGGCTGCTGAAAAACTCTGAAAGCCGCACGCTAATGCAGCTTTTTCTCCCTTCCCCCGTGAGCGGGGGAAGGGTGCCCGCAGGGCGGGTTGGGGGCATTTGTGCAGCAATAGCAACGCATTTTTACCCACCCCGGCCCTTCGGGCCACCCCTCCCTCGCACGCGAAGGAGGGGAGAATATTTGCCAATATCTATTCGCTCTGGAGTTTTTCAGCAGTCTGCTTAAGCAACTTTGGACTTAAAATCCGCGCTGACCATGCCACCCGGCTAATGAAGATTTAAAGTCCGTTGCTCTGGATTGCCAATCCCTGTTCCATGCCGCAGATAGGCGTAGCGCTTTGCACAAGGTTACTGCCCATGGATCAGCCGACAGACAAGGAACGGATTTTCACGGCGGCGCTGGTTATCATCGGTGATGAAATCCTCTCGGGCCGCACCCAGGATGCCAACCTCGCCTATCTCGCCAAGTGGCTGAATGTGCAGGGCATTCGCCTCAAGGAGGTCCGCGTGGTGGCCGACGAGCAACCAGCGATCGTCGAGGCGGTCAACGCCTGCCGAGCCCGCCACAACTATGTGTTCACGACCGGCGGAATCGGCCCGACGCACGACGACATCACCGTCGATGCCATTGCCGTGGCTTTTGGCGTGCCGGTCATCCTGCATCCGCGCGCGGAGGCCATGCTGCGCGCCCACTATGCCGAGCGCATTACCGAGGCACGGCTGCGCATGGCGCGTGTGCCGGACGGGGCTGACATCATCGAGAACAAGGGCAGTGCGGCCCCCGGCGTCCGGATCGGTAACGTGTTCATTCTGGCCGGCATCCCGACTGTGATGCGCGCGATGCTCGACTCGCTGGACGGTGTGCTGGAAGGCGGCAAGCCCGTACTCTCGCGCACTGTCGCAGCCCATGTTGCCGAAAGCGAAGTCGCCGAACTTTTGCGCTCGGTGGAGGCCGCGCATGAGGGCGTGCAGGTCGGTAGCTACCCCTTCTGGCGGCAGGGCAAGATCGGCGCGAATTTTGTGGTCCGCGCAACCGACGCCCCCCTGATGGACGCCACCTGCACCGCGATCCTGGACGGCTTGCGCGCCATGGGCATCGACCCCGTCGACGGCGAACTATAGGAGGCTGCTAACCAAAGAAGCTGTCGATTTCCCCCGGCGGAAGCCAGTGCGGGGTGCGGTCCTTGTCCACCAGCAGGGCACGCACGCCCTCCAGAAAGTCACCGTGGTCCAGCATCCGGCAGGCAATCCGGTAATCCTGCATGATCGCAGGCTCGAACGGCATCATCATCACCTCGCTCAGGTGCCGCAACGTCACCGCCAGTGCCGTTGGCGACGCTGCCGCCAGTGCTTCGTGGGCCGCACTCGCCCAGGGCGCATCATGTCCCTCTACCGCCTGCAGGATCAGCCCGATGCGCGCGGTGTCGAACACGGCAGCGATATCCGCGATATCTGCGGCAGCCGGAGATGCTCCCGGATCACTGTGATGCCGGCGCAGGACCTGCTCTATGGCATCCGGTGCCGTCACGGCCAGGAGGTCCTCGGCCAGTGCAGAA
Organism: uncultured Sphingomonadaceae bacterium; assembly: GCA_964404985.1. Taxonomy (GTDB): domain Bacteria; phylum Pseudomonadota; class Alphaproteobacteria; order Sphingomonadales; family Sphingomonadaceae; genus Hankyongella. The sequence goes on from CAYOMD010000003.1 coordinate 128,664, forward strand.
TGGTCCGTGCTGTGGTGAGTGGCGATCCCGGCCCAGACGCAATCTGCGGCGTTCAGCCGGGCACCGGTCAGTGCCAGCCAGGCACCAAGGCCTGGCTGCAGGCGCGCCAGCTGCCAGCACACGCCAACGTCCGGGAAGAAGCCGATCCCGGTCTCCGGCATCGCCCAGAGGGTTTTCGGCCCCGACACCCGGTAGCGGCCATGCCAGGACACGCCGACCCCGCCGCCCATGCAGATTCCGTCGATCAGCGAGATATAAGGCTTGGGGAAGTGGAACAGCTGCGTGTTCATGGCGTATTCGTCAGCGAAGAAGCGCCGGGCTTGCGTCATGTCCTCAAGGGCCTGGGTGCGCACCGCACGGACATCCCCGCCCGCGCAGAAGGCTTTGTCCCCCGCCCCGCGCGCCAGAACCCCGATCACCGCCGGGTCCTGCGCCCAGGCAGCCAGTGCCTGATCGAGGCTCACGCACATCTCCCGGGTCAGCGCATTCAGCGCAAGCGGGCGGTTGAAGGTCGCAAGACCCCAACTGCCGCGTCGTTCGATCCTGATATCCCCGGTCATCGTGTTATCCTTAACAGTCTTCTCGAAAAAACCGAGCAAACAGGGCTGGCTTGGCCTCTGGCTATGTCCACTCTGCATTGATCGTGACTCATTACGTCATTCCGGCGAAAGCCGGAATCCAGGAACACTACCGTCTCATGATACCGGGCAAAGGACGTGTTCGTGGACCCCGGCTTTCGCCGGGGTGACGGCGTTACTGTGAGCTTTTATCACGACATCTTGGCATCGTGCCTATGAAAGTGGTGCGGGCGGCCGGGCTCGAACCGGCACGTCCTTGAGGGACTCGAGATTTTAAGTCTCGTGCGTCTACCGATTTCGCCACGCCCGCACAGTGAAGGCCATGCGCATACGCAGGTGCATGCTGCGGTTCAAGCGTCCTCTTCCTGATGAAAACTGCGCGCCAGGTCCGCCAGCGCCGCCATGGCGGCCTGATAGGGCCCCGGCCCCTGGCTGATGCGCGCAACACCCAGAGATTTCAGCGTCCACACCGGCGGGCAGCCCGGCATCATCATGATGTTGACCGGCAGCGGCGACCGGGCAACCGCAACTTCGATCAGACTCGCCGTAATCAACCCGGGCAGGAACAACCCGTCAGCGCCTGCCTCGGCATAGGCGTGCCCGCGCTCCAGCGCGCTCTCCAGCATGTCTGCGGTATGCAGCTCCGGCGGATTCTGGAGGAAGACATCGGTCCGCGCATTGATGAAGAAGTCGGCACCCGCCCGAAGGCGTGCGGCCTTCAGCCGCGCCACCGCCTCGTCCAGCGGGCGCGCATCACCTGTCGCGGGTACGCTGTCCTCAAGGTTGCACCCGATTGCACCGGCCTCGGCGGCCAGCCGCAGCGTCTCGGCCACGCCCTCCGGGCCCGCGCCATAGCCGCTCTCCAGGTCGATGCTGACCGGCAGATCGACAACCGCCAGAATGCGCGCAAGGTTGGCCAGCGCCAGATCGCGCGGCAGTTGCTCGCCATCCTTGAGGCCATGGGCAGCCGCCACCGACCAGCTTCCGGTCGCCAGCGCCTTGGCCCCGGTTCGTGCCACCGCCTTCGCACTTCCGGCATCCCAGATGTTGGCAAGCAGAAGCGGGTCGCCCGGCACATGGAGCGCCTTGAAGGCAGCAAACGTCTCGGCTCTGCTCTTCATCACAGTCTATCCTTTTCCGTTCACGCAGCTGGCGGCAGCGCCCGCAGCTTCGGCAGTGCTGCATCGAGCGCTGCACCGATGATCTCGATCATCCGGTCGATCTGTTCGGTCGAGATGATCAGCGGCGGGCACATGACGATCGAGTCGCGGATACCGCGCACCATCAGGCCGTTGGCGATGCACAAATCACGGACAATCGGGCCGGCTGTGCCCTCTTTTCCGCAGAACCGGCGGTTTGTGCCCGGCTCTGCGACGATTTCAACGGCACCCAACAGGCCGATTGACCGGACCTGCCCCACCAGCTCATGCCCCTCCAGCCGCTTCAGCGCTTGCGCGAGATAGGGTCCCGTCTCGGTGCGCGTCCGCGCGACCAGCCCTTCACGCTCCAGGATATCGATGTTGGCCATTGCCGCCGCCGCGCAGGTCGGGTGCCCGGAATAGGTATAGCCATGCACGAAATCCGAGCCGCGGGTCTTCATCACATCGATGATCTCGGCGGAGATTGCGGTCGCGGAGATCGGCAGATAGCCGCTGGATATCCCCTTGGCCATGGAGACGATATCGGGTGTGAAGCCATAGTGCTGGTGGCCGAACCACTGGCCGAGCCGACCGAAGCCGCAGATCACTTCGTCTGCGACTAGCAGCACGCCATACTGGCGCACGATACGCATCACCTCCGGCCAATAGCTCTCCGGCGGGATGATCACACCGCCCGCGCCCTGCACCGGCTCCGCAATCACGGCGGCCACATTCTCCGGCCCGACCGCGAGGATCCGCTCCTCAATGGCCCGGGCGGCACGCAGGCCAAAGGCCGTCGGGTCCTCGCCAAACCCCTCCCCGAACCAGTAGGGCTGCATCACATGTTCGATGCCGGGGATCGGCAGGCCGCCCTGGGCATGCATCGCCTTCATGCCGCCGAGGCTGGCCCCGGCAACGGTCGAGCCGTGGTAGCCGTTCCAGCGGGCAATGAAGGTCTGGCGCTGTGGCTCGCCCTTCAGCGTCCAGTAGTGGCGCACCAGCCGGAGCACCGTGTCGTTAGCCTCCGAGCCGGACGAATTGAAGAAGATATGCGGAAGCTTGTGGTCGAGCAACCCGGAGACACGCGCGGCCAGTTCCACCGCAGGCGGGTTCGCAGTCTTGAAGAAGCTGTTATAATAAGGCAGCTCAAGCATCTGATTATAGGCAGCTTTGGCAATCTCCTCGCGCCCGTAGCCCACATTCACACACCACAGGCCGGCCATGCCGTCGAGGATATCCACCCCGTCGCCGTCGGTGATGATACACCCCTGCGCACGGGTGATGATACGGCTGCCGCCCATCTCGGCAATCAGGCGATAGTCCGCCTGCGCAGGCAGGTGGTGCGCGACGTCCAGGCGGCGCAGTTCGGCGACATCATAATTGCGGCGGGGTGTTGTCATGGCGGGGGTCCTCGAATGTACGCTCACTCTGCCCGTTCAGCGGGTCCCCGCGCAAGGCTCGCCCGAGCGCGCGGAAATAAGCCTGCGACTGCGGGTTGGTATCCGTATCCCATTCCGGATGCCATTGCACAGCCAGCACCGGCGCGCCGTTGATCCGGGTCGAGAACGCCTCCGGCAGTCCGTCCGGTGCGCGCGCCTCCACGGCCAGCCCCGCGCCGAGCCGGTCAATGCCCTGGTAATGCACGGAATTGACCGACAGCGCCGTCACGTCGAGCATAGCCGCCAGCATCCCGCCCGGCGTCACCGCCACCGGGTGACCATGGGCGAACATCGGGCCAAGCAGCGTCTTCTCCTCAGCGTGGTGCGCATGCCCCAGATCGCGCCGCAGGGTGCCGCCGAACGCGACATTCAGCTCCTGGAAGCCCCGGCAGATGCCGAACACCGGCCGGCTGTGCGCCGTCATCGCCTCCACCAGCGCCAGCACCATGGCATCCCGGTCCACGTCGAACGGGCCATCACCCGGATCGGGATCGCCGTAGCGACCCGGCGCGACATTGGACGGGCTGCCCGTGAGCAGGATGCCGTCCAGCCTCGGGGCGATCTCTCGGGCATCCATGAGGTCGGGTAGCGCCGGCACGATCAGCCCCGCGACATCGGCATATTTCAGTGCGTTGACGATATAGCGGTTCTGCACCTGCTGGGCCATTTCCTGGCCGGAGGAGCGATTGCAGGCGATGATGCCAAGGACCGGGCGCATCTCAATTCTGCAGCACAATAACCGACTCGTGGTGCCAGGCGAGCCAGACCGGTTCATCCCAGGTGAAGTCCTCCTGGTCCCAGCGGGTGAGGTTTGGCCGGGTCACGCGTACCTCTTGGCCGGTCTCCAGCGTGACGAGATAGATCGACTCGCTCCCCAGATAGGAGACTGTGCGGATGGTGCCGGGCGTCACATTGTAGCCGGTCGGGACGTCCTCGATGGTGGGTGCCGTGGCATCGGCGCGCTTGTGCAGTTCGATCTTCTCCGGGCGGACAGCAGCCCAGACAGTCGCGCCGGCAGCACCAGTGACGCCGTGGTCGAGATAGATCGGGCAGCCGGCCTGCGCACTTTCGACGACTGCCCGGTGTGGCTCGTCGATGACAAGCCGGCCTTCGAACAGGTTCACCGAGCCGAGGAAATCGGCGACGAACCGGTTGGCCGGAAACTCGTAGAGGTCTGACGGTGTGCCGGTCTGGGCCAGCAGTCCGCGGTTCATCACGGCCGCCCGGCAGGCCATGGCCAGCGCTTCGTCCTGATCATGGGTGACCATGACGAAGGTGATGCCGACATCGTCCTGCAATTGCGCGAGCTCGAACCGCATGGCCTCGCGCAGTTTGGCATCAAGGGCCGACAGCGGCTCATCCAGCAGCAGCACCTTGGGCTGGTTGACCAGCGCGCGCGCCAGCGCCACCCGCTGCCGCTGGCCGCCGGAGAGCTGGTCCGGCTTGCGCGCGCCGAACCCTGCGAGCTTCACCTGCTCGAGCGCCCGCTCGGCACGGTCCCGTCGTTCCGCCGTGGCGACGCCGGCCATCTTCAGGCCGTAGGACACATTATCCAGCACGCTCAGGTGCGGGAACACGGCATAGGACTGGAATACCATGTTGATCGGGCGCTTGTTGGGCGGCACCCGGCTCATGTCCTGCCCGTCGATGAGGATGCGCCCCTCCGTCGGTGCCTCGAACCCGGCGATCATGCGCAGCAAGGTGGTCTTGCCGCAGCCGGACGGGCCGAGCAGCGCGAAGAACTCGCCGGGCTGGATGGCAAGCGTGGCGTTATCGACCGCGACAACCGGCCCGAAGCGTTTGGTGATGTTTTCGATCTGAATGATGGGCTGGGTCATCAGTGCGCCTGTGCAGGGGCCTGCAGGCCACGTTGCGCCCGCAGCGCCAATATGGTCAGCAGGATAGTGATCGCCATGAGGACGGTGGAGGCGGCATTGACCGCCGGGGTCAGCGAGAACCGCACCATCGAGTAAACCTTGACCGGAAACGTCACCGTGTTCGGGCCCGATGTAAAGAAGGTGATGACGAAATCATCCAGGCTGAGCGTGAACGCCAGCAAGCCGCCTGCGATCAGGGCCGGCTTCATGTGCGGCACCAGGATATCCCGCAGCACGTTCCAGTCGCTGGCGCCGAGATCACGCGCCGCCTCCTCCATCTCCGGATTGAACGACAGCAGCCGCGCCCCGACCACGATGGCGACAAACGGGAAGCAGAAGGAGATGTGCGCGATGGTCACAGCCCCCAGGTTGAGCGGCCAGGGCATATCCGTCGGCCAGCCGATCTTCACGAAGAAGGTGAGCATTGCCACGCCCATGCAGATCTCCGGCACCACGATCGGCAGCCCGAACAGGCCGCTGAAGACCGACCGCGCCGGGAAGCGGAACCGCCAGAGCAGCAAGGCGGCCATCGCCCCCAGCACCACGCTGACGATGGTCGCGACCAGCGCAATCACCAGGGAATTGGCGAATGCCTCCACAAGGCCGGAGTTTTCCCAGGCTTTCTGGTAGTATTTGAAGGTGAAGCCCTTCCAGACGATGTTGCGCTTGCTGTCATTGAAGCTGAACGCCACGAGCGCCAGCAGAGGAGCATAGAGGAACAGGAACACCAGCCCCAGCCACAGGCGCATCCAGCCGCGCCGGAGATAATCGAGAGGCTCGATCATCGGCTTCACAGGGCACCGCCGCCGCGCTGGCCGTGCGCGCGGGCGACAATGCTGCGCACGAACAAGGCAATGAAGGTCGCATACATCAGCAGGAAGGAGAGCGCGGCCCCGAAGGGCCAGTCGTTGGCGCGCTTGAACTGCCGCTCGATCACGTTGGCGATCAACTGGCTGGAGGGCCCGCCCAGCAGGTCCGGGGTCAGGTAGGCCCCCAGCGCCGGCACCATGGTGACAATCACCCCGGAGACGATTCCGGGCAGCGCCAGCGGCCACACAACATGGACCATGGTGCGCAGATGCCCGGCCCCGAGGTCCAGGCTGGCCTCGATCAGCGAGCGATCAATCCGCTCCAGCGCCGCATAGAGCGGCAGCACCATGAACGGCAAATGGACATAGACCAGCCCGAACACGACGGCGAAATCGGTGTAGAGCAGTTGCAGCGGCTGAAAAGGCGCCAGCGATCCCAAACCCAGCAGGCCGACCACAGCACTCACGCCGTCCCACACCCAGCCAAGGCCGCCGTTCAGGAACCCGTTGGTGCGCAGCACGGCGATCAGCGCGTAGGTGCGGATCAGCAGGTTAGTCCAGAACGGCAACATGACCAGCAGCAGCAGCACGGTCTTGGCGCGCGGCTGGGCAAAGACAATGGCAAGTGCGACCGGAAACCCCGCGATCAGGCAGATCAGCGTCGTCGCGCCGGCAATCCAGAGCGATTTCAGCATGATCTCGAGATACAGCGGCTCCAGCGCGCGCTGATAATTCGCCAGGGTGCCGGTGATCGAGACTTCGGCAAGGCCGCTGTTCTCGCCGAAGCTCAGCAGCCAGACCCCACCCAGCGGCAGCAGAAACAGCACAAGCAGCCAGGCAACCGGCGGGATGGCCAGACTGGCGAAAAAACCTGTGTTGTGTCGCCAGTCGCGCACGCGGGGTTAGGCCGCGCGAACCCTGGTCATTGCCGCCTCGAACGCTTGCGCGATATCCGCCCCGGCAAACCGGCCATACTCGCACAGCGACAGCACCTCCGCCGACGGATAGATGACGGGGCTGTTCTTGTAGCTGTCGTCCATCAGGGCTTTGGCGGCCAGGTTCGGCGTCGGATACTGGATCGTCTCGGTAATCTTCTTGTCGTTCTCGGCGTCGAGAATGAAGTTGATGAAGGCATGGGCATTGTCCGGGTGCGGCGCGCCGAGCGGGATGCACAGGTTATCGGTGTTCAGCAGGCTGCCTTCCTTGGGCACCACGAAATCGATATCCGGGTCTTCCAGGATGCGCTGGGCGATATCGCCGTTATACTCGACCACCAGATCGACCTCGCCACTCACCAGCAGATCCTGGCCGTTGTCGTCGTGGAACGCCTTGATGTTCTTCTTCTGCTTGATCAGCATCGTCTCGACCTGGTTCAGCAGTTCCGGCGAGAAGTCGTTCACGCTCTTGCCGAGATACTTGAAGCCAAGGCGGAAGACATCCGAGGCCTCGCTCAGCATCGCGATGCGACCGGCATAGTCGTCCGAGTCGTATATATATTTCCAGCTATCGGGAACGGCCTTCACCTTCGATTTGCGGTAGCCGATCCCGATCACCAGCCAGGTATAAGGGACCGAGTGGGCCTGACCGGGATCGTAGCTGATGTCCCGCCATTCCGGGCCGATATTGACCAGGTTGGGGATCTTCTTCTGGTCGATCGGCATCAGCATCTTGGCCTCGACCATGCGGGTCACGAACTCGTTGGACGGCACGATGAGGTCGTATCCGGGGTTGCCGGCGCGCATCTTGGCGAACAGGTCGTCGTTGGTGGCAAACAGGTCCATCTTGACCTCGATGCCAGTAGACGCCTTGAAATCGTCCAGCGTCGTCTCGCCGATGTAGTCGGCCCAGGTGAAGAAATTGAGCTTCTTTTCCTCTGCAGAGCCGCTGGCCGGGGCTGTCTCGCTCTTGCCGCAACTGCTCAGGGAGAAACCGATCCCGGCGACACCCAGCGCTGCCAGCGCCCGGCGGCGCGTCAGTCCGCGATAGAAAGTCCCTTGCATAACCGTCTCCCTGTCCCGCATTCCCTGAAACATTACGTCAATTGCGCAGCGCCGCAATCCGCTTTTCTTGCGTCATGGATATTTCTGTCCCGTCATGCATTGCGCAGGTACCAGGCATAATCGAGGCTGGGTACCAGCGCGCTGTAGCGCTCATGCTCGGCCCGCTTCATGGTGACGTACATCTCGCAAAAGCGCTGCCCCAGATACTCGCTCATCAGGCTTGATGCCGCAAAGCTGTCCAGTGCTTGCGCCCAGACCGTGGGCAGCGTCGCAGTTCCATAGCCGTTGTCGGCAACCGGCGGGCCGGGGTCGCATTGCGCAGTCAAGCCATAGTGAATGCCGGCCAGCACCGCGGCCACCGCCAGATAAGGGTTGGCGTCCGCGCCGGCGACCCGGTGTTCCAGGTGGCGGCTGGACGGGCTGCCAGCCGGCACGCGCAACGCCACAGTCCGGTTGTTGACACCCCAACTTGGGCTGGTTGGCGCATAGGAGTTGGCGCGGAACCGGCGATAGCTGTTGGCGTTGGGAGCCAGGATCGCCATGCTGTCGGCGAGCGTCTCTCGCAGGCCGCCGATGGCATGATGCAGCGCCGGGCTGCCCGTCGGGTCGGCATCGGCGAAGATGTTGCGACCCTCCCGATCCTCGATGCTGACATGGATATGGAGGCCGGACCCGGCGCACTCGGCAAACGGCTTGGCCATGAAGGTCGCCTCCATGCCGTGGTTCAACGCGACCCCTTTGGCGGCGCGCTTGTAGAGCACGGCGTCGTCGGCGGCGCGCAAAGCATCCGGCTTGTGGGCAAGCGTCAGTTCGATCTGACCGGGCGAATATTCCGAGATCGCCCCTTCAAGCGGCAAACCCTGGACATCGCACACCGCGTACAACTCACGCAGGAACGCATCGACCTCGTGCAACTCTGCCAGGCCATAGACCTCATTGCGCGTCTGGCGCTCGCCGGTGCGGGTACAGGCGCGCAACCTCGGGGTGTCGGTCGATCCGGCCTCAACCAGATAATATTCCAGTTCGCACGCCAGCACCGGGGTCAGCCCGTCGGCGGCAAAACGGTCGAGTACCCCCTGCAGCACCTGCCGGGGGTCGAGCACACACGGTGCACCATCCAGTTCGACCATGGTGCACACCACCTGCGCCGAGTCCGGCCCCTGCCAGGGTGTCAGCACCAACGTGCCGGGGACCGGGCGCACGAGGCAGTCCGGGTCACCGGCCTCCCACACCAGGCCGGTCTCGGCCGTGTCGGCGCCCGTAATGTCGGTCACCATGAGAGAAAGCGGCAGGAACCGGCCCTGCTCGTAGACGGCGCGCAGTTCATGCCGGCGCAACCGCTTGCCACGCGGCACGCCACTCAGCGGCGTCACCACAAGATCGACGAACTGTACCTCAGGGTGTGCCGCAAGAAAGGAATCGCATTCAGAAACAGCAGCAAACTTCATAGGATCAGACTTTCAGTAGCAGGTGCTCGCGTTCCCAGGAGCTGATGACTGCCTGATAAGCGTCCAGCTCCGCCTGCTTGATGGCGATGAACGCGCGCACAAAGTCATCACCGAAATATTTCTTGGCGGGCTTGCAGTGCCCCAGGCGGTCCACGGCCTCATAGAGCGTGCGCGGGAGTGTGCGTGCCAGCCGGTAGGCACTGCCGGTGATCTGCGGGCGCGGCTGCATGCGCTCCAGAATGCCGATATAGCCGCAGAGCAGGGTTGTCGCGAAGGCCAGATAGGCGTTGGCGTCGGCACCCGGCAGGCGGTTCTCGATCCGCCGGTTCTGCGGGCTGGAATGCGGCACCCGCAAGCCGCAGGACCGATTGTCCACCCCCCATTGCACGTTGATCGGCGCATCGAACTGCGGACGCATGCGCCGGAAGCTGTTGACGTTGGGGGCCAGCAGCGGCGTCATCTGCGGCAGCAGCCGCTGCAGACCGGCGACATAGGCCTTGAAGATCGCGCTGTCCTTGCCTTGCTTGGTCGCGAAGATGTTCTGGCCGGTTGTTGCATCGACCAGAGACTGGTGGATGTGCATGGCGCTGCCCGGCTGGTTTTCCATCGGCTTGGCCATGAAGGTCGCGTAGACGCCATGCTGGAGCGCCACCTGCCGGACGATGCGCTTGAACAGTGTCACCTGGTCCGCCAGCTCCAGCGGATCGCCATGGTGGAAGTTCACCTCGAGCTGCGCCGCACCCGCCTCGTGGATCAGGGTGTCGATATCGAGGTTGGCGCGCTCACTGTATTCATAAATGTCCTCGATTAACGCTTCATATTCGTTGACAGCCTCCAGGCCGTAGGGCTGGCTGCCGGTCTCCGGGCGGCCCGAGCGGCCGAGTGGCGGCACCAGCGGCAGGTCCGGGTCCGGGTTGACCGCCGTCAGGAAGAACTCCAGCTCTGGTGCCACGACCGGCTTCCAGCCCTTGTCCGCGTAGAGCTTCAGCACCCGGCGCAGCACGTTGCGCGGCGCGATCGACAGCGGCTCCTCGTCAGAGGTCAGGGGGTCCATGATCACGAACGCCGTCGGGGTCTTGTAGCCGCTTGCCATGCGGATGGTGGTCGGGTCCGGCACCAGGATCACATCAGGGTCAGTATAGGGTGCCACGGACTCGTCGTCGGGATAATCCCCGGTCACGGTGACGACGAAGATGCTGGAGGCGATGCGCAGGGTCTTCTCCCGCACGCCTTTGAGAAACTTGGCCGCCGGGACCACCTTGCCGCGCAGGATGCCGTTCATGTCCGGCACCATGCACTCGATTTCACCGACGCCGTGGGTGTTGATCCAGTCTTCCAATTCGCCGACGATGGCCATGGCGGCTCTCCTTCATGCACAGCCTAGCATGGCGAGAGCGGAAGTCTTGGAAAAAAACCAAACCCTTGGGGGGTAGCTGCGGCAACCTTCTTGCCACCTCGCCTGCTCTCCTCCTGCATGCAAATGGAGAGTCTTTAACACCGTAGCAGTCTAGGACTCAGCTAGATTGGGCAATCTCGGCGTTGCGCTTCCAGCAGGACGCGAGCCGTGGCAAGGCATCCGCGGCACCGGCGATAGCTGCAAGCCTGGGGCAGTGCGCGGCGAACCATGGCCGGCGTGGTCTCCAGTGGGTCATGCCGGCTATGTAGATGTCCAGGGCACTGAAGCGTTCGCCCAAAAACCACGGCGTGCCGGCTGCTGCATCAAGCAGGGTGTACAATCGTTCGGCGTAAGTATCTGTGGCAGAACGGAAACCTGTGCGTGCCGCTTCCAGTGCCACAAAGCGCGAAGGGTCGTCGCCGTAGGTGAAAGTCGGGTAAATGTTGGCAACGATGAACACCATCCAGCGCAGAAACGCGGCACGCTGCGGCGCATCTGGTCCCGGCACCAGGCTGTCATCGCGCGTCAGGTCGGCAAGATAGAGCGTGATTGCGGCGCTTTCGGTCATCACCTGCCCATCCGTCAGCACCAGCGTCGGTACCTGCGCCACCGGGTTGACCCGAGCCAGTGCCACCCGCGCCTCGGCGGAGGCGAACAGGTTGCCGACGCTTTCGTAGCGGTAGGGCAATCCATACCAGTCAAGCTGCGCCTCCACCAACATCGAGCCCCAGCCAGGTTCCCCGTATAAAATCATCTCGGACATTGTTCGCCTCCCGTCTTCACCGTTCCAGTCGGTCGCGCAGGGCATAGTAGAGCATCCCCGCCGTGTAGAGCGGCCCCCGCAGCATCCTGCCGCCCGGCCAGCGCGGGGCCGGCAGCGCCGCGAGCTGGTCGTACACACGGCTGTCCCCGCACAGATGGTCGGCGATACCCTTGCCGTAATACGGGGCCAGCAGGCAGCCTTGTCCGGAATAGCCATGGGCAAAATACAGGGGTGCGCTGCCTGGCCCCCTGATGTGTCCTACCTGCGGCAGGCGGTTGCGCGTAATGCCGACCAGCCCGGACCAGGCATAGTCAATCCGGGCCTGATCCAGCGCCGGAAACACCCCCAGCATGTGCGGCCGCACGAACGCTGCCACATCCCGGCGCGGCACCTGCGTATAGGTCTCCCCGCCGGAGAACAGCAGCCGGTTGTCCGCAGAGAGCCGGTAATAGTCGAGCGCAAACCGGCTGTCGGCCACCGCCGCCCGGCCGGGCAGCAGGGTATCAGCAAGCTCAAACGGCAGTGGCTCGGTTGCAATGCAGTAGCTGGCAACCGGCATGATCGCACCGGCCAGATGCGGCGACAACGCTCCGATCAGGGCGTCACACGCCAGCAGGCCAGCCTTCGCCCGCACCGTGCCTGCCGTCGTTCGCGCCACCACGCTTGGCCCGGCCTGTTCCAGCGCCAGCACCCGGCTGCCTTCATGGAGGAAGGCACCAGCGGCCTGCGCCTTGCGGGCCAGAGAGCGCAGAAACTTGAGCGGGTGGAAATGGCCACCCAGCCGGTCATAGACAGCCCCGGCATAGCCGCCGCCTGTCACGTGCTGCGGGAGGGCATCCCGCGCGACCAGGTCCAGGTGATCGAAGCCAAGCCTGTCGCGAATAAAGGCGACCTCTGCCGATGTGGCTGCAAAATCCCGCGGAGTCACGCAGGCATGGAGGTGCCCCGGCGTCAGGTCGCAGTCGTCGGCCAGCGACCACACCAGATCGCGCGCCTCAAGCCCCAGCCGATAGAGCGCCTGTGCTCCGGCCAGTCCATGACGGCGGGCCTGCGCTTGCCAGTCCAGCCGGAAGCCGGGGATCAACTGGCCACCATTGCGCCCGGAGGCCCCGGCACCCAATGTTTCGGCCTCCAGCACGACAACAGTACATCCGGCCCGCGCCAGATGGTAGGCGGCGGAAATACCGGTCAACCCACCGCCGATGACGACGACATCCGCCTGCACGTCACGCTGCAAAGGAGGGCCATTGAGCTCCTCCCCTGCGGTGGCTTGGTAATACATCAGCTGGCCCAGCTGAGTTCGGCGGCAATCACCCCCGGTGTGCCCGCCAGCCGCTGCCGAAGCCCGGGGTCAACCCGGAACTTGCCCGGCAGTCGGATCTCGACCATCTGCCGCGCCAGTTGCAGATGGAGCTGCACCTGGCCTGCCCCGCCTTTCAGCTCCTGCAGTGTCTGCGCCAGCAGCGGCAGAGCAGCCTGATTGTCGATGACAAGGCGCAAGGAGGCCGCCACATGGTCCGCCAGGGTATCCAGAGGAATGGCCGCGCGCACGGTCGCTCGGGGCGCTTCTCCGGGGCTGGACCAGAACAGTTCGCAGCGCAGCAGCACGGCGCTGCCATCGCGCGCTGCGCGCTCCAGATCGCCCTGCGCGTCGGTATCGAAGGCGCTGGCCTGGAACTGGCCCGACTGGTCGGAGAGGTCCGCGGTCAGGTAGCGATTGCCCTTGGCCGAGGTCCGCCAGCGGACTTCCCCCACCTGCGCCGCCAGAGTCGCCGGCAGGCGGTTGCCGGAGACAGGCGGGCTCATCTCCATGGCGCGGGCAAAGGTCAGGACGTTCTGCGCCGCCAGCACATGCGCGAAGGCATCCAGCGGGTGCGCCGATAGGAAGAAGCCGTATGCCTCCCGCTCCCGCTCCATCTGGATGGTGAGCGACCAGGGCTTGACCTCCGGCACGGCGAACGTCGGCAGGCTGGAGCCACCGCCACCGCCGAACAGGCTGACCTGCGCGCTGGTGCGCTCTTCATGCGCGGCGCTCGCATAGGCCAGCAGCTTGTCGATGGCCTCAAACAGGGCCGCACGGTTAGCGCACAATCCATCGAAAGCGCCGCTTAGCACCAGACTTTCCATCTGCTTGCGGTTGAGGCTTCTGGGGTCGACCCGCTCGGCAAAGTCGCTGAGGTCCTTGAAGACCCCGCCGGCATCGCGCGCATCAACCATCGCCTGCATCGCTTTTTCGCCGACGCCCTTCAGCGCCCCGAGTGCATAGCGCACGGCCAGGGCATGGCCCGTTTGCTCGATGGTGAAATCCGCGCCAGAGCAGTTCACGTCCGGTGGCAGCATCGGCACATTCAGCCGCTTCATGTCATCGACAAACACCGCCAGCTTGTCGGTCTGGCTGATGTCGAACGCCATGGACGCCGCATAGAACTCAACCGGGTAATTCGCCTTCATCCATGCGGTATGGTAGGAGACCAGCGCGTAAGCCGCCGCATGGCTCTTGTTGAAGCCATAGCCAGCGAACTTCTCCACCAGATCGAAGATGAACCCGGCCCGCTCTGCCGGGATGTCGTTGCGGGCCGCCCCTTCCAGGAAGCGGGACTTCTGGGCATCCATCTCTTCCTTCTTCTTCTTGCCCATGGCGCGCCGCAGCAGGTCCGCTTCACCCAGGCTGTAGCCCGCCAGAATCTGGGCGATCTGCATCACCTGTTCCTGGTAGATGATGACCCCATAGGTCTCGGCGAGCACCGGCTCGAGAAGTGGGTGCAGATAGTCGGGTGCCTCGCGCCCATGTTTGCGCTGCGCGAAGGCCGGGATGTTGTCCATCGGCCCCGGCCGGTAGAGCGCGACCAGCGCGATGATGTCCTCGAACTTGTCCGGCTTCACCAGCGACAGCGTGCGGCGCATACCCTCGCTTTCAAGCTGGAACACACCGACCGTCTCGCCGCGGGCCAGCAACTGGAAGGTCGCCGGATCGTCCAGCGGCAGGCCGGGCAAATCAACCACCACCCCGCGCTGCGCCAGCAGGTCAACCGCGCGCTGCAGGACGGACAAGGTCTTGAGGCCGAGGAAGTCGAACTTCACCAGCCCGGCATATTCCACATATTTCATGTCGAACTGGGTCACCGCCATGTCCGACCGGGGGTCTCGATAGAGCGGCACCAGTTGCTCGAGCGGGCGATCGCCGATCACCACACCGGCCGCATGGGTCGAGGCGTGACGGTACAGCCCCTCCAGTTTCAGGGCGATATCGAACAGCCGTTCGGACTGCTCGTCCTCTGTACGCTTGGCGGCCAGTTCCGGCGTCTGCTCCAGTGCCTGGCTCAGCGTGACCGGATTGGCCGGGTTGTTCGGGATCAGTTTGGAAAAGCCGTCGACCTGACCGTAGGGCATCTGCAGCACGCGTCC